>JBDHVE010000019.1:0-79876 GCA_039809485.1 Polyangiaceae bacterium | reverse complement strand
AGGCCGAAGCCGCAGCCGATGTCGAGGATGCGCCCCTCGTCCGGGAGCAGCAGATCCATGACGCTGAGGAGCTTCGGACGGAGGATCGAGAAGCGGATGTTCGCGTAGGCGCGCTCGAGCGGCGGCAGGACGCGCGCGATCCGTCCGATCGCCTCGCTCCCGTAGATCTCGGGCGCCTCGAAGCGGCGCTGGGGCTTCGGACGCCCGAACGCTCGCAGGAGACGCGTGGACATGGGCTCGCGCTCCATCCTGCTGCCATCCGCTGCGTTCGACATCGCGTCAGCCGTTAGCACGGCGACCGCCCAGGCGGTACTCCTCCGCGGCGCTCAGCCCCGCTGACGCGGCTCGGACGGACGTTCCGGCAGCGGAAGGCCGTCACCGAGACCACCCGGCGGGACGCTGTCGGGCGCCCCCACCGACGGGATCCCCTGATCGGCCTTGCGGTCCCAGATCGTCATGAGGAACGTCGCGAGCAGCGAGAGGAACGTCAGCGCGACGTCGCGATCGTCCTCGAACACGTCGACGAGCGTCTCACGGCGACCGCGGAGGAGGACCACCGGCGTCTCCGTGACGAGCTCGTTCCAGCGCGGCACGGCGAGGAGCGACTCGGTCCCCCCGACGACGTAGCCGGGCCCGACGCTCTGGACCGACTTCCCGTCGTTCCAGACGAGCTTCGCCATCCCTTTGACGAGGAAGCAGGACGTGTCCGACGGGTCGCCCGGCGCCCAGAGCGTGGCGCCCGCCGGGAAGCGCTGCTCCTCCATCCGCCGCGCGAAGCGAGCGAGCGAGTTCACGTTCGCGCGTTCGAACGCGCGCGTCCGCCGGAGGAGGTAGATGCGCTCGACGATGCCGAGCTCGCGGTCGCCGATCAAGTGCTCGAGCGGCGGATCGAGCGGCTTGAAGGGAGGCGGAGGCGCGTCCTTCATCTCCGCGAGCAGCCGATCGGCGACCCATCGCATCGTCGCGAGCATCACCGAGAAGTCGTCCTCGAAGATCTCCTCGACGGCGTCACCAGGGACCTCGAAGCCCTCGACGAGCGACTGCGCGACGGCCGACGTCGCGCCGGCGTTCCGCGCGAGGAACGGGAGGAACCCGACGCCGCCCGGACCGCGCACGGTCCCGATCCGCTTCCCGCGCCGCATCATCCGGACGACCCCGCTGCCGATCAGGAAGAACGAGCGCGGCGGCTCGTCCTCGCGCAGGAGCGTGTCGCCGGACCTGAACGTCCGCGTCCGCACGGCGCGGGCGAGCTGCGCGAGCGTGGGAGCGGGCATCGTGCGGAACACCGGCACCATCCGGAGCCGCAGGATCCGCTCGGTGAGATCAAGCTGGCGCACGCGTCACCTTCCCCGGCCCCTCGAGCAGCTCCCGCGCGCGCTCGGCGACGCGCGCGCCGAGCGAGACGGCGAGCTCGTCGCGCGCCGACGCACGCGCCTGGCGCTCGGACGGAGGACCGATCTCGATCCCGAGCTCGCTCGCGCGCACTTCGGCGAGCGTCCGGATCGTGCCGCTGCCGCGCGCGAGCATCTCGCGGACGGCTTCTTCGTACGGGATCGCCGGCGGAGTGACCTGCGCGTCGCCGATGATCGCGACGACGCGCTGGCGGAGCGGCGGCTGGACGAGGTTCTCGACGAGCTCGACGCTGCTCGCTCGACGCTTCGGATCCGAGCTCCGGAGGCCACGGACGACGTCGTCGAAGTCCTCCCGGAAGAGAAGGCCGAGGAGGAGGAAGAGACGCTCCGTCGCGTGCACCTCCTTGTCGTGGACGAGATCGACGAGGAGATGGTGCGCGGCGCGGAGCGGGTCGGCGTTGCGCTCCGAGATCGCGACGTCCTCGCTCCCGACCGTGAGCGCGAGCCCCCAGCGCCGGAGCTCCGCGACGTGGTCGAGCGTCGCCTCCGCCGCCGCCGTGAGCGGTACCGGATCGAGATCGAGCGTCGGCTCGTCGCGGCGCAGCTTCACGAGCGCGCGGAGCATCTTGAATCGCACGCTGCCGTCCTTCTCGTGGACGAGGTGGCGGAGGAGCACCGGGGCCGCGTCCGAGGGCGGGAACGTCGCGATCGTGCGCGGGATGTGGAGGCGGACGTCGCGCGGGAGCTGCGGCGCGGTGAGCGCGAGGTCGAGCGCTTCGAGCGCCCCGGGCGTGCGCTCGAGCGCGAGCCGCGCCTCCGCCCGGAGCACGTGCCGATCGAGCATCGCGACGAGGTGCGAGACGAAGCGCGGGTTCTTCCGCGCGCCCATCGCGCGCGCGACCTCGACGAGGATGCGCACGTCGGCCGGAGCGGGCGCGACGACGGGCACGTTGCCGGGCGCGAGCGGCGTCGTCCCGGCGGCGGGGATGTCGTGGAGGGCCACCGCGAGGTTCGCGATCCGGACGAGGAGCTCGTCGAAGACGAGCGCGACCGGTCCGTCGGACACGTTCGCGCCCTGATCGCGAACGGCGCGCGCGAGCTCGGTCGCGACGCGCCAGTCGCGGGTCGCGAGCGCGGCGGTGAAGCGGGCCTCCGCTTCTTCCGGATCGATCCATCCGCGCGCGACGAGCGCGACGAGCGCGGTCGCGGCGACCTCCGGCGTCCTGTCCTCGAGTCGCGCGCGGAGGAGCGACCTGTCGGGCGCGACGGCCACGCGCGCCCGGAGCGCGGCGGCCGCGACCTCGGCGTCGGGATGGTCGTTCAGACGGTCGGCGATCGGGACGAAGTCGTCGCGACCGATCTCCTTGAAGATCTCGAGCGCGCGGAGGACGACGTCGCGACCGGGATGGTAGAGGATCAGCGCCGGAATCAACCGCTCGCGATGCTGCTCGGCGAGGAGCTCGAGCGACGCGAGGACTTCGACGTCGCGGCTCGAATTGAGGCCCGCGAAGAGCGTCTCGAGCGCGCCGAGATCGAGCGCCGGGAGCTCCGCCTTCCCGCTGAGGCCGCCGGAGCGGAGCGTCTCGCGGAACGCGTCGAGATAGAGCTGGCGGATCGTGAAGACGAGCCCGACCCAGACGACCGTGAGCGTGAGCACGATCGCGCCGACGGTGATCGAATCCCCGGCCGCGACCGCGACGAGGAGGAGCACGAAGACGGAAGCGATCGCCTGCCCTCCGCGCGTACCGAGCAGATCGACGATCGGCTTGATGCGCTCGCGCGTGCCGTCCGGGACCGGGACGAGCAGGAGCTCGGTGCTCGTGCGGTGGATCGAGTAGCGGAAGACGCCGTCGACGCCCTTCAGCGAGAGCGCCGCGAAGAGGCTGCCGCCCGACAGCACGACAGTCGTCGCCGCCGCGACGAGGAGCGAGGGGAAGAGGAAGAGCGCGCGCTGGACACCGAGCGAGCGGAACACCCACGGCGCGACGATCAACTGCGCGACGAGGGCGAACGTGTTCGTGACGGCGTAGAACGACGAGAGCGCCTCGCCGAGCTCGCGCGCGTCGTGGATCTGCGCCGCGAGCGTCGACTTGAACACGTAGTCGGCGAGCGTGACGGAGACGGTGGAGACGAGGACGATGCCGAGGACGCGTCGAGCGAACGCGTTGTCCCAGAGGAGGCGGACGCCGGCGCTCATCGGCCGCGGGTCGTCCTTCTCGGCGTGCGCGCGGCGTCGCTTCGGCGTCCCGTCGCTCGGCGGCGTCGTCACCGCGAGGCACGGCGCGATCGCCGCGACGAACACGCCGGCGGCGAGCAGCACCGAGGAGCGAGGCGACAGCATCTGCATCGCGAGGCGGGCGCCGAACGCGCCGACGACGGCGCCGAGCACGGCGCCCGCGCCGATGATCCCGTAGAGCCGCCTTGCCTGCGTCGCGGTGTGGACCCGGCCGAGGAGGGTCCAGAACTGGATCGTCACCCAGGAGGCGAAGAGCCCCGTCCAGATGTAGAGGGCATAGAGAATCGCCTGCGACGGCGAGCCGAGCAGTGCCCAGAACCCCGCCGTGACGACGCCCGCGAAGCCGAGCGCGAGCCCGACCGTTCCCCGGTCGTTCGCGCGCGGGCGCCTTCCGCCGATCTGCCCGAAGAACAGCGCGACCACGACGATCGCGAGGTACATCCACGGCAGCTGCGAGGCCGGGAGCTTGGCGAGGAAGAGGGCGTCGCGCGCGGTCTCGAGCAGGGTGTGGCCGCCCGTGATCGCGAACAGGGTCGTGAACGCGGCGAGGGTGTTCCTGCGTTCGCCTGGTCGGACGTCGAGGACACCATCTAACGCGCTCATGGACGACCGTACGAGGGTACCGCGTGTGCAAGCTCGTACGTGGAAGTTCCGATGCGCGCGGGACGGAGCCGGTCGCGCCTGCTCGGGCTCGCCGCACCCTCGCGAACGCCTTTCGGCGCGCTTTCCACGCGCGCCGGAGGCCCCTAGAGTGCGCTCGAGCTCGCTTCGATGCCTTCCCTGTACGAGAGCGCGTGGCACATCCCGGCGACGCCGTGGCTCGCGAACGCCGCGTTCCTGCTGATCCTCGGGATGTCGCGCGGACCGCGCCGAGGCCTCTTCGCGCTGCTCGCGATCGCGATCGCGCTCGACGCGTGGCTGAACGGCGCGCTCACGCCGCTCGGCCGTGCGAGCCCCTCCGTGCGGACCGCGGTCTCGCTCTTCTTCGTGCTCGCCGGCGACTTCCGATACTTCGCCGTGAGCGACCTGGTCGCGGGCGACAAAGGCCGGTCGCTCGCGCGCGCCCTGGGGCTCACGTTCGTGGTCCCGGTCGTCGCGCTGCCGCTCCGGCTCCTCGACGCTCCCGAGCGCGTCCTCTGGCTCGCGTACGAGGGCGCATTCGTCGTCTTCGCGCTCGTGCTCCGCGCCGTCCTCTGGCCGCGATGGCTCGGCGCGCGCTCGGCTCCGCCGGAGGCCGTGCGGGCGGTTCGCGCGCTGACGACGTTCCAGATCGTGCAGTACGGCCTGTGGGCGCTCGCCGACGTCCTGCTCCTCGCGGACCTCGGCGTCGGCTGGCTCCTGCGCCTCGTCCCGAACACGCTCTACTACGCCGTGTTCGTGCCGTTCGCGTGGTGGTGGACGGCCGAGGCGAGGCCGCGATGAGGACCGCGCTCGTCGCGCTCTTCGTCACCGCGCTCGCGACGGGGCTCGTCGTCGTCTCGGAGCGACGGGAGAGCGTGCGGACCGATCCTGGCGCGACGCTCACGTTCCGCCGCGACGGCCGCGTCGTGCGGACGCTCACGCTCGGCGAGCTCCGCGCGCACGTCCCGACCGTCACGGTCCACGCCTACGATCCGTACTACGCGCGCGAGAAGACGTTCCTCGCGCTGCCCGTCGACCGCGTCGTGGCGGAAGGCTTCGGTGCCGACGTCCACGGCGTCGACTTCGTCCTCCGCGCGCGCGACGGCTACGCCGTGCCGTTCACGGCGGCGAAGCTGCTCGAGCCCGGCGGACACGTCGCGTTCGCGGACGCGGACGTCCCGGGATGGGAGCCGATCGGTCCCCAGCGGGCGAACCCGGCGCCGTTCTACGTCGTCTGGGCGCGGCCCGAGCAACAGTCGCTCGAGACGCATCCTCGTCCGTGGCAGCTCGCGTCGATCGAGATCGCCCCGTTCGAGACGACGTACCCGCACGTCGTGCCGCGCGGCGGCGGAGCGGACGCGATGCGAGGCTTCGCGATCTTCCGGACGACCTGTTTCGCGTGCCACGCGGTGAACCGCGAGGGCGGGCGCGTCGGGCCCGAGCTCAACGTCCCGCAGAGCATCGTCGAGTACCGGCCGGAGGCGCAGATCCGCGCGTACGTCCGGAACCCGCGGGCGTTCCGTTACGGCAACATGCCTCCGCACCCGCATCTCTCGGACGCCGACCTCGACGCGCTCGTCGCGTACTTCCGGGCGATGAAGGACCAGAAGCACGATCCCGAGGCCCCCTCCCGCTGAACGCCGCCGTGTAGACTGCTCGGGTGAGCGAGAGCGTGGACGTGGTCGCGTCGCGGGTGGCGAGCATTCCTCCGCTCGTCGAAGCGCTCGTGCGGCATCCGCCTCCCCTGCCCTCGCTCGTCGCGCGCGAGGTGATCGTCACCGGGATCGGCGCCGCCGCGGGGCCCGCACGCTACCTCGCCGCGCTCCTGCGGACCGCGCGGTACGTGCCCGTCTCTGCGTTCGCGAACGGTGAGCTCGAGAGCGGGTCCACGCTCGTCCTCTTCTCGCAGCACCTCTCCCCCAACGCGCGACTCGTCCTCGCGAATGCCGGAGCTGCCGCGCGGGTCGTCGTCGTCACGTCGGCGCACGAGGACGACGTGCGTGGTGCCGGTGGAGCGCGCGTGGAGAGCGTCCGCCTGCCACCGGAGGACGAGCGCGGCATGCTCCTCCGCGTCACCGGTCCGGCCGTCGCGATGGCGGCCGCGGCGCTCCTCGCGCGCGAGGCGGGGGCGCCCATCGATCCTGCTGCGCTCGCGCGCGTGCCCGACGTGCTCTCTCGCGCGCTGGAGACGCACTTCTCCGGCGACCTGGTGACCGCCGCGCTCGAGGGCCCGCTCGCGGTCGTGACCGCGGGCGAGCACGGGGTCGCACGCGCGATCGCGTGGAAGCTGCTCGAGGGGTGGTCGGTTCCGGAGCCGCCGACGTGGGACGTGCTCGAGATCGCGCACGGCCCGTTCCAGCAGCTCTACGCGCGCCCCGCCTGCCTCGTCGTGACGACGACCCGTGCCTCGGAAGCTCTCGCGTCACGGCTCGCGTCGATGCTCGTTCCCGAGCGCCACGCGCTCGTCCTGCTCGCGTCCGATCTCCCGCCGTCCCTGGCGCCGATCGAGCACGACGCGCTCGCGAACCAGCTCTTGCTCGCTGGTCTGCGCGCGCGTCCGCGCGATCTGTTCGCGTGGGACGGCCAAGGTCTCGATCGGCC
This sequence comes from Polyangiaceae bacterium, assembly GCA_039809485.1. Taxonomy (GTDB): domain Bacteria; phylum Myxococcota_A; class Polyangia; order Polyangiales; family Polyangiaceae; genus Labilithrix. The sequence continues at coordinate 73,066 of JBDHVE010000019.1, read as the reverse complement.
GCTCTACGATCTCGGCGCGTGACGATCAGCGGACGGCGAACGTGTAGTTCTGGCCGTTCTTCGAGTCGTACTCGCTGCAGCCGTGGATGCTCGTCACCTGGAACCAGAGCGCGAGATCGCCGACGCGCGGGAGATCGAGGACGGCGTCGGACGTGACGCGCTCGCCGTTCTCCTCGTGGCCGGTCTGGAACATCTGCGGGGCTTCCCCGGCGTGCGAGGCGTAGCCGGTGATCGTCCACGCGGCGTGCCCGCGGAGGTGGAGGCGGCACTGCGGGAGACGCTCCTGCTCGTAGCGGACGCGGACCTTCGCGCCGGCGAGGAGCTCGCCCGACTGCTCGACGCGACCGTCCTTCGTGAACGTGATCGTCGCCTTCACCTCCGGCGCCGGGCCCTGGACCGCGACGTGGTAGTTCTGTCCGAACGCAGAGTCGAACGCGGAGCAGCCCCAGCGGTTGTGGATCTGGAACCAGAACGCGGCGTCGCCGCCCTGCGTGAGGGGGACCAACGCCGGCTTCGTGGAGCGGGTCTTGCCGTCCGGCGAGAGAGCGGTGACCTCGAAGGTACGCGCCGGCCCGCCGTTCTCGCTCACGTACCCGGTCACGTTCCAGCCCGGGGCGCCGCCGGAGACGTTGCCGCGGCAGTCCGGCAACCGATCGAGCGCGTACTCGATCTTCACCGCCGTCCCCGCGCGCGCGGTACCGACCTGATCGGTCACGAACCCGGAGCGGAAGGCGAGCGTCGCGCTCTGCGTGAGGTCGGCGCTCTCGGCAGCGGTGGACGCTTCGTCCGCCGCGCACCCGGCGAGAGACGCGATGACGCAGACGAACGAGGCGAGGACGAACGATCGGAACATGACGCGCCCAGAAGCAAACGCCGCGCCGATTGCCCTACACGCGCCTACATCGCATTTCTTCCGTCTTTTCCGGGCAACGTGGGTTCGCGGCGTCGCCGCTCGTCGGCCTCACCTGGATCGTGCGTGCACCGCGAGGCGCGATGCCGCGCAGGCGAGACGATCGTGCTCAGCCCGCCGCGCGCTTGAACAGGAAGAAGCACTCCTTCGAGTTGCCTGCGCGCTCGCGATCGAAGGTCGAGACGAGCTCCCAACCCTCGGCCCCGATCGCGTCGAGCTTCGACTCGAAGTCCTTTTCCTGGAGATCGACGATGTCGAACATCACCCGCTTGTAGTTCCACTTCGTCATGGCGTTCTCCTCCGCGCGCTGTGCGCGTCGCGCTCGATCGTACTCGCATGCGTGTGAGCGCGAGCACGGAAAAACGCGGACGGAAGCGTTGCATTTCACCTCGATCACGCACGCGACGCGAGCACCTCGTGCGTCAGTCGGCACGTGCGCTGCACCCTTCGCGTGCGGAGGTGTTTTCATGTTCGCACGTATCCTGTCGATGCTCGGAATGCGCTCTCGTCGTTCGCCCTACGCGGGCTACGCACGCCGCGGAGGCCTCGTGAGCCTCTTGCCGGTGGCGCTCCTCGCATGGCGGAACCGCGACCGGATCGGCTCACAGCTTCGCCGGTTCCGCGGCAACCGCGTCTCGGGTGGCGCGCTTCCCCAGGGCGTCTGACACGGAGCGGGCGGCTCATCCACGGAGAGCCGCCCGCATCTGCTCGCGGAGCACGCCGAGGCACGCACCTCGCCGCTGGACGTCCCGACGACCGGCACGTGGCGCGACCACGCAGCGGTGTCGCGCTCGTCGGGCGGAGCGAAGACGGATGAACACCGGCGGATCGGCGTTCATCTGATTTCCCCATGAAGAACCTTCTTCGCCTGCGTCGTGTCCTCGTCGCGTCGATCGTCCTCGGCACCGGTTACCTCGTCATCGCCGGCTGCGGTGGCGACGACGAGTCGAGCTCCGATCTCACCGACTCGGGAGGACCCGAGACCTCGGCCGCCGACACGGGATCGAATGATGCGCGCGTCGACGCGCGCTCGCCCGAGTACACCGGCTCGGCGTGCAAGGTCGCGACCGACTGCTACGGCGACATCGACGCTTCGTCGCTGAAGGGTGCCGCGGTCTGCATCGACCGCGTCGAGAACGGCTACTGCACGCACAAGTGCCAGACCGACGCCGATTGCTGCGCGACACCGGGCGAGTGCCGCACGGGTCTCCGTCAGGTCTGCGCGCCGTTCGAGAGCACGGGCGACAAGTACTGCTTCCTCAGCTGCGAAGCGGCCGACATCGCGTCTGCGACGGACGCGGGCGCCAGCGACGCGGGCAGCGACGGCAACGCCTACTGCGAGAACAACGCTTCGAGCGAGTTCAGCTGCCGCTCGACCGGCGGCGGCAGCGAGAACCGCAAGGTGTGCCTGCCGACGGGGACGCCGAGCGATGCGGGTCCGAAGGACGCGAGCATCGACGTCGACGCGGGGCTCTGACGATCACATCTTCTTGCAGCGGCCCGGGCGCGCCGATCCCTGCGCGCCCGGCGGCGCCGCAGGGGCCGTGCCGGCGAGATCACAGGTGAGGCCGGCCGCGCAGGGGATCGCGGGTCGGCCCATCACGCCGTCCCCGCAAGCCTCGCCTTCCTTCGCGCCGGTCGCGGGCGCCGGCGTCGAAGGAGCGGGCGTCGCCGGCGTGGTGCTCGTCTCGGTCGTCGTCGACGTCGTGGACGTGCTCGTCGGCGTGCTCGGCGCGGCCGGCGGCGGCTCGCTTCCACCGCATGCGACGGCGGAGAGGACGAAGGCGAACGTGGCGGCGGACAGGACGTGGTGACGCATCGTGAGCTCCCTCGGCAATGGGCTCCACCTGACGGAGCCGTCGCGCTCCTAGCACGCGTCGTCGAGGCGGGCCGCCGCGACGTGCACGCTCGTCTGCGCAACACCGGAGGTCCAAGATGCTCGCGGCACAACGCCGGCATCGTTCGGACGTCTGCGTCGTCGACGAACACGCGAGCGAGCAGGAGTCCGTGTTCGTCCTGTCAGCGTCGAGTGAGCTCGGCGCGGATCGCCGTGACGGGCGCGTCGCCGCTCTCCCCGTCTGCCAGCGGGAGAATGACATCCGCGCCGTGGACGAAGGTGCCGACGAGCCCGGACCGCTTCCCCACGACCATCCCGACGACCTGCCCGTCGTGGACGACCGGCGCGCCGAGGTCGCCGTCTTCGCTCGCGGCGCTCGACGCCTGGCCCCACCGGAACGCGACCGACTGGATCGCGTTGAACACCTCGCCCGGCTGACTGCGCGTGTCATCCGGGCCGAACCCGTACACGCGCACGCTCGCGCCGCGCTCGGGCGACTGTTGCGCGAGCGGCGCGATCGGGATGGTCATGCCCTTCGTGTTCGCCACGACCACGTCACGGTCGAGGCGGAGAATCGCGAGCGGTGGCCGCTCGCGCGCGTCGCCCTCACCGACATAGACGACGTCGACGGCGTTCGCGAGCCCTTGGAGGCCGACGCGGTTCTCCTCGATGTCGATCTGGCTGACGAAGTGGTCGCGGATCGACCCGGTCTCGGGCAGGCACGCGCTGGCGGTGAGGACGGCGTCCTCCGCGATCATGATCCCGGTGCAGGGTTTGACGACCGACTGGCGCGTGGCAGGCCCGATCTCGACGATCCACCGCGGCGCGCTGCGGTCGACCCGGCTCCCGGCGAGCGCGCTTCCGCTCTCGTCCTCGCCCCCCTCTTCCGGAACGGCGCAGCCGACGGCGCTGACGGCGCAAGCGAGGGCGAGCGCGCCGAGGAGATGCATCGAACGAGGACGATCGAGGGAAGAGCGGGCCATGGCATTGCTCCTCGCACGGAACGTGCCGTTCGATCTGCGCGACATATGCGAGCGCTCGAGATGTTGCGGAATCCTCACCGCGGACGACCGCACCACGCGGACTGGAGTGCGCGCGCCTCGCGGTGCTCAGCGCTCTTCGCTCCCCCGAACGAGAGCCGTCATCCGACTCGCCGCAACCGCTCCTCCAGGGGAGCTCGAGGGGGAGGGAACTCCCCTCGAACGAGAACAAAACGAAAACGGCGAGCCGTCATCCGACTCGCCGCAACCGCTCCCTCCCCCTCTCCAGGGGAGCTCGAGGGGGAACCCCTCGAATGTGACTAGTGCGAAGGGCGGGACTTGAACCCGCACGGTGTTACCCGCTAGCACCTCAAGCTAGTGCGTCTGCCAATTCCGCCACCTTCGCGTGGTGAGGAGGTCCGCTGAATTAGGCGACCGAGAGAGGTTCGTCAAGCATCTTCCGCAGGTGGCGTTTCGACGACGAGCGGAGCCCGCCGCGCACGCACGCCCGCGCCGACGACGGCGAGCACTTCCCGCACCTCGAAAGGCTTGCGAACGAGCTCGACCGCGGCCGTCTCCGGTGCCGCAGGGACCGCGTCGGCGTTGCCCGTGACGAGGACGACGAGCGCCTTCGGTGCGAGCCGCTGGAGCATGCCGAGCGCGCCCGTGACGTCCTTCGCGATCGGCGACAGATCGATCAGCGCCGCATCGAACGGTGGCCGCGTCGGGTCGGCCGCGGCCTCGGCGGCGACCTTCGCCATCGCCACCGCGGTTCGTGCGAGGAGGACCTCGGCTCCCCTCGCCTCGAGCGCGGCCTCGAGCAGCTGCGAGACCGCTTCGTCGTCCTCGACGACGAGGACGCGCACGCCGGCGAGGTCGCCGAGACGCGCCGTCGACACCGGAGGGCGCGGGACGGCATCGGTCCGCGGCCAGCTCACACGGAAGCAGGCGCCACCGGCCGCGACGGCGACGGCGCCGAGGTCCAGCTCGGAGTCGCTCGAACCGCCGCCGGCGAGCGTCACGTCCCCGCCCGCCGCGCGAGCGAGGGCGCGCGCGTGCCGGAGCCCGACGCCGATCCCACCAGGCCGGAGCGAGTCGCCACGGAAGACCGACTCGTGCCGCTCCTTCGCGATTCCGGGCCCCTCGTCGGCGACCTCGACCGTGCACGCCGAGTCGTCGGCGCGGACGCGGAGGTGGACGACGGAGCCCGCCGGCGCGTGCGCGACCGCGTTCAAGGCGAGGTTCGTGAGGACCTGCTCGAGATCGCGCGAGGCAGGGACGAGCGCGGTCTCGTCCTCGCCGGACAGCTCGAATTGCACGGAGCGCCGCTGCGCCTCGACCCGCAGCTGGTCGGCGACCCCGCGCACGACGCCGCCGACGGCGCGCTGCTCGTCGATCCGCGCGCCGCCGATCGCCTGGCGGGCGAGGTCGCGCGCGATCCGCGCACGCTGCTCTACGACGGAGAGCGCGTAGGCGACCTGCTCGGCGGACGCCGAGTCCGCGCGCGCTTCCCCCACCCACCCGAGCAGGACGGTGAGCGCGTTCGAGACGTCGTGGAGGACGCCTGCGAGATCGCGGTGGGGATCGGACCGGTCCGTCACGACCTCGAAACGCTACAAAATTCCGTCCCGCCCGTCACGGCCCGAGCGAGCGCGACGCCGTAACGCGTCGCGGCGACGGTGTCTCGTGTCGACGATTCGTCGTGATTCGTGACGCTCGAGCTCTCCACCCGCAGGAAGAGCTGCGCGTCCTCACGCCGCTTCGTCGCGCGGGATCACGCCTTCGGACTCGAGGCGCACCAACGCGGCCGCCGCGAGCTCGCGGTGATCGACGTCGTCGGGGTGGAAGTCCCGGCGGAGATACGCCCGGATCCCACGGAGGAACACGCGCTGCACGATCGGCTCCGACGCACGCCCCTCCGCCTTCTCCTCCGCGGCACGGAGCTTCTTCATCTCCCGGAGGAAGTCCATCCCGGAGAGACCGTCGGCACGGAGCAGGGCGCGCGTGCCGGCGATCCAGAACGCGCCGAGCGTCGCCGTCGCCATCGCGAGCCCCGCCATGCGGAGCGCGTAGCTCGGGTTCACCGCCTGCAGCACGTCGAACGCGACCGCCTTGTGCTCGATCTCCTCGACGGCGTGCCACTCGAGCAGCTGGCGCATGACGGGATGCGCGTGCGCGAGGCCGGCGACGCCACGGTCCGAGAGCGCGTCTTCGGCGAGGATCGCGGTGAAGTGCTCGAGGGCGACCGTGGTCGCGAGGCTCAGCGCGGGCGGCGCCATCTTCTCGATGAACCCGTAGGCGACCTTCTCGTAGCGCGCGAGGAAGTCGTCGACGGGGTAGCCCTGCGCGCGGAGCGTGTCGAAGAAGCGCTCGTGCGCCTGCGCGTGCCGCCCCTCTTGCCCGAAGAAACCGCGCACGCGTGCGGCGAGGTCGGCGTTTGCCGGGTCACGCTCGAGCTCGGGCAGGTATCGCCGAACGGAACGGACGAAGAACCGCTCGCCCGCCGGAAAGAGCAGGTTCACGCCGTTCGCGATGTGCGTCGCCGCGGGGCTCCCCGCGAACCAATGGCGCGGGAGGCCGCCGAAATCGACGCGCGGCGTGCGGACGTGGAGACCGCCGTATCGAGCTGACACCTTCATCGGGACCTCGTCCCGATTCTAGCTCGTTCCTCAGCCCTCGGCCGAGCCGGCTTCGGCGGCGTCGGCCGCGTCGCCGGCGACCGTCGCGGTCTCGTCGGTACGAAGGACGTGGAGGGCGCGCTTCGCGGCCTCGACCGTGATGTCGCGCGCTTCGACGATGATCGTCGCGACGCGCTCGACCTCGTCGCCGCGCGCTCCGGCCGCCAGCGCGACGGAGCGGGCATGGAGGGCCATGTGGCCGCGCTGGATGCCGTCGGTCGCGAGCGCGCGCACGGCGGCGAGGTTCGACGCGAGGCCGACCGACGCCGCGATCGCGGCGAGCTCGCTCGCCTCGGTCACCCCGAGGATCTGGAGCGCGAGGCGCGCGCTCGGGTGCACGCGGAGCGTGCCGCCAACGGTGCCGAGCGCGAGAGGCAGCTCGATCTTGCCGACGAGCGCGTCGCCGTCGCGGCGCCAGATCGAGAGCGGTGAGTAGCGGCCGCTCCGGGCCGCGAACGCATGCGCTCCCGCTTCGACCGCACGCCAATCGTTGCCGGTCGCGATCACGACGGCGTCGATGCCGTTCATGATCCCCTTGTTGTGCGTCGCGGCGCGGTAGGGGTCGAGCTCGGCGAAGCGCGAGGCGTTGACGATCCCGTCGATCACGGCGTCGCCATCCATCGTGTCCGTCGCGAGCACGCTCGCGGGCACACGGCAGCTCACGCGCACGCAGCGCGTGTCGCAGAGGTTCGAGAGGATACGCAGGCCGACCTTGCCCTTCGCGAGCGCGGCGAGCCGGTCGGCGACGCGTTCGGCGACGCTGTTGATCAGGTTCGCGCCCATCGCGTCGCGGCAGTCGACGAGGATGTGCACGACGATCATCTCGTCCGCGGGCTCGCCGAGCGTGCGCACTTCGAGGCCGCGCGCGCCGCCGCCGCGCGCGACGAGGCCGGGCACCGCCTTGTCGGCTGCCGCGAGGATCTCGTCCTTCGCCGCGAGGATCGCCGTCTTGGCAGCTTCGGCGTCCTTCACGCCGACGAGCTGCACCTGGCTGATCATGATCGGCGCGTCGATCTCCGCCGTGAAGCCGCCGCCGGAGCGCACCATCTTCGCCGCGTTCGAAGCTGCTGCGACGACGCTCGGCTCCTCGACGACCATCGGGACGACGCGGTCGTGCCCGTTCACGCGGACGTTGAGGGTCACGCCGAACGGAAGGCCGTAGGTCCCGATCACGTTCTCGACGAACTTGTCCGCCGTGTCCGCATCGAGGCCGCCTCCGTCGACGGCCTTCGCGATCTCGAGCTCCTCCACGCCCGTGGCTTCGGCCACGAGCTTGCGGCGCTCGGAGACGGTCACCTTGTAGAAGCCCGGGAGCTGCGACGTACGATTCGTCATGATGCGTTCGGAAGAACGTGGCGCAGCCCCTCCGCGGGGACCGACGACGTGCTCCGTACTCCTTTCTCGTCCAACTCGAGATCCACGATGAACATGCCGAGCGCGCGAGCGCGCGCGAGGAGGTCGGGGCTCGGGCGCGTCGGCCCGACGTGCACGGCGACGTCTCCGCCACCCGCGCCCGAGACGCAGAACGCTGCGCGGTGGCGCGCCGCTTCCTCCTCCAGCTCTGCGAACCCCGCGGGCACGATCGGCGCCCCCGCCTCCGTGCCGAGGCGGCGGAGGCTCGTCGCCGTGCGCTGCACGGCGGTGACGAAGCCGGTTCCGTCGGCGCGATCGACCGCGTTCGCGGCCTCGCGCGCGATCGCGCCGAGCTCGTCGAGCCGTGCGCGGTGCACTTGGGGCCGGGTCTCCGCGAGGCGATCGACGAGCTCGCGGAGCTCGGCCGTCCGTGCGCTCGTCGCGCACGCGAAGACGGTGAGGACGAGGCCGGACGGCAACGACACCGGCGAAGCCTCGCCGGGCACGTAGCGGAGCGCGCCGCCGTACACGCTCGCGGCGACGTCGACGCCGCTGCCGCCGCTCTGGGCCTTCGCGTGCGCGGCGCGCGCGCGCCCGAAGAGCGCAGCGCGGACCTTCGGATCGGAGAGCGAAGCGCCCGCCTCCGCTTCGCGGGCGGCGAGCGACGCGACGAGGATCGCCGCGCTCGCGCCGAGGCCGAGCTTCCGCTGTCCGACGAAGAGCGCCGACGCGTCGACATGAGGAGCCGGCACATCGCCGAGCGCGGCGGCGACCTCCGGCGTCGCCGTCAGAGCGAGACGCGACGTGTCCGCGATCGCCCCGCGGCTCGTCGCGACGACGATGGCAGGCGCTCCCTCGAGCACCGCATAGGCGCCGGTGAGGACCAGCTTCCCGGGCGCGAACACCTTCACGGTGCGCCTCCCGTGGAGACGACCGCCGCTTCGACGGCGCGAGGCTCCTCGCGGACCTCGCGCGCACCGTCTCCCGGCGACGCCTCGATCACCCGGAGCACACCGGGGACGGCGAGGAGGCGCGCGCGCGCGGCGGCCGCGTCCGCGCTCCGGACGAGACACTTCAGGTGCGGGCCGGCATCCATCGTCGCGTACGCGGCGATGCCCGCCGCGCGCATCGCTTGGACCTCGGCGAGCGCGGCGAGCGTCGCGCCCGACACGAACACGACCCCGGCCGCCATCGCCGATGCGTGCATCGCGAGCGCACTCCGCTCGGCGAGCTCGCCGAGCCGCTCGAAGTCGCCGGCGAGGAGCGCCATCCGGAGCGCCGCGTGGATCCGCGGCGCTTCGACGAGCCACGCGACGTAGTAAGGGCTCTCGCGCGACGTGCGGAGCATCCCCTCCGTCGACGAGACGCTCTTCGCCTCCTCGCTCGTCACCGCGACGAGCACGCGGAGGTCGAGCGCGTCCGGCGGCGCGACCTGGCGCGACGCGCCGGTCGCGCCCTCGCCGCCGTCGAGCTCCACGAACCCCCCGAAGAGGCTCCGCCCCGCGCTCGCCGACGAACGGCGCGCGAGATCGGCGATCTGCTCGACGGACCACTCGAGACCGGCCGCGCGCGCCGCCGCGAGCGCCAGCGCGGCGAATCCCGAGGCGCTCGACGCGAGCCCGCTCGCGGTCGGGAAGTCGTTCCGCGAGACGATACGCGCGGGCGCGCGCGTCCCCGCCGCCCTGCGGACACGGTCGAGCAGCTCGGTCGCGCGCTCGAGCGGGCGGCCCGTGGTGGGCACGCCGCCGAGGACGAGCTCGTCCTTCGCGAGCGCGTCGTCGAACACCACCGTCGTCACCGTCGCGAGACCGGAGAGCGTGACCGACAGGCTCGGAACCGCCGGCACGTTCCCCTCCCCTTCGCGCTTGCCCCAGTACTTGGCGAGCGCGATGTTCGGGTGCGCGAGGACGGTGACCGGACGCATCAGGCCATGTCCCCCACGGCGCGCGACGAGGGCGCGCGCTCCTCGTGGCGCGACGGCTCGCCCGAGCGTGCGACGGTGGCCGCGAAGCCCTCGAAGCCTTCCTTCTTCCACGCCTCGAGGACGCGCTCCTCGACCTGGGTGGACTCGACGAGGGCGACGACGCAGCCGCCGCCGCCCGCGCCCGTCAGCTTCGCGCCGAGCGCGCCGGCCGCGCGGGCCGTCGCGCACATCTGCTCGATCTCCGGCGTCGAGACGAAGAGACCGGACAAGAGCATCTGATTGAGGTCGAGGAGCTGCCCGACGGCGCGGAGATCACCGGCGCCGAGCGCGAGCTTCGCATTGCGGACGACGCTGTCGATCCCGTCGAACGTCTTCTGCGCGATCTCGGGGCGGCGCTCGCGGAGGCGCGCGACCGCCTCGACCATCGACTTCGTGCTCGACGCCTGCCCGCTGTGCCCGACGCAGAGGCGGAGCGACATCCCGAGCTCGACGCGCGACATGCCGACGCCACGCGTGAAGAGCACGCAGCCTCCCATCGCGGCGACGGCGCCGTCGACCCCCGACGGGTTGCCGTGGAAGACGCGCTCCCACGCCATCACGCGCTCCGCGATGACGTCCGCCGCCGCCGTCCGGTCGAGCGCACGCGCGACGGCGACGCCGAGCGCCGCCGAGCAGCCGAGACCGCCGCCGGGCGGGAGATCCGCCTCGGCCTCGATCGCGACGGACGCCGGCAGCGCGCCTGCAGGCAGCGCGGCGCGCGTCACGGCGAGGACGTCGCGGAGCGCGCGGGCGAGCGGGACCTCCTCGGCCTCCGCTTCGGACACGCGGATGTTCCAGCCGCGTGCGGAGAGGGTGCTCGGGCCCTCGGACGGCGTCGCGAGCGCCCAGGCGCCGCGATCGATGCCGACCGCAATCGCCGGCACGCCGTAGACGACGGCGTGCTCGCCGAAGAGGATGACCTTACCGCTGGCTGTACCGCGCACGTTCACGACGACCTCTCCGCGAGAGCACCGACTGCGCCCGCGAGGGCGTCACGAGCAGACCCGGCCGGAAGCGCGAGCGCCTCGAGCGCGCGCCGTGCTTCGGCGACGAGCTCCTGGACGCGGGCTTCGACGCGCGCGCGCGCCCCCGTCGACTCCATCGCGCGGACGACTTCTTCGACCTCGGCATCCGGCGCCTCTGCGTTGCCGAGGACGCGCGCGAGCAGCGCCTCGGCCTTCGCATCGCCGCGCATCTCGGTGACGAGCGCGGTGCGCTTGCCCTGTCGGATGTCGTTCCAGACCGGCTTCCCGGTGGCGCTCGGGTCGCCGAAGATCCCGAGGAGATCGTCGCGGAGCTGGAAGGCCACGCCGAGCGGACGTCCGAAGAGACCGAGCCGCGCGGCGGCGTGGTCGTCGGCGCCGGCGAGGAGCGCACCGATCGCGAGCGGCCCCGTGACCGTGTAGCTCGCCGTCTTGAGCGCGTGGATCGTCTCGACCGTCGGCGCGGGCGAGCGGGAGAGCGTGCCCTTCGCCGTCGCCTGCATCTCGGCGAGCTGGCCCGAGACGACCTCTTCCTGCAGCGTCGCGTAGGCGCGCGCCGCGCGCAGCACGCGCTCGGCCGGGAGCGGCGTCGCGAGCAGCGCGTCCTGCGCGAAGCCGCTCGCGAGATCGCCGGCGAGGATCGCCGCCGCATCGCCGAGCTGCTTCGAGCCGAGGCGCTCGCGCAGCATCACGTGCACCGCCGGACCACCGCGCCGGACGGGGTCGTCGTCCATCCAGTCGTCGTGGATGAGCAGGTAGACCTGGAGGAGCTCGATCGCGACCATCGGAAGGTCGAGGACCTCGAGGGCGCCCTCGCCGCCGAAGGCCTCGTACGCCGCAGCGAGGAGCGCCGGCCGCATCCGCTTGCCGCCGCGCATCGCGAGCCCTCCGAGGCACTCGGCGACGGCGCCGACCTCGGCGCTGACGGCGTTGGCGGCGGCGAGCTTCGGGGAGAGCCACTGCGGGAGACGTGCGTCGACGCGACGCCGGACCGTCTCGAGGAGCGTGGCGAAAACGTCGCGTTCCTGGGGTCTCGAAGCAGGGCTCATTCGTCGCGATCCATGGACTCGAAGAGGTCTCTGTGCCAGTGTCCGGCGCCCGAGTGGTCGACGGTTCTCCGCGATCGGCTCGGACGTCGGCTCGAACGAGCCCGGTACTACGTGCGTCTTCTGGAGGGATCCGATGCCGGAGGCCCGGGTCGCGTAGTGTCTAAGGGCAGCGCCCCGTGGCGTCAACCTCGGCCTACAAACGTTTTCCGTGCAAATCCGCATACTTTCACTTTTCTTTGAAGTTTCTCGTGCTTACTGACCCGGTGCGTCACAGCAACGTGGTCTTCGCCCGCAGCATCGAGGGCGTACGCGCATGCGCGCGCGCGTCGACTCCCGGAGAGCCATGACGACGATCGGCCAACGCAAGGCGGACCATCTCGCGCTCTGCGCGACGGACGAGGTCGCGTTCCGCGCGAAGACGACCCTCCTCGAGCAGGTGCGCTTCGTCCACGACGCGCTCCCCGAGCTCCACGCGGACGAGCTCGACACGTCGTGCATGGTGCTCGGCAAGAAGCTTCGTGCCCCCATCGTGATCGCCGCGATGACGGGGGGCACCGAGGAGGCCGCGCGCGTCAACCGCGAGCTCTCCCGCATCGCCGAGGAGCGCGGCTACGGCTTCGGCCTCGGGAGTCAGCGCGCGATGCACGTCCGCAAGGACTCGACCGACACGTACGCCGTGCGCGAGAGCGCGCCCACCACGCTCGTGCTCGGCAACATCGGCGTCGTCCAGGCGAAGCAGATGACGACGCGCGAGGTCCGCGACCTCGTCGAAGGCGTCGGCGCCGACGCGCTCTGCATCCACCTGAACCCCGCGATGGAGCTCGTCCAGCCCGGCGGGGACCGTGACTTCCGCGGCGGGGTCGACACCATCAAGCGCCTCGTCGAGGAGCTGCCCGTCCCCGTCGTCGTGAAGGAGACGGGATGCGGGCTCTCGCGCGGCGTCGGCGTCCGCCTCGTCGCGTGCGGCGTCAAGCACGTCGACGTCTCCGGCGCCGGCGGCACCTCGTGGGTGGGCGTCGAGGCGAAGCGTGCGGCTGCGGTCTCCGACGAGCCGGCGCGCGCCCTCGGCGAAGCGTTCTGGGACTGGGGCATCCCCACCGCCGCGAGCGTCGGCGTGATGGCCACGATCGGCTTCGACACCATCATCGCGACCGGCGGCGTGCAGACCGGGCTCGACGTGGCGCGCGCGATCGCGCTCGGCGCCTCGGCGGCCGGCATCGCGCGCGGCGCCCTGAAGGCGCTCACGGCCGGCGGCCGCGATGCGGCGCACGCGTTCCTCGCCGGCGTCGAAGCCGAGCTCCGTGCCGTCATGCTCCTCACCGGGAGCCGCGATCTCGACGGCCTGCGCGCCGCGCCGAAGATGCTCGGCCCCGAGCTCCGCGCATGGCTGGACGACGCCTGAGCGCGCGGGCGCGTCGAATCTTCCCGCGAAACCGCGAACCGCGATAACGTCCCTCCGTGGCCGTGAGCAATCCCGCCGCCCCCGAGTATCACTGCCTCGTCGTCGAGGACTCGCCGATGATGCGCCAGCTGCTCGTCTTCGCGCTCTCGCGCGTGAAGCAGCTGCGCGTGACGGAAGCCGACGACGGTGTCGACGGCCTCCGCAAGCTCGCTTCGGGCAAGTTCGACATCATCCTGACCGACATCAACATGCCGATCATGGATGGGCTGAAGCTCGTGAAGCGCGTCCGTACCGATCCGGTCCACAGGGACGTCCCGATCGTGATCATCACGACGGAGAGCGCCGACGAGGACCGGCAGCGCGCCCTCGCCCTCGGCGCGAACGCGTACATCACGAAGCCGATCCAGGCTCCGATCGTGATCGCGAAGGTGCGCGAGCTCCTCAAGCTCGACGGCGCCTGAGCTCGCGCCGCGTGCTACGACTCGGAGCGTGAGCGCGGTGCACGTGAAGATCTGCGGCGTGCGCGATCCGCACGAAGCCGCGGAGTGCGTCCGCCTCGGCGCGAGCTCGCTCGGCGTGAACTTCGTGCCGTCGAGCCCGCGGTGCGTCGACGCGAAGACCGCGCGTGCGATCGCCGAGGCGGCCCACGAGGTCGACGCGAAGGTCGTCGTCGTCGGCGTCGTCGCGGACCTGAGCATCGAGGCGATGAAGGCGCTCGTCCGCGACGCTTCGCTCGACTGCCTCCAGCTCCACGGCGAAGAAGGGCCCGAAGCGCTCGCGCCTCTCCTCCCTCACGCGTACAAAGCGGTCCGCGTCGCGACCGCCGACGACGTCGCGCGTGCGAAGAGCTACCCCGGCGAGTACCTGCTCGTCGACGCGAAGGTCGAAGGCGCGCTCGGCGGGACCGGCGCGACCTTCGACTGGACGCTCGTGCGTGATCTCGCGCGCGAGCGGAAGCTCACGCTCGCCGGCGGCCTCCGGCCCGAGAACGTCGCGCGCGCGATCGAAGTCGTGCGGCCGTACTGCGTCGACGTCGCGAGCGGCGTCGAACGCGCGCCGGGCGTGAAGGACCTCGCGCGCGTCCGCGAATTCCTCGACGCGGTCCGGAGCGTGTCTCCGCCTTGGCTCAGCCCTGGCCGAGGTCGGCGCGCTTGATGATCTCGCGCGTCAGATCGCCTTCGCCGACCTTCTCGAGGCCCTCGAGGAGCGCATCGGCCGGCGTCTGACCCTTCGCGACGAGCTCCTTCAGGCGGACGAGGTGCACACGCTCGTCCTTGCCCGCGCTCGAGAGCTGCGCGCGGCGCGCGAGGCCGCCTTCCGCGATCTCGAGGACGCGCTCGGCGAGCGGCTGGAGGGTCGCGCCGCGGAACGAAGCGCCGAGACCCTTCTCCCAGACCTGCGTGCGCGCCGCCTCGACCTCGGCGAACGTGAAGTCGGCGGTGAGCGCCTCGGCCTCGGAGAGCGCCTTGTCGTCGTAGAAGATCCCCGTGTAGAGCGCAGGCAGCGCGCACGCGAGGCGCGCGCCCTGGGCGTCGGCGCCACGCACTTCGATCGTCTTCTTCAGACGCACTTCGGGGAAGAGCGTGTTGAGGTGGGTCTGCCAGTCCGACGCGGTCGCGCGGTGACCCTGGAAGCCACTCTTCATGAAGCTGCGGAAGGTCTGGCCGGTGTTCGACACCTTCTGACCGTTGCGCTTGAACATGAACATCGGGATGTCGAGCGCCCACTCGACGTAGTCGGCGAAGCCCGCGTCCTTCTTCCAGAGGTTCGGGACGAGACCGGAGCGGTCGGGATCGACCTCGAGCCAGACGCGCGCGCGGTAGCTCTTCCCGCCGAAGGGCTTGCCTTCGTAGAAGGGCGAGTTCGCGAACATCGCCGTCGTCACCGCCGTCAGCGCGAGGCCGACGCGCATCTTCCGCATCGCGTCCGCTTCGGAGCTGTAGTCGTAGTTCGCCTGCACCGTCGAGGTGCGCAGCATCATGTCGAGCGCGAGCTTGCCTCGCGTCGGCAGGTACTCGCGCATGACGGGGTAGCGCTGCTTCGGCACCATCGTGAACTGGTCACGACGCGCGAACGGGTGGAAGCCCAGGCCGAGCCACGTGACGCCGACGCGCTCCGAGAACGGACGGAGCTCGGCGAGATGCGCGCGGAACTCGGCGCAGATCTGGTGATTGTGGACGAGCGGCGCGCCCGAGAGCTCGAACTGCGAGCCGGGCTCGAGCGTGATGCTCGCGCCGTCCCGCAGGAGCGCGAGGATTGGCCCGCCCTCCGACTCGCCTTCCGCGACCCAGCCCTTCGTCGCGGCGAGCTCCTTCATGAGCGCGAGCACGCCGCGGTCGCCGTCGTACTGGATGGGCGTCCCGTCGGCGAAGACGCCGAACTTCTCCATCTCGGCGCCGATGCGGAACTGTTCCCGAGGCTTGATCGACTCGTGGAACAGCGTGAGGAGCTCGTCGGACGAGGCGAGAGGCGTTTCGCTTTGGATCTCGGCGCTCACGGCAATGCCCATTCGGAAGTCGGATGCACGCGGCGGGCCGGAGGTTTCGCTCCGGCCGCGGCGGGCGCCGCGTTATAGCCCGTGCGCCGCGATCCGCAGCGGAAAAAAGCCTCGCGCCGGTGTGCGGCGGCCGAACGCCGCGTCCGTCATCGCGGACGACGCTGCGCTCGACGACGAAGCGCGGCGGCGGCCACGACCGCGACGCCACCGAGGGCGACGCCGGTCACGTGCACGGTCCTGCCGCCGACTGCGCACGAGCCCGAGCTCGCGGAGGGATCGATCCCCGCCGCCGCGAGCATCTCGGGGCACGACAGCTCGAACTCGAGCACGTCGCTCCTCCTCGTCACACCGTCGACGCGCACGTCGACGACGTACCGATACGATCGCGTCGCCGGCTCCGTCGGCGTGCAACGGAGGAAGACAGTGTCGAGGGGCTGCCCGCGCGTCGACGTCGCGAGCACGTCGGTCCGCGTCACGTGCGTCGAGCCGTCGTCCCACGTCCCGATCGCCTGGATGCTCGCGGCGGTCCCCCAGCGCGCGAGCTCGGTCGACGCGAGGAACGACACATCCGCGACGACGGTGTCCGGCCGTGCGGGGTACGGCCCGCACGAGCTCTCCCCCGCCGGCTCCGCCGGGAGCACACGCTTGTCCACGAGCAAGCTCCCGACGACGTCGGGTACCGGCGGCGGCGCCACGACCGCGAACCCCGCTGTCTCCTCCGGCCCGTTGCACGTCCGGCTCGTGACGACGTGATCCCCGGGCAGGAGTGACGTGTCGAAGACGAGGCGTGCTTCGTCCTCGGCCCCCTCGATGCGGAACGGGACGTCGACACCGGCGCGCTGGATCCGCACCGTTACCCAGGCCGGATCGGCGTTGGGCACGGGGAGCTCACGGACGGCAGGGAGCTGCGAGCGGCCGAAGAGGATTCTCGGGTGAGGCCAACACGTCTCCGGCGCGCGCGAGCACGCGTGCGCGATCGAAGGCGCGGACGCGCCGAACATTGCCGCGAGGAAAACGAACGGCCGGACAAGCGAAGAGTGCTGCATGCCCTTCGACGGAGCACCCGATGTGCCACGCGAGCTCGCTGCGAACACTTGCTGCCTCGCGCGCACGCGCTGTGCCGCCGGCACACCTCGCGACACGCGCGCCGGGTGATCCGGCTGCGGTCAGCGCGAACGACGACGACGACGACCAAGCGCCGCCGCGAGCACGCACGCGACGAGACCGAGTCCTTTCGGCGCGAGAGCCGGCGCGGGCGCGACCGCGCATCCTCTCGGTGTGGGGTTCTCGGCGGACCCCTCCGGGCACATCGTCGTCACCGTCTGCTCGGCCACGGTCGCGACGGCGTCGCCGACCTGCGCCTCGACGACGACGCGGAACGTCTGGAGCCTCGGCTCACCTGCTGCACAGCTCGTCGTGACGTGCAGACCGCCACGCTGATACGCGGCGCTGCGTACGACGAGCTCGTCGGAACGAGTCACCCTTCCGTCGGCGAACGTCACGGAAGCGCGCATCGACCCGGCGGCGCCCATCGCGCCGAGCTCCGGCGAGGGGTGGAACACGACGGTCGTCTCGACGCGGTCCGGCTCGGCCGCCTCGGGGCCGCACGACGACTCCCTCGCGGCGAAGGCTGCTTCGTAGTGCGAGCCGACGATCATCGTCCCGAGCTCCGCGGGCAGCCCGGCCGGGGCGGCCCGGACCCGAAACGGAGACGAGATTTCCCGCTCGCGCACGCAACGATCCGGATAGACGACTTTGTACTCGCCGGCCGGGAGCGGGGCGTCGAACAGGAGGCGCATCTGCTGCCCTGCCCCCGAGACGCGAAGGGGCAGCTCCACGCCGTTGCCGTCGAACAGCCGAAACGAGCCCGCCACGGGCGCGTCGAGGGGTGCGGCGACGGACGCGACGCTCGGAATCTCCTGCCCAGCAAGATCCAGTATCGCATCGCAGTTCATCGTGCACGCACGCGCGACGCGTGGAGCGAAGACGAGCATCGACGCGAGCGATGCGACGACGAGCACGGTCGGGCGACGCGGCATGCGTTCCCCTGGAGCACGCCGCGTGCCGGCGGAACGCCGGCCCTGCCGCGATGGCGGCTCGTCAGAACCTCGCGTGATTCAAGCGGACACGTCGCCGCCGCCGAGGAGCGGCGCGCGGACCGGAGCGATCCCGACGTCTCCCGCGAGAGACACCCTGGGGCGCAGCGTGACGTCCGAGCTCGCGCTACGCCCGCGAAGGCGCGAACCGCGAAGGCTTCGCCGTCTTCTTTCGGTCGAAGATGCGGACGCGGCGGACGAGGAGGTCGAGGAGGTAGACGACGATCGCCGCGCCGATGAACCGGGACCAGAGGTCCTGGTGGTAGCGGATGTTCTCGCCGGCGGGATCGAAGACCTCCTTCGCCGAGGGCTCCATCTTGCCGCCGGTGACGAGCGCCGCGCGCGAGAGCGTGACGAGATCGGGCGCGAGCGCGAGGAACTCGCGCGGATACGGGTTCGTCACGTGGCCGAAGCTCTCCGCGACCTGCACCATCTTCGTGCCGCCCTTGCCGTCTTCCGCCGGGCGCTCGAGGCTCGCGTGGAGCACGTACGACCCGAAGCGCTCGAGCGGGAAGTCCGACTCGTAGCGCCCCGGCGCGGTCTGCTTCATCGGCACGCGCTTCGTCTCGCCGTTCGCCCCCGGTCCTGCCGAAGGCAGGCCGGTCTGCGCCGAAGGTGCCGCTGAATAAGGGCCCTGGACGGTGAGCTTCGCGTCGAGGCCGTCCTGGAAGCGGTCGTCGCCGCCGATCGCGTCGATCGACGCCTTCACGTGGCCGGTCGCGGCGTCGATCTCGGCGCGCATGTCGAACTGCTGCCGCTTCTTCTGGCGCATGTGCTCGCGCACGAGCTGGCCCCAGAACTGGCCGTAGCCCGGCCACCGGAGCCACTCGACCGCCCAGAGGTTCTTCACGTCGCTCGTCCACGCGAGCGACCAGCCGAGGCCGACGTGCCACCGTGCGAGGATCGGCTCGCCGACCTCGCTGGAGAGGAGCTCCTGCGCCGGCGGCGGCTTCATCTTCGTCGCGACGTAGCCGTGGAGGAACGGCGCGCTCGCGAAGTCGATCCCGCGCATGAAGTCGGCGGGCGCGGTCACGCGCGGCTGGAAGTACTCCTCGACCGCCGAGTTCCGGCTCACCATCTCGGTCTCGCGCGTGAACACGCGCGGGAGCTGCTGCGGGTCGAGGACCTTGTAGAAGCGGCCGCCTCCCGGCGTGCTGATGTCGTCGCGGAGGAGCGACTCGTCGATCTGCGTCCCGAGGCCGACGGAGGAGACGGTGATCCCCTCCGCCGCCATCGCTTGGCTCAGATCGCGGATCCCGTTGCGCGGCGCCTGGCCGTCGGTGAGGAGGATGACGTGCTTGCGACGAGCGCGCGTGACGGTGAGCGACTGGTAGGCCGCGTCGAGCGCGCTGAAGATCTCGGTGCCGCCGCCCGCCTGGATTCGCGCGATGTCGTTCTGGATGCGTGCACGATGCTTCGCCGCCGTCATCCGGACGACGCGCGTGGGCGAGGAGTCGAACGCGACGACCTCGAGGAGATCGTCGGAGGAGAGCGTGTCGGCGGTCGCCTTCGCGGCCGCCTTCGCCATCTCCATCGGGAGGCCGCTCATCGAGCCGGAGCGGTCGATGACGAGCACCATTGCGACCTGCGGCTCGTCGCGCTTCTTCTCGGAGTCCATCCGCACGGGGAGGATCCGCTCGACCGTGGTGTGGTACCAGCCGCCGAGCCCGAACCCAGCCTCGCCGCCGGCGAACAGGAAGCCGCCGCCGAGATCGCGCACGTAGCTCTCGATCGCGTCCTGCTGCGTGAGCGAGACCGCTTCCGCCGGCGCGTCGGAGAGGATGACGAAGTCGTAGCGTTCGAGCTCGCGGATCGAGGACGGCAGCTCGCGCGGAGAGCGGACGTCGACCTCGAGCTCCTGCGCGGTCAGCGCCGAGGCGAGGTAGCTCGCGCGCGACGGGTTGCCTTCGACGTAGAGGACGGCCGGACGACCCGGGACCGCGACCGACACCGCGAAGCGGTTGTTCTCCTTGAAGCGATCCTCGGGGATCTCCGCGAGGTCGAGCGCGTAGGTCACCTCGCCCGCGACGCGGACGACGCTCTTGAACGTGACGTCGTTGTCGCCGGCGCGGAGGTCGAGCGTCCGCACGCCGTCGAGGCCGTTGATCGCCTCGCCCTGCTTGAGCGTCGCCTTCACCTTCTGCGGGCGGCTCGAGAAGATGTTCGCGTGGAGGTTGAACGGCTCGCCGACGCGGACCTTGTCCGGCACGCGGAGGTCACGGAGCGCGACCTCGCCCGGCACCGGGCGGTGGTACGGGACGGTGAAGACCTTCACGCCGAACTCGCGCGCGCGGTTCGCCTCGGCGAGCGCGTCGCCTTCCGTCTGCACGCCGTCGGAGAACACCACGGCGCGACGGATGTAGCCCGCCGGATAGAGGCCGTAGGCGAGCTGCATCGCGCTCGCGAGATCGGTGCCCGCTCCGAGGCCCGTCCTCTCGCCGGGCTTCGCCTTCTCGCTCGGCACGTCGTGGCGCTCGAGCACCGGCACGTCCTTCGCCTCGTCCGCGAGCGGGACGACGCGTGGGCGCTTCGCGAACGTCACGACCCGAACGAGCGCGTCGGCCGGCTTCTCGGCGAGGCCCTTCGCGATCTCCGCCCGCGCATCCTCGAGCGCCGCGTCGGGGACCGACTCGGAGACGTCGACGAGGTAGACCGTGCACACCTTCTGCGTCGTGGCCGTCCGCGCGAGACGCGCGAGACCGAGCGCGAGCAGGACGACGAACGCGACGCGGAGGAAGACCGAGAGGATGCGCTGCGGGAGCGGAAGATCGGCGAGGCTCCGGCCGATCATCCAGAAGAAGAACGGCGAGAGCAGCGCGATGCCGAGCATCTTCGGCGACAAGAGCTCGTAGTCGACGCCTTCGCGCTTCCAGGTCAGCGTCGTCGTCGCGCCCGGATGGAGCACGGCTCGCCAGTAGAGCCACACGCCGACGAGGCCGACGATGCCGCCGATGATCGCGAAGACGAGCTTCGCGCGGTCGATCTCCTCGCGCCCGCGTGCCTTCGCGACGACCTCGACGATCGCGCGCGTCATCACGACGACGCAGCCGACGCCGATGAGCCCGGTGAGGAACAGCTCCGGCGAGAGCCAAGGGAAGAAACGACGCCCGAGGCCCCACGCGCCGGCCACGAGGGCGGCGGCGACGAGCGCGAAGACAATGCGGCCGCGGCTCATCACACCGTGATCCTTCGGTGGTAGGTGATCCACTCGAGCGCCGTGAGGAGCACGGCGGCGACGAGCAGGTAGATCCAGATCTCGCGCCGGACGCCGATCTGGAAGCCGCCGAGCGCGCCGGCCTTCTTCCCGTCGACGACGAGCTCGGGCGCGGGCGCGATCGCGCTCTCGTCGGTGTCGAGGAGGTTCGCCGCGAACGCGGTGGTGCCGGTCGGCGCACCCGGCGAGGCTGCCTGCCCCGAGCTCGGGTCGGCGCCCTCGTTGCCGGTCACCTTGTAGAAGCCGGCACGGTCGCCGAGGTAGACGGCACGCCCTTCGTGCACCGGCACCGTGAGCGATGTCCCGCCGGGCGCCTCGAGCTTCGCCTGCCCGCTCTGCGAGACGACGGGCACGCGCCACACCTCACCCGTGCGGAAGCTCGAGATGTACTGCGCGTCCTCGTCGGTGAAGAAGTTGATGCTGTTCAGGAGGAGGAGCGGCCATGCCACGCGGAGCGGCAGATCGCTGTCGCGCGTGTCGAAGCCCATCGCGACGAACTTGTACGGACCGCGCTGGCCGGTGACGAGGATCGGGCCCTGCTCGCTCGCGCCGACGACCTTGTCGCCGGGCTGGGGCACCAGCTTGTGACCGCGCGCGATGTTCACGTCGTCGAGCGCGGTCCAGCGCACGACCGGGTGCTTGCGATCGATCCGATCGAAGCCCGGCTGCACGAGGTCGCCCTCGACCTTCACCGGCGAGCCGGGCCCGCGCGGGTCGAGGAAGATCGCGTTCGCGCGCGGGAGCTCGGCGGGCGTCGCGCCGTCGAAGACGACGACGTCGACCTTCCCGAGCGCGTTCGCGCGATCGACGTACTGCCTGGGCGTGACGAGCTCGACGTCGAGGTACTCGTCGAGGAGCAGCGCCGCCTCGAGGTACGTGTTGCCCGGCGTGACGACGAGCACCTTCGCGCGACGCCGCTCGGGGAGGAGCGCGTAGGCGCGGTCGTCGGCCGGGAGGTCGTCCTTGCTCTCGCCGAGCGGTCGCAGCTTCGCCTCGAGGGTGCGGCTCGCGCCGGAGAGGTTCGGGTAGAAGCGCGGGAGGCGCTCCCCCGGCTTGAGACGCAGCTTGGTGAGGTCGACGAGGTTCTCGTCGCCGAAGAGCGACAGCTCGATGTCCTCCGTCTCGGGCCCCGTGTTCGTGACCTCGAGCATCACCTCGTATCGGCTCTTGTCGAGCGGGTAGCGGCGGACCGAGAACTGCGTGATGCCGACGTTCCGCGTTCCGGCGCCGACCGGGACGTACGTGAGCTTCACGTCGTCGGGGACCTTCACCTTGCCGGAGGCGTCGACCGCTTCCCCGAGCCTGCCGTCGCTCACGACGACGATCTCGGCGTTCTTCGCGCCGCGGAGCGCGTCGACCGCGAAGCGGAGCGCGCGGGGGAAGTCGGCACGCGCGTCGGTCGCGCGGAGGCCGTCGAGCGCGCGTTCGAGCTCGGAGGTGTCGCCGCTCGTCGGACCGAGCGGCGTGATCGACGCATCCATCTGCGCGATCAGCATCCGGTCGGACCCGCCGAGACCGCGGATGACCTTCTTCACTTCCTCCTTGCCGGCCTCGAGGCGGTTCTTCGCGCCGGGGACGTCGGTCGCCTGCATCGAGGCGCTCGCGTCGACGAGCACGACGAGCGTGCGCCCCTCGAGGAACGCCGCCTGCGCGCGCGGGTCGCCGAGCGCGAGGGCGAGCATCGCGAGGAGGGCGAGCTGGAGGAGGAGCGAGAGCAGCCGCTTCAGACGCGAGAAGAGGCTCGTCGCCTCCTTGTCGCGGAGGATCCGCTCCCACAGCTTCGAGAACGGGACCGCCACGGTCCGGCGCCGCAGCTTCAGGATGTACAGCGCCGTCGCGAACACGGCGGCGGCGCCGAAGATCGCTGCGAGCTGTCCGAGCGGGAGGCCGGCGAAGTTCATGGGATCAGGGGGAAGAAGGTTTCCTCAGCGGAGGAAGCCGCCGCGACGGAAGACGCGGAGGATGAGCTCGTCGAACGGAACGCCGACGTCCGCGCGAATGTAGGGCACCTGCTTCGAGGTGCAGAAGCGGTCGATCTCGTGGAGGTACTCGCGGTAGGCCTCCTCGAAGCGCTCGAGGACCTTGGCCGTCACCGTCACCTCGCGCTCGTCGCCCGTCTCGCAGTCGTAGACGAGGACGTCACCCGAGAGCTTGGGCTTCGCCTCTTCCTCGTCGACGACGTGGACGACGAACGGATCGAACTTGTTGTAGCGGAGCACGTTGATGCCGCGCTCGAAGCCGTGCGGGTCGTAGAGGTCGCTGATGAGGACGGCGAGGCCGCGTCGCTTGTTCTGCGCGACGAAACCCTTGAGCGCGTCCTCGAGGGACGTCTGACCCTCGGCCCCGAGCTCGGTGAGGAAGCGGAACACCTTGAAGATGCGCTGCTTGCCGCGCGTCGCGGGCATGCGCTCCATCACCTTGTCGGCGGTGGAGACGATGCTCACGCGATCGAGGTTCGCGAGGCCCACGTAGGCGAGCGCCGCGGCGACCTTCTTCGCGTAGCGGAGCTTCTTGCCGCCGCCGAAGCCCATCGAGGAGCTCGCGTCGACGATGAAGTAGATGGCGAGGTCCTCTTCCTCTTCGTAGAGGCGGAGGAGGAGGCGGTCGAAGCGCTGGTAGACGTTCCAGTCGAGGTAGCGGAAGTCGTCGCCGGGCTGGTAGTCGCGGTGGTCGGCGAACTCGACGCCCGAGCCGCTCTTCTTCGTCCGACGCTCCGCGCGCATACGCCCCGCGAACACGCGCTTCGACACCAGCGCGAGGTAGTCGAGCTTGCGCTGGAACTCGTCGTCGAAGAGATCGTCCGAGCCGGAGCCTGCGCTCGGCGCAGGCTTCCGCCCCAGGACGGCGTCAAGAAAGCCCAACCTGCGCCTCCGCCCTCCCCGCCTTCGTCTCGGGGATCGCCTTCAGGATCGCCTCGAGCACCTGGTCGGTCTTCATGCCTTCCGCCTCGCCCTCGAAGTTGAGGAGCACGCGGTGACGGAGCGCCGGCAGCACGACGGCGCGGACGTCGTCGATGCTCGCCGCGAACCGGCCTTCGAACAGCGCGCGGATCTTCGCGGCGAGGAGCGTCGCCTGCGCGCCGCGCGGGCTCGCGCCGAAGCGGACGAAGCGCTTGCAGGTGTCGGGCGCGTCGGGCCCGTCGGGGTGCGTCGCCTGGATGACGCGGATCGCGTAGTCCTGCACGTGACGCGCGACCGGCACGCGGCGGACGAGCGCCTGCATCCGGAGGATGTCGTCGCGCCCGAGCACCGCCTGACGTGCGCCGGTCGCCTCGCCCGTCGTGCGGTCGAGGATCGAGTGGAGCTCCTCGCGCCCGGGGAACGGGACGTGGAGCTTCATGAAGAAGCGGTCGAGCTGCGCTTCGGGGAGCGGGTACGTGCCTTCCATCTCGAGCGGGTTCTGCGTCGCGAGGACGACGAACGGCTCGTCGAGGACGTAGGTGCGCTTGCCGACCGAGACGCGGTGCTCCTGCATCGCCTCGAGGAGCGCCGACTGCGTCTTCGGCGTCGCGCGGTTGATCTCGTCGGCGAGGACGATGTGCGCGAAGATCGGTCCCTTCCGGAACTCGAACACCTTGCCGCCCGCCTGCGTGTCGTCGATGACGGTGGTGCCGAGGATGTCGGCGGGCATGAGGTCGGGCGTGAACTGCACGCGCGAGAAGGAGAGCGAGAGCGCCTCGCTCAGCGTCCGCACGAGCATCGTCTTGCCGAGGCCGGGCACGCCTTCGAGCAGCGCGTGCCCGCCTGCGAGCAGGCACATGAGCACGCCGTCGATGACGGCGTCGTTGCCGACGATGGTCTTGCCGATCTCCCCCTTCAGGGTGGCGATCGAGGCCCGGAACTGATCGACTTCGGCGCGGACCGCGCCGGCATCCTGCTCACTCATGCTCGCGATGGCTCCTGTTCTCTTCGGTGAAACGTTTCACGGCGCGGGCGCGGGCGCGGGCGACGGAGTCGGCGCCGGAGCGCCGCCGCCTTCTTCACGCGGCCGGATCAGCTGGAAGTAGCGGCGCACGTAGAAGCGGTAGCCGCCGGGGATCTCGTCCTTGTTCAGGGCCTCCTCCGCCACCGTGTGGTACTCGCGATAGACCTTCGTGTATCCGCGCGAGGCGAACCCGCGCTCTGCCGCGCCGAGGATGACCTCGCTGCGCGAGCCGCCCTGGCCCGTGTCGTTGCCCGCGACCTGCGTGTCCTGCACGCCGGACTTCAGGTTCGACGCCTGCTTGCCCGTGACGTTGGGATCGTGGCCGGTGCCGTAGCCGGGGCCCTTCTGATCGCCCTGACCGCCCTGGCCGCCCTGGCCCTGACCCTGGCCGCCCTGGCCCTGCCCCTTCGTGAGCATCAGGAGCTTCTCGCCGTTCGGGCCGAGGATCCACGTCTCTCCGCCCTTGCCGCCCTGGCCCTGGCCCTGGCCCTGGCCGTTCCCGGCCTGCTGGCCACCCTGGCCCTGCTGGCCGCCTTGGCCCTGCTGGCCACCCTGGCCCTGGCCCTGCTGGCCCTGGCCTTGCTGGCCTTGGCCCTGCTGGCCCTGCCCGTCCTGGCCCTCGCCCTGCTGTTGGCCACCCTGGCCCTGCTGGCCGCCCTGGCCCTGCTGGCCGCCCTGGCCCTGCGCGCGCTTCTGGAAGACGCGGAGCCGCTGCATCTGCCCCTGCCCGCCCTGGGACTGCTGCCGGAGCATCTCGCGGAGCTCCTGGAGCTTCTGCCGGAGCTGCTCCTTCTCCTCCTGCGTCATCTCCTGCTTGGCCATCCGGTTGATGTCCTCGGCGGCCTGATCGAGATCCTGCGCGGAGAGCCCGAGGTCCTTCATCAGGTCCTCGGCCGCCTTCTGCAGCTCACGGTCGAGGCGATCGAGCTGCCGCTGCGTGTTCTCCTGCTGCTCGCGCTCGCGGTCGAGGCGTTCGAGCTCGCGTTCCTTCTTCTGGAGGAGGCTCTTCTCCTGCTCGCTCGCGCCGGCGTCGCCCATCTTCTGCTTCTGCTTGAGGAGCTGCTCTTTCAGCTCCTCGCGCTTCTGCGCGAGCGCTTCGGCGCGCTTCGCCTGGTCCTCGCCCGCCTTCTTGAGCGCGTCGCGGAGCTTCTCGAGCTGCGCCTTGTCGACGGCGCCGCCCTGCTCGCGGAGCTTCTTCGCGAGGTCCCTCATCGCCTTCTCGGCGGCATCGAGGTTCTTGTTCTCGAGCGCCTCGCCGGTCGGCTTCGACATCTCGCTCTTCTTCAGCTCCTCGCCCATCTTCTTGAGGGCGTCCTCGAGCGCCTTCGCGTCGGCTTCGCGGCCCTCGAGGAGCTTGTCCTCGAGCTGCTGCATCCGGCGGAACGCCTCGGTCCGGTCGAGGCGCTTGTTGGCGAGGTCCTCGATGAGCTGGTTGAACTCCTGCGTCGCGCTCTTCGCCTCGTCGGTCTGGAGCCGCTGGTCGACGTCGCGGAGGAACTCGCGCATCGCGTCGAGGTCGTCCTGCGTCACGTCGACGGCGTCGATCGTCTTCGCGGTGAGCACGGGCTCGTGCTTCCGGATCTCGAACAGCGCGATCCCGCCGATCACGACGGCCATCCCGACGAGGAACGGCCACTCGCGCGGCTTCGGCATCGGGACGGCGGCGCGCGGATCGACGGCGTTCGCGTGGGCGACCGCGTCCTCCATCGCCGCGTCCATGAACGGCGTGCGCTCCGCCGCCGGGAGCTCTCCGAACGAGAGCGCGCTCGAGAGGCGGTCGGCGAGGCCGTGATGACGATCGAGCGCGACGGCGCCGGCGCGGAGAGGGAGCTTCCGCGCGAACGCGACGGCGGCGACGACGGCGACCTGGACGCCGGCGAGGACGAGCGCCACGCGACCGGTCCGCTCCGACACGATGCCGAGCTTCCGGAGGACGAGGACGACGGCCGCGACCACGAGGCCGACGGCCAGCGCGCGTGCGCCCCAGACGATCGCCTGACGCACGCGGAGCCTGCGTTCGGCCCGACGAGCAGGCTGCTCGATGGGCGCGAGGCTGACGGGCGTGCGCTCGGGGCGCTTCTCGTCCGCGTTCTCGGTCGTCATCTCGGGGCGGGTCTCCGGGTTCTCTCGTTCTCTTCGCCTCCGACGTACGACGCGTGACGAAGTTCCCTTCTTGGCGTCACGAGACGGCGTCGAGGGCTCACATCGTAGCAGGCTTTGGAGACCGCCGAGCGCACCGGTCCTCTTCGTAGGTACGCGTACCCCTCCGCATTTCATTCCCAGCTGAGCCCGAGCCGGCCTAGCATGCGGCGGCGTGACGAAGTCGAAGGAGCCGCTGCCCGAGCTGCCGTCGGTCGAGCTCGAGGTGGTGCGCGAGCGTGTCGCGCATCGGGACGGATTCCTGCACGTTCGGCGCCTCGACCTCGACGTCGTGCACCCGGACGGGTCGCGGAGCGCGACGTTCGCGTACGACGTGCTCGACCGGCGTGCGCTCGATGCATGCGTGATCGTGGCGCATCACACGAGCGCCGAAGGGCGTGCCCACGTGTGGGTGCGGAGCTGCGTCCGTCCGCCGGTCGCGCTCCGTACGATCGAGCCGAAGAGCACCGGCGTCCTGTGGGAGGTCCCCGCCGGCCTCGTCGAGCCGGGCGAGACGCCGCGCGCGACCGCCGCGCGCGAGCTCGCGGAAGAGCTCGGCTTCCACGTCCCGCAGGATGCGCTCGCGCCGCTCGGCGACTGGACGACCCCCGCGCCGGGGTTCGTCGGAGAGGTCCATCACTACTTCCACGTGCGCGTCGACCCGAGCTCGCGGAAGGAGCCCGCCGGCGACGGCTCGCCGCTCGAGGAGGTCGCGCTCGTCGTCGACCTCCCGCTCGAGGAAGCGCTCGCGGCGTGCGCACGCGGCCTCATCCGTGACGCGAAGACCGAGCTCGCGCTCCGGCGATTGAAGGACGCGCTCACGCCATGAGCCGTCGTCCCAAGGTCGCGCTCGTCCTGAAGCGCACGAGCTACCGCAAGTTCGTGATGGAAGTGCACGACCCGCGCGTCGAGAAGCTCCTTCGTCGCGGGGATCCGACGGTGCGGAGCATCCGGGCGTCCCACGAAGCGCACGAAGAGACCGTACGCGAGGTCGAGAACGCGCTCGCGACGCTCGGCGCCGAGATCACGTCCCGTGGCGGTCCGCGCGCGCGGATCTCGTCGCGCGTCGATCTCGTCGTCACCGTCGGCGGTGACGGTACGCTCCTCTCCGCCTCGCACCAGATCGGGCGCGGCGTGCCGCTCCTCGGCGTGAACAGCGCACCGGACACGTCGGTGGGCTTCTTCTGCGGCGCCTGCAAAGGCGACGCGCTCGACCGGATCGAGCGCGCGCTCCGCGGCGACCTCGCCTCGATCGAGCTCGCGCGGATGCGCGTCGACTTGAACGGCAAGAAGCTCCACGGCCGCGTCCTGAACGAGGCGCTCTTCTGCCATGCGTCGCCGGCCGCGACGTCGCGCTACATCCTCCGCCTCTACAAGGACCGCGTGCACCACGGCGAGGAGGACCAGCGCTCGAGCGGGATCTGGGTCGGCCCCGCCGCCGGCTCGACCGCCGCGCAGCGCAGCGCGGGCGGCAAGATCCTGCCGCTGTCCTCGCAGCGCCTCCAGTACGTCGTCCGCGAGCCGTACACGCCGGCGGGCGGTCACTTCCGCTACGCGAAGGGCCTCGTGCACGAGGACGGCGCGCTCGAGCTCCGGAGCAAGATGCGCGAGGCGAAGGTGTTCCTCGACGGCCACCAGATCGTGCACGACGTCGGGATCGGTGACGTGCTCGACCTGCGCCGGTGCGACGAGCCGCTCACCGTCCTCGGCATCGCCGGCAAGCGCCGGACGTGAAGCTCAGCGCCGCGAAGGCACGAAGGTGACGTCCGCGCCGAGCACGTAGAGCGCGTCTTCGTACGACGTCGCGGCGCGCGCGACCTCGAGCTGCGAGCCGCGGAGAACGGCGATCCCGCGGACGTCGTCGTGGTCCTCGATCCAGTCGCGATGGTTCAGGTCGAGGACGCGGAAGAAGTCGTCCTTGTCCTGCATCGTCCACGTCGTGTGGACGAGCGCGCTCCCGTCCGGCAGCGTGTGGACGGCGTAGGCGTCGGGCGCACGGTGGCCGGGCGCGATCTCGAGCGGCGTCCGCCGCCGGACGAGGAGGACGACGTCGTCGAACGCCGTGTTCGTCGCGCGGACGAGGCCGAGCATGCGCTCGAGCTGCTCGACGAGCACCGTGCGGTCGACGCGCTTGCCCGCGCCGATCTTCGCGAAGAGGACCTTCACGTCCTCGGGGGCCTCGGTGTCCCGCACCGTGTCGCCCTGCCCTCCCGGAAGCGTCGTCATGCGGACGGTGTCTCGGGCGAGCGCGGGGATCGGCTGGCTCATGGTTTCAGCTACGGGCGTCGTTCCGCAGCCCTTCCCTGCCCCTTCGCAGATCACCCCCCGGGGACCGCAAGATTCCGGCGCCGGCGGATCGTCACGATTTCGCCAGGGGTGGGATAAGGGGTCGACGCGGGTCGCGGCCCGCATTATGCCCTGCCGTCGATGGGGTTCGAGATCATCGGGACCGGACATTTCGTGCCCGGCAAGCCCGTACCGAACGAGCGCCTCTCGCGCGTCATGGACACGGACGACGCGTGGATCGTGCAGCGCTCCGGCATCAAGCAGCGCCACTACGCAGGCGAGGGCCAGGGCGCGAGCGATCTCGCCGTGGAGGCCGCGAAGCGGGCGCTCGAGTCCGCAGGGATCGGCCCGAAGGACGTCGATTACATCGTCTTCGCGACGATGACGCCGGACTACGTCTTCCCCGGCTCGGGAGCGCTCCTCGGCGCGAAGCTCGGGATCGAAGGCGTCCCCGCGCTCGACATCCGGCAGCAGTGCGCCGCGATGATCTTCGGCCTCCAGCTCGTCGACGGCCTGATCAAGGGCGGCGCTGCCGAGACGATCCTCTTCGTCGGGGCCGAAGCCCACGCGGGGTTCATGCCCTGGGAGGACTGGGACGTCGTCGAGGGCCGGAGCGACCGCGAGCCGACCCCGGAAGCGCGCGCCCGCGCGAACGAGCATCGCGCGCTCGCCGTCCTCTTCGGCGACGCCGCCGGCGCGCTCGTCTTCCGGAAGACGGACCGCGACGCCGGCCTCGTCGCCGCGAAGGTCCACACCGACGGCCGCTACGCCGAGACGCTCTACGTCCCGGGTGGTGGGTTCCGAACGCGGCCGTACTGGAAGGCGACCCACTTCGACGAGCAGGCCCACATCCCGCGGATGGACGGCCGCGAGCTGTTCCGCTTCGCGGTGACGAAGCTCCCGCAGACGGCGCGAGCGCTCTGCGACCAGACGAACACGAAGCTCGAGCAGATCGACTGGTTCCTCGCCCACCAGGCGAACGCGCGGATCAACAACTACATCCGCGAGAACCTCGGCGTCCCCGAGCAGAAGATGCCGATGAACATCGACCGCTTCGGCAACACCAGCGCCGGAACGCTGCCGATCCTCATCGACGAGCAGACCCGGTCGGGGAACCTGAAGAAGGGGGAGCTCAACATGCTCCTCGCGCTCGGGGCCGGCATCCACTGGGGGTGCGCCCTGGTGCGCTGGTAGAGGCATGCTACCGTTTCGGGGCATGAGGATCGTCCGATCTTCCCTTTTCGCCCTCCTCCTCGGTGCCGCTGCCGTCGCGCCTGCCGTCGTCGCTCCGCGTGAGGCGCACGCCTCCGTCTCGATCGCCGTCGGCTACGAAGCGCTCGTGAAGGACGCCGACGCCGTCGCCGTCATCACCGCGCAGGAAGCGAAGAGCGTCTGGGAGGACGGCCGCATCGTCACGTACACGCGCGTGAAGGTCGATCAGGGCGTCGCGGGCGAGCTCGGTGCAGGCAGCGAGGTCTGGATCCGGACGCTCGGCGGCTCGGTCGGGCGCATCGGCCAGTTCGTCGACGGCGAGCCGAACCTCGCGCCGGGGAAGCCCGCGCTCCTCTTCCTCCACAAGTTCAAGCAGGGCACGACGTGGGAGGTCTCCGCGCGCGCGCAGGGCCACTTCCCGGTGCTCACCGAAGAGGCGACGAAGACGAAGAAGGTCATCCGCGCCATGAACGTCGGCGTGCTCCTCCCGCCGAAGCCGAAGGCGAGCGAGACGACGGCGACGCCGACCGGCACCGGCCAGGTCCAGCCGCAGAGCGCGCAGACGACGACCGGCGAAGCTCCGCAGACGCTCCGCCTTGCGGGCGAGGCCCTCCACGACAAGCCGCTCGACGAGGTTGCGCGCGACATCGCCGCGACCTGGAAACGCCTCCACGCAGCACCCGCGACGAAGTGACGACCGACGATCACGGGGGCAGGACGAGCCCTCGCGTGCCGGAGCCGAAGCTCCTCACGAAAGCGCACGAGGTGGAGGCCGCGGCGGAGCGCTTGTCGCGCGCTCCACGGATCGCGTTCGACCTCGAATCGAACGGGCTCTTCGCCTATCGCGCGCGCGTGTGCATCGTGCAGCTCGCGACGGCCGACGAGATCGTCGTCGTCGACACGCTCGCGACGCCGGTGAGCGGGCTCGCTCGGCTCCTCTCCTCGCCCGAGACCGAGAAGATCGTGCACGACGTGTCCTTCGACGCGCGGGTGCTCGCCGAAGAGGGCGTGACGCTCGCGAACGTTCGCGACACGTCGATCGCGGCGCGGATGCTGGGGCGGACCGCGACCGGGCTCGCGTCCCTCCTCGGCAGCGAGCTCGGCGTCGCGATCGACAAGAAGATGCAGCACCACGACTGGTCGGAGCGACCGATCCGTCGTGACGCGCTCGCCTACCTCGCCGGCGACGTCGTGCACCTCGCCGAGCTCTGCGACGTGCTCTTCGCCGAGGTCGAGGCGCGCGGGATCGAAGACGCGGTCGACGAGGAGACGCGTTATCGCCTCGGCCAGGCGGCGCGCTCCGTCGACGAAGAGGATCCGCGACCGCCGTACGTCCGCATGAAGGGCGTCGACCGCGCTCCCGCCGCCGAGCTCCCGATCCTCCGCCGCCTCGCCGAGGTGCGCGAGAAGAAGGCACGCGAGCTCGACGTCCCGCCCTACAAGGTGCTCGGTCCCGACGTGCTCTTCGCGATCGCGAAGGCGCGACCGCGGACGGAAGAGGAGCTCGCCGCGATCAAGGGAGCGCTCTCCGGCCGGCGCGCTCGCTCGCTCGCGAGCGACGTGCTCCGCGCGGTGCGCGAGGGGCTCGCCGACGACGGCGTCATCCCGGAGGCGGATCGACGGATGATCGACCCGCCTCGCCCGCCGCAGTCGGTCATCAAGGCGCGTCGCGCGCGCGAGCAGCGCCTCACGGCATGGCGGCGCGCGCAGGCGAAGGCACGCGAGGTCGACGAGCAGGTCGTCCTCCCCGGCCACTGCCTGCAGGATCTCGCGTCGATCGAGGAGCCGTCGGCCGAGGCGATCGCGAAGGTTCCGGGCCTCGGCGCGTTCCGGATCGCGAAGGACGGCGCGGCGCTCCTGGAGGCGCTCCGCGGCACGGACGAGGCGGCGGGATGAACGAGCCCGCTCCGGCGCGCCTCCTCGTCGTCGCCGGCGAAGCCTCGGGCGATCGCGCCGCGGCCGCCGTCGTCGCTCGGCTGAAGCGCGGCCCGAGGCCCGTGCGCACCTTCGGGCTCGGCGGCGGCGCGCTCGAGCGCGAAGGCGTCGAGCTCCTCGCCGACCTCCGCGATCTCACCGCGATGGGCTTCGCCGAGGTCGCGATCCGAGCCGCGAGCGTCGCCGTCGCGTACGCGAAGATCCGCGCACGCATCGCGCGTGAGACGCCCCACGCGGCGCTCCTCGTCGGCTACACCGAGTTCAATGCGCGCCTCGCGCCGGACCTGTGGGAGCGCGGCTGCCGTGTCGTCTGGTACGGCGCGCCCCAGATCTGGGCGTGGCGCGGCAAGCGCGGGGCCACGCTCCGCAAGCACGTCGATCGGATGGCCGTCGTGCTCCCGTTCGAGGAGCAGCTGTGGCGCGACCTCGGGGTCGATGCACGCTACGTCGGCCACCCTGCGCTCGAGGAGAAGACGAAGACGTTCGTTCACGGTCCGACCGAGGCGCGCCTCTCCGGCCGCGAGCTCCTCGGGATGACGCGTCGCGCGTGGGCAGTCGCGATCCTCCCCGGGAGCCGACCGCACGAAGTGCGGCGTCTGCTCGAGCCGATGCTCGAAGGCTACGAGACGGTGCGCCGCGAGCACGCGAGCGTCGACGGGCGGCTCCTCCTCGCACCGAGCCTCGATCCGGAGACGCGGACGTGGGCGCGCGACACGGCGCGGCGCTTCCACGTCGACGTGACGGAGATCGACGCGCGCGCCGGCGTCGCCTACCTGCTCCCCGCGTTCGACGCGGCGCTCTGCGCGTCGGGCACCGCCTCGCTCGAGTGTGCCCTCGCCCGCGCAGTCCCGGTCGTGTGCTACCGCGTCGGCTGGATCACGGAGCGCGTGGCGAAGTCGCTCCTCCGCACCGACCACATCGCGCTGCCGAACATCCTCGTCGGGCGGCGCGCGTTCCCCGAGCTGCTCCAGGACGAGTGCGAGCCGACGAAGATCGCCGAGAACCTCGAACGCGTGCTCGTCGAGCGCGACGCGCATCTCGAAGCGTGCGAGGAGGTGGAGAAGGCGCTCGGCGGCCGGACGCGCGCTTCCGTCGAGGTCGCCCAGATCCTCGAGGCCTGGCTCGCGGCGGAGCCCGCGCGCGAGGCGCGGGGGTGAACCGATGACGACGCCCGAGCGCGGCCTCGTGGCCGTCACGCTCGTGCTGCTCGCGGTGCGGCTCTACGCGGCCACGGTCGTCGGCCTCGGCGACAGCGAGGCCCTCTACGCCGCGTGGGCGCTGCATCCGCAACCGGCGTATCTCGATCATCCCGGTCTTCTCGCGCTCGTCACGCGCGCGATCGGCGAAGGCGCCGCGCCGCCGCCGCTCCGGGCTCACGTCGTGACGTCATTCGTCGCGTCCGCCGTTCCGTGGCTCGCGTACGTCGCAGCGCGCGCGTCGGGCGCTTCGCGTCGCCATGCAGGGACGGCGGGCCTCGCGATCGCGCTCGCGCCGATCACGGCGGTCGGCCTCTTCGGGCTCACGCCGGATCTCCTCCTCGCGCCGCTCTGGCTCGGTGCGCTCGCGCTGGCGGCGTTCGGCCTCCGCGGCGGCTCGGAGCTCCGCACCGCCGCGTGCCTCTTGGGCGCGGGCGTGTGTGCGGGCTTCGCGGCGGCGGCGAAGGTCCCGGGGCTCCTCCTCGTCGGGTCGCTCGCCGCCGCCTTCGCGTGGATCGCGCTCCGCGGCGACGGAGAAGCACGCAGCGCGGCGCGATCGATCTGGCCATGGGCCGGTCTCCTCGCCGGTCTCGTGCCGCTCCTGCCCGTCTTCTCCTACGAGGCGAAGCTCGGCTGGCCGATGGTGCGGCATCGCCTCGTCGAGACGCAGGGCGGCGCCGGTTTCTCGTTCAGGAACATCGGCGCAGTCCTCGGCGGGCAGCTCCTCTACGTGTCGCCGCTGCTCGTCGTCGTCGTCCTCCTCCTCGCACGCGACCTGTGGCGCCGGCGGAGCGAGGACGCCACGTCGCGGCTCCTCTTCGCCGCCTTCGTCGTGCCCCTCCTCCCGCTCCTCTTCCTCTGCCTCTGGAGCCGCGTGGCCGAGCCGCACTGGCTCGCGCCGCCCTGGCTCGCAGTGACGGTGCACGGCGCGCGGCGTGGCGCCGAGGTGCTGCGGTCGAAGCTCGTCGTCGCCGCGCTCGGCGTCGCCGCGTTCTGCACCGCCGCCGCGCACGCGTACGTCCTCGTCCCGGCGAGCGCCCGCCTCGCGCCCGACGCGAAGGAGACGCTCGACATCGCGAGCGAGCTCTACGGGTGGCCGCAGGTGCTCGCCGCCACGCGCGAGGCGACGAAGAGCGCCGCGACGCCGTTCGATCCGGAGGGACGCGAGGTCGCCGTCGTCGGCCCGCACTGGACGATCTGCGGTCAGCTCGCAGCCGGTCTCCCCGGCATCCGGGTGGGCTGCGCGACGGAGGTGACCGACGACTTCGATCGCTGGTTGCCGCGCGCGACGTGGCGCGCGGCCGACCACGTGCTCTTCGTCACCGACGAGCGGTTCCCCGAAGGCGGCAGCGCCCAGCTGCCTTCGCACGTGCTCGTCGAGCGACGGCGCGTCGAGATCCGCCGTGGCGGCCGCGTGATGCGCCGCTTCACCCTCACGCTGTTCGCGCGTCGCGCGAGCTCGTGATCACTCCGCCGGCGCGGCGGCGGGCGGCATCGCCTGGAGGCCGGCATCGCGGATGAGCGCCATGTCGTCCTCTTCTTCCGGATTCGGCGTCGTGAGGAGCTTGTCGCCGTAGAAGATCGAGTTCGCGCCCGCGAGCATGCAGAGCATCTGCGCCTCGCGGGTGAGCGACGTGCGCCCCGCCGAGAGGCGGACGCGGGACTTCGGCATCAGGATGCGCGCGACGGCGATCATGCGGACGAGGTCGAGGGGATCGACCGGCGGCATCGCGCCGAGCGGCGTGCCCTCGACCGGGACGAGCGCGTTGATCGGGACGCTCTCCGGCTGCGGGT
Organism: Polyangiaceae bacterium; assembly: GCA_039809485.1. Classification (GTDB taxonomy): domain Bacteria; phylum Myxococcota_A; class Polyangia; order Polyangiales; family Polyangiaceae; genus Labilithrix. The sequence goes on along the minus strand of JBDHVE010000019.1, from coordinate 37,618 downwards.
CGAGGTTCGCGAGCGTCCGGAGCATCTCGCAGCGATCGTCCGTCGACTCGCCGAGCCCGATGATGCCGCCCGAGCAGACCGTGATGCCGGCCTGGCGCACGTTCTTCAGCGTCGAGAGACGATCCTCGTACGTGCGCGTCTTGATGATCGAGCGGTAGTTCTCCTTGCTCGTGTCGAGGTTGTGGTTGTACGCGTCGAGGCCCGCCTCCTTGAGGCGGCGCGCCTGGTCCTCGGTGACCATCCCGAGCGTCACGCAGGCCTCGAGCCCGAGCCCCTTCACCTCACGCACCATCTGGAGGACGCGGTCGAACGCCGGCCCGTCCTTCACTTCGCGCCATGCCGCGCCCATGCAGAAGCGCGTGGAGCCGAGCTCCTTCGCGCGACGCGCGCTCGCGATGACGTCGTTCACGTCGAGCATCTTCTCGGGCCCGACCTTCGTCTCGTAGTGGCTCGACTGCGGGCAGTACGCGCAGTCCTCCGGGCAGCCGCCGGTCTTCACGCTGAGGAGCGTGCAGAGCTGCACCTCGTTGTCCGGGTGGTGAGCGAGGTGGACCTTCCGCGCCTCGTCGATCAACGGCAGGAGCGGACGGTCGTAGAGGGCACGGACGTCTTCACGGGTGAAGCGCTGCATGACGGGCGCGCACCTTATCAGGCTTCAGGCTTCAGGCGAGAGCCTTCCGAAGTGCAGGGGTGAGGCTCTCCTGCCCCGCTCCTGACATGCATCTTCCGTCTTCCGTCTTCTGTCGCAGAGAGAGAGAGCGAGACGATCGACGCGGCAGGTCGAAAGGCGGCAGCGCGGCACGGAAGACGGAAGACGGAAGACGCGCGTCCTGCGAGCCCGGAGCGCGGCCTAGTCTTCGCGCAGATACCGCCCGATCGTATTCCGCCCGATCTCCAGCCGGCGCGCCGCTTCGGCCTTGTTGCCTTCCGACGCGTCGACGGTGGCGGCGACGTAGCGCTTGATCGCTTCGTCGAGAGGCAGGCCGAGCGGGAGCGCGAGGCCCACCCCCGGCGCACTCGCCCGGTCCTTCGAAGGCCGCCGCGCGCGCGGGAGATGCGACGCCGAGATCCGGCCGTCGGGCGCGAGGACGACCGCGCTCTCGATCCAGTGCTCGAGCTCGCGGACGTTCCCCGGGAACGCATGCTCGCGGAGGACGGCGAGCGCGTCGGGGAGGAGCAGCGGCGAAGGCCGCTTGTACTTCTTCGCGTACATGTCCGCGAAGTGGCGGGCGAGCTGCTCGATCTCGGCGGCGCCGCGCGCACGGAGCGGCGGGATCTCGATCTCGACGACACGGATCCGGTAGTAGAGGTCTTCGCGGAAGCGGCCCGCCTCGACGAGCTCCTCGAGCCCTTGGTGCGTCGCGCACACGACGCGGACGTCGGCGGTGAGCGTCTGCCGACCGCCGACACGCTCGAACGTGCGGTCCTGGAGGAAGCGGAGCAGCTTGCCCTGGACGTCGAGCGGGAGATCTCCGATCTCGTCGAGGAAGAGCGTCCCGCTCTGGGCGAGCTCCACTTTCCCGGGGACACGCTTGTCGGCGCCGGTGAAGGCGCCCCGCTCGTGACCGAACAGCTCGCTCTCGACGAGCTGCATCGGGAGCGTCGTGCAGTCGACGACGACGAACGGCCCTGCCTCGCGCGCCGAGTTGACGTGGATCGCGCGCGAGAAGAGGCCCTTGCCCGTCCCGGTCTCGCCGCGGAGGAGCACCGTCGCGTCCGTCTGCGCGGCGAGCGTCACGCGCTCGTAGACGGCGCGGAGCTCCTCGCTGCGACCGATGATGCGGTTGAACGGCCCGCGGAGCGTGAGCCCCGGCCCCGCGGCATCGGCGGGGCGGAGCGTCGTGAGCGAGAACGCGCGCGCGATCTGCGCCGCGAGCGCGACGAGGTATTTCTCGTCGTCCGGCTCCCACGCCGACGCCCCGCCGGTCGAGCGCGGCGCGCGGTTCAGCACCTGGAGGACGCCGCGGACGGGTCCTCCGCCCTCCTCGCGGATCGGGACCGCGAGGACCGAGCGCGTCGTGTACCCGGTCGCGCGATCGGCCGACGAGTCGAACCGCGGATCCGACGAAGCATCGTCGATCCGCACCGGCGCGCCCGTCTGCGCGACCCAGCCCGCGATGCCCTGTCCGATCGGGATCCGGAGGGCCGGCAGCTCCGGCAGGAGCGCGACCCGGGTGACGAGGTCGCCTCGCTCCGCGTCGACGAGCCAGATCGTCGCCCGCTCGGCCGAGAGCGCCTCGGCGACGCGCTCGCAGGCGGCCCCGAGCAGCGCATCGAAGTCGACCTCGCGCGTGAGCATCGAGGCGAGATCGACGAGGAGCGAGAGGCGGTTCGACATCGAGGCGTTCATCGCCTCCTCCCGCGACGGAGCGGGGACGGGAGGCAGCACGGTGGCTCTCGACACCGTACCGCGCGCCGCGCTCCCGGACCAAGAGGTCAGGCCGCCACCTCGCGCTGGTCGGGTCCCAGGACCTTCGTCACGATCGTCGACGCACGGTCGCCTTCGCCGAGGCCGGCTCCCGCGAGCGAGAGCACGAGCCCCTCGCGGGCGGCGATCGTCCCCGGCAGGAGCTCGTTCGCTCGGCTCTCGATCGCCGCGACCTGCGCGTCGGTACGCGAAGGGTCGTGGTGGAAGAGCACGTAGCGGCCGACCCCGGCCGAGCGCGCGAGCTCCACGCCATGCGCGTAGGTGGAGTGCCCCCATCCGAGCTTGCTCGGATACTCCTCCGGCAGGTACTGCGAGTCGTAGACGAGGACGTCGGCGCCTTCGGCGAGCGCGCGGAGCGCCGGGTCGACGCACGCGTAGTGCTCGGTGTCCGTCGCATAGACGACGCTCCGTCCCTCGTGCTCGATCCGGTAAGCGACGACGCCGCCCGGATGATTGCCGCGCGCGACGCGTACGACGGCTTCGCCGACCTCGAACACGCCCCCGGGCGCGACCTCGCGCGTCGCGATCCGCGCCGCGGTCTCGTCGAGCCGGACGGGGAAGACCGGCGCGCGCATCTGGTGCTCGAGCGCCTGTCGAACGGTGGCGACGCCGTTCGAGGCGCCGACGATCGTGAGCGACGTCGACTTCAGGTACATCGGCACGAAGAACGGCAGGCCCTGGATGTGATCCCAGTGGTAGTGCGAGAGGAGCAGCGTCGCTTCGACCGGCGACGGCTGCGCGAGCAGGTGGTTCCCGAGCCCGCGCAGCCCCGTGCCGGCGTCGAGGATGATGCGGGCCTCACCGCAGACGAGCTCGACGCAGCTCGTGTTCCCACCCACCGCGGCCGTCTCCGGCCCGGGCGACGCGATGCTGCCACGAACGCCCCAGAATCGGATTTCCATGGTCGACTCCCTTCGACCCGTCGTGGAATCCAAGATCGGTGCCGCGCGCGGCGCCCCCCACGATCCGAGGGTATTTCCCTGATCTGCCGGGATCGCTCGCGGCCTCTCCGCGCCGTTTCCGAGCACGGGCGCGCCGAATCGGTGCAGGCACACCCGCGTCGCCGGTATCCTCCTCGTCGTGAGCGGTGTCCGCGTGCTCCTCGCCGACGACTCTGCCGTGGTGCGGCTCGCGCTCGCCCGCGCGCTCCGCGGCGCCGGGTTCGTCGTCCTCGAGCACGCGTCGGTCGAGGAGACCGCCGCGGTCGATCCGTCCGAAATCGCGTGTGCGCTGCTCGATCTCGAGCTCGAGGACGGCATCGGCACGGACATCGCCGGCCGTCTCCGCACGGCGCGTCCCGAGCTGCCGATCGCGTTCTTCTCGAGCGCGCCCGGCCCCGAGCTCCTCGCTCGCGCACGCGCGTTCGGCCCGGTGTTCGCGAAGCCCGAAGAGCTCGAGGCCGCGGTCGCCTGGGTGCGCCGCTCGACCTGAGGCTCAGCGCGGCGGGGGCGGCGGGGGCAGCTCGCCGACGCAGACGCCGACCTCGAGGAGGATGTAGAGGAGCGCCTTCTCTTGCGCGAGCAGCGTGGAGTTGTTGTCCCCCTCCGCGTGGTACGTGCTGAAGAGGACGCGGCCGCACTTCTGCTCGAAGCTCACGGTCGCCGGCCGCTCGACGCCGCCGATGTTCGACGTCATCCAGACTTTCGGCGTGATCGTCTTCGGGCTCCCCTTCGGGTCGAGGCCCGGCTGGGGCGAGACGCTGTCGATGCGCGACCAGCTCGCGTGGAGCTCGATGTTCGTCTCGCCGATCGCGGTCATCCATTTCGAGAGGCCCTGGTCCGTCGCGGTCCCCGGCGTGTCCTCCGCGCCGCCGCGGCAGCCCTTGCCGATCTTCTGCTTCGGGTCCGTCATCGGCTGGTTGGTCGCGTCGAGGAAAGTGACGAAGCCCGGCCAGGTCTGCCGCACGCCCTCGTACGCGAAGTCCGTGACGTAGAGCTTCCCGCCGCCCTCGACGTACGCCTTCATCGCGTTCTTCTCGGAGTCGATCGGCGCGCCGCACGTGAAGCCGCCGTTCTGCTCGTCCTGCGTGTAGCCGAACGCCGCGCACGGGAGCAGGACGATGTGGTTCTGGCTCATCTCGGCGGCGCTCGTCGTGAGGGCGCGGCCGGTCTTGCCCGTCTTCGTCCCCGGCGGGTTCGGCTCTCCCGGCGTGGGGAACGGCGCGTCGCCGTACCGGTAGAACTCCTCGATGCCGAGCTTCTTCATCGAGTACTCGATCTTGTCGTAGCCGCCGATCACCATCGCGATGCGCGGGATCGTGTCGCGCGCGGCGGGGTCGTTCTTCCCGGGGAGGCGCGTCATCGTGGCGGGGACCTGCTGGTCGCCGGCGGTGACGTCGATCTCGCGCACGCGGCGGAACTGTCCCTTCTGCACGACGAGGAACTGCTTGCCGGTCGCGTAGGCGCCGAGCTCGAACGTCCCGTCCGCCTTCGTGTAGGCGTACGGCTCGTTCGCCGTGAGCTGCACGCACGTGTCGCAATAGGCGCCCGCCGGGATCGGCGCGGGGTCACGCGTCGTGAGGTACACCATCGCGTCGCTCACCGGGACGGTGCCCTCCGGCGCGACGACCTTGCCCTGGAGCCAGCCGACGACCGGGAGCTGCGCGGCGTCGGGCGCGGAGGCCTCGCGCGGGTCGAAGGTCCCGTTGCCTTGGCCGTTCGGTCCTGCGCCGCCCTTCCCGTCGTCGTACGAGGAGCGCGAGCTCCCGCAGGCCGCGGAGACGAGCAGAGCGGCCACGGCGACAGACGCACCACAGAAACGAAGAGCGGGACGCATGACTCATGCGGGTACGCCTCCGGCGCGCGCTTTCGGAGGGTGATCCTGTGTTCCGAGACGAGCGCGAGACGGGCTCAGCCGGAATTTTTCACGGCTGGTCGATGGCCTCGCCGCGCGCGGACCTCGCTCGCGCGTAGGCCTCGAGCACGTCGACGATCTCGCCGAGCGGCTCGCCCTTCGGCAGCTTCGTCCCCTCCGCGAAGGCGACGCGCGGGACGGCGAGCGCGCGCTTGTCCATCACGACGCGGTAGCGGCGGTTCGGCTCGAGCTTCGACGGGAAGCTGCCCTGGTACGACCACCCCGGACGGAACCGGTCCTTCAATACCGCGAGCTCGCGTCCGGTGACCTCGACGGACCACAGCGAGGAGAAGCCGCTCGTCCCTGCCGGCTGGCGCTGGACGAGGACGGCGTCGTAGAGCCGCTGGAGCGTGAGCGGGCCAGCCGGAAGGCTGTCCCAGAAGAGATCGCGTCCGATGAGGAACGCGTCCGCGCCGCGCGCCTTCGCCGCGCGCTCGACGAGCTCGGCCATCTCCTTCCCACGCGCGACCGAGGCGCGGAGGAAGCCGATCGGCCGTTTCGCATCGGGGATCGTCTCGACCTCGAGCTGGTCGGCGAGCTTCGCGACGTCCTCGTCGACCGGGAGCGACGCGTCCACGTCGACGATCCGATAGCGCTCGAACGCGACGCTCTTGTCCTTCAGATCGACGACGAGATCGGCGCGACCGAGCGTCTCGCCGAAGTGACCGGCCTGGAGGATCCACGTGCGACCACCGCCCGGGTGGTTGATCGGCATCGGCTCCTTCACGAGGTCTTCGGTGTGCGCGCCGAGGACGAGGTCGATGCCGCGCCCGGCTCGCGTCACCGTGAGCGAGTCGTCGTAGAAGCCGAGGTGCGTGAGCGCGACGAGCACGTCGACCTCGTCCCGGTGCGCCGCGATCTCGCGCGCGAGCGCCTGCGCATAGCGGTCGTCCTGGCGGAACACGCCGAGGTACGGCTCGTTCGTCTGGCGATCGTCGGCGTCGTAGCTCTGGGTGACGAGCCCGATCACGCCGACGCGCACGCAGCCGACATCGAACCGCACGAAGGGCTTGAACGGCTGACTCGCGACCGGGAGCCGTGCGTGCACGACGTTCGCGGCGAGGACGGGATGCGCGCTGAGGCGCACGTCACGGAGGACGGCCTCCTCGCCGTAGGCGAAGTCGTGGTTGCCGATCGTGCGTGCGTCGATCGGCAGCGCCTGCACCATCCGCCGCGTGGTCTCGCCCATCGAGCGGAGCTCCGCGACGGAGCCCTTCTCGTAGTCGTCGCCCGCGTCGAGGACGAGGGTCGACGGGACCTCCGCCTTCAGCTTCCGGAGGTACCCCGCGATGTACGCGTAGCGGCTCTTGCCCGCGAGGCGCTCGTGGTAGCGCGCCTGCAGATCGTTGAAGTGCGCGATCGTGATCCGGGCCTTGCCGCGCGCGCGCTCGGCGTCTCCGCAGGTGCCGATCGCACGGACCGGCGCGTCGGTCTCCGGCGCGGGCGGTCGAGAAGCGACGAGCACCTCCGTCGCGCGGATCGGTGCCGGCACTTCGGTCGGGGGAGGGGCCGGCGCCCCGATGACGGGCCGCTCCGGCGCGCCCTCGACCGGGGTCGCCCCGCTGCCCATGTCCTTGCGGGCGACCGAGCATGCCGAGACCCCGGCCGAGACGAACGCGGCCGACACCAGCATGGCGATGCGCGCGTGGGCGATCACGGGGCTCTTCTCCCGTTCAGCCTAGAGTGCTCCGCGCGTCGTGCAACATTCTCGAGCGCGCGCCCACAGTTCGGCCGATGCCTGTCGCCCGCAGCAGTGCGGCCGGCACGGCCACCCGTGCCACGGACGCCGCGACACGCGAGGCTCGTGGCACGTGAACGCGCCGACACGGTGCTTGCGCGACGACGCCGATCCGGCGCTGCCGTCATCCGTTCCGCGCCGGCATAGGCCGTGCTGAGCGCGCCGACATGCGCTTGTCTTCGGGTGCCTTCTTCCTCCTCTTCCTGATGGCGTGCGGCGGCAGCACCACCGAGCCGACGCCGGCCGCGCCAGCGACCGACCCGCCGGCGACGGCGGCGACCTCGCCCGCGATCGAGGCTCCTGTCCCGGCCGCCGAACCGCCGGCGGCGTGCTTCGAAGCGCGCCTCGAGGGCGTTCCTGCGCGGGTCGTCGTCGTCGACGCCGCGACGGCCGGCGATCCCGCCGCGTCGGCGCGCGGCGGCAAGGTGACGCCTGGTCGCTACCTGCTCGAGGACGTCACCTACTACACCGAAGGCAGGGCGTTCCCGACCCCCGAGCGCGACCTCCGCGGTCTCTGGGTCTTCGAGACGGACGACCGCGGCGTCGCCGTCCAGGTCCACGCCGTCGACGGGAACGCGAACGGCGTGACGTCCTCACGATCCTTCCGGTGGCGACCGCAGGCGGACGCGCCGGGCGCGGTCGCGCTGTACCAGGTCTGCCCCGACGGAAGCGGATCGCCGAAGGGGCTCGCCTTCGACGCGTACGCCGACGCCGTCAGCGGCGCGTCGCGTGTGGACGTCTACGATCGGATCGAGGTCCCGAACGGCCCCCCGATGCGTATCCGCTCGCGGTACGTGCGCGTGCCCTGAACGCCTCAGAACCCCGCAGCGGCGCGCGCGACGTCCTTGTCGACGAGCCCCTGCGTGAGGAGCTGCTTCAAGTGCATCTCGAAGGTCTGCATCCCGTAGGGGTGCGTGCCCTTCTCCATCAGCTCCTTCAGCGAAGGATTGCCCTCCGGCCGCTTGATCGACTCGCGCACGGTGCCGGTCGCGACGAGCACCTCTGCCGCGAGCACGAGCCCGGTCGCGTCCTTCCGCGGGACGAGACGCTGCGCGATGACGCCCTGGAGCGCGTCGCCGATGCGCTCGCGGAGCTCCTCGGTCGCGCCGGGCTGCCCCTTCGGCGCGAGGGCGAGCATGCGGTTCACCGTGCGCGTGACGTCCGGGGTGTGGAGCGTCGAGAGCACGAGGTGCCCCGTCTCGGCCGCCTTGAGCGCGATGTCGAGCGTGAGCTCGTCGCGGATCTCGCCGACGAGGATGACGTCGGGGTCCTGCCGGAGCGCAGCCCGGAGCGCGTCGGCGAAGGTGCTGGTGTCGATCCCGACCTCGCGTTGGCTGATGCTCGACTTGTCGTCGTCGTGGAGGAACTCGATCGGGTCCTCGATCGTGACGATGTGGAGCGGCTGCGTCTTGTTGAGGTGGCCGATCATCGCCGCGAGCGTGGAGCTCTTGCCGTTGCCGGCCGCGCCGACGACGAGCACGAGACCGCGATCGCGCTCCGCGAGGGTCGCGCACGGCGCTGGACACCCGAGCTCCTCGAAGGCGGGGATCTTCGTCGGAATCGAGCGCATCACGATCCCGAGCGTCCCGCGCTGGCGATAGACGTTCACGCGAAAGCGCCCGACGCCGCTCGCCGCGTACGCGCAGTCGTGCTCGCGGAGCGTCAGGATCTCGCTGCGGATCTTCGGGTCCTTGATGACGACGCGCGCGATCTGCTCCGTGTCCTCCGCCTTCAGCGGCTCGGTCCGGAAGAAGACGAGGTCACCGCGGACGCGCGCTGCCGGCGGGATGCCCACCTTGAGGTGGATGTCGCTCGCCTTCGCGGCGACCGCCTTCGCGAGCAGCTGGTTGATGTAGCCCTCGTTCCCGTAGACGCTCGACAGCGGCGCGGAGTCGGCCATTGCGGCCAGAGTATCGCAGGAGGGCGCCGGCTTCGACAGCCGCGAGCAGTACGCTCGCGCTCGCTCTTCTCACAGTGGCTCGCTCACCGCGCGTCGACGTCGGTCGGGAGCTCGATCTTCGGGCACGGCAACGTGCGCACGGCCCGGACGGCACCGACGCGGCGCTCGCGAGGCTTGTCCTTGTCGCGCGCGAGCTCCCCGAGCTTCGTGCAGCCCGACGCGAGCTCCTCCTCGTCCTCGTGCTCCTCCGCCCGACGCACGCGGGCGCCGATGTCGGCGAGCGCCTCGAGGGCGAGCCGTGCATCGTCGTCGCTCCCGCCCGTCGCCGTGTCCGCGAGCCACGCGACATGGGCGTAGCCGCGCGCCGAAGACGCGGCCCGCAGCGCGGTCGTGCGCTTCTCCGGATCCTTCGCGGCGGCCGCGAGCCCAGCCGCGCCTTCGTGCGCGGCCAGCGCGGCGAGGTCCTCTTCCTCGCCGTCCTTCGCGTGCGTCCAGAGGAGCGAGGCCGACTCCGCGACGGGCGCCGCACCGATCCCTCCACCGCTCCCGGCCGCCTTCGCCGCGACGCTGCTCGACGCGGCCGCGGCCGACGCCGCGGCCGGAGGGGCGTTCTCCCCCTCCCCGCTTCCCCGCCGGCATGCCGTGCACGCGCACGACGTCACGGTGAGAGCAGCGAGGGCGATCGCGAGGCAGCGGCGCATCTTCAGCCGGCGACGATGTCGAGCCCGCGCTTGCCCGCGCGCTTCTCGTCGTCCGTCTTGGAATTGTACTCCTCGACGGCGCGGTTGATGTGCATCGAGCAGAACTTCGGCCCGCACATCGAGCAGAACTCGGCCGTCTTGAAGTACTCGTCGGGGAGCGTCTCGTCGTGCATCTCCTGCGCGACGTCGGGGTCGATCGCGAGCCGGAACTGCTCCTTCCAGTCGAAGGCGTAGCGGGCGCGGCTGAGCGCGTCGTCGCGGTCGCGAGCGCCGGGGCGCTTCCGTGCGACGTCGGCGGCGTGGGCGGCGATCTTGTAGGCGATCAGGCCGTCCTTCACGTCCTTCTCGTCCGGCAGGCCGAGGTGCTCCTTCGGCGTCACGTAGCAGAGCATCGCCGCGCCGGCGGTGCCCGCCATCGTCGCGCCGATCGCGCTCGTGATGTGGTCGTAGCCGGGCGCGATGTCGGTGACGAGCGGGCCGAGGACGTAGAAGGGGGCCTCGTGGCAGAGCTCCATCTCCTTCTTCACGTTCATCTCGATCTGGTCGAAGGGGACGTGGCCCGGCCCCTCGATCATGACCTGGACGTCCTTCGCCCACGCCTTCTTCGTCAGCTCGCCGAGCGTGGCGAGCTCGGCGAACTGCGCCTTGTCGCTCGCGTCGGCGAGGCAGCCCGGGCGGAGGCCGTCGCCGGCGCTGATCGTGACGTCGTACTTCGCGCAGATCTCGAGGACCTTGTCCCAGTGGACGTAGAACGGGTTCTGCTGGTGGTTCTCGATCATCCACTGCGCCATGATCGAGCCGCCGCGGGACACGATGCCCGTGATGCGGTCCTTCACGAGCGGCAGGTACTCGACGAGCACCCCGGCGTGGATCGTGAAGTAGTCGACGCCCTGCTGCGCCTGGTGCTCGAGCATGTCGATCATGTCGGCGGCGCGGAGCTTCGAGACGCTCTTCACCTGCTGGAGCGCCTGGTAGATCGGCACCGTCCCGATCGGCACCGGGCTCTTCGCGATCAGCGCGCGGCGGATCCCGTCGATGTCGCCGCCGGTCGATAGGTCCATCACGGTGTCGGCGCCGTACTTGAGGCAGACGTCGAGCTTGCGGAGCTCCTTCTCCACCTCGCTGACGACCGCACTCGAGCCGATGTTCGCGTTCACCTTGCAGGAGAGCGCGATCCCGATGCCCATCGGCGCGAGGTTCTCGTGCCGGACATTGGCCGGGATGACGAGACGGCCGCGCGCGACCTCGCTCCGGACGAGCTCGGCGTCGACCTTCTCGCGCTCGGCGACGAAGCGCATCTCCTCGGTCACGATGCCCTTGCGTGCAAAGTGCATCTGGGTGACGACCGCTCCGCTCCGCTTCGAGACCCATTCGGTTCGCATGGCGCTGTCGGATAGGCCGGTCGCGAGCCGGCCGCAAGTGCGCGCGACGGCGGCTGATTTCCTCGGCGGCTGTCCACTCCAGTGCACGAACGACCGCTCGGAGAGACACCCGCGAGCGCGCGAGCGCGGAAATCCCACGTGATCCAGAGCGGCACGGGCCGTGCTCGACGTCTCTCCGAAACGCCTCACCGAAGGAAAGCCGCCGATGAACCTGCGCTCGGTCTCTCTCGTCCTCCCTCTCCTCGCCTTCGTGGCCGCGTGCGCGGCGACGGCCCCGGAGGGCTCCGGGCCCGTCGAGCTCGCCGTCGAGACCGACACCGCGACGCCCGCGGGCCTCCTCACGTACGTCACGATCGACGGGCTGAAGCCGGTCGGCGTCAGCCCGCGGGACTGCCGCGACCACGGTGGCACCGTCTCGACGTCCGACCCGGAGCTCGTCCGGGAATGCCGACGGTCGGGCTACGACGGCCGTTACTGCACCGGGTACTGCTCCTTCGGCACGATCGACAGCCCCGATCTCGGCACCGTCACCTGCACGCCGGCGACCGTCTGCATCAAGTGACGCCTGCGGGCGAGGAAGCGCGTTCCCGCGCACGGATATGGCACAATGCCGGCCATGTCCGAAGACGTCCGGGAGCTCTACGCCCTCCGCAACACGGTGGACGAGCTCATCGAGGAGGGCCTCGTCCGCCGCTGGGGCGTCGCCGAGATGATGAGCGCGCTCCTCCCGCGCGTCGCCTCGCACCTCGGTGCGAAGGGCGCGTTCGTCGAGACGTTCGGCGAGGACCTCGCGCTCCACGTCTACGCCTGGTCGGCCGAGGGGGCGCTCGCGATCCCCGCCCGCGAGGCGATGACGACGGCGACGAGCGAGGCGCGCCGCGAGGTCTTCCGTGCAGCGGCCCCCGGCGGCGCGGTCGTCGCGCAGCACCTCGACGTCGCGGGCGCGTGGTTCGGACGCGCGGGCCTCGTCCTCGCCGAAGGCACGTCGGAGCCCGCGCTCACGCGCGCCGTGGCCGGCCTCCATGCGATGTGCGAGGTGCTCGACAACTGGCTCTTCTCGATCCGCGCCATGCGCGAGAAGCATCAGATCATGATGAAGCTCGGCAACGCGCTCCGGCACCGCGTCCTCGGCGACGGCGTCCGGCAGGCGGTCGAGGTCCTCGCCGACGCGATCCCGATCGACCGGATCGTCCTCGTCTACGTCGCGGAGGAGAGCGCGGCGAAGACGCTCCACGTCCAGATGTTCGAGGGCAAGGAGCTGAAGGTCGACACGCTCTCCGTGCACGGCGAGACGCATGCACCGATCCGGATCCTCGGCCGCGAGTACCTCCGCGGCGAGAGCACGACGCTCCTCGACCAGCTCGGGGTGGAGAACGCGCAAGAGGAAGTCCTCATCAACGGCATCACGAAGAGCGTCGTCGTCGGCAAGATCGTCGTGACGTCGAAGGGCACGCCGTTCAACACCTACGACCGGGATCTGCTCTCCGCGTTCGCGGGGTTCATCCGGCAGCGCGTGGTCGACTTCAACAAGGAGTGGCGCGCGCTCGCGACCGCGTTCCGCCCCGACGACGTCGGCCGCCTCCTCGTCCACGACGGCTACGAGCGCACGTTCCTCGCGCCGCGCGAGGAGACGGTCGGCATCCTCTACTGCGACATCTCGGGGTTCACGCGCCTCTCCGAGCAGGTGCTGAAGACGCCGGCGAAGGTCGCGGAGCTCGTCGAGCACTGGAGCCGCGATGCCGTCGAGATCGTGTGGCAGCACGGCGGCGTGTTCGACAAGATGGTCGGCGACTGCATCATCGCCCTCTTCGGACCGCCGTTCTACGACGACCCGCCGGGCGAGCGCCTCGCGAAGGCGATCGCATGCGCGCGCGACATCCGCACGATGACGAATCGCCTTCCGCAACGGGTCATGTTCGAGAACCTGCGCGAGGCGGGCGTCTCGGTCTCGACCGGCGTGAACCTCGCGCCGCTCTTCGTCGGCCAGTTCGGTCCGAACAGCAACTTCACCGGCTTCTCGAGCGGGATGAACAACACGGCGCGCCTCCAGGGCTGCGCGGCGAAGGACGAGATCCTCGTCATGGACGAGGCGATCGCCGCGCTCCCGGAAGGCCACGGATTCTCCTTCGGAGAGGTGCGGGCCACGCCCGTCAAGAACGTGGCCGAGCCGCTCCGGTACCGCGCGCTGCTCTGACTACTTCGAGAGCCGCGTGACGAGCTTGTTCGCGTGGTCGACGCGCCAGCACGCTGCGTGGTGCTGGTCGGTGAGAACGCCGTAGGGCGGCTCGTCACCGGCGCGGAGGACCGCGTCGCACCGCCTCCGGGCGGCTTCGTCGAGGACGATCCAGCGGAAGAAGGTCGCGAGCGAGCGTGCGTCGCGCTTCGCCTGGAAGAGCACGTTCACGGCGACGTCGTCGGCCTGCTCCTCGTAGGTGTAGGCACGCACGGCGGAGACGTCGAGCGCGCGCATCGCGGCATAGCGCGCCTTCGTGAGGGCGAGCAGCGCGTCGTAGGCGGACGGCGCGGCGGCGATGATCGCCTTGTCCTCGGGGCCCATCCCCTGTTCGAATCGCTCGGCAGGGACGCCGAACTGCTCGGCCATGATGCTCGTGAGGCTGCCGGGCACGTTCGCGACGCAGGCGCGCTCTTCGGCGATCAGCTTCTTCGACGCGGCGTCGAACGCGGCGCGGGTCGCGGCGTCGTCGTCCATCGCCTGCGTCTCCGGTGCGACGTGCGCGACGAGGACCTTCTTGAAGCCGTCGAGGTCGACGCGCGCGCAGGCCTCGGGATCGACGGCCTTCCCCTTCTGGACGAGGAAGCTCCGGGTCATCCAGAAGACGCCGGGGCCGAACGAGGAAAGCGGAAGTCCGTTGAGCTCCTCGAGCGGGTACGGTCCGACGGCGTTCGCATGCTCGAGCCAGGCGGCGGCCGTCGCGCGCGCCACGGCATCGTCGGGCGTCTCGAAGCCGAACGTCTTCGCGGTCGCCGGGTAGTACTTCGTGATCTTTGCGTCGTTGCCCGGCCACGAGTGCTTGAGGACGTGATGCGCGAGCTCGTGTGCGAAGAGGCCTTCGAGCCCTTCGCCCCTCACGCGCTTGTCGGCGATCGGCACGAGCGAGGACGTGTGCACGACGAAGACGTGCGGCGAGCATCCTTCCGGCGCGCCGTCGGCGCAGCGGAGCTTCGGGTCGAAGACGGCGTACGCGTTGACGTCCTCGCGGTCGACGATGACGACGCGCGGCGGCGCGGAGAGACCTTCGGTGTCACGCGGCAGCACCTTCTGGAAGGCGCTCCACATGATCGCGACCTTCTGCTCGGCGAGCGCGTAGCGCGGATCGTCGTGCGCGACGACGGCGTTCGCAGTGCGCCCTTCCATCCGCGCGCGCGCAGACTCGAACCCGTCGAACCAGCTCTTCGCTTCGTCCTGCGTCGCGAAGACCTTGTAGTGCTCGGCGTTCGTTGCGCGCTGCCAGATGCCGCTCGGCATCGGCATCGACGCCTTCTTCACCGGCATCTCGTCGTCGTCGATCGACGGGTCGATGGACGGGCTGGCGCAGGCCGCCGCAAGAGACGCGAGAACGAGCACGGAAAGCGAGTGGATGACGGAACGCATCGTGATGACCCCCTTGGGTTGTTCGAGCGCGGCGCCCTGCATGTGGGATGCCCACTTACCCACAAAATAGCGCACCGTTACCGATACTTGTTGTCCCCGTCGCAACGCCTCCGTGCCGTGGATCCTCTGCGATCCGAAACGAGGCCGCTCGCCCGCAATCGACCGGGGAAGGGTTGCGCGCCCGCCGCGTAGCACGCATGGGAAGGAGCCCCATGCGCCGAAGCCTGCTCGCCTGTGCCCTCACCGCCTGCGTCGCCGTCATCGCTGGAGCCTGCGGCTCGAGCAACGAGATCGAGGTCTCGAGCGACGACGCGGGAGCGACCGATCCGTCGAACAGCTCCTTCGGTCAGACCGACGCCGCGGCGAAGCCCGAGTGCATCGGGCTCCAGTGCAAGCAGGTCGACTGCAGCGGGAGCCCGACGACGACGAGCATCAGCGGCATCGTCTACGACCCGGCCGGCAAGAACCCGGTCTACAACGCGGTCGTCTACGTCCCGAACAGCCAGCTCGATCCGATCAAGCACGGGCCCGTCTGCGACTCGTGTGGCGGCGCGCCCGTGACGGGGAGCCCGGTCGTGACCGCGCTCACGGATGCGACCGGCGCGTTCAAGCTCGAGAACGTGCCGGTCGTGCCGGATCTCCCGCTCGTCATCCAGATCGGCAAGTGGCGCCGCCAGATCACGTTTCCCGGCGCGCTGAAGCAGTGCGCCGACAACCCGGTCCCCGACGCGGACCTGATGCGCCTCCCGAAGAACAAGGGTGAAGGCGACATGCCGCTCATCGCGCTGACGAGCGGATGCGACCCGATCCACACCTTGATGGAGAAGATCGGGATCGCGAAGTCGGAGTTCACCGACAAGAACGGGACGGGCAGCGTCCACGTCTACGCCGGCAAGGGCGGCAACACGACCGGCGTCCAGACCGCGACCGACGCCTACGCCTTCTGGGGCTCGCTCACCGAGATGATGAAATACGACATCATCATCAACGAGTGCGAGTGCACGCCCTTCCCGCGCGACACGGCCGGTCCCGCCTACGAGAACATGCGCGCCTACCTCGACGCGGGCGGGCGCGTGTTCAACTCGCACTATCACCTGAACTTCTTCGGCGGCTCGCAGGAGAACGGCAACAAGGCCGACTCGTCGCTCCAGTCGGCCGCGCAATGGTCGCTCTGGGGCAAGAGCCAGGGCCCCGGGCCGTACCTCATCGACACGACCTTCCCGAAGGGCAAGGCGATGGACGACTGGCTCACGAACCTCACGACCGCGAGCAAGTGGGGCAAGGGCATCAAGGCGTCGCCGAAGGGCCAGCTCGCGACGACGAACGCGGGCGACATCGGCGGCACGGTGCCCGGGATCTCGCAGCGCTGGATCTACCCGCAGAGCGGCAACGGCGCGGTCTACATCTCGATCAACACGCCGACGGCGAAGCCCGCCGCCGACCGCTGCGGGCGCGCGGTCGCGACCGACCTCCACGTCGGCAGCGCGTCGCCGACCTCGATGACCGAGTCCGAGGCCGCCCTCGAGTTCATGTTCTTCGACCTCGCCTCGTGCGTCATCGACGACCAGCAGGCCCCGAAGGCGCCCGTACCGAAGTGATTCCGCGACGATCCGCTTTCGCGTTGCATGTACGCCGATGTGCGCTAGCATACGGACCATGTTCGCCCGAGCCTCGGTCCTCGCCCTCCTCTCGCTCTGTCTGACGGCCGCCGGCTGCGCCGCGCCTTCCGCCGAGGACGGCGTCGGTGCGGACGAGAGCGAGCTCCGCGACCGGATCCCGCTCGGCACGTACGTGCTCCGCTACGGCCCGTCGGGGACGCTCTCGTCGCCCCTGGTCCGGCAGCGGCACGTGACGCGCCTCACGGTGCTCGCGCGCAACGCGTTCGAGGCCGACGTCCTCACGGAGGCGGCCCAGACGAAGGTGAACCCGCTCTTCCCGTGGCTCACGTACCAGAGCGTCGAGAAGACGAAGATGCTGGAGCGCGGGACGATGAAGTTCGGGAGCGACGCGAAGGGCGCGACCGTCACGATCGGCGACGTCGGCACCTTCCACTACGCGATCGCGGACAAGGACCTCACGCTCACCGCGACCGACTACAACAACGAGCGCCGCACCGAGCTCCGCCTCGACGCGAGCTACCAGCCCGACGCGCCTGCGGCGGCGATCACGCTGAAGTGCGTGCACCGCTACGTCGACCGGGGGAGCTCGATCGAGATCACGCTCGACAAGGACGACAACCAGGCCGGCAAGGCGGTCGTGAAGCTCGCGAGCGATCGCGGCGAGTGGCCCGCCGCGGGCACCTACGACCTCGCGATCGACGACTACCTCTCGAACGCGCAGTGGCGGAAGTTCGACGCGAAGAAGGGCGGGCGCAAGGCGATGACCTTCAACCTGCCCGTCGCCGCGCTCGCGAAGGGCACGGGCTCCTTCGACGCCGGCGGCGGCTACTACAAGGGCGACGACCTCTTCGGCGGCGAGTACAACCTCTCGCTCCGCTGCACGCACGAGTAACCGGGCCCCGGGCGCGAAAGCGACGAGGCGAGCGCGGACGAACCGCGCTCGCCTCCTTTTTGTTCACGCGACGATCAGGACCCGATCTGCGGGTGCAGCTTCGCCTTGCCCTGCGTGACCTCGTGCGGCGGACGGATGTGGCCGACGAGGTGGAGGCCGCCGTTGATCGCGGCCCACGACTTGAAGTGGCGGAACGTCGTCGCCCACTGGAGGACGCGCGGGCCCTCGACGGCCGGGCGGATACCGCACGCCGCGGCGTGCTCCTGCGCATGGCGGAACGCGTCCGCGATCCGCTGCTGGACCGCCTCCGGCGAGCAGCGCTCGCGCGCCATCCGCGATGCCGCCTTGCCGAGACGCGCACGCTCCTGCGGGTTCGTGAGGAGCGACAGCACCGCGCGGGCGAAGGCTTCGTCCGCGTCCTTCTCACCCGCCGCACCCTTGCCCGGTGAGAGGAGGACGCCGTTCACGCCGTCCCTGATCTGGGCGCTCACGCCCATGCCGTCCGCGAAGGCGACCGTCGGCGTCCCGCACCAGAGGGCCTCGCCCATGACGTTGCCGTAGGTCTCGCTGAGCGACGCGTGGACGAAGATGTCCGCGTACGCGTAGTAGTCGGCCATCCGCGTGAACGGCACCTCGCCCGGGAAGAACACCCGGTGCTCGACGCCTTCTTCGCGCGCGACGCGCTTGTAGTAGGCGCTGTCCGGTCCTTCGCCGAGGAGCGTGAGGGTCGCGTCCGACTCTCGGTTCGCGATGTGCCGCGCGAAGAGGCGGATGATGCGGTCCTGGCTCTTCTCGCGCGTGTGGCGGCCGGCGCAGAGGAGGCGCGGCCCACGCCAGATCGCGTCGCTCGCGCCCTCGAGGTGGGCATACGGGTCGGGACCGAGCGGCTTGTCGAAGATCTCCGGCTGCACCGTGCGCGGGATCACGTGGATCGGCGCGGTGACGCCGCGCTCACGCCAGTACGAGCGGAGGCCTTCGCTGAGGACGACGAGGCCGTCGGAGTCGTTGTAGACCGACGAGAAGTGGTTCTCGTAGGGGCGCTTCAGGGCGAGCTCGAGGCCGGCGTTGACCCACCCGAGCTTCGCGATCGCCTCCGGCAGCAGCACGTCGTACGCGGCCGACAGGTGGGTCGTGTTCACGAACAGCACCGGGATGCCCTTCATCTTCCGGAGCCACGTCGCGAAGTGCATGACCGAGGTCGTCGTCTGCGCGAAGACGAGGTCGAAGTTCCAGCGGCTCGGGTCGTAGACCCAGCGCTCGGTCGGCATCGGGAGGTGGAGACCCGGGTACATCCGGAGCGGGAGGCTCGGGAGCGCGACCGTCCCCGGCGGCAGCTCCTCCGGCTGCGCATCGGGATCCCTCGGTCCGATCAGTGTGACTTCGTGACCACACCGACGCAATTCTTGATACAGGAACCGTGTCTGGAACGCTGCACCGTTGGCGTACGAGATGCGCGTGAAATCGCTGATGATGGCAATCCGCAGAGGGCGACCGTGGCGCGCGGCGAGCGCTGCAAACGGCGCTTCGCGGCGCTCGTTGGGACCGACCTCTCGCAGGCCAACCGCCGAGAATGCCGAACGCGGAGAGGAAGCACGCTGCGTAGCGGCCTTCGCGCTCGCCAGGGAGCCCGGCTGATGAAGATCCTCGACGTGACGGAATTCTATTCCGAAAGGGGAGGCGGGGTTCGAAGCCATCTGGCGCTCAAGTCTCACGTTCTGTGCCAACTCGGGCACGACCATGTCGTCGTGGCGCCGGGAGGCGAAGACCGTGACGACCACGTGGTCAGCACGGACGGGGGGCCTCTAGCACGGGGAGGCGGGAGCGCACGCGTCGTCCGCGTCCGAGGACCGGCTTCTCCGTACGATCCCACCTATCACCTGCTCGTCCGGTTCGACAAAATCGCAGCCATCGTCGCGCGCGAGCGCCCGGACGTCCTCGAGATCCACTCCCCTTACCTCGCCGCGCTCGGCGCGCTCCGCGCCGACCCCGCGACGTTCGGAGTCCGCACGTTCCAGTGGCACTCGGACTTCGTCGACACCTACGGCGGCGTCCTCGAGGCGAAGGTCGGCCCGGCCTGGGCGCGGCCCGTCGTCCTCGCGACGCGTCCGCTCTGGGGTCTCGTCCGGAGCATCGCGCGGCGGTGCGACGCAACGCTCGTCGCGGCGACGTGGCAGGTCGAGAAGCTCCACGCGCACGGCGTGCCGCGCGTCGTGCACCACCCGTTCGGCGTCGAGCGGAGCATCTTCCGGCCGGAGGCCCGGAGCGAAGAAGGACGCCGCGAGCTGCTCGCCCTCGTCGGCCGATCCGCGGCCGACAGCGTCCCCGTCCTCGTCGCGGTCGGTCGCTTCGCGGTCGAGAAGCGCTGGGACGTGCTCCTCGAGGCCTTCGCGATCCTCCGTCGCGAGCGGGACGCGGTGCTCGTCGTGTTCGGCGACGGTCCCGAGCGCGATCGGATGAAGGCACGGATCGCCGCGCACGGCCTCGAGAAGGACGTCGCCCTCCCCGGCTTCCAGAAAGGACGCGAGGCGCTCGCGCGATCGCTCGCGAGCGCCGATCTCATGCTCCACGCGTGCCCGTTCGAGACCTTCGGCCTGAGCATCGTCGAGGCCCTGAGCTGCGGTCTGCCCGCCGTCGTGCCCGACGAGGGCGGCGCCGCCGAGATGCACGTCGTCGTGCACGAGGGACCGCAGCCGACGGAGCAGCACCGCGCGGGCGACGCGAACGACCTCGCGCGTGCTGCCGGGCGGATGCTCCTCCGGCTCGCCTCCGAAGGGCACGAGCCGGTACGTGCCGCCGCCGTGCGTGCCGCCGCCCGCTACCCGAGCGTCGAGGAGCAGTTCGAGCGCCAGGTGGGACTCTATGCGGATCTCCTCGCGCGAAAGCGCCGTCGCTGACCGGGCTACGAAGGCTCCGCCGCGTGTGCTAGACCCTCTTCCCGCATGGCTACGCTCGTCGAGAATCTGGGCAAGGAGCTCGAACAGATCGACCGCGACTACGCGGCGGAGTTCGCGGGGCAGTCGCGCCTCACGCGGGATCTCGATCTGCTCGACAAGATCATCAAGCGCGCCCAGTCGGTGCTCGAGCGCGTCTCGCAGATCCCGGTCGCCGCGCAGGGCCCCGAGCTCGCGCGGCTGAAGGACGCCGCTTCGCAGAACCTCGAGCTCTACAAGGCCGAGCGCGTCGCGATCGCGCGTGCGCAGGACGTCGGCCCCGTCTTCGAGCAGTTCTCGCAGGAGGCGACGAGTGCGAACTTCGTCTTCGCCCGCTACGCGCGTCACTTCGCCGGCAAGGATCGCTCGACGCGCGACGTCGCGCTGCTCGGCGAGCTCGTCGAGGAGCTCAAGCAGATCGACAAGCGCATGTCGCAGCTGATCGACGAGGCCGACAAGAAGGCGTCGGCCGACTTCGACCGTGACCGCAAGATCGTCCGCGAGAACCTGGTCCAGTACCAGAAGGAGATCGAGCTCATCGAGAAGGCCTACGACACGGGCACGCCCGAGGAGCAGGCCAGCGTGATGGCGACGCTCGCGAACAACCAGTTCACCGTCTACCAGACGCACTTCGCCGGCGAGCCGCGCGTCTCGCGCCGCCCCGCGCTGATGATGCGGCTCGTGACGTCGCTGAAGCGCATCCGCGACAAGATGAAGGCGCTCAAGGCCGGCGGCCTCGACGTCGAGTTCAACGACAAGAACATCGCGATCGTCGAGGACCGTCTCGGCGTCTACGAGACCGAGCTCCAGGAGATCCGGAAGGTCCGGCAGGCGACGCCGATGACGGACATCATGGGCGAGCTCGGTGGCGCGGCGAACAAGCTGTTCGACGAGTACCGCAAGGAGTTCGCCGACAAGGCGCGCACGCAGGCCGACGACACGCGGCTCGGCAACATCTGCGACAAGCTCGCGGAGATCCGCCGTCAGATGATGGAGATGTCCTGGGCCGAGGACAACGAGATGAACGCGCGCAACCTCGAGATCGTCAGCGAGCAGCTCGTGATGTTCGAGGGCGAGTACGAGGCGGTCCTCCGCGCGAAGGCCGCGAAGTAGCGTTGCCGGTCCACGTCAGCATCCACGACGTCTCGCCCGCCTGGGCGCGCGAGGTCGAGGTCGCGCTCGACATGTGCCACGAGGCGGGCGTCCGCCCTGCCCTCCTGGTCGTGCCCGACTTCCACGGCCGCGCGCCGCTCGACAAGGACGCGGCGTACCAGGCGCGCCTGCGCGATCTCGAGAAGGACGGTCACGAGGTCTACCTGCACGGCTACTTCCACCGCGCGCGCGCGTGGGAGGAGCGCCCCGCGGCGGAGGACCGTCCGCGCGGGCTCGTCGCGCGCGTGAAGCACACATACGCGCAGCGGGTGGTGTCGGGCGGCGAAGCAGAGTTCAGCGACGTCTCGCGGGCGGAGGCCGAGGAGCGGCTCCGGAACGGCGAGCAGATGCTGCGCGATGCAGGTCTCACGATTCGCGGCTTCGTCGCGCCGGCGTGGTCGATGCCGCCGTGGGTGCTCGCGATGCTCGGCGAGCGCGGCTACTCGTTCAGCGAGGACCACGTCCGCGTGTACGACCCGTCGCGGAAGAAGTCGCGCGCGAGCGTCGTCTTGAACTTCGCGTCGCGGTCGCCGGCACGCCTGTTCTCGACTGTGGCCTATTGTCGCCTGGCGCGCCCCGCGCGCCGCGTCCTGCCCGCGCGCATCGCGATCCATCCCGCCGACATGCGCTTCGCCCTCCTGCGCGACGAGACCGCGTCGCTGCTGCGCTGGGCCTCGGGCGACGTGGTCGCACGCGGCGCGGACCTCCTCGCCTGAGCCGCTCGCGTCTGGCTGGCCTCCCGCAGGGATGGTAAGGGTCGGCCGATGAAGCCGATCGACGTCCCGAGGCCCGATCCGAGCGGTCCGGTCGCGCGCATCCGCGCGGCGGCCGACGTCGCCGAGGTCGATCGCGCGCTCGCGGCGGCTTCGGCCGAGGTCGGCGCCGGCGGCGAGCGCATCGCGCGTGAGGCCGTCGTGGCCCTCGCCGAGTCGACGAAGGAGCTCCTCGTCACGCGCGAGCTCCTCGCGCAGGAGCGGCGCGCGCGCGAGGCGCTCCTCGCGAGCGTCTCGCACGACCTCCGGAATCCGCTCAACACGTTCGCGATGAGCCTCGGCCTGCTCCGCGACGACATGGAACGTCGCGACATCGAGCCCACGCGCGCCCTCGGCCTCGTCGGTCGCATGGACCGCGCGTCCGAGCGCATGCAGCACCTGATCGAGGACCTCCTCGAGGCGAGTCGCGTCCAGGCCGGCCGCATCGAGCTGAAGAAGGAGCGCCTCTCGATCCCGGAGCTCGTCCGCGAGTCGATGACGAACGCCGCCGGCCTCGCGACGGAGAAGAAGCTGACGGTCTCCGAGGGCACGATCGACGAGGCCGCGTTCGTCGCGGCCGACCGGAAGAAGACGGAGGAGATCCTCCGCAAGGTCGTCGCCTACGCGATCCGGTCGTGCTCGGATCGCGGGCTCGTCCGCATCGACGTCGAGCGCACCGGCGAGGAGGTCACCGTCGACGTGACCTCGATCATCCCGAACCACCGTCCCCAGCCGCTGAAGCTCGAAGAGGGCAAGGGCGGCCTCTCGCTCCTCATCGCGCGCGGCCTCGTCGCCGCGCAAGGCGGCACCTTCTCCGTCCACACGGCGGAAGGCACCACGTTCCGCTTCACGCTGCCGGCTGCGGCCTGACCTCCGGCGCCTCCGGCGTCCGCGCGAGGAGCCGCGCGAGCACGCCGCCGAGCGCCGAGGGCTGGACCGGCTTCGCCACGTGCGCGTCGAAGCCCGCCGAGATCGCCTTCGTCGCGTCCTGCCGTGACGCGTACGCGGTGAGGGCGACGGCGGGGATCTTCGCGAACGCCGGCTTCTGCCGGACCTGACGAATCAGCGTCATCCCGTCGGCATCGGGCAGTCCGATGTCGCTCACGAGCATGTCCGGCGGCTCGTGATCGAGCGCCTCGAGGGCCGACGCGGCGGTCGCCACCGACGTCACACGCGCGCCGAAGCGCTCGAGGATCGTCGTGATGAGCTCGTTGCCGTCCGGGTCGTCCTCGACGACGAGGACGTGGACGCCGCTCAGCTCGCCGCCGCCCGGCGCCGGCGACGAAGCGCGCGCGCCGGAATCCTCGGCGGCCGACTCTTCTTCCGCGATCGGGAGCTCGACCGAGAATCGGGCGCCCTTCCCCTGCCCGTCGCTCTGGGCGCGGACGTCGCCGCCGTGCTCCTCGACGAGGTGCTTGACGATCGCGAGGCCGAGGCCGAGGCCCTTCGCGCGCGCCTTCTCGGCCTGCCGGAAGCGCTCGAAGACGTGCGGGAGGAGGTCGGGAGTGATGCCTTCGCCCGAGTCCGCGACCGTGACGACGGCCGCCTCGCCCTGCTTCTCGACGCGCACGGTGACCGTCCCGCCCGGGGGCGTGAACTTGATCGCGTTCGAGAGCAGGTTGTTGACGACCTGCTTCAGGCGGCCGGCGTCACCACGGACGCACCCGACGCGGTCCACCGCGACGTCGAGCGTGACCCGCTTCGCGGCGCACTGCGGACGGGCCGCTTCGACCGCCGCCTCCACGACCGACGCGATGCTCACGAGCTTCGAGTCGATCTTCAGCGTGCCGGTGACGATGCGGGAGACGTCGAGGAGGTCGGCGACGAGCCCTGCGAGCGCGTGGGCGTTGCGGTCGATCGTCTCGATCGCGCGACCGAGCTCGCTCGCTTCGAGCTGCCCGTTCCGCATCATGTCGGTCCAGCCGACGATGGCGTTGAGCGGCGTGCGGAGCTCGTGCGAGAGCGTCGCGAGGAAGACGTCCTTGCTCTTGTTCGCGAGCTCGAGCTCCTCGCGACGCTTCTCCGTCGTCTCGTGGAGCTGCGCGTTGTCGACGGAGACCGCGACGCGACGCGCGAGGTCCTCGATCACCTGCACGTCGTCCTCGCCGAGCTTCGCGCCCGCGTGCGGACCGGCGAGGCGCAGGAACGTGAGGCTGCCGATGACACGATCGCGCGACGTGAGCGGCACGCAGACGTAGGAGCGGACGCCGAGCTCGGAGAGGAAGCGGAGGTTGTCGCTGCGGCGGCTCGAGGCCGCCTCGGCGAGGTCGGCGCCGACGTCGAGGTGGATCTCGGGACGGCCCGAGTACCCGACCGTCGTCGGTCCGAGCTCGAAGCGCGGGTCGTCGAGCAGCTTCGGGTCGACGCCGTTCGCGACCGCCGTGAAGCGCCGAGAAGGAATGCCGCCGGCGCTCTCGTCGCGGATGTCGAGGATCGCCGCGTCGCCGAGGAGGGGCAGCGTCGTCTCGAGCACCCGCGCGAGGTCGGCCGGCTCGCCGAGGGCGGCGCCGAGCCGCCGACTCGCGTCGGCGAGGAGTCGCAGCGAGCGCTCGGCGCGGACGCGGTCGTCGATGTCGGTCGCGGTGCCGATCCACGAGGTGAGCTTCCCGCCCTCGCCCCGGCGCGGGATGGCGCGGACGAGGTGGTGGCAGTAGCCGCGCGCGGCGCTGCCGAAGCGGATCTCGCTCGTCCACGCCTTGCCCTCGCTGACGGCCGTGCGCCAGCCTTCCATCATGCGGTCGAGGTCGTCGGGGTGGACGATGTCCGCGAACTCGGACGCGCTCGGTCCACCGAGGTCGCTCCAGCGCTCGTTGCGGTACAGGATGCGCCCGTGCGTGTCCGCGGTCCACACGACCTGCGGCATCGCATCCGCGAGGTCGGCGTAGCGCTGCTCGCTCACGCGCTTGAAGTCCGCGAGCTCGCGCTCGCTCATCGCGCGGAGCGCCTCGTGCTGCGCCTGGATGATCGCGTTCTTCCGAGCGAGCTCGACGAACACGCTCACCTTCGAGCGGAGCATGTCCGGCTCGTAGGGCTTGAAGAGGTAGTCGACGGCGCCGACGTCGTAGCCCTTCGTGATGAACTGCTGCTCCTTGCTGATCGCCGTCACGAAGATGATCGGGACGTCGCGGGTACGCGGACGCGCGCGGAGGAGCTTCGCCGTCTCGAAGCCATCCATCTCCGGCATCTGGACGTCGAGGAGGATGAGCGCGAAGTCCGTCTTGAGCGCGGCGAGGAGCGCTTCGCGCCCCGAGCGCGCGCGCACGATGTTCTGCCCGATCGGCTCGAGGATGGCCTCCACCGCGAGGATGTTCGACGGCTCGTCGTCCACCACGAGAATGTTGCAGACGACAGGCGAGGTCCGGGTCGCGGAGCGCGGGGGTACCATGGGATCCTTGGTGGGCATCAGAGTGCGCTCCTCCGGACGATCTCGTCCGCGATCGCGCCGAGCGGGAGAATCATGTCGACGGGTGCTCCTGCGATGCCGGCAGCCGGCATCTCCGGCGACTCGGCCGTGTGCGGGTCCTGCACGATCGCGATGCCGCCCGCCTCCTTCACGCGCTTGAGGCCACGCGCACCGTCCGCGTTCGCTCCGGTGAGGAGCACGGCGACGAGCCCGGCGCCGTAGGCGTCGGCGGCGGACTCGAAGAGCACGTCGATCGAGGGTCGGCTGAAGTTCACCGGGTCGTCGGTCGAGAGCACGATGCGGCCCGGCTCGACGAGCACGTGGTAGTCCGGCGGGCCTACGTAGACCCGTCCTGGCAGCAGAGGCTCGCCGTCTTCGGCTTCCTGGACCAGCAGGCGCGTCGTCGCACCGACCACCGCCGGATAGGCGTCGGTCGATTCCTTCGATCGGTGCTGCACGGCGACGATCGGCAGCGGGAACGCGCTCGGGATGTGACCGAGGATCCGCTCGAGCGCACGCAGGCCTCCGGCCGACGTACCGACCACGACGAGCTTCGGCTTGTTCATCGGCGCCTCCGGTAGATGCGCTCTTTCGCGTCGAACTCTTCGTACGCGTGCTCCGCGGACGTGAAGCGCAGCGATTCGCGACGACCGAGGCAAAGCAGCCCGAGTGCGGCAAGACTCTCCTCGAAGAGGCCGAGGACGCGCTCCTTCAACGGCTTGCTGAAGTAGATGAGGACGTTGCGACAGAGCACCACGTTGAACTCGCTGAAACTCGTGTCCGTTGCGAGATTGTGCTGCGCGAAGAGCACGTTCCGGCGGAGCCGCGGGTCGAACAACGCCGCGTCGTAATGCGCGGTGTAGTACTCGCTGAAGCTCCGCTGTCCTCCGGCATGCAAGTAGTTGGCCGTATATTCTCGCATCCGAGCGATCGGGAAGATGCCGCTCTTCGCGCGCTCGATCGCGTCTGCGCTCATGTCCGTGGCGTAGAGCCGCGCGCGGTCGAGGAGGCCCTCTTCCTCGAGGAGGATCGCGGTCGCGTAGACCTCCTCGCCCGTCGAACATCCCGCATGCCAGATCCGGAAGAACGGATAGGTCCGGAGGATGGGGACGACCTTCGTCCGGAACGCGAGGAAGAAGGACGGATCGCGGAACATGCCCGTGACGCTCACGGACATGTCACGGAGGAGCCGGCCCATCGCCGCGTCGTCGTGGAGGACGAGGTCCTGGAGCCCCGAGAACGTGCGGAGCCCCTCTCCTTCGAGCCGCTTCTTCAGCCGGCGCCGCAAGGACGAGAACGCGTAGCCGCGGAAGTCGTTTCCCGTGTGACGGAAGACGGCCTCGAGGAGGAGGTCGATCTCGAGGCGCTCGAGCGGCGAGACGCCGGCGAACACGCCGAGGCGGTCCTCCGGCGGCTCTCCCGCTCCGTCGGCCGGGCTCGCGTCGGGCACGGACCCGCTGCGAACGAACTCGCCGCTCTTGTGCGTCTTCGTCGTCATCGGCGTGGCGACGCGCTTCACGTCCTGGTCGCGCTCTCGTACAGCCAGACGCGCATGAGGGACAGGAGCTGGTCGGGATCGACCGGCTTCGTGACGTAGTCGCTCGCGCCTGCGGCGAGGCACTTCTCACGGTCGCCCTTCATCGCCTTCGCCGTGAGAGCGAGGATGGGGAGCGTCTTGTACTCCGGCATCTCGCGGATGCGACGCATCGTCTCGTACCCGTCCATCTCCGGCATCATCACGTCCATGAGGACGATCCCGATCCCGGGGTTGGCACGGAGGACCTCGATCCCGTCGCGGCCGTTCTCGGCGAAGACGACCTGCATGCCGGCTTCTTCGAGGACGGTGGCGAGCGCGTAGATGTTCCGGACGTCGTCGTCGACGATGAGGACCCTGCGGTCCTTGAAGGCGACGTCGGCGCCGGCCGCGTCCTGGAGCATCTTCCGCCGCGGCGCGCCGAGCTCCGCCTCGACGCGGTGGAGGAAGAGCGTCGTCTCCGCGAGGAGTCGCTCGGGCGAGCGCGCGTCCTTCAGGATGATGCTCCGCGCGTACTTCTTGAGGCGCGTCTCCTCCTTCTGGGAGAGCTCGCGCCCCGTGTACACGATGACCGGGAGCGCCTTCAGCTCCGGCCGCTTCGACATGCGCTCGAGGAGCTCGAAGCCCGAGCCGCCCGCGAGCGACAGGTCGAGCACCATGCAGTCGAAGTGACCGCTCGCGAGCGCTTCGGTCGCCTCGTCGATGGAGCCGACGGCCTGCGTCTCGACGCCTTCGTTGCCGATCAGCTCGACCAGGCTCTGCCGCTCTCGCTCGTCGTCCTCGACGATGAGGAGGCGGCTCGCCTTGCGATCGAGGAAGCCCTCGATCTCGGCGAACGTGTGATCGAGCTGCTCCTTGCTCACCGGCTTCTGCACGTAGGCGAGCGCACCGAGGCTGAGCCCCTCGCGCTGCCGATCGAGGCCGGAGAGGACGTGCACCGGGATGTGCCGCGTCTCGGGGTGCGCCTTCAGCTGCTCGAGGACGCGGAGCCCGTCGACGACCGGCAGCTGCAGGTCGAGCAGGATCGCGCTGGGCAGGAGGCGTCGTGCGAGGCCGAGGCCCTCGTCCCCACGGAGCGCGACGACGCCGCGGAAGCCGCGGTCGCGCGCCATCGAGAGGAGGGTCTTCGCGAACGTCGGGTCGTCCTCCACGACGAGCAGCACGCGATCACCCGGCACGATGCGGTGGCGGTCGTCCTCCACGTCGCCGTTCGGGAGCGGCTCGAGCACCACCTCTTCCGCCTCTTCCTCCTGGCGACGGAGCTCCGCGATCGGCAGCTCGAGCGTCGTCGGGATGTAGAGCGTGAAGATGCTGCCCTGGCCCGGCTCGCTCTCGACGCGCAGCTCGCCGCCGAGGAGACGCGCGAGCTCGCGGCTGATCGAAAGACCGAGCCCGGTGCCGCCGTACTTGCGCGACGTCGTGCCGTCCGCCTGCTGGAACGCCTCGAAGATGAGCTGCTGCTTGTCCTTCGCGATGCCGATGCCCGTGTCGATGACCGAGAACGCGATCACCTTGTCCGGGTACGCCGCGAGCATCCGCGTGTTGTACTGCGTGCGCGGCGGCGGGAGGTGGACGCGCACCTTCACGCTGCCGTGCTCGGTGAACTTGAACGCGTTGCCGAGCAGGTTGCGGAGGATCTGCTGGAGCCGCTGCCCGTCGGTGCGGAGCGTGGCCGGGACCTCGGGGTCGACGTCGAGGGCGAGCTCGAGCCCCTTCTGCTGTGCGACGGGGCGGAACGTCTGCTCGACGTACCGGAGGACGTCGGCCACCTCGGTCGGCGCGGCGTAGACCTCGATCTTGCCGGCCTCGACCTTCGACAGGTCCAGCACCTCGTTGATCAGGTTGAGGAGGTCCGTCCCGGCGGCATGGATCGTCTTCGCGTACTCGACCTGCTTGTCGGTGAGGTTCTTGTCCTTGTTGTCGGTCAGCATCCTCGCGAGGATGAGGAGGCTGTTCAGCGGCGTCCGGAGCTCGTGGCTCATGTTCGCGAGGAACTCGCTCTTGTACTTGGACGAGAGCGCGAGCTGCGAAGCCTTCTCCTCGACCGCGAGGCGGGCCATCTCGACCTCGCGGTTCTTCTGCTCGACCGCCTTGTTCTGCTCGACGAGGAGCGAAGCCTTCTCCTCGAGCTCCTCGTTGACCTGCTGGAGCTCTTCCTGCTGCTCGCGCAGCATCTCCTCGCTCGCGCGAAGGGTCTGCGCCTGCTGCTCGAGCTCCTGGTTCGAGCGCTTCAGCTGCTCCTGCTGCTGCTGCAGCTCGCGGGACTGCTCCTTCAGCTCCTCGGCGAGGCTCTGGGACTGCTTGAGCAGCTCCTCCGTCCTCATGTTGGCGCCGATCATGTTGAGGACGACGCCGATCGACTCCGAGAGCTGATCGAGGAAGATGCGGTGGATCGGGCTGAACGGCTCGAAGCTCGCGAGCTCGATGACCGCGCGGACGTCGTCCTCGAAGAGGACGGGCAGCACGATCACGTTCAGCGGGGCGGCCTCGCCGAGACCGCTCGTGATCGCGATGTAGTCGCTCGGGACCTTCGTGAGGAGGATGCTCTTCTTCTCGAGGGCCGCCTGACCGACGATCCCCTCGCCGAGCCGGAAGCGCGTGTAGACGTGCTTCCGCTCCTTGTACGCGTACGACGCGAGGAGCCGGAGGGTCTTCCCTTCCGCCTCGTCCATCACGAAGAACGCGCCGTGGCTCGCCTGCACGAGCGGCGTGAGCTCGCTCATGATCATGCGGCTCACCGACTCGAGGCTCTTCTGCCCCTGCATCATGCCGCTGAACTTCGCGAGGTTCGTCTTGAGCCAGTCCTGCTCGCGGTTCTTCTGCGTCGTCTCGCGGAGCGTGACGATCATCTGGTTCACGCGCTCCTTCAACTGGAGCACTTCACCCTGCGCTTCGACCGTGATGCTGCGGGTCAGGTCGCCTTCCGTGATCGCGGTGGCGACTTCCGCCATCGCGCGGATCTGGTTCGTGAGGTTGTCGGCGAGCTGGTTGACGTTGTCGACGAGGTCGCGCCACGTGCCCGCTGCGCCCGGCACCTTCGCCTGACCACCGAGCTTGCCTTCGGTACCGACCTCGCGCGCGACGCGCGTGACCTCGCTCGCGAAGGCGCGGAGGGTGTCGGTCATCGTGTTCAGCGTGTCGGCGAGGGCGGCGATCTCGCCCTGCGCGTCCATCGTGAACTTCTGGGAGAGGTCGCCCGACGCGACCGCGGTGACGAGCTTGATGATGCCGCGGACCTGCGTGGTGAGGTTCGAGGCCATGCTGTTGACGCCGTCGGTCAGGTCCTTCCACGTGCCGGCGACGCCGGGGACGCGGGCCTGGCCGCCGAGCTTTCCTTCGGTGCCGACTTCGCGCGCGACGGTCGTGACCTGCTCGGCGAAGACGCTGAGCGTCTGGGTCATGTCGTTGATCGTCTCGGCGAGCTCGGCGATCTCGCCCTTCGCTTCGACGACGAGGCGCTTCGAGAGGTCGCCCTTCGCGACCGCGGTGACGACCTTCGCGATGCCGCGGACCTGCGTCGTGAGGTTCGACGCCATGTAGTTGACGTTGTCGGTGAGGTCCTTCCACGTGCCGGCGATCCCGGGGACGAAGGCCTGGCCTCCGAGCTTGCCGTCCGAGCCGACCTCGCGCGCGACGCGGGTGACCTCCGCCGCGAACGAGCGGAGCTGGTCCACCATCGTGTTGACGGTGTTCTTCAGCTCGAGCATCTCGCCCTTCACGTCGACGGTGACCTTCTGCGAGAGGTCGCCGTTCGCGACTGCAGTCGTGACGAGCGCGATGTTGCGGACCTGGCCGGTGAGGTTCGAGGCCATCCCGTTGACGCTGTCGGTGAGGTCCTTCCACGTGCCGCCGACGCCGGGGACGAAGGCCTGCCCACCGAGCTTTCCTTCGGTGCCGACCTCGCGGGCGACGCGGGTGACCTCCGCGGCGAACGAGCGGAGCTGGTCCACCATCGTGTTCATGGTGTTCTTCAGCTCGAGCATCTCGCCGCGGACGTCGACGGTGATCTTCTGGGAGAGATCGCCGTTCGCGACCGCCGTCGTGACGAGCGCGATGTTGCGGACCTGGCCCGTGAGGTTCGAGGCCATCCCGTTCACGCTGTCGGTCAGGTCGCGCCACGTTCCGGCGACGCCGGGGACGTTCGCCTGCCCGCCGAGCTTCCCTTCGGAGCCGACTTCGCGGGCGACGCGCGTGACCTCCGCGGCGAAGGTCGAGAGCGAGTCGACCATGCCGTTGATGACGTTCTTGATCTGGAGGATCTCGCCCTGGACCTCGACGGTGATCTTCTGGGTCAGGTCGCCCGAGGCGATCGCGGTCGCGACCTTCGAGACGTCGCGGAGCTGCACGGTGAGGTTGCCGGCGAGGCCGTTGACGCTGTCGGTGAGGTCCTTCCACGTGCCGCTGACGCCGCGGACGTTGGCCTGACCGCCGAGACGGCCTTCGGTACCGACTTCCTTCGCGACGCGCGTGACCTCGCGGGCGAACGACGAGAGCTGATCGACCATCGTGTTGACGGTGTTCTTCAGCTCGAGGATCTCGCCCTGCGATTCGACGACGAGCTTCTTCGAGAGGTCGCCGTTGGCGACGGCGGTGACGACGCCGGCGATGCCGCGGACCTGCGTGGTGAGGTTCGTCGCCATCCCGTTGACGCTGTCGGTCAGGTCCTTCCACGTGCCGGCGACGCCGGGCACGTTGGCCTGCCCACCGAGCTTGCCTTCGGTACCGACTTCGCGCGCGACGCGGGTGACCTCGCTCGCGAACGCGCGGAGCTGATCGACCATCCTGTTGACCGTCGTACCGATGCGGAGGAACTCTCCGCGAACCGGCTTGCCGTCGATCTCGAGGGCCATCTTCTGCGAGAGGTCGCCTTCGGCGACCGCGATGAGAACGCGGGCGGCCTCCGTCGACGGCCTCACGAGGTCGCCGATGAGGGTGTTGAAGGAGTCGCCGATCGTCATCCAGCCGCCGCGGAGGCCATCCATCCGCAGGCGCTCGCCCATCTCCCCGTCCCGGCCGACGACGCGCGTGACGCGCGCGAGCTCGACGGCCGTGTGATCGAGGCGCTCGGCGAGGTCGTTGTACGCGTCGGCGACCTCGCGCGAGACGCCGTCGCGCGGACGGAGGCGCGTGTTGAAGTCGCCCCGATGGAGCGCTTCGAGGGCGGTCGCGATGATCTCGGACTCGGTCGTCGGACGCGGGCCGCGCTGGCTCGGCTTCCCGCTCGCCCCGCCGGTCGTCCCGTTGCCGCTTCCGTGCGTCCGGCGCTTCGAGCGCGGCCCACCGTTGCCCAGTTCGTCCATCGCCACGTGGAAGACCTCCCAGCGCGCTTCGGAGGACGGCCCTTCACGCGGGCGTCCTTCGGCGCAGGCGCGCCCCTTCGGCGCGGCGGGCTGCCATGCAAGCGTCGAACCGGAGCGCCACACGGAGGAATTCCGCGCCATGCGTCACGGAGGCGCGCCGCGCCGCCGCCACAGTCGTGCAAGAACGCCTCAGGTCGTGGCGCAGAGGCCGTGCGCTGCGACCGACGGCGCGAGGTCCGCGGCTTCGAGCCGCGCGGCCGCGCTTCGGATCCGCTCGTCGACATGCGCTGCGGTCGCGCGAGGCATGCGATCGGTCCCCGCCTCGGTGGCCGCGCGGAGGCGGGTCGCCGCCTCCGCTGCGCGCGCGAGCACCGCGAGACACTCCGCACGGAGTCGTCCCGCGGGTGAGCCGTCGACGAGCGAGCCCGTCGATGCGAGCCACTCCCATCGCAGGCGCTCGCAGGTCGAGCGGCGGACGTGGACGTCCTCGCCGAGCCCGAGCGCGCTCGCGACGAAGCGAACCGTGCTCGCGACGCCGCGCAGCTCCTCGGCGAGGTCGGCGGCGAGCGTCGCGATCGGCGCGTCTTTTCCGTGGCGCGCGAGCACCGCGAGGCCGACGACGCAGGCCTCCGACGTCGTCGCCACGCGCGAGAGGAGGTCGCCGAGATCGGCCGCGGGCCGAGCGGCGCGCGTACGGCTCGCGGGCCTCACGCGAGCGCTCGATCGACGGGACTTCGCACGCAGCGGCATCCTCGGAACCTCCTCTCGCCATGCTCTGCCGTTCTCGTGCCACGCCGATCTCCGAGCCTCGCTCGCGCGGTCGGCGCGTCGATTCCGGCCCTCTTCGCGAAACGCGCACATCGGGCCCCGTGGGTGACCGCCGCAGAACGGGTCGCGTGGCGGCGCCGCCCATCTCGCCCCAGCGTGGCGCGAACCGCCACGCCACCGTGGGCACGGTGCCGCGCCGAGTGTCTCTTCTTCCCCCAGCGAGGCATTTGGCTCGCCACGTGCTTGTTCGGCTGGCTCGACCACGCCGCATTGGAGGCTTTGATGGCCGTCTCGCCCGTTTCCCTCGCCGAAGAGCCGACGACCGACCCCAGCAGCGTAGGCGCGACGAGCGCCGTGACGGCGGCTGCCCCGCGCGAGCCGCACATCCGGACGCAGTTCCTCCGGCGCGTCGCGCACGACATCGCCTCGCCCACCGGCGTGGCGCTCACCGTGCTCGACGAGCTCTCCCACGGCGGTGAGGTGCGCCCCGAGCTCGTCGCGATGGCGCGACGCAGCCTCCGGCGATTGATGCGCCTCTCCGACCAGCTCTCGATGGTCGCGGAGCTCGAGGCGGGAACGGCCGCCCCGGAGCTGTCCGAGATCGACTTCCGGACGATCGCGAAGAAGTCCGTCGAGGACGCGCTCGCGATCGACGGACGGCGGGACATCGTCGCGTCGTCGAGCCTGCCGGAAGCGGCGGTGGCCGTCGAAGCGGACAGCCGCGTCCTCGGCGGCGTGCTCCGCGAGATCATCGGCAACGCCCTCCGCGTCGCGAGCTCGCGGGTCGAGGTGACGATGGCGGTCGAAGGCGAGTCGGTCGTCTTCCGCGTCGACGACGACGGCCCGGGCTTCAACGCCGAAGCGAGCGCGACGCTCGGACGCCGGTTCGTCCCGCGACAGGCGTCGCGCGGCCTCGGTCTCTCGCTCTCGATCGCCGCCGACGTGCTCCGCCAGCACCACGGCTCGTTCGAGGTCGGCCAGAGTCGCTTGCCGCCGGGTCGCAAGGGCACGCCGGGCGCGAGCGTCGTCGTCACGCTCCCGATCGCGCATCGCTGACGGCCCGCGCTCCTCAGGCGGCGACGCGCGACTTGCGCGTACGCCGGATGAGGAGCGCGACGTCCTCCAGGTTCGCGGGCTTCACGAGGAACGCGTCGGCGCCGAGCTGCGCGAGACGGCGCCACTCGCCCGGTCCGCCCGCGGCGGTGAGCACGATGATCGGGACACGGCGCGCTGCCGCGAGCGACCGGAGACGCCGCGTGAGGACCATCCCGTCCATCTCCGGCATCTCGAGGTCGACGAGCACCGCCGAGTACGGCTTCTCCTCGAACGCCTCGATCGCGTGCTCGCCGTCGCCGAAGCCGTCGACCACCGCCCCGGGGAACTGCGCGGCGAGGCCGGTGCAGAGGAGCGCGCGCCAGTCGGGGTCGTCGTCGGCGACGAGGATCCGATCCGGATCCTCGTCGCCGGTCCGCGCGCTCGCGAGCGCCGCGCGGAACGACGCGGCGGAGTCGAAGCGCGCCGCCGGATCCTTCTCGAGGGCGCGAAGGATGGCTCGGTCGAACGCTTCCGGCAGCCCCGGACGAAGCGTGCTCGGCGCAGGCACGGGCTCGAGCAGCTGCTTCGCCATGATCGCCATGTCCGTCGGCGCCTCGAACGGCGCGCGGCCGGTGACGAGCTCGAACGCGATGCACCCGAGCGCGTAGACGTCGCGACGGTGCGCGAGCTCCGACGATCCGTCGTTGCCGAGCGCCGCTTCCGGCGCCATGTACGCGGCGCTTCCGACGAGGCACCGCGCTCCGCCTTCGTGCCCTTCGAGGATGCGCGCGACGCCCATGTCGCCGACCGCGACGCGCCCGGTCGCGTCGAGGAGGAGGTTCGACGGCTTCAGATCGCGATGCACCGTCTTCGCGGCGTGGATCGCCTCCACGCCCGCGCATGCCTGATCGAGGATGTCGAGCGCACGCGCGAGATCCGGCGCGTGGCCCGATGCGAGCTCGCGCGAGAGCCAGTCCTCCGCCGTCTCGCCTTCGACGTACTCCATGACGAAGTACGGAATCCTCTCGAGCTCGCCGAACGCGTGCACGGCGAGCACGTTCGGATGGTTCACGCGCGCCATCGCGCGTGCTTCGACGACGAATAGCTCGCGGAGGTTCTGATCCCCGAAGAGCTCGGGCCGGATCAGCTTGATCGCGACGAGCCGATCGAGCCGTTCGTCGCGCGCGAGCACGACGACGCCCATCCCGCCGGCGCCGAGCGGTCCTTCGATGCGGTAGGTCCCGTCGATGACGGTGCCGGGCGTGACGTGGAGCTCGTCGAGGACGGACGAAGGCGACGGACCGCGTCGCGAGCGGATGCTGCCGGCCCCGGCGAGGGTGACGGTCCCCGAGCCGCCCTTCTCGTAGGCGCCCGACGTGCGGTCGCCCGCATCGACCGCGGTCGGACCACGCTCACACGCGGCGCTCGCCTCGCCTCCCCGACTACGCTCCACTGCTCGCCTCCGCTCGGTGCCGCGCCGCCAGCATCTCGTCGCGCACGCGCTCGTGACCGCGGCCCGCGGCCTGCGCGATCGACCATCCCGTGAACGCGAGGACCGCGCCGGCAGCGGCGCGCGCGCCACCGGAGGACAGCGAAAGGAACACGCCGCCGGCGACGAGCACGAGCCCGAGGCCATGGCCGACCAGCGCGGCGACGCGCGTCGATCGCTCGATGCTCATCCCGGACGACACGGCGACCGCGCGGACCACGCGTCCGCCCGCGAGCGGGTAGCCCGGGAGGGCCGACGCGAGGACCACCGCGCTCGCGCCGAGCACCGTCCACGACGCGAGCGTCACGACGACGGGATCGCTCGCGAGCGCCACGACCGCGCATCCGGCGAGCGCCACGAGCGCCGTCACGAACGACGCGACGCCCAGCGCGGCGAGCTCGTCCGAAGGGCGGAGCTCGCCGGCCTCGAGGTCGACGAGCGCGCCGGCCGGGAGCACGACGACGCGACCGAGCGCGAGCCCGAGCGCGCGTGACGCCAGGGCCCACACGACAGCGTGCACCACTGCGAGGCCGAGCACGGTCGCGCTCGCGAAGGTGCCGAGGAGCGCCACGACAGGGCGTGCGAGCCACGGGAGCGCGACCTTCGCGGAAGCAGCGAACATCCACGCGATCGGCAGCGCGACGACGAGAAGCGCACCGTCGATCACGACGTCGACGTCCCGCACGGTGCCGATCCGGAAGCCTCTCGTCATCTGACCGGGACCGCGTGTGTGCATCGTACGTGCCCTCGTCCCGACGGCGCCGGCCGTGCGGCGGCACATCCTTGGCAACACCTGAGGCCGATCACCGCCGATGCCATCTCGAAGCCTCCGTCCGCAGTCGTTGCTCGTCCTCGTGGGTCTCCTCGGCGTCCTCGCCGGCGCCAATCGGCCCGAGGCGCGCGCCGACGAACGGACGATGCCGCTCCGGACGTCGTTCGTGCAGCTCGCCCTCGACGGGCATGCGTGGATGACGACGGCGCTCGCCGGCACGTCGTCGAAGCGGAGCGGCGCCGCGGAGGCCGAGCGGCGGAGCGCCGACCCGCAGGCCGCGCCGCCTTCGCTCGTCGCGCCCCAAATCGCCGTCGTCGTCCGCGACTGGCGCCACTCGCTGCGGCTCGCCGGCGCGGCGAGCACGGTGTTCGACGACGTGCGACCGAGCGGCTCCGACCGGATGGTGCTCGTGCGCGCGGCCGTCGGGAGCCGCATCGCCCCGTTCGTGCAGGTCGGCGTCGGTCAGTGGCGGCTCGACCCGGTCCACTTCCCGACTCTGCCGAGCGACGCCGAGCTCGCCGCACAGCTCGGCGCGGGCGTCGAGCTCCGTCTGGGGACGCTCGCCGTCGCGACCGAAGCCCACCAGACCGGCTTCTACCGCGAGCGGAGGGCCGGCGAGGCGATCCCCGAGTTCCCGTCGATGCTTTCCTGGAGCTTGGCGGCGCGCGCTTCGTTCTGAGCGGCATGAGGCGGACGAGCCTCGGGTGGTGCTCGCCCGCCCCGCTGCGCGGACCCCGATGCATTGTGCCCCGCACGGCTACGTCGGGCGATCGCGAGATCTCGCGACGGGACGCGAGGAGCGAACGCTGCCTTCGGCGGCACCGAGCATGCAAAGGCCCGCTGGCGATGAGAACGAACCGCAATACGGGCGTGGACGAGCGTGAGCAGTGGAAAGCGCGCATCCTCCGAGCGCTGGCGGAGCTCCGGCACGAAGACACGATGCTCGGGTCCGCGACGCGCCAGGGCGAGGCGCGCGAAGACGACGAGTCGGGTCGCAACGCGCCCTGACACGTCTCCAGACTCCCCTCCGAGGGCCGAGACCACGAGTCTCGTGCCCTCTTTTCATTTTCGTCCTGGAGGGGGCGCGGCGCTTCACGACGTCCGAACGACGAAGGGCCGGAGCCTCGCGGCACCGACCCTTCGTGCTCTCTCCGTCTCTCACGGAAGACGGAAGACGTTCTCTCAGCTGCTCCCGACGTTCTCCGCGGGAGCGCCCGGCGGCTCGCTCGCGCGCTCGCCCGGGGCGCCGTAGCGTTCGAGCTTGCGGTAGAGCGTGCGGCGATCGAACCCGAGCACCTGCGCGGCGCGCGACTTGTTGCCACCGACGAGCGACAGGACGCGGAGCACGTACCGGCGC
>JBDHVE010000018.1:0-81127 GCA_039809485.1 Polyangiaceae bacterium | reverse complement strand
CGCCAGGATCGGCGCGCCGAGATTGGAGACCGCCGCCACCGTGCCGGCCGGCAGCGCCGCGAGCCCCGCATAGGCCGTGGCCGCCTCGCAGCTCTCCGTGCCGGCGGCCTGCGGCCCGCCGCCGCCGGCGGGGCCGGAGAATTGCGCCGCCGCCAGTCCCCACGCGACGTTGAAGCTGACGAGACGATCGGTCCGCAGCTCCGCGTAGAAGCGTCCGACGATCTTCGAGAGCGGCACGACGGCGCCCGGGCCGATCCGTTTCGTGTACGCGAGCGACGAGTGCCCTGTCTTCGCCGACACCGCGAGCGACCACGACGCGTAGCCGCGACGCGCGACGATCGGCCGCGGCGCGGCGCCGTTCATCGGCTCGAAGGCGAGCACGACGTCGGACCGCGCGGCCATCTCGACGAGCGGGCCGCGCGTCGTCGTGAAGCTCCCGTCCGGATCGGCCCCCGGGTCCTCCTCGTCGCCGGTGAACACGACGACGACGTCGAGCGCCTCGAGATCGCCGATCGCGTGGAGCGCCTCGAGCGCCTCGAGAAGGACGAGATTTCCGCCCTTCATGTCCGAGACGCCAGGGCCGCGCAGTCTGCCTCCCGACGTCTCGAGCCGCACGAAGCCGCTCTCCTTCTCGAACACGGTGTCGAGATGACCGAGGAGCATCACGCGGACGCGCGCGTTCTTCCCTCGCCGCTCCGCCACGAGGTGGCAGCCACGGCCGACGCGCGCGAGATCGATCCGCGACGTCGTGAATCCCAGCCGCGTGAAACGCGGCTCGTAGAGGCCCGCGACGGCGAGCACGCCTTCGCGATCGAGCGTGCCGCTGCTCACGTCGACCGTACGCCGGAGGAACGGGAGCCCCTCCTTCTCGACGCGGGCGTCGACGATCTGCCGAACGCGCTGCTCGTCGGGGTCGAGCTTCGCGCGCTGCCCCACCGCGCGCGCGCCGAAGAACGACACGACGACGGCCACGCACGCCGCCCCTCCCCACACCATCGCCCGACGCGCCATCGCCGCGCGCAGTAGCACGCCTCTCGCCGCTACGGCACCGGTCCGCCGAACGCGCCGCAGAACCGCGATGCCCAGACGACAACGAGCATCCCGATCGCCACGAACGCCACCACGCGCGCCCAGAGCGGACGGATCGCGGTGCCCCACGCGCCCTCGCGCACGTAGCCGCGGACCTCGAGCGCCGCGAGCACCGCGAGGAGCGGGATCACGACCCACACGAGTGGGTGCATCCGCGTCGCCCCCGCGAAGTCACCGTGCAGCAGGAGCCGCACTGCACGGGTCATCCCGCATCCCGGGCACGGGATGCCGGTCACGCGTTTCATGGGACAAACGACGATGCCGTCGACGAAGAAGACGGCGAGCCCGACGAGCAGAACGACGACGGCCGGCCCGAGCCCGGGACGCTTCCGTCCCGCATGCTCAGAGCCGGCCGACGTACCGTCCACGGCGCGCTACGTCTTCACTCCTTGAGGAGCGGACGCCCTGCCTTGTCGGTGAACTTGCCCATCAGGATGTTGATGAAGTCGACGAGCGCCCAGATCCCGCAGCCGCCCGCGGTGAGGAGCTGCGCGACGCCGATCCCCATGTGCCCCGTGTAGAAGCGGTGCGCCCCGAACGTGCCCGCGAAGAGGCAGAGGAGGAGCGTGACCATCCACGAGCGCTGCTCACCCGGCGCCATCATCGCGCCGCCGGCCATCCCGGGCATGCCCGGTCCCGGGCCCATCATCGGACCGCCCGGATAGGGCTGCATCTGCTGGTTCGGATCGCCGTAGCCCATCCCGCCCGGCGGAGGACCGAAGCCGGGCTGACCACCCGGAGGCGGAGCGCCGAAGCCCTGATCGGCCGGAGGGGCGCCGTAGCCCTGGGGAGGCGCGCCGTACCCCTGTCCGGTCGGCGCGCCCGGCGGAGCCCCGCCGAAGCCGCCCATGTCACTGCCGCCCATGTGAGGAGGCGGAGCGCCGAAGCCCTGATCGGCCGGAGGCGCACCGTAGCCGCCGCCCGCCGGAGGCGCACCGTACGAGCCGCCGCCCGCGGGAGGCGGCGCGCCGAAGCCGCCGCCGGCCGGCGCGCCGAACGGGTCGCCGCCCGGAGCGGGCGCCGGAGCGCCGAAGCCCTGATCCGCTGCCGCGGCGTTGAACGCGGCCGGACCGCCGCCGTCGACGGCGATCGTTCCACCGAGCGGGTTCACGCCCTGCGGCGACCCGAAGCTCTGGTTCCCACCGCCCGGCGCCGCGCCCGGATCGGACGGACGCGCGCCCGCACCGGCACCACCGAGGTTCGGCGGCGCGACACCGACGATCGTTCCCTTGAGCCGCGAGTTCGCGGGGGCGCCGCCGCCGACTGCACCTGCGGTTCCACCCGCGGGAGGCGGCGCGGCCTGCGCGGGAGGCGCCGCGCCCGGCGCCGCTGCGCCGGGGAGCGGAGGTCCACCGGGACCGCCAGGAGCACCAGGGATCCCAGCCATCCCGCCGGGCTGGTTCATCATCAGCATCGTGCCCTTGAACTTCGGCGCCGCCGACTTGAGGGCGAAGTTGCACTTCGAGCAGGTCTGGGCAGTTTCGGGATTCTGGGTGCCACAGTTCGGACAGAACACGCGAACCTCCGCGATCGAGCCGCGTCAGAGGGAAGGGCGAGACGCCGGGAGCATAGCGGCGGCCGCGCGCACACCTCAAGTAAGGAAACGCGGGCGTACGCTCGCCGCCGCCCGCTCCGAAGGCGCCTCCGATCATGAGGAGGAGAGGCTCGCGCAATGAATGCGCTTGCCGCAGGCGGTCCTTGACACCGCTGGTTCTTCGGCCCTAGCGTGCGCGCGCGAAAAGCCCCGATTTTGCGGGGCGTTTCCGAACACCCAATGCCCTTCGCCCTGACCCCCGAACGCGATCGCGAGCTCGACGAGATCCTGAAGCGCTACCCGACGCGGATGGCGGCGTGCATCCCTGCTCTCCACCTCTGCCAGGACCAGAACGGCTGGGTCAGCGACGAGGTGGTGGACTGGGTCGCGCGTCGGCTCGATCTCCCGCCGGCGCACGTGAAGGGTGTCGTCACCTTCTACACGCTGTTCAACCAGCACCCCGTCGGCAAGCACCAGGTCTGGGTGTGCCGCACGCTCCCCTGCGCGCTCCGCGGCGCCGGCGACGTCCTGCACCACTGCGAGAAGAAGCTCGGGATCAAGCCGGGCGAGACGACGCCCGACGGGAAGATCACGCTTCGCACGGCCGAGTGCCTCGCGAGCTGCGGCACCGCTCCGATGGTCCAGGTGGACCGCGAGTACCACGAGAACCTCACCCCCGAGAAGCTCGACGCCCTGCTCGACAGGCTGCGGCGCGACTGAGCCGCGGGCTCCCTCCGACTCTCGCCGACGCTCCGAAAGGTCCTACCGACTTCACCATGCTGAAGCGAACGAACTACCTCACGAAGGTCTACGGCCTGCAGAACGGCTGGACGCTCCCCGTCTACGAGCGCGAAGCGCGCGGCTACGAGACCGCGCGTCGCGTGCTCACGACGATGCAGCCCGCCGACGTCGTGAACGAGGCGAAGAAGGCGAACATCCGCGGTCGCGGCGGCGCCGGCTTCCCGATGGGCGTGAAGTGGAGCTTCATGCGG
Organism: Polyangiaceae bacterium; assembly: GCA_039809485.1. Taxonomy (GTDB): domain Bacteria; phylum Myxococcota_A; class Polyangia; order Polyangiales; family Polyangiaceae; genus Labilithrix. The sequence continues at coordinate 77,512 of JBDHVE010000018.1, read as the reverse complement.
CCCCACCCGACGAAGCCCGCCTACCTCGTCATCAACGCCGACGAGGGCGAGCCCGGGACGCACAAGGACCGCACGATCATGGAGCAGAACCCCCACGCCGTCGTGGAGGGCTGCATCATCGGGTGCTACGCGATCGGCGCGCACACCGCGTACATCTACGTGCGCGACGAGCTGCACCTCTCGAAGGAGCGCCTCTGGTCCGCCATCAAGGAAGCGAAGGCGAAGGGCTACCTCGGCGCGCGTCCGTTCGGGAAGGACTACGCCGTCGACGTCGTCGTCCACACCGGCGCCGGCGCGTACATCTGCGGTGAGGAGACGTCGCTCCTCAACTCGCTCGAGGGCAAGCGCGGAGAGCCGCGGCTGAAGCCCCCCTTCCCCGCGCAGGCCGGCGCGTTCGGCTGCCCGACGACGGTGAACAACCTCGAGACGATCGCCGCGGTCCCGACCGCGTTCATGCTCGGCTGCGAGGAGTTCTCGAAGCTCTCGGCGATCCACCACCTGAACGACGGCGGCGTCCGCCTCTTCGGCGTGAACGGTCACGTGAAGACGCCGGGCGTCTGGGAGTGCGCGGTCGGCCTCACGCTCCGCGAGCTGATCTACGACCTCGGCGGCGGCATCACCGGCGACAAGCCCCTCTTCGCGATCATCCCGGGCGGGTCGTCCACCCCGGTGCTCCGCGCGGAGGACACCGTGAACGCGCCCGACGAGAAGTCGCCGCTCCACCCGTGGCACGGCAAGAGCGTCCTCGACGTGCCACTCGGCGTCGACACGTTCCGCGGCCTCGGCACGATGCTCGGCACGTGCTGCGCGACGGTGATGGCGGAGGGCACCGACCCGATCGCCGCGTTCGCGAACCTCATGCAGTTCTACCGTCACGAGTCGTGCGGCCAGTGCACACCGTGCCGCGAGGGGTCCGGGTGGCTCTTCCGCATCTCGGAGAAGCTCCTCGAGGGCACGTGCACGATGGAGGAGCTCGACCAGCTCCACGACATCGCGAACAACATCATGGGCAACACCATCTGCGCCTTCGGCGAGGGCACGGCGATGCCGGCGCTCGGCTTCCTGAAGAAGTTCAGGAAGGAGTTCGAGGCGTACGTCCGCGGCGAGCGCAGTGGCAAGGACGCGCGGCTCACCGTGGGCGCGTGGAGCTGAGGAGGAAATCGTGAATCCGACCGAGCTCGCACTTGGACAGGCCTACTTCTATGTCTGCGGGGCGTTCGCCCTCGCCGGCGCGCTCTTCACCGTGACGGCGAAGAACCCGATCCGCGGCGCGATGGGGCTGCTCCTGATGATCCTCGCGATCGCGGGGCTCTTCCTCGCGCTCCACGCGCAGTTCCTCGCCGCGATCCAGCTGATCGTCTACGCCGGCGCGATCGTCGTCCTCTTCCTCTTCGTCATCATGCTGCTCGGCCCGAGCGCGACGCCGCCCCACGACCACCGCGGGCGCATCCCGCGCACCGTCGGTGGCGCGCTGTTCGGCGCGGGCGGTCTCCTCGCGATGTGGCTCGTCGTCAAGGCGGCGCCGACCCATCCGATGATCGCGCAGGCCGCCGGCGCGGCGGCGGCGAAGGGCGCCGAGGCGTCGAAGCTCCTCGCGGGCGCGCCGGCCGACTTCGGCAGCGTCGATGCGTTCGGTCGCATCATCTTCACCCAGGCGCTCGTGCCGTTCGAGCTCTCGAGCGCGCTCCTCATGGTCGCGATCGTCGGCGCGGTCGCCGTCGCGCGCGGCCGCAGCAAGTCGCTCGCCGAGGAAGCGCGTGAAGAAACTCCCGTCGCGCAGGCCCCTGCCCGCGAGATGAAGCCGGAGGCTTATCCGTGATTCCCGTCGAGCACTACATCGCGCTCTCCGCGATCCTCTTCACCATCGGCGGCGTCGGCTTCCTCGTCCGCCGCAACGTGCTCGTCACGCTGATGAGCATCGAGATCATGCTCAACGCCGTGAACGTGGCGCTCGTCGCGTTCAACCGCGTCCGGTCGGACTCGCACACCGGTCAGGTGTTCGCGTTCTTCCTCATCGCTGCGGAGGCCGCCGAAGTCGCGGTCGGCCTCGCCATCGTGCTTTCGCTGTTCCGCGTCCGCCGCACCGTGCGCTCGGACGAAGCCGACCTTCTGAAGAACTGAGCGCAGAGCCTTTCATGAAGGACTTCCTCCTCAACGTACTGGCGAAGAAGGACGACGCCGTCCTCCTCGGATTCGTCCTCGCCTTCCCGCTCCTCGGCGCGTTCGTGAACGGCGTCTTCGGGCGGCGTCTCGGCAAGAGCGCGGTCCGCCTGATGGCGCTCACCGCCCTCGGCCTGAGCTTCGCGGCGGCCGTCGCCCTCTTCGTCGCGCTCGACATCTCCGTCGGGCAGCACGTGAACAAGCTCACGTGGACGGCCTGGGACTGGATGACGACGAACGCGCGCCCCGGCGAGCCGAACGTCGAGATCCCGCTCAAGTTCAGCGTCGACGCGCTCTCGGGCGTGATGATGCTCGTCGTGACGGGCGTGGGCTTCCTGATCCACGTCTACGCCAGCGAGTACATGATCGCGGACAAGGGGTACTGGCGGTTCTTCTGCTACCTCAACCTGTTCGTCTTCTCGATGCTCGTCCTCATCCTCGGGGACAACCTGCCGGTGCTCTTCGTCGGCTGGGAAGGCGTCGGTCTCTGCAGCTACCTGCTGATCGGCTTCTGGTACACGAAGCTGCCGAACGCGCAGGCGGGCAAGAAGGCGTTCATCGCGAACCGCATCGGCGACTTCGGCCTGATCTGCGCGATGTTCCTGCTCGTCTACTACACGGGCAAGCTCGACTGGTCCGGCATCGCTGCGAACGCGCAGGCGCTCGTCACGCCGAACGCGAGCCAGCAGGTCCACCTCTGGCCGATCGGCGGCGGGCAGTTCCAGGACACGCACCTCGGACCGCTCACGATCCCGCTCCACCTCCTCCAGCCCGGGACGCCGTGGACGATCACGGCCGCGACCGCGGTCGGCATCGCCCTCTTCCTCGGGTGTACCGGCAAGAGCGCGCAGATCCCGCTCTACGTCTGGCTCCCGGACGCGATGGCGGGCCCCACGCCGGTCTCCGCCCTCATCCACGCGGCCACGATGGTCACGGCAGGCATCTACCTGATCTGCCGCCTCTCCTTCGTGTTCGTGCTCTCCCCGGCGGTGATGACGATCATCGCGTTCACGGGAGCCGCGACGGCGCTCTTCGCCGCGACGATCGCGCTCGTGCAGAACGACATCAAGAAGGTGCTCGCCTACTCCACGGTGAGCCAGCTCGGCTTCATGTTCCTGGGCGTCGGCTCGGGCGCGTTCACGGCCGGCTTCTTCCACGTCTTCACGCACGCGTTCTTCAAGGCCTGCCTCTTCCTCGGCGCCGGCTCGGTGATCCACGCGATGCACGCGCGGATCCACGACGACGACCGATCGCAGGACATGCGCAACATGGGCGGCCTCAAGAAGTACATGCCGCTCACCTACGGCACGTTCGCGGCTTCCACGCTCGCGATCATCGGCTTCCCCCTCACGTCGGGCTGGTTCAGCAAGGACGAGATCCTCGCGATGGCCCTCGTGAACAAGCCGGTGCACCCGTACGCCGAGCAGCTCGCCAAGCGCAGCATCGAGGTCTGGTCGCCGCCCGGCTGGGTCCCCTGGCTCCTCTGGGGCATGGGCATCCTCGCCGCGACGATGACGGCCTTCTACATGTGCCGTTGCCTCTTCCTCACGTTCTGGGGCGACTTCCGCGGCTGGACCGTGGGGCGTCCGTCGATGGTCCACGCCGAGGGCACGCACGAGCACGAGGCCGCCCACGACGACCACTCCGACCACGAGGACGAGGAAGGCGGCCACCACCACGAGGAGGACCTCTCGCAGCCGGGCCTGCCCCCGCACGAGTCTCCTCGCCCGATGACGATCCCGCTGCTCGTGCTCGGCACGGCGGCGATCGTCGCCGGTCTCGTCTTCAACCCGGCGGCGGTGAAGATCTTCAAGCACGACTTCTCGTACCTCCCGATGGAGCACTGGCTCGATCCGGTGTTCGAGGAGGCGAAGAAGGGCGTCGGCGCGTGGGGCGACGAGCACAAGACGCACTCGCTCGAGCTCGTCTCGCTCGTCGGTGCGCTCCTCGCCTTCGCGATCGGCAGCGGCACCGCCTACTGGATGTACATCCTCCAGCAGGGCAAGCCGGCGCGCGAGCTCGCGGCGAAGGTGCCCGCGCTCTACCAGGCGGCGCTCGACAAGTGGCGCGTGGACGAGGCGTACGACAAGACCATCATCGGCGGCGTCGACGCGCTCGCCGACACGGCGGCCTCCGTCGACCAGGGCGTGGTGGACCTCCTCCTCGCCCGCGTCACCTCGCTCACCGTCGCGGCCTTCGGCACCGTCCTCCGCACGATCCAGAACGGCGTCGTCCACGTGTACGCGGCCGCGATGGTCGTCGGCCTCGCGGGCCTCGGCTGGTTCTTCACGGCGGCGCACGCGGACTTCAGCGTCGCGGAAGCGAACGGCGACTACACGATCACCGCCGCTCCGGGCCCGGGCTACGGCTTCAAGTGGTACCCCGAAGCCGGCGGCAAGCCCCAGAGCGACGCGTTCATCGGCAACGACACCCTCAAGATCCACCTCGACGAGGGCAAGTCGCAGACCGTGAAGCTCGAGGTGGTGAACGCCTTCGGCCGTGTCGGCTCGAAGGAGATGACCCTCACGCGCGCGAAGACCGAGAAGCCGGCGCAGACGATCGTGGGGGAGCGCTGACATGGCCACCAAGACCTCTCCTACGCACGTGCACCACGACCACACGCCGGGACGCCCGGCGTGGGTCATGCCCCTCTTCATCGGGCTCGGCCTCGTCATCGCGCTCGTCGTGCTGACGCAGCTCTTCGGCCGCGCGGTCGAGAAGGACGTCGCGTCCTACAGCGCTGCGAACGCGAGCCTCGGCGGGATCCTGCCCGTCCTCCTCGCCGTCGTCGTCGCGGCGCTCGTCCCGCGCGGCCATGCGTGGAACGTCCGCATCCCGCTCGGGATCATCGCCGGCCTGTTCGCGATGTTCATCGCGAAGATGTGGCCGAGCGCAGCGCTCGTGATCACGGAGGGCGCCGAGGCTCCGAAGGAGTCCGAGACGATCCTCTCGTGGCTCATCGGCCTGCCGCTCGCCGGCGCGATCGCGATCCTCTTCCTGCCGCGCCAGGCGCCGCGCCTCCTCAAGGCGACGACGTTCCTCGTCATGCTGGGGACGTTCGCGGCGAGCCTCCCGCTCCTCGCGACGCCGATGGGCTCGGGCTACCACTTCAACCAGGACGTGGTCTGGATCGAGCGCTTCGGCATCCACTACCACGTCGCGCTCGACGGCATCTCGCTCTGGCTCGTCATCCTCACGACGTTCGTGACGCCGATCGCCGCCTACGCGTCGTTCGGGCCCGTCAACACGCGGATCAAGGACTGGTGCTTCTCGCTCCTCCTCCTCGAGGCAGCGATGATCGGCGCGTTCGTCGCGCTCGACCTGTTCCTCTTCTACGTGTTCTGGGAAATGCTGCTCATCCCGATGTACGTCATCATCGGCGTCTGGGGCGGCTCGAACCGGATCCGCGCGTCGCTCAAGTTCTTCATCTACACGATGTTCGGCAGCCTTCTGATGCTCGCCGCCATCCTGTACGCCGCGTACGCCTACGGGAAGCTGACCGGGACGCCGTCGTTCGACTACTTCGAGCTCCAGCGCGTCGTGTTCCCGCAGCGCGTCGGCACGTACCTCTTCTGGGGCTTCGCCGCGTCGTTCCTCATCAAGGTGCCGATGTTTCCGGTCCACACGTGGCTCCCGGACGCGCACACCGAGGCGCCGACGGCCGGCTCCGTCATCCTCGCGGCCGTGCTCCTCAAGATGGGCACGTACGGCTACCTCCGCTTCTGCATGGGCCTGTTCCCCGAGGTCTCGGCGGAGTACGCCGCGACGCTCGCCGGCGTCGCGGTCCTCGGCGGCATCCTCTACGGCGCGCTCTGCGCGTGGCGGCAGGACGACGTGAAGCGCCTCGTCGCGTACTCGTCGGTCGCGCACCTCGGCTACGTCATGCTCGGTCTGTTCTCCCAGACGCAGAGCGGGATCGAGGGCGCCGTCCTCCAGATGATCAACCACGGCATGTCGACCGGCCTCCTCTTCCTCCTCGTCGGCGTCATCTACGACCGGCGCCACACGCGCCAGCTCGACGACTTCGGCGGCCTCGCGAAGGTGATGCCGATCTACGCCGCGCTCTTCGTGATCGCGTCGATGGCGTCGGTCGGCCTCCCCGGCACGAACGGCTTCGTCGGCGAGTTCATGATCATCATCGGCACGTTCACGTCGACCAAGCTCGGTCACGTCAACGGGATCCAGGCCGTCGGCGCCGCGATCGGCGTCATCCTCGCCGCGCTCTACATGCTCACGGCGGTGCAGAAGATGTTCTTCGGTCCCATCACCCGGGCCGAGAACAAGCACCTCCAGGACATGAACGCGCGGGAGATCCTGGTCGTCGCGCCGCTCGTCCTCGCGATCTTCGTGATCGGCGTCGCGCCGAAGCTCCTGCTCGACTCGATGCACGACGCGGTCGCGCGTGTCTCGACCGACATGAACGCGCGCGTCGACGCCTACAAGAACTACTCCGGCCCGATGAAGCTCCTGCCGCGTCGTCCCGACGCGCCGAAGGCGATCGCGGCTGCCACCTTGGCCCCGGGGGGCTCCGCCCCCTCGAACCCCTGAACCCCTGAGCCCGACAACCATGGCGCTCGCTTTCGTCCTCTCGCCCTTCCTCGTCCTGTCGCTCGGGGCGCTGCTCCTGATGCTCGCCGAGGCCCTGTCGCCCAGGAAGGGCGGCCTCGCGCTCGGAACGACCGTCGTGTTCCTCGCCGGCTTCATGTTCTCGGTCGGCGCCTGGCTGTACGGCGTCGAGGACGTGGCCGACAAGGACGTGCTCGCGCCGTGGCTCGTCGTCGACCGGTTCAGCATCTTCTTCGACGGCCTGCTCTGCCTCGGCGGCGCCCTCGCGGCGCTGCTCGCCGGCGGCTACCTCCGCGAGCACGACATCGAGCGCGGCGAGTTCTACGCGCTCCTCCTCTTCTCGACGATCGGCGCGATGATGGTCGCGAGCGCCGGTGACGCCCTGATCGTGTTCGTCGGCCTCGAGACGATGTCGATCGGCGCCTACGCGCTCACCGCGTTCCGCCGCACGTCGCCCCGCTCGGCGGAAGGCGCGCTCAAGTACTTCCTCCTCGGCTCGTTCGCCGCGGCGCTGCTCCTCTACGGCTTCGCGCTCGTCTACGGCGCGACGGGGCACACCGACCTCGCCGGGATCGGGCAGTGGATCAAGGAGAACGGCAGCTCGCCGGTCCTCGTGATCGCGCTCGTCCTCATCCTCGTCGGCCTCGTCTTCAAGGTCTCGGCGGTCCCGTTCCACATGTGGACGCCGGACGCATACGAAGGCGCCCCGACGCCGGCCACGACGTACATGGCCGCGGTCGTGAAGTGCGGTGGCTTCGCGATGCTGCTCCGCGTGCTCCTCACGTGCTTCGGCGACAAGGCGTCGATGTCGTGGTCGGCGGGCTGGCCTCCGGCGCTCGCCCTCATCTCCGTGCTCACGATGACGGTCGCGAACCTCATCGCGGGGCAGCAGGAGTCCGTCAAGCGCATGCTCGCGTACTCGAGCATCGCGCACGCGGGCTACCTCCTCGTCGGCGTCGTCGCGACGATGCGCGCGCCCGACGCGGGCGCGAGCGTGCTCTTCTACCTCCTCACCTACGTGGTCTCGACGGTGGGCGCCTTCGGCGCGCTCATCCTCTGCGGCCGCAAGGGCGCCGAGGCCGTCACGTACGAGGACCTCGCCGGCATCGGCCGTCGTCATCCGGCGGCCGCCCTCGCCTTCTCGCTCTTCCTGGTCTCGCTCGCCGGCATCCCGCCGACGGCGGGCTTCTTCGGGAAGTGGTTCGTGTTCCGCGCGGCGATGGACGCGGGCTTCTACGCCCTCACCGTCATCGCGTTCATGAACAGCGTCGTGGGCGTCTACTACTACCTCCGCGTGCTCGTGTTCATGTACATGCGCGAGCCCGCCGCCGGCGCTCCGATCGCGACGCCGATGCGCTCCGGTTACGTGAACGCGGCCCTCCTCCTCTCCGCCATCCTCGTGCTGCTCCTCGGCATCCTGCCGAGCCGCTCGCTCGACATGGCGATCAAGGCGGCGGGCGTCTTCGGCGGGTGAGAGGATGAAGCGCGCCGCGCTCCGCCGGACGGTCCGCGTCGCGCTCGTCCTCGTCGCGCTCTCCGCTCTCTCCGCGCTCGCGACGGGGTGCCCGAAGTCGAGCCCCCCTGAGGCGGACGCGGGAGCTCCGCCCGCTTCGGCTTCGGCGAAGCCGGCTTCGGTGTTCGCGGTCATCGACGCGAGCAGCGGTCCCGGCGAGCCGATGAACGCGATCGGCGCTCCTGCCTCCGAGATCAAGAAGTACGTCAACCCGCAGGGCCTCCCGCCGTACAGCGGGCCGACCGGCGCGGTCGAGGGCACGATCTGGGTGAAGGGCCCGCCTGCGCCGGCGATGCCTCCTGCCGACTACAAGCGCTGCCCGGGCGCGGAGCAGATCTACGGCAAGAAGTTCCGGGAAGGACCCGCACGTGAGGACGGCGCGCGACCGCTCGCGGACGCGGTCGTCGCCGTCACGGGCTACTCCGGCTTCTTCGTCCCGGAGAAGGAAGAGAACGCGCAGATCGCGATCGTCGGCTGTGGCTTCGAGCAGCGCACGATCACGATGACGTTCGGTCAGCGGCTCGAGGTGAAGAACACGTCGAACGAGTTCTGGTCGCCGATGCTCGACCCTTCGCCGAACCCGGTGATCATGATGGCGCCGCCGCGCGCGAACGATCCCGTGCGCCTCTATCCGAAGCGCCCCGGCCTCCTCCGCCTCTACGATCACGACCGCACGTGGGCGCAGGCCGACCTCTACGTCCTCTTCCACCCGCTCCACGCGGCGTCGAAGCTGGACGGGCACTACCGGATCGACGGCCTCCCGCTCGGGAAGCTGAAGGTCAACGCGCTCCACCCTGCGTTCGAGGGCGAGGCCTCGCAGGAGATCGAGATCCAGCCGAACGTCGTTGTGCGGGCGGACCTCGTCCTCGAATACGTGCCGAAGGACGCCGGGCCTCCGAACGAGGACGCAGGCTATCGGCCGAAGCTGCGGTGACCCGCCGAGGCGGCGCCCGCGTCGACGGGATGCGCCGCCTCGTCGAGGGTCGTGAACACGCGGTTCGGAACCACGGGCGGCGGCGGAGCGGGCTCGGGCTTCTTTGTAGACTGCACGGATCGGATGCGCGCGGGCGGCGTCGCGGGCGGCAGCAACGAGACGACGAGGAGGATCAAGGCGACGACGACGAGCCCGATCGCGAGCAGGCCCGCGGGGCCGGCCGCGGCGAGCTTCGCCTTCAGCTCCTCCACCTGCGGGTGGCCCCCTGGCGTCGACGGCGGCGCCGGCTCCGCGAGGCCGCTCGGGCTCGACGGCGGCGACGCCACGCCCGCGCTGCTCGGCGACGCCGGCGGGAAACCAGGCGAGCTCGCGCGGTAAGCCGGACCGGGCACCCTCGCATCCACCGGCGTCACGAGCGCGGGACGCTTGCGCGTCGCGAGCTCCTCGGGATCCTCGAGCGGCGGCGGGAGCGGGAGGACTCCTCCCTCCGGCGTCATCGGATGAGGGGCCGCCGGCGGCTGGAACATCGGCGGGGCGAAGCCAGGGCTCCACGCGGCGCTCACCGCGCTCGTCGTCCCCGGCGCCGCCGTCACGATCCGCGTCTGCGACGTCCCCTCGCCGTCGCTCGCCGGCACGCCGCCCGGCGGCAGCGCCGCGAGCGAGACCGGCGGCGACGGCGCGATCTCCGTCGCGTCGTTGCCCGAGAGCGAGAGCGACAGCTCCTCTTCGTCGGCGACGGACGGCTGACTGCGGCGCGGGACGGGCGCGGGCGCCGGGAGCGTGCCCTTCATCGCGGCGGCGCGCGGTGAGACTGGCGCCATCGACGGGCGCGCGAGAGATGCGAGCGCGTGCCCGAGCTCCGTCGCGTTCGCGAAGCGCTTCACCGGGTCGCGCGCGAGGCACTTCAGGATCAGCGCCGAAACGGGCTCGGGCAGGTCGGGGCGGAGTCGCGTCGGCGGGACCGGGTCCTCGCTCCGGATCCGCTGCGCGATCGCGAGCGGGTGCGGGCCGTCGAACGGCAGATCACCCGTCACCATCCGATAGAGCACGATCCCGAGCGCCCAGACGTCGGTCGCCGCGCCGACCATGCCGGCGTGTGCGAACTGCTCGGGCGCCATGTAGCGCGGCGTGCCGATCAGCATGTCCGCTGCAGTGAGCGACCCTTCGCTCGCGTGCTCGCGCGCCTTGGCGAGGCCGAAGTCGAGCACCTTCACGAGCGGCGCGCCGTTCGGGTTCTTCGGATCCTTCGTGACGAAGATGTTCCCCGGCTTCAGGTCGCGATGGACGATCCCGAGCGCGTGCGCCTCGCCGACGCCCTCACAGACCTGCTCGAGGATCGAGAGCGCCTCGTCGACCCCGAGGCGTTCACGCTCGTCGAGGACCTCCTTGAGGCTCTGCCCCTCGAGGAGCTCCATCACGATGAACGGCTGTCCCGACTCGGTGCGCCCGACGTCGAACACGCGCCCGACGTGCTCGCTCCGGAGCGAGAACTGCGCGCGTGCTTCGCGGACGAAGCGCGACGCCGCGTCCTGATCGGCGCGGTAGGCGTCGTTCAGGAACTTGAGGGCGACCTTCTGGCGGAGCTCGAGGTGGACCGCCTCGTACACGAAGGCCATCGCACCCGCGCCGATGCGCCGCTCGATCCGGAATCTGCCGGCAATGACGGTGCCGGGCCGGAGCTCGCTCACCCCCCGAAGGTATCACGTGGGAACGAAGCCGTGGCCTTCTCGACCTTCCCCGGGACGAGGATCCCCCGCTCCGCGAGCGCCGTCGCGAGCGCAAGAGCGAGCGGGTCGCGCTCCGGCGCAGGCGCATAACGAGCGCGCGAGAGCCACGTCCGCGCCGCCTCCACGCCAGAGGTCGCGGCGATCCGCTCGGCGAGGACGAACGCGCAGAGCGCCGGCGGTACGTCGCTGGAACGGGACCCCAGCTCGAGCGCGCGCGGATCGGGGGTGATCGCGGCGATCACCATCGCAGGCCCACTCGCGGCCGGGTCGGCCGAAGAGAGCTCGCGCGCCAGCTCGCCCGCGAGGTCCTTCTTCCCGAGCACGACGGCGCGCGCCGCGACCTCGGCGAGCAGCACGTGCCCGCGCGCGGCACGCCTTCGTGCGACGAGCCCGTCGCCGCGTGCGATCGCCTCGTCGACCGCGAGCCGCGCGACGACGTCGTCGTGCGGGCCGTGGTGCCCGTTCTCGCGCGGCGCATCGGCGAGGCTCGCCGCGACGAGACGCGCGTTCGCGAGCTGCTTGCGCGCGACGAGGTCGAGCGCGCCCGCCTCCACCTCGCGGCTCCGGAGCGGCGCGAGCCTGCCGAGGCCGACGAGGCCGCGGGTGACGAGCTCGTCGTCGGCGTGCGCGCGCCCCCAGGCGAGGAGCGCGTCCCAGGCCGCGACGTGCTCGCCGTGCGCGCTCGTCAGCGCGAGGGCGCGCGCGCGGGCTTCCGGCGAAGCCGGCTTCTTCGCCTCCGCGCGCACGAGCGTCGCGGCGACGTCCACGTTGCCAGGGTCGGCGGCCGAGGCCTGACCCGCGACGACGGCGGCCTTCGCCGCATCCCCGCTCGCGAGCGCACAGCGCGCTTCGGCGACGAGCGCGCCGGCGTACGTCGGGTCGATGTCCTTCGCCTTCGCGAACGCGCGTCGCGCGGTCTCGCGCGCTTCTGCGCTCCCCTGCTTGCACGCGACTTCGCCGAGACGTGCCCAGACGAGCGGGTCCTCGTCGTCGTCCTCGAGCACTTCTTCGTAGGCCGCCCGTGCGCGCGCGAGGTCGCCGCTCTCCTCCGCGAGCGCGCCGCGCAGGAACGCGGCGTAGGCCTCGGGCGGGACGTAGCTACCCTGGACGACGCGCCCGTCGTAGACGCGCGTCACCTTCGGCGACGACACGCAGCCGACCGTGGACGAGAGGCTGACGAGCGCGGCGAAGAGGCTCGTCCGCTTCATGCGCCGTTCCCCTCCCCGCGCGAGAATCGCGCGAGCGAAGCGAGGAGCCGATCGTGCTGCGCCTCGGTGCCGACCGTGATGCGGAGCTGTGTCTTTCGCCGGCCGCCGTTCTTGTGGAAGCTCCGCACGAGGATCTTGTCGCGGACGAGGTGCTCGAAGACGTGCTCGGCCGGGCCCGGCGTCCGCACCCAGAGGAAGTTCGCCGAGCTCGGGGCGACCGAGAAGCCCTCGAGCGCGGCGATCGCCTCCGCGAGCCGTTCGCGCGCCGCGACGACGGACGCGACCTCCGCCGAGAGCTCCTCCCATGCCTCTTCGAGGACGGCGGCGGCCGCCGCCTGGCTCGTCGCGCTCACGTTGAAGGGCTGCCTCCCCTTGTCGATCTCCGCGACGAGCCCGGCGTCCGCCTCGAGCCATCCGACGCGGAGGGCCGCGAGCCCCACCTTCGAAACCGTCCGCAGCACGCCGACGTGCGCGTGCTCGCTCCGGATCCCGCGGAGCGACGCGCCGGCGTAGTCGACGTACGCCTCGTCGAGCACCACGAACGAGGTAGACGCCGCGGCCACGACGGCGCGGAGCCGGTCCTCGCTCATCCGGTTGCTCGTCGGATTGTTCGGGCTCGCGAGGAACACGATGTTCGGCTCCATCATCTCGACGGCGCGCTTCGTCATCGCGGTGTCGAGGTCCCAGCTCGCGTCGAGCGGCACCTCGACCGGCTTCATCCCGTGCGCGCGCGCCGTGACCCGGTACATCACGAACGAGGGCGTCGGCGAGAGCACGACCGCCTGGGGCTGACGCCCGCGCGGTCGCGCGAGCGCGTTGACGACCAGGCTGATCACTTCGTCGGAGCCGGTCCCGACCAGCAGGTCCGCGGCCCGCGCGCCGGTGCGCTTCCCGATCGCCTCCTTCAGGCGGAGCGCGCGCGGATCCGGATAGCGCTCGAGCGCCTGCGACGCCACCGCGCGCGCGACGGCTTCGCGGATCGCGGGCGAGCGCGACGGAGGCGCTTCGTTCGCGTCGAGCTTCACCTCGATCCCGGGCGGATCGTGGGGCACGTAGGCGACGAGCTCACCGAGCTCGGGACGGAGGAGGTCTCCCAGCGCCGCGAGCGCGCTCCTCTCCGCCACGTCAGCGGCTCCGGTAGTCGCCGGCGCCGCCTTCGAGGTCCGCGTGGCTGACGTCGTCCATCGACTCGAGCGCCGGCGGCGTCGCGTGATGGCCTTCGGCCTCGCGGAGGCGCTCGGCGATCTCGATGATGCGGCGCTCGACGCGGCCGAAGACGCTCGAGGCCGGGAAGCGCCCGTGCGAGTCGCGCTCGCCCGCGGGGACGCCGGTGAGGACCTCGATGCCCTGCGCGACGGACGTGACGGCGTAGAGGTGGAACTTCCCCTCCGCGATCGCCTGCGCAACGTCCTCGCGGAGGACGAGGTGCTCGAGGTTCGCGCGCGGGAGGAGGACGCCCTGTGCGCCGGTGAGGCCGCGCACCTGGCAGAGCTCGAAGAAGCCCTCGATCTTGGCGCAGACGCCGCCGATCGCCTGGATCTCGCCGAGCTGGTTCACGCTACCGGTGACGGCGATCCCTTGATCGATTGGGATCTCGGCGAGCGCGGAGAGCACGCCGAAGAGCTCGCTCGACGATGCGCTGTCGCCGTCGATCTCGCCGTAGCTCTGCTCGAACGCGATCTGCGCCTTCAGGCTGAGCGGTCGCTCCTGCCCGAACATGCGCGCGAGATAGCCGCGGATGATCGCGACGCCCTTCGTGTGGATCGCGCCGCCGAGCTGCGCTTCGTGCTCGACGTCGACGATCCCTTCGCGGCCGAGCGCGACGACCACCGTGATGCGCATCGGTTGGCCGAACTCGACGTCGCCTGCAGAATACACGGAGAGGCCGTTCACGACGCCGACGCGCGACCCCTGCGTGTCGAGGGAGACCTCGCCGCGGATCGTGAGCTCGCGGATGTGCCGCTCGGCGGCGCCGGCACGGTCGCGGCGCTCCCGCCAGGCGGTCTCGATGTCACCTTCGGTCACGACCGCGCCCTGCTTCGAGCGCGGGGACGACACCGGGCGACGCGACGCCGGGACCGCGTCGGCCCAGTCGGCGTCCCCGACCTCGCGCGCGACGGCGAGCGCGCTCGCGAACGCGGCGGTCTCCTCCAGCGGCGAGACGTAGAGCGAGAGCTTCTGGCGATCGCCGGCGAGCCGGGTCGAGAGATCGAGCAGGCGCGCCCGCGCGCCCCGGTCGAAACGTCCCCACTCGCGGTCGCGCGCCCTGTCCATCAGGTACGCGTCGAGCGCGCGGAGCGACTCGTTCGTGCGCGGGATCGACGGCTCGATCTCGACCTTCACCCGGAAGAGCGAGGCGAAGTCGGCATCTGCGTCGAGCAGCGCCCCGTAGAGCTCCGGCGGACCGACGAGCACCATCCGGACGCGCACCGGCACGGGGACCGGCTTCAGCGTCGTCGCGTAGAGGCCGAGCGGACCGAGCGGGTCCTCGGCGCCGATCCGGCGCTCGCGGAGGATCCGCTTCACGCGCTCCCAGATGATCGGATCCGTCATCAGGTCCGTGACGCGGATGACGAGGACGCCGCCGGAGGCGCGATGGAGCGAGCCGGCCCGGATGCGGGTGAAATCGGTGAGGAGCGCGCCGAAGCGCGCGCGGCGCTCGAGGTAGCCGAACAGGTTGGGGTACGTCGGGTTCGTCTCGTAGACGACGGGCGGCGGAGCGCCCTCCTCGTGCGTCACGAGGAGGTTCACCTTGAAGCGGTTCAGGCGCGTCGCGTGCTCGGGATCGTAGTCGTGGGTCTCGCCCCCGCCCTCGCCATCCTCGCGCGGGCCCTGGCCGGGTCCCGGCTCCGGCTCGACGAAGTCCTCCCATGACTCGACGAGCGCCTTCTCGACCGCATCGAGGTACTCGGCGACGTCCTGGCCGTAGCCCTCGAACGCCTTCTTCGTGTCGGCGATCGCCTGCTGGATGACGATCGTCGCGAGGCGGCTCATCGCCTCCTCGCGCGCGGCGTCGAAGCGGGCGTTCTGCTCGCGCACGTGACCGGCGGCCTTCTCGACCTCGAGCGTCAGGCGATCCTCGGCCTCGCCGAGCGCGCGCTTCGTGTGCTCGTCGAGCGCGCCGAACTGCTCGGCAGAGAGCGGCTTGCCGTGGAGGATCGGGAACGTCTGGACTCCGCCCTGGACCGCGCGGATCCCGAAGCCGAGCGTCTTCGCGGTCGACTCGAGGCCGGTGAGGACCTCACGGTTCTTCGCGTCGAGCTCGCGGGCGAGCGCGGTCGTCGCCTTGCGGACCTCCTCGTGCTGCGCGATCGCGGGGACCTCCTCGCGGAGGCGCGTGATGAGCGCATCCATGCCCTCGACGAGCGTCGGCGCGGAGCCGGTCGGGAGGACGAGCGGCCGCGGCGCCTCCGGATGATCGAAGTCGTGGACGTAGACGATGTCGGGCGCCGACTCGCGTCCTTCCGCGAACCGCCGCGCGAACCGGATGACGTCGTCCTCGATCATCACCTGCGGCGAGGCGGCGACGAACACGTGGAAGCCCTTCTCGCGCGTCGCGAGGCCGAGCGTCAGCGCGCGGCGCGCGACCGGCCCGACGAGCTCGAAGAGACCGCCGCTCTCCGCCGGCGTCTCGGGCAGGAGCGCGGGATCGGTGTGCTGCGTGACGAGCTCGCTCGGAACGCGGAACGGCTCGCGACCGGAGCCGGGCGCCGGTGACTTGTTCGCTTCGAGCCACGCGCGGACGGGCCCGGAGAGGCTCGGCGGCGGCGCGTCCGATCGCGACTCGCCGTTGCGCGACTCGCCGTTGACCGACGGCGTCTCGTGCGAAGCAGCCGGCTCTTCTTCGCGGAGCGACGCAGGCGGCGGCGCCTCGAGCGTCCGCTTCCGCCCGGGCTCGGAGGGGCGTCCGGCAGCCGCAGCCGAGGCTGCGCCGTTGCCGTTCGCTCCGCGTTCGGCGACCGACGCGCTGCCACGGCGGCTCGGCCGTGAAGGCGGAGCCTTCGGCTTGGAGTCGCGTCCCGCCCCGCCCTTGTTCCGCCCTTGGGCCATGCCCACCGAATCCTACCAGACGGCACGGCGCCCGGGAGGCGTCAAAGATTGGTTCTCCGGAGCGCTCCGGACGGGTTCGACCCGACTTCGACAGCCGCGCGAGGTTCCCCCTGTCGCACCGTCGATTGGCACGGTAGCATCCGTGGGCAGATGGCGCGTTTGATCCTCGCCACGGCCGAGGGGCAGCAGGCGATCGAGCTCCGGCCCATCAACAGCCTGGGCCGGCACCCGAACAACTCGATCCAGCTTCTCGACAAGATCGTGTCGAAGGAGCACTGCATCCTCGAGCAGCGTGATTCCGGCTTCGTGCTGCGGGATCTCGGCAGCCTCAACGGCACCTACGTCAACGGCGAGCGCGTCCGTGGCGAGATGATGCTGCGGCACGGCGACGAGATCGCGCTCGGCTCCACGCGCGCGCGTTACGACGACGGCCAGGGCGCGCCGATCGACTTCAACTCGCCGGTCCCCTCCCCTCACGGCGGCGTTCCTCATGCCGCGGGCATGCCGATGGGCAGCATGGGGAGCGGCGCGGCCCAGGTCCCGTCCGGAGGTCCGATCGCTTCGGGCGGTCCCTGGCAGAAGGGCCCGAGCGTTCCGCCGCCCGCGAGCCACGGCGTCGGGATGCCGAGCGGCCCGATGCCGAGCGGCCCGATGGGGGGCGCGCTCGGCCACGGCGGCGCTCCCGGGATGATGCAGCCGGGCGGGCACATGGGTCCCGGACCGGCCGGCCCCGGCGGCACGATGGGCATGCCCGCGGTTCCTCCCGGTCGCCCCGGGATGCAGGGCTTCCAGCAAGGACAGCCGCCGCCGTACGGCGCCGGCCCCGCGCCCTACGGACAGCCGCCGCCGCCGAACCGTCCCGCACGCCCGCCGAGCTTCGGCGGCACGCGCGTCGACGTGCTCGACTCGGCGCGCGCGATCGGCACGCAGATCGCGGCGCAGACGAAGGGCTTCGTCCCGTTCGAGCAGATCAAGAACGACCCGCAGCAGCTCCGTGTCGACTACGAGCGCCTGCGTCTCACGTGGGAGCTCACGCGCGACATCGGTCTCGAGCGCGACCTCGACGAGCTGCTCCGCAAGATCCTCCTCTCGCTCTTCAAGTTCGTGAACGCCGATCGCGGCGTCATCCTCCTGCGCGACGACGCAGGTCAGCTCCAGCCGCGCGCCGCGCATCGCCGCGACGGCACCGAAGCTCCCATCCAGGTGAGCTCGACCATCCTGAACCACGTCATGACGGAGCGCGCGGCCGTGCTCACGCACGACGCGTCGATGGACTTCGCTTCCTCCAAGGGGAAGTCGATGATCCTGAACCGCATCTCGAGCGCGATCGTCGTGCCGCTCCTCCACGAGAAGGAAGTGCTCGGCGCGCTCTGGCTCGACTCCGAGTCGCTCGCGCAGTTCCAGCAGAAGGATCTCGAGCTCGTCACCGCGGTCGGCAACCAGGCCGCGATGTTCATCGAGAACAATCTCCTCGCGAAGAAGATCGAGCAGGAGATCGTCAACCGCGAGCGCTTCAGCCGCCTCCTCTCGCCGAATGTCGCGGAGCAGGTCCTCTCCGGCAAGCTCGAGGTGAAGAAGGGCGGCGTGCACGTCCCCGAGTGCACCGTCTTCAACTCGGACATCCGCGGCTTCACCCGGATGAGCGAAGGCGCGACCGCCGGCGTGATGGTCGAGCTCCTGAACGAGTACTTCGAGCAGATGGTCGAGACGATCTTCAAGTACGAAGGCACGCTCGACAAGTTCATGGGCGACGGGATCATGGCCTTCTGGGGCGCGCCCGCGGCGCATCCCGACGACGCCGTCCGCAGCGTGCAGTGCGCGCTCGACCAGATGGAGGTCCTCGGGAAGTTCAACCGCAAGCGCGTCGAGGGCGGGCAGCCTCCCCTCGCCGTCGGCATGGGCCTCCACACCGGGCCGCTCGTCGCGGGCTACGTCGGAAGCTCCAAGGCGATGAGCTACACGGTCATCGGTGACACCGCGAACACGAGCGCGCGCCTCTGCGGCATCGCTCTCGCGGGTCAGGTGATCGTGAGCGAGTACACGCTCGCCCGCCTCGGCCCGAGGTTCGAGGTCGAAGAGCTCCCCGCCGCGCACTTGAAGGGCAAGGAGAAGCCTCTCCGCATCTTCAACGTGAAGCGCGAGAAGCCGAGCGCGGTCGCGAAGGTGGGCTGAGCCCGGCACGCTCGAGCTGCGACGTTCGAACCGCGTCAGAGCGGGACCAGAGAGACAAAACGCAACGTGCTCGCGCTGCGACGCTGCGCGACGTCACGACTTTCTCCCGTATTTTCCCGGGTCGTTCGTGGGGGCGAGTGGGTCGGCATCGGCGGTGCACGTCGGTCGGTCATGAACTCCATCGACAAAGTCATCAAGAACGTCTTCGGCTCGATCGCCGTCTCGTCCGAGTTCCCGTTCTTCTCGCGGAAGTCGTCGACGGCCTTCCCGCTCGTCCTCGGCGCCGTCGGCGTCGCGATCGTCGGCGGCCTCGCGGCCGTCATGATCTTCAGCCCGCGCACGCGCACGCGCGCGCTCGACGCCGGCAAGGGAATGGCGTCGAAGCTCCAGGGCCAGATCGGCCAGGTCGGCGGCAAGATCGGCATCGGGCAGAAGGAAGACCGCGTCACGCAGCCGAACGGCCTCTCGTCCGAGCACAACATCGGCGACTACGGCACGACGTCGGGTCTCTGATTCCGAACGCACGAACGCCCGCCCGTCGAGAGTCGCTCGACGGAGAGAACCCCCGTGAAGAAGCACCCGCTCTCCACCGAGCTCTTCGCCGAGCTGTTCCAGGCCGAACACTCCGCCTACCGCCATCCCCGGCGTGAGGCGGCGCGACTCGGCCACGTGCCGCCGGCCTCCGCGCTGCTCGCCGTGTCCGCGCACGCGAACGAGACGCTCGACGTCCTGCCCGTGCTGGCGCGCGAGCGCGGGATCAAGGGCGCGGAGACGGCGGCGCTCGCGGGCGAAGCGTTCTCGGCGGCGCGGCACCTCGTCGTCGATCGCTTGCTCTCCCCGGAGAAGTCGTATCGAGGAACGTTGCTCGGGCTACGGCACGGCATCGACCTCGTACGGCTTCTCCGGGCGGCGGCGGACGAGGACGGCGACGCTGCGCTCGTCGACTTCTGCGACCGATGGCTCGGCGTGCGGCTGCGGCTCGTCGCAGGGGTCGAGGCGGAGATCGGGTGGTTCGGGCATCACCAGGACGAGGCGCGGCGAGGACGGATGGCGCGCGTGCTCGCGCTCGTCGCGACGGGCGCGATCGTGTCGACGGTGGGGTGCAAGAGCGGCCCGGACGTGGCGAGCGCGCCGGAGGAGCCCGCCGAAGTCGCGCCCTCGTCGCCGGAGCCGTCGAGCGGCGGACCGTCGGGCAGTGGTCCGTCGTCGTCGGGCTCGGGCGGCGACGCCGGTGGCGAGGACGCCGGAGAGGTCATCCCGCCGTACGTCCACTTCGACATCAACCACATCCTCTCGACCGGGCAGAGCAACTCGGTCGCGAACGACGGCAAGCCGGTCCTCTCGACGACCCAGCCGTACGACAACCTGATGTTCGACGTGGGCGTGATGACGGCGTCGCAGTGCGACGGCGACGGCTGCCGGAGCTACGACACGCCGAAGTCGTTCGTCCCGCTCGTCGAAGGCGACACCTTCTTCTCGCCCGTCGAGACGATGTCGTCGTCGCTCGCGAACACGATCACGCGTCTCGCGCGCGACGGCGCTCTCGCCGGGACCGGGCACGCGTCGCACGACCTGCTCGTCAGCCTCCACGGCCGGAGCGGCAACAGCTACTGGTGCCTCCGCAAGGGAGGGTGTCCGTGGTGGGACGGCCGCGGCTACGTGAAGCCGTGGGACGATGCCGTGAAGCAGGTCACCGACGGCAAGCGTCTCGCCGACGCCGCCGGGAAGACGTACGCCGTGCGCGCGATCACGGCGATCCACGGCGAGCACGACCACTACGCCGCCTCGGCCGGCGCGTCGCTGTTCCCTCTCCCGCGCACCGACGGTCAGGGGATGCTCGCCGACTACGGCGAGGCCCTCGTCGAGTGGCAGCGTGACTACGAGGCGATGGTGAAGCCGATCACGGGTCAGACCGTGTCGCCCCCGCTGTTCGTCCAGCAGTACTCGCACTGGAACGACGCCCCCACGACCGTCATCGCGTACCAGCAGCTCCGCGCCCACGTCACGTCGAACGGCAAGGTCGTCGTCGTCGGTCCCAGCTATCAGCTGCCCTACTCGTCGAACTGCCTCCACTTCACGGGCGACGGCGAGCGCTGGCTCGGCGAGTACTTCGGGAAGGCGTACGCGCGCGTCGTCGTGGAACGAAAGCGCTGGGAGCCGCTCCGCCCGATCGCGATCACGCGTGCGGGCTCGACGCTGACCGTGAAGTACGTCGTCCCGAAGCCGCCGATCGTCCTCGACACCGAGAGCGTGAAGGACCCCGGAGACCGCGGCTTCGAGGTCGTCGACGGAAGCGGCGCTCGCCTTCCGATCGCGAACGTCGCCGTCTCCGGGCCGGACACCGTGACGGTCACGCTCGCGGGTCCCGCCGCGCCGGCAGCTCGCCTGCGGTACGCGTACACCTTCACGGGATGCGGCGGCTCGGGGACGCTCGCGCGCGGCAACGTCCGCGACTCGGACGACACGCCGTCCGCCCTCGGTCACACGCTGTGGAACTGGTCGGTGCACTTCGACGAGGCGATCCCGTAGCGGCCGGCAGGTGGCGCAGGGTTCGCGCGGACGCCGCATCCTCCGCGCGTACCGGGGCGGCCGCCTGCGCGAGAACCGCGCGGCGGCCGCTTGGCGCGTCGCGTGCTACAGCTCCACCATATGCGGCTGACCGATCGAAGGGCTCGCAGCTGGCTCGCCGTCCTGGCGACCTCCGGGGTGATCGCCGGCACGGCGTGCAACAGCGTCCAGGTCGCGCCGATCCTCGACGAGGAGGAGCCGACCGGCGCCGACGCCTCCGTCGACGGCGCGACGACCGTGATCGACGGAGCCGTCGCGACGACCGACGCCGGCACGGACGCGAGCTCCGCAACCGACGCCGCGACGATCGAAGAGGCCGGCACGAACGAGGGAGGCGCGGACGCGGGCAGCGACGCCGATGCGGGAGACGACGAGCCGCCTCCGCCTCCGCCCCCTCCCCCTGGCCCGCTCTCGCCGGCGTACGTCGACGCCGACATCAACCACGTGCTCGTCACCGGCCAGAGCAACGCCGTCTCGAACAGCGGCGACCCCGTCCTCTCGACGATGCAGCCGTACACGAACGTGATGTTCGACACGGGCGTGATGCCGATGTGGGGACGGCCGAGCAATGCGAGCTCGCCGTGCGACGGCGAGGGCTGTACCCGGTTCCAGACGCCGAACGCGCTCGTCCCGCTCGTCGAAGGCGACAAGTTCCTCTCGAACTTCGGCAAGGAGACGTCGGGCGCCGGCCTCGCGAACGAGATCTCCTACCTCGCGCTCTCGCAGTTCGAGTTCGCGCAGCGCGCCGGCTATCCGCAGAAGCACGACGTGCTCGTCACGAACCACGGCCGCTCCGGCAACACGTACTGGTGCCTCCGCAAGTGGGTCGCCCCGATCGCGAACACGACGAACACGACCTGCAACTACAAGACGGCGTACCTGCGTCCGTTCGACCAGGCGATCCTCGAGATGCAGAACGCGAAGGCGCTCGCGACGGCAGCGGGAAAGAGCTACGTCGTCCGCGGCGCCGTCACGATCCACGGCGAGAGCGACCACTACTCGAACCTCTCCGAGTTCCCGCTCGACGGCCACGACGGCACGCCCGGCGCCGTGAAGGACTACGCGGACGGCCTCGTCGAGTGGCAGCGCGACTACGAGGCGAGCGCGAAGGAGATCACCGGCCAGGCCGAGCCCGTTCCGCTCTTCGTCGTGGGGGTGAGCGGCTGGACGAACGTGGACTACAGCAAGGTCCCCGTCCAGCAGCTCGCCGCACACCTGAAGGCGCCCGGAAAGGTCATCCTCGTCGGGCCGGCGTACCCGCTCCAGAACGCGAACGACTGCCTCCACTACTCGAGCGAAGGCCAGCGTCACCTGGGCGAGTACGTCGCCAAGGCGTACGCGCAGACGGTCTTCGGCGGCAAACCGTTCGAGCCGCTCCGGCCGAAGGCGCTGTCGCGCGCGGGCAACGTCGTCAGCATCCAGTACCACGTCCCCTCGCCGCCCATCGTGTTCGACACGGCGCGCGTCGCGGCGGCCCCGAACCAGGGCTTCCGCGTGCGGGTGAACAACGCCGACGTAGCGATCACGAACGTCGCGATCGCGGGCGACACGGTCCAGATCACGCTCGCGCAGGCTCCCGCCGCGGGCGCCGCGGTACGCGTCTGGTACGGCATGCAGCGCATCGACGGCAACCAGTGCATCGGCCCGACCAACGGGCCGCGCGGCAACCTGCGCGACTCCGACCCGACGCCGTCGCGGCTCGGCAAGGATCTCTTCAACTGGAGCGTGCAGTTCGACGAGCTCGTTCCCTGATGCTGCGCGCGCATCATCTGGATCGGCCCTGATCCAGCGAGGGCGCGAGCCCCGATCCGGCTGTTGCATGATGCACGCGTTTCGTCTGGAGCCGGGCGCAGGGGGACGCGGTGAGGTAGACTGCACCCGTTCGGAGGCCTGCACATGCTCGCGCGTTGTTTCCTTGCTCTTGGGTTCGTCTCGGCCGTTCTCCTCGCCTGCGGCAGCACCAGCGACTCGGAGTTCGACGACCCGAACGGCAGCAGCGGTGGCGCGTCGAGCAGCGGCGGCATCATCGGTGGATCGAGCGGCGGCAACGACGCGGGAAGCGTCGTCGGCCAGGCCTGCGCGACATCGACCGCGACCGGACAGGCCGAGCCGGTCTCGCTCGTGTTCATGGTCGACCGCTCCGGCAGCATGAAGTTCAACCCGTCGCCGAACCTGAAGTGGGACTCGGTCATCGCCGGCCTGAAGGCGTTCTTCGCCGACGCGCGCTCCGCGGGTCTGTCCGCGTCGACCCAGGTGTTCCCGCCCGTCAACGCGAACCAGTGCACGGTCTCGAACTACGAGAGCCCGCTCGTCGCGATGACGGCGTTGCCCGACGCCGCCGGCGCGCTCGGCAAGTCGCTCGACGCGAACGGCCCCGATCCGAACGCGCAGACGCCGACCGTCCCCGCCGTCACCGGCGCCATCACGCAGGCGAAGGCCGTCCAGGCCTCGGGCAAGAAGGTCGCCGTCGTCCTCGTGACGGACGGCGAGCCGAACGGCTGCAACAGCACGGTCCAGGGGTCGGCCACCGCGGCGGGCACCGGCCTTCCGGCGATCCGCACGTACGTCATCGGCGTCGGCTCGCAGCTCGCCAACCTGAATCAGATCGCCGTCGGCGGCGGCACGACGAAGGCGGTCCTCCTCTCCGACGCGAACCCGACGCAGCTCACGACCGACCTCGTGACCGCGCTCGGCGAGATCCGGAAGCAGGCGCTCGGCTGCGACTACGCGCTTCCGGCGCCGCCCTCCGGCGAGCAGCTCGACACGGGGCGCGTCAACGTGCAGTGGACGCCGAACGGCGGCCAGACCCAGACGCTCGACTACAGCGCGGACTGCGCGACCGGCAAGGGCTGGCGCTACGACAACCCGACGACGCCGACGCGCATCCTCATCTGCGAGCAGAGCTGCACCGAGGTGCTCGGCAACGCGCAGGGGAAGATCGACATCGTCTTCGGGTGCAAGACGCAGGGCGGCTCGCCGAAGTGACCTGACGAGAGAGCGTGACGCGCGGCCACGCCGTGCGTCCGTGTGCGCTCACTCCTCGATCGCGCCGAGCGTCAGCATCGACAAGAGCGCGCCCATGAGCTCGCCCACGATCACGCGCTCTTCCGCAGAGAATCGCGTGCTCTCGGGTCCCTTCTCGTGACGCGCTTCGCTCCTGCGCGCCATGCGGCGCTTCGACTTCGTGGACATGCCCTGGAGAGGAGCAAACCTCGCGCCGCAGCGCGCAACGAGCGCGAGCGCGAGCGCGCCGAATGCGGTAGAGCTTTCGCCATGTCTCGCGCTCTCCACGTCGAACGTCACCGCTCCGATCGCGCTGGTTGGCTCCGGGCGGCCGTGCTCGGCGCGAACGACGGGATCGTGTCGACTGCAGCGCTCGTCGTCGGCGTCGCGGCGAGCGGCGCGACGCCCGCAACCGTGCTCACGACCGGCATCGCCGGCGCGGTCGCCGGCGCGATGTCGATGGCGGCCGGCGAGTACGTCTCGGTGAAGTCGCAGGCCGACACCGAGGAGGCGGACCTCGCGATCGAGAAGCGGGAGCTCGCCGAGGACGCGCACCGCGAGCTGAAGGAGCTCACCGAGATCTACGAGAAGCGTGGGCTCTCCCCGGAGCTCGCGAAGCGGGTCGCCGAGGAGCTCACGGCGCACGACGCGCTCGGGGCGCACTCGCGCGACGAGCTCGGGATCACGGACGCGCAACGCGCGCGACCGCTCCAGGCCGCGCTCGCGTCGGCCGCCTCGTTTTCCGTCGGCGCTCTCCTGCCCGTCGCCGGTGTCCTCGTGACGCCCGCGCGCCACCTCCAGCCGGTCACGATCGCCGTGACGGTGCTGAGCCTCCTGCTCACCGGCGGGCTCGCGGCGTGGACGGGTGGCGCACCGGTCGTGCGCGGCGCCTTGCGCCTCGTCTTCTGGGGCGCGCTCGCGATGGCGGCGACGGAGCTGGTCGGACGCTTGTTCGACGCGCGCGTGGGCTGACGGCGGCGCTCGCGTCGTACGATGGCGGTGCGATGAAAAACGCATCCGTCCCCGACAACACGGCCGTTCGCGTCGCGCTCTGGCGCGCGCTCCACGTGCTGGCCGATCCGCCGCCCCACGTCTTCGAGGACGAGGTCGGGCTGGCGCTCGCAGCGCCCGAGTCGGGCTGGCAGAACCGCCCGACATGAGCTCGTTCACGCGGCCGTTCCGCGCCTCGATCGTGGCGCGGGCGCGTTTCGTCGAGGACCGCCTCGAGAGCGAGGTCGGACGAGGCGTCGAGCAGTACGTCATTCTCGGCGCCGGCCTCGACACCTTCGCGCAGCGTCGGCCGAGCTCGCGTCGCGCTTGGGCGTCTTCGAGGTCGACCAACCGGCGTCGCGGGAATGGAAGCGCGCGCGGCTCGTCGAGCTCGGCTTCGGGGTTCCGCCGTTCCTCCACCTCGTGCCGGTCGACTTGGCGCGGCGCGCGCAGCTCGAGGCAGCAGGATTCGATCCGAAGGCGCCGACGTTCCTCGCGTCGACCGGCGTGAGCATGTACCTGACGCGCGGCTCGGCGTCCGAGTTTCGTGCGGAGGAACGCCGCTTTGCTGCACCGGCGGCGCGCGTGCAGAGTGGCCGGATGGTCTCCGCCAATCGGATCGACGGCATGACAGACGACGGCCGCGCAACCGGCAACGAGCTCGTGATCGAGGGACAGAAACGGGCGCTCGAGCGCGCGTTGCACGGCGCGAAGCTGAGCGAGGTCCTCGAAATCCTCGTGCGCACCGTCGAGTCGCAGTCGTCGACCGAAGTGCTCGGCTCGGTCCTGCTGTTCGATCCGGAGACCCGTCGCCTACGCCACGGCGCGGCGCCGAGCCTCGCCGAGCCCTACACGAAGGCGATTGACGGCCTGGAGATCGGCCCCTCCGTCGGCTCCTGCGGGACGGCCGCGTTCCGCGCCGAAACGGTCGTCGTGACCGACATCCAGACCGATCCGCTCTGGAGCGACTTCCGGGATCTCGCCGCGGCGCACGGCCTCCGCGCGTGCTGGTCGACGCCGATCTTGTCGTCGGCCGCGAAGGTCCTCGGCACGTTCGCGCTCTACCACCGCGTACCCGCGCTGCCGACGGCCCGCGACCGCGAGATCGTCGAGTTGCTCGGGCGCACGGCCGCTCTCGTGATCGAGCGAGACCTCGAAGTCAGCCGGCGCGCCGCCGCGGAGGCCGCGCTGCGCGCAGAGAAGGAGCAGCGCCTCGCGCGCGTGTCGGCGATGTTCGAGCACGCTCCCGCCGGAATCGCGATCCTCCGCGGCCAGGACCACGTCTTGGACGCGGCGAACGCGAAGTACCTCGAGCTCGTCGGACGCCGCGACGTCGTCGGCAAGCCGCTCCGCGACGCGCTGCCCGAGGTGCGGGAGCAGGGCCTCCTCGAGACGCTCGACGACGTGCGGAGGACCGGCCGGCCGTTCGTCGGACGTGCGGTCCGCGTTTCGTTGGCGCGCGGAGCGGGTGGCGCCCTCGAAGACGCCTACTTCGACTTCGTCTACGAGCCACTCCCCGGCGAGGCGGGGGTCGAGGGGATCCTCGTCGTCGTCTTCGAGGTGAGCGACCTCGCGCGCGCGAAGATGGAGGCTGAGACGGCGCGGCTCCGCGCGGAGACGAGTGAGCGCGCGCTCGAGACCCTCATCGACAACCTCCCCGCTCTCGCGTGGACGGCGGGGCCGGACGGCAGCGTCGACTTCTGCAACCGCCGCTTCGTCGAGTACGCCGGGGCGCCCGCCGAGAGCGTGTTGGGACGCGGCTGGGAGAGGCTCGTCGACCCGGCCGTCCTTCCCGACGTGCAGGCGCGGTGGGGTCGATGCCTCGAAACAGGCCAGCCGTTCGAGATGGAGCTGAGGCTCCGCGGCGCCGACGGTGTCGCGCGCTGGTTCTTGACGCGCGCGGCTCCGCAGCGCGACGCAGCCGGCGCGCCCGTCCGCTGGTTCGGCACGAACACGGACATCGACGAGATCAAGGCGAGCAGGGCCCTCGCGGAGGAGGTAGCGCTCCAGAGCCGCGACACGCTCCACGTGCTGCTCGAGCTACGGCGCGCGAAGGAAGCGGCCGAGAAGCGCGTCGCCGAGCTCGAAGCCGAGAGGCGCAGTCGATGACGGACGACGAGCTGCAGCGCTTCGCGCTCGCGAAGATGGGGAAGGTCCTCGGCCCCGACCGCGCCGAGCGCGTGCTCACGCGCATCCTCGAGGACCTGCGGATCGACGTTCTCCGCACGCCGCAGGACCTCCTCCGCGCCTCCGAGCGGATGTCCGCGCTCGGAGGAATGGAGGCCGCGGTCGGAGCGCTGCTCGGCTTGGCCGCGGTCGTGCGCGGCGCCCGGCCGGCCTGAGCGCTTCGTCGGACGCGCTTCGCGAGTGCAGCGACCGAAGCGACGGAACCGACGGAACACGAGGGAAGAAAAACGAAAAGGCCGAGGGTGTCACTCCCTCGGCCTTCTCTTCGTTTCGATTCTGCGGGGCGGACGGGACTCGAACCCGCGGCCTCCGGCGTGACAGGCCGGCGTTATAACCGACTTAACTACCGCCCCAGAACGTGCTGCTGAGTGTACTGCGTAAGAAAAGCTTCCCTGCTTGGCGCCTACGAAACTGGGTAGGCGGGACAGGGCTTGAACCTGCGACATCCGGCTTGTAAGGCCAGCGCTCTACCGCTGAGCTACCCGCCCTCTGGTGAGTGGGCCGCCCTGGCGGACGAACCGTCCCGAACCGGAGGACCGCTGAAGTAGCCGAGACGGGGGACAGGCGTCAAGCATGTTTTCGCAAACATGCGCGAGCGGTCGCAGAGCGCGGCCGCGGGCGCATTGACAGAACCGACCTTGACGAAACGAACGTTCGTCCTATTCTACGATCATGACCAAGGGGGAAGACACGCGCAGCGCCGTCCTCGGCCAGGCGCTCTCGCTCGCCTCCCAGCTCGGGCTCGAGGGCGTGACGATCGGCAAGCTCGCCGAGCACGTCGGGATGTCGAAGAGCGGCCTCTTCGCGCACTTTTCCTCGAAGGAGAACCTCCAGGTCGCCATCCTCGACGAAGCGGTCGAGAGGTTCGTCGCCCTCGTCGTCGCGCCCGCGCTGAAGAAGCCGCGAGGCGAGGCGCGCGTGCGCGCGATGCTCGACCACTGGCTCGCGTGGTCCAAGGCCGACTTCATGCCCGGCGGCTGCATCTTCGTGGCAGCGTTCGCCGAGCTGGACGACCGGCCGGGGCCCGCGCGTGACCGGCTCCTCGCCGCCCAGCGCGACTGGCTCGGGACCCTCGCGGGTGCCGTCCGCATCGCCGTCGAGGAGAAGCAGTTCCGGAAGGACGTCGACCCCGAGCAGGTCGCGCACGAGCTCTACGCCAATGCGCTCGGCCTCCACTACCTCTCCCGTCTCGGCGACCCGACCGTCGCCGAGCGCCGGACCCGCGCCGCGTTCGACCGGATCCTGACCGACGCGCGCGCGCGCCACTGAAGCTCCGAAACGCAGGAGGAAACCGTCATGGCTCAGGCAGCAAATAGCACGAACGTTCGTCCTCACCCCAGGCCCGTCAAGCTCCCGCCCTCGGCGGCCGTCGTGGTCGGCGCACGTCGTCTCGGGCTCCGTGCGCTCGAGCGTCTCGTCTCGCCGGACGCCGCCGCCCGCTACGCGGTGCGCCTCTTCTCGACGCCGCGGCGGCACGCGCGGCCCGCACGCGAGGCCGAAGCGCTCCAGAGCGCGCGCCGCTCGACCCTCCTCCACGCAGGCCATGCGATTCCGGTCTGGTCGTGGGGCGACGTCGCGGCGCCCGCAGCGCTCCTCGTCCACGGTTGGGAAGGGCGCGGCGCGCAGCTCGCGGCGTTCGTCCCTTCCCTCGTCGACCTCGGCCTCCGGGTCGTCACGTTCGACGCGCCCGGGCACGGCGAAGCGGAAGCGCCGCGCGACAACGTCGTCGACCACGCGCGCGCGCTCCACGCCGTCGCGGAGCACGCGGGCGACGTCCGCCTCGTCGTCGCGCATTCGATGGGCGCGGCCGCGACGCTCCTCGCGACGCGCTTCGGGCTCTCCGCCGACGCCTACGCGCTCGTGGCGCCGCCTTCGTCACCGGCTCCGTGGGTCGACCAGTTCGCGCAGTTCCACGGCCTCTCGGAGGACCTCCGCCTCGCGATGGTCCGCACGATCGAGCAGAACGTCGGGTTCGCCATGTCCGAGCTCGACGCAGGCGTCGACGCCGCCGCGCTGGAGGTCCCGCTGCTCGTCGTCCACGACGAGGACGACCGCGAGGTCCTCCCCGCCGAGGGGAAGAAGCTCGTCCACGCCGCGCGCGACGCGCGCTTCGTCTCGACCCGCGGCCTCGGCCACCGCCGCGTCCTCCGTGCGCCGGAGGTCCTGGCAGAGGTCGAGGCATTCGCCGCCGCGTTCGCCGCGCCGCGCTCGGGTCGCACGCCCCCGCCTCGCCGGAGCCGTACGCCGAGCGCCCCCGAGAGCTGGGGCGCGTCGCTCGCGGCCACGCTCGACGCGGAGCTCTTCTTCCGCGAGGAGCGCTGGGCCGCGGCAGCCCGCTGACGCGGGCTCAGGAGAGCAGCACCGCGCCGCCGCCGCTCATTCCGATCGTGAGCCCTGACCGCGCGGCGCTGTGACGTCGTCCGTCGTCGCGGAAGATCAGGTTCGTCGCGACGCCGAGGACGGAGCCGAGCGCCGCACCGCCGACCGCTGCACCGTAGCTGCCCTCGGTGTCCCCTGCCCCGCGCGCGACGGCCCACGTGCCGAGCCCGCCGAGCACGCTCGACCACGCCACGCCGGCGGCCATGAACACGATGTTCCACCCGAGGTTGCCCGTCCCATGTGCGGGCGAACCCGCCTCGATCAGGATTGCTCCCGGCACCGAGAGCATCGCCCCGCCGAGGGCTTCGCCGCCCTTGCACACGAACGGCTGCTCGGTCCGCGCCGCCGCCGCGCCTGCACCGATCGCGAGCGGCGCCGCGAGACTGGTCACGAACACGGTCGCGTCGAGCGCCGTCTCGACACGCTCGTCCGCCGCCGCCTCACGTGGCCACTCCACGACGAGGACTGCTCCGAGACTGACTCCGAGCCCGAGCCATCCGTTCTGCGCGATCATGCGCCGAACAGACGAGAGGCCGCGCTGAGTATTCAGCGCGGCCTCCGTTCGTCACGAGCAACGTGGATTCAGGCGTTGCCGGGCGGCGGCGTCGCGGCGGCGCCGCCGTCCGCGCTCGGCAGAGGGCCACGCGTCCCGTCCGCGTGACGCACGACGAGCTCGCCGTCGACGTACTCCCACGTCTCGCGCGCCGGGCCGAACATCGCCTCCGGATCCGAGACCGCGAGCGCCTCGCGCAGCACTTCGTCCGCGTGCTCGACGAGGACGATCCGCGTCGCCTTCAGCACGCGCCGCGGCACCTCGCGGAGGTCCTTCCGGTTCTCGCGCGGGATGACGACGGTCGTGATGCCCGCGCGGTGCGCGGCGAGGAGCTTCTCCTTGAGGCCGCCGATCGCGAGGACGCGACCCCGGAGCGTGAGCTCGCCGGTCATCGCGAGATCGCGCTTCACCGGCACCTTGATGAGCGCGCTCGCGAGGCTCGTCGCCATCGTCACGCCCGCCGAGGGACCGTCCTTGCGGATGAACTCGGGGAAGTGAACGTGGACGTCGATCTTCTGGTAGAAATCCGGCTCCAGGCCGAGGATGTTCGCGCGCGAGCGCACGTAGCTCATCGCCGCCTGCGCGCTCTCCTCCATCCCCTTCTCGAGGAGGCCGGTGATCACGAGCTTGCCCTTGCCGGGCACGATCGCGACTTCGCACGCGAGCAGCTCACCGCCGCCGGAGTTCGTGACGGAGAGGCCGTTCGTGAGGCCGATCTCGTCGCGCTCCTCCTTCTTGTTGAGGCGGAACTTCGGGACGCCGAGGTAGGCCGGGACGTTCTTCGCGACGACCTCGATCGCGTTCTCCTTGCCGTTCACGACGACGTTGCGCGCGACCTTGCGGCAGATGCTGGCGATCTCGCGCTCGAGCGAGCGCACGCCGGCCTCGCGCGTGTAGTGGTGGATGACGGTGCGGATCGCGTTCTCGCTGATCGAGAACGGCACGTCCTCGAGCCCGCACTCCTTCTGCTGGCGCGGCACGAGGTACTTCACCGCGATGTTCATCTTCTCGTACTCGGTGTAGCCGGACAGCTGGATGATCTCCATGCGGTCCTGGAGCGGCACCGGGATGCCCGACAGCGTGTTCGCCGTCGTGATGAACATGACGTCGGAGAGGTCGTAGTCGAGGTCGAGGTAGTGATCGTTGAACGTGTGGTTCTGCTCGGGGTCGAGGACCTCGAGGAGCGCCGCCGCCGGGTCGCCGCGGAAGTCGGTCGACATCTTGTCGATCTCGTCGAGGAGGAAGACCGGGTTGTTCGTGCCCGTCTTCTTCAGGGACTGGATCAACTTGCCGGGGAGCGCGCCGATGTACGTCCGGCGGTGGCCGCGGATCTCCGCTTCGTCACGCACGCCGCCCAGCGAGAGGCGCTGGAACTTGCGGCCCGTCGCGCGCGCGATGCTCTTCGCGAGGCTCGTCTTGCCGACGCCGGGCGGCCCCACCAGGCAGAGGACCGGGCCCTTCAGCTTCTTCGTGAGCGCCTGGACCGCGAGGTACTCGAGGATGCGCTCCTTGATCTTCTTGAGGCCGTAGTGGTCCTCGTCGAGGATCTCCTCCGCCTTCGAGAGGTCGTAGTTCTCTTCCGACTTCTCGTACCAGGGCAGACCGAGGATCCAGTCGATGTAGTTGCGCACGACGGTCGCTTCCGCGCTCGTCGGGTGCATCATCTTCAGCTTCTTCAGCTCCTTCTTCACCTTCGCGGTCGCCTCCTTGGACATCCGCTTGGTCTTGAGCTGCTCCTCGATCTCGTGAATCTCGTTCTTGAACTCGTCGCGATCGCCGCCACCCAGCTCCTTCTGGATGGCCTGCATCTGCTCGTTCAGGTAGTACTCCTTCTGCGTCTTCTCCATCTGCTTCTTGACGCGGGAGCGGATCTTCTTCTCCACCTGGAGAATCTCGATCTCGGCCTGCATCAATTCGTGGAGGCGCTCGAGGCGCTTCACGGCGTCCTCGTTCTCGAGCAGCGACTGACGGTCCGTGAGCTTGATCGTCGGCAGGTGCGCGATGATCGTGTCCGACAGCCTCGCGGCGTCGTCGATCGTCTGCACGCTCATCAGCACCTCGGGCCCGACCTTCTTGTTGAGCTTGAGGTACATCTCGAAGGCGGACTGGACGGAGCGCATGAGCGCTTCGACCTCGACGCCGCGAGCCGACGCTTCCGGGATCTCCTCCACGTCGACGAGGAAGTACTCCTCGGTCTGGGGGAACTTCTTGATCCGCGCGCGGCGCTTCCCTTCGACGAGCACCTTGACGGTGCCGTCGGGGAGACGAAGCAGCTGCATGATCGTGCCGAGCGTGCCGACCTGGAAGATGTCGTCGGGCGTCGGCTCGTTCGTCTTCGCGTTCTTCTGGGCGGCGAGGAAGATCTCCTTTTCGCGCGCCATCGCCGCGTCGAGCGCGTTGATGCTGCGTTCCCTTCCGACGAACAGCTGGCTGACCATGTGCGGGAACACGATGATGTCCCGCAGCGGGAGGAGGGGCAGAGTGCGCTTCTTCGCGCCGTCACGGGGCTTGCCGTCGTCGTTCTTGAAGAACATCGTGGGCGATTTTCTACCCCGGATAGAGGGAAGGTACAAACCCGCGAAGGCCGGAAAATACGAGTATTCGAGCGCAACCGGTGCATCTCCGCGGGAACGCGCGCCTGGGCTCGCTCCGCGCGATCGCAGCGACGGAGCTTACGCTCCGCAGCGAGCGCCCAGCCGTGAGACGACCCCTCGCCCGCTGGCGAAGCGCGGTCAGCGTCGTCACCAGCGCACGTCGATCGTGAAGCGCCGGTCGTCTTCGAGCTGCACGTCGAGCAGCGGCGACTCGTCGAAGGTGAGCACGATCCCTTCCACGATCCCGAGGATCGCCTCCGGCGCGCCGACGGACCGTTCCACGACGACGCGCACGTGCCGCGCACCCTCGCGCACGGAGCTCACCGTGGGCCCCTTCGTCATCGAATGGAACAGCTCGGGGTAGCGGAGGAGCCCCGCACCGGGGTCCTTCAGCATCGCGAAGACCACCTTGCCGAACATGGAGTCGGCGAACACTTCCACCTCGCCGCGCGCGAGCAACCGATACGCTTCGCGCGGCGCCCCGGGGAAGCGCTGACGCGCGACGTGGTCGAACACCCGGAGGTAGTCGGCCATCGGGTACTCTTCGAACGCGTGGTAGCGCCCCTTCGGCGGCGGCGCGCGCAGGAGCGGCTCGACCGCGCTCCACCCGTCACCGAGGCCGGTCACGTACCGCGAGAAGAAGAGGCCCTTCACGGCGAAGCCCTCGGGGACGCCGGCGAGGATGGTCTCGATGTCGACGTCACCGACGAGAGGCTCGTCGTGACGGATCGAGAATCGCGACGGCCGCGAGGGCGACGAGGGACGGTTCGAGGAGAGCCGACTCAGGCGAGCTCGGCTTCCTTCTGGTACACGATGAGGGGCGCGTCGCCCTTCGTGATCACTTCCTCGTTGATCACGACCTCCTTGATGTTCGAGGAGCGCGACGGCACGTCGTACATGATGTCGAGGAGCGCGCCCTCGAGGATCGCACGGAGACCGCGGGCGCCGGCGTTGCGCGCGAGCGCTTCCTTCGCCACGGCGCTGAGCGCGGTCTTCGTGAACTTGAGCTTCACCCCGTCCATCTCGAAGAGCTTCTGGAACTGCTTCACGAGCGCGTTCTTCGGCTTCGTCAGGATGTCGATCAGCGCGTCCTCGTTCAGCTCGTGGAGCGTCGCGATGACGGGCAGACGGCCGATGAACTCGGGGATGAGGCCGAACTTGAGGAGGTCCTCGGGCTCGACGCGCGAGAGGAGCTCACCGAGCTTGAACTCCTTCTTCGACTTGATGTCGGCGCCGAAGCCGAGCGTCTGCTGGCCGATGCGGCGCTGGACGATCTGATCGAGACCGACGAACGCGCCACCGCAGATGAAGAGGATGTTGGTCGTGTCGACCTGCAGGAAATCCTGCTGCGGGTGCTTGCGGCCGCCCTTCGGGGGGACGTTCGCGACCGTGCCCTCGATGATCTTGAGGAGCGCCTGCTGCACGCCTTCGCCGGAGACGTCGCGCGTGATGCTCGGGTTGTCCGACTTGCGGCTGATCTTGTCGATCTCGTCGATGTAGACGATGCCGCGCTGCGCGCGCTCGACGTCGTGGTCGGCGTTCTGGAGCAGCTGGACGATGATGTTCTCGACGTCCTCGCCGACGTAGCCCGCCTCCGTCAACGTGGTCGCGTCCGCGATCGCGAACGGCACGTGGAGGATCTTCGCGAGCGTCTGCGCGAGGAGCGTCTTGCCCGAGCCGGTCGGGCCGAGCAGGAGGATGTTCGACTTGGCGAGCTCGACTTCCTCGGAGCTCACGCGCGAGTCGATGCGCTTGTAGTGGTTGTGGACGGCGACCGCGAGGATCTTCTTCGCGCGGTCCTGACCGATCACGTAGTCGTCGAGGATCGTCTTGATCTCGGCAGGCTTCGGGATCGGAGCAGAGCCGGCGTAGGGCTCGTCCTTCTCCACTTCCTCCGCGATGATGTCGTTGCAGAGACCAATGCACTCATCGCAGATGTAGACCGTAGGGCCCGCGATGAGCTTCTTCACTTCCTTCTGGGACTTGCCACAGAAGGAGCAGCTCAGATTCCCGCTGTTGTGATCGTCGCGACGGCGCTCCACGGTTTTCCTCGTTCTTTGGCGAAGCATATGCCCCTGCCCTACGCATCGCAACTCTTGTCGGTCGTTGCGTGCGCGTCTCACCGCGGAGCGAGAGCGCTGCGCCTCGGCTCCGCGTCGGACAGAAGCCCTGCTGGGAATCGTCAGGTTCTAGTGAGCATCACTTCGATGCTCCGTACAAAAAAGCGAAGCGCGCGCCGAGCACTCGCCGGGCGCGCGCCTGCTTCGAGCGTCCCCTACGGACGACCTCTCACTTCTCCTTCGTGCCGTCGCTCTTCTTCTTGGGCGGCAGCATCACGTTGTCGATCAGGCCGTATTCCTTGGCCGCGGCCGCACTGAGGTAGAAGTCGCGGTCGATGTCCTTCAGGATCTGGTCCTTCGACTTGCCCGTCGCGTCCGTGAGGATGCCCGTGAGGACTTCCTTCAGGTGCTTGATCTCGCGCGCCTGGATCTCGATGTCCGAGGCCTGACCGCGCGCGCCGCCCATCGGCTGGTGGATCATGATGCGCGCGTTCGGCAGGGCGTTGCGGCGCGCCTTCGTTCCCGCGGCGAGGAGCACCGCCGCCATCGACGCCGCCATGCCGAGGCACGTCGTCGACACGTCGCAGCGGACGTACTGCATCGTGTCGTAGATCGCGAGGCCGCTCGTCACCACGCCGCCGGGGCTGTTGATGTAGAGCATGATCTCCTTGTCGGGATCCTCGCTCTCGAGGAACAGGAACTGAGCGATGACGATGTTCGCGACGTCATCGTTGATCTCCGTTCCCAAGAACACGATGCGGTCCTTGAGGAGGCGGCTGAAGATGTCCCAGTTCCGCTCGCCGCGGTGCGTCGTCTCGACGACCGTCGGGTACGGGATGAAGTCCTTCGCACGCTCGAGCGTGGCGATGGCCTGGGCGCGGTTCTCGGGACGCTTCGTCATGCTCAGCCTTCCTTCTTCTCCTCGGCGGCTCCCGCCGATTCGTTGGATGCTTCCGCCTTCGCCGGCGGTTCGCCTTCGACGATCTTGGACTTCGACTCGATGAAGTCGAGGATCTTGTCCTCGAGAATCATGCCGATGAGGATGTCGCGCTTCGACTTCTCACGGTACTCGACGCGGAGCTTCGCCACGTTCTTCCCGGTCTCCTCGGCGAGCTCCGCCAGGCCCTTCTCGATGTCCTCGTCCGTGACCTTGAACTCGTGCTTCTTCGCGATCGCGGCCATGAGGAGGCCCGCGCGGACCTTGCGCTCGGCGTCGGTCTGGATCGCCTTCTGGAGGTTCTCCGCCTGCTCCCTCGTGATGCCCTGCCCCATGCGGCGGGCGTTCATGAGGACTTCCTGGAGCATGATGCGGCCCTGCTGATCGACGAGCGACGGCGGGACGTCACACTTGTTGGCCTCGTTGAGCTTGTCGACGATCTGCTCGGCCACGACGGTCTCGGCGCGGTCCTTCGCCGCCTTCTCGAGCTTCGTGTGGATGTCGGCGCGGAGCGCCACGAGCGTCTCGAAGCCGATGTCCTTCGCGAGCTCGTCGTCGAGCGTCGGGAGCACGCGCTCCTTGAGGTCGGTGATCGTGATCGCGAACGAGCCCTTCTTCCCGCGGAAGTCCTCGCGCGGGTGCGCCTCGGGGAACGTGTGCTCGGCCGTCGCCTTGTCGCCGACGTTCTTGCCCTCGAGCGCCGTGTCGATCTCGGGGAGCGCCTGACCGGAGCCCACCTCGATCTGCACGCCCTGACCGCCGCCGTCCTTCACTTCCTTGCCGTCGATCGACAGCGCGAAGTCGATCGTGAGGACGTCGCCCTTCTTCGCCGCACGGGCGGGCTCGGGCGCCTTGAGCGCCGCGTGGCGTCCGCGAAGCCCCTCGAGCTGCTCCTCGACCGCCTTCTCGTCGACCTCGACCTTCGGACGGAAGAGCTCGAAGCCCTCGAACTGGACGTTCTCGATCTCCGGCTGCACCTCGAAGCGCGCCTTGAACGAGAACGGCGCGAACGGAGCCTTCGGCTCGACCCCCTTCTCGGCCTCGACGTTCGGCTGGCTCACCGGCGTGAGGTTCTGCTCCGAGAGCGCCTTCGGGAGCGTCTCGTTGACGATCGCGTTCGCGACGTCGCTCGAGACCTGCGGTCCGAACAGGCGCGTGAGCACGTCACGCGGCGCCTTGCCGGGGCGGAAGCCCTTGATGTGGGCGCGCTTGCCGAGGTTCACGTAGGCCTTGTCGACCTCCGCCTTCACGAGATCCGCGGGGACCTCGATCTGGAGCTCCATCATCACCGGGCTGATTCGCTGGACACTGACTTGCATGGGGGACCGCGGACATTACCGGGGTGACAGCGAGAATCAAGGGGCACCCACACCCGGCCGCTCCAGCGCGCCCCTGATCCGTCTCTCTCCCGCGCCCGTGCCGGTGCCCGTGCCCGTGCCCGGCGACGCCAGGGCGCCGCCTGGACGCCGCGGCGCGCAATCCGCGCATCTGGCGCGCGCGTCCGCATCGATTGCACCTGCTCGCGCTCTGCCGCGCGCTCGGTCCCGCATCCGCGACCAGGCCGAGATCTTGCGATGTGATCGAGCATGGAGCTCGAGTTCATCGGCGCCGCCCGGTCCGTCACCGGATCGAAGCATCTCCTCCGGACCCGCGAAGCGACCGTCCTCCTCGACTGCGGGCTCTTCCAGGGACGTCGGCGTGAATCCGTCGAACGGAACCGCAGCCTCGGCGTCGACCCGAGCGCGATCGACGCCGTCGTCCTGTCGCATGCGCACATCGATCATTCGGGGGCGCTGCCGGTGCTCGTGAAGCAGGGCTACGCGGGTCCGATCTGGTCCACGAACGCGACGCGCGACCTCGCCGCGGCGATGCTCACCGACGCCGCGCTCATCCAGGAGGCCGACGCGCGCACCGTCAACAAGGCGATCACGCGCGATCACGTCGACATGGATCTCGTCGAGCCCCTCTACGTCGAGGCGGACGTCCTCCCGGTGCTCGAGCGGATGGAGTCGCTGCCGTACCACCGGCGAAAGCGCATCGCGAAAGGGATCGACATCACCTTCCTCGATGCCGGTCACGTCCTCGGCAGCGCGATCACGGTCATCGACGTCGACGACGAGGGAGAGACCAAGCGCATCGTCTACACGGGCGACCTCGGACGGAAGCGGATGCCGATCCTGCGCGACCCGGAGGTCCCCGGTGGAGCGCACCTCCTCGTCACCGAAAGCACGTACGGCGATCGCGTGCACCCGCCGATCGGGGAGATGGAAGACGAGCTCGAGGCGGTCCTCCGGCGCGTGTGGGAGCGGGGCGGCAAGGTCGTCATCCCGTCGTTCGCGCTCGAGCGCGCGCAGGAGCTCGTCTACGTGCTCAGCCGATTGCGCCACGAGCGGCGGATGCCCGCGATGCCCGTCTACGTCGACTCGCCGCTGACGGTGAAGGTGACGGAGATCTTCAAGCTCCACCCGGAATGCTACGACGCAGAGACGCGCGCGCTCCTCCGCAGCTCTCGATCGCCCTTCGACTTCGAGGGCCTCCACTACGTGTCGGACGTCGAAGACTCGAAGGCGCTCGACGCCTCGCCCGAGCCGGCGATCATCATCTCGGCGAGCGGGATGTGCGAGGCCGGACGCGTCCTCCACCACCTCCGCGCCACGGTCGAGGATCCGAAGAACGCGGTCGTCATCGTCGGCTTCCAGGCGCAGCACACCCTCGGTCGTCGGATCGTCGAGCGCC
Source organism: Polyangiaceae bacterium (assembly GCA_039809485.1). Classification (GTDB taxonomy): domain Bacteria; phylum Myxococcota_A; class Polyangia; order Polyangiales; family Polyangiaceae; genus Labilithrix. The sequence goes on along the minus strand of JBDHVE010000018.1, from coordinate 39,175 downwards.
GCCCGAGGATCCGCATCTTCGGCGTCGAGCGTGATCTCCGCGCGGAGGTCGTCGTGATGAACGGCTTCAGCGCGCACGCGGATCGGACGGACCTCGTCGACTTCGCCGAGGCCGTCCGTGCCCGCGGCCCGCTCCGCGAGGTGATCCTCGTGCACGGAGAGCCCGCCGCGCAGCAGGTGCTCGCGCGCGGTCTCGCCGAGCGCCACTTCCCCACCGTGCGCTGCCCAGCGCCGGGCGAGGTGCTACGGTTCTGAGACTTCGCAGGCCGCCCGCGTCCGTCAAGTCCGCCGGGCACGGGCACGGGCACGGGTCGAGAGAGAGAGAGAGAGAGAGAACGGGGAACAGGCGACTGGCAACGCGCAACAGGCGATGATCGCGCGCGACCCGTGCGGCCCTTCCTGCTGTTCGTACTCGCCCGACCTCCTAGGTCGCCCCGCGACGTCCCGTCTTCGGGACGTCGCTTCGCCGAAGGCGAGTAGGGGGAGGACTCCGCGCCAAGCGCGGAGGGGGACGAAGTCCCCAGAAGAAAGGACTTCTTCTCTCGTCGTCTTCGACGAGAGAAGAAAAGGGAGGACTTCGCGCGGAGCGCGGAGGGGGACGAAGTCCCCACAAGAGAAGGAAAAAGCCGCAGGGAGAGGCGTCCCTGCGGCTCGTGGGGTCCCCGGGAAGGGACGCAGAATCGAAAGCCAAGAAGCGAAGCGCTCCGAGCCTGAAGCCTGGAGCCTGAAGCCTGAAGCCTGAAGCCCCGACCTCAGAAGTCGTCGTCGTCGTCGACGGCTTCGGGGTCGTACTCGTCGACCGTGTCGTCGAAGAGCAGATCCGAGTTCTCGTACGACGTGTCCTGCATCAGGTCGTCGAGGGAGAAGCCGTACTTCATGTCCGGCCTGATCGCCTCGCGCTCGAACTCTTCGATGCTCCGGTAGCTCTTCGGAACGCCCATCGTCGACACCCTCCGTCGTATGTGAAGAAAATCCGCTTCGGGCGCGGTGGCCTCCCCGCCACCACGCGTGAGTCGTCAGCCGTTCGGGCGCGCCTTCGCGTCGCCGCGTGCACGGTGCTCGTCGAGCCGGAGCACCGGCGCGCCGCCGTTCGGCTGCGTGCCTGCCTGGAGCGGCGCCTTCCGGAAGAACGCGGCCCGGAGGATCCGATCGCTCGGCTCCGTCCGTCCGCCGTCGTCCTCGAGCGCCTTCGCGAGCTGGTGCTTCATTCGTGTCGCTCCGTGCAGGCTTACGTTTGCCTACATCTCGGCACACCATACTCCCTTCGCGACACGCGTCAAAAAAGCGCAAGCGAAATACGGAGCGCGACTCGTTCACTTGGACGCGAGTCGAACCGGCCTCACCGCCTCTGGCGGTTGCGGCCGCGCACCGCTCGGGGATAGAGAGGATGCACCTCACGTGGCCAGCCCCTCCCGAAGCGAGCCGAAGACGACGCGCCGCGCGCGCGTCACCTGCGTGGTCAACCAGAAGGGCGGCGTGGGGAAGACCACGACCGCGGTGAACCTCGCCGCCAGCGTCGCCGCCGCCGAGAAGCGCACGCTGCTCGTCGACATGGACCCGCAGGGCAACGCGAGCTCCGGCGTCGGCGTCCGCCCCGGCACGCGCGAGCGCACGATCTACGACGTGCTCATCGGCTCGGTCGACCTCGACGAGGTCATCGTCGAGACCGCGGTCCCGAACCTCTTCGTCGCGCCGGCGACGCAGGACCTCGTCGCTGCCGAGATCGAGCTCGTCGACGATCCCCAGCGCGCGGTGAAGCTCCGCGAGGCGCTCGCGAAGCACCTCGCCGACTTCGACTACGTCTTCATCGACTGCCCGCCGTCGCTCGGCCTCCTGACCGTGAACGCGCTCGCGGCGGCGAGCGCCGTCCTCGTGCCGCTCCAGTGCGAGTACTACGCGCTCGAGGGCCTCACGCACCTGATGGCCACGATCGACCGCGTGAAGAACGGCATGAACCCCGGCCTCGAGGTCGAAGGTATCGTCCTCACCATGTTCGACCCGCGGAACAACCTCGCCCACCAGGTCGCCGACGAGGTGAAGCAGCACTTCTTCGTCTTCGACAGCGTCGTGCCGCGGAACGTCCGTCTCTCCGAGGCACCGTCGCACGGCAAGCCGGTGATGCTCTACGACGTGTCGTCGAAGGGCTCGCAGGCGTACCTCTCGCTCGCGCGCGAGCTCATCGCGAAGCACGCACGCGGCACGGCGAAGGCGCAGAAGCGCGCCGCGGGGGCCCGTTGACGATGTCCGCCGACAAGCGCCGCGCGCTCGGACGCGGCCTCGATGCCCTCCTCCCCTCCGCCTCGAAAGCGCCCGCCGGCTACGGCGACAAGAGCATCTTCTCCTGCGCGATCGAGAAGCTCGTCCCGCAGAAGGGGCAGCCGCGCCAGTACTTCCAGAAGGACAAGATCGAGGAGCTCGCGCAGTCGATCCGCGAGCACGGCCTGATCGAGCCGATCGTCGTCCGCCGCGTCGCGGGGCAGGACAAGTTCGAGATCATCGCGGGCGAGCGCCGCTGGCGCGCGTCGCAGAAGGCGGGCCTCAAGGAGGTCATCGTCGTCGTCAAGGACGTGAGCCCGAAGAACGCCTTCGAGCTCGCGATCATCGAGAACGTCCAGCGCGAGGACCTGAACCCCGTCGAGCTCGCCGAAGCGCTCGACCGGCTCATCAAGGAGCACGGGTACACGCAGGAGACGCTCGCCTCGCGGCTCGGGAAGGATCGGACGACGATCACGAACTCGATCCGGCTCCTGAAGCTGCCGGCGAGCGTCCGCGCGAAGGTCATCTCCGGCGAGCTCTCGGAGGGCCACGCGCGCGCCCTCCTCGGCGCGGACACGAACAAGATCGAGGACCTCGCCGAGAAGGTCACCCGCGGGCGGCTCTCCGTCCGCGCCGCCGAAGCGCTCGTGCGCGGCGGCAAGAAGTCGTCCGGCAAGGGCTCCGGCAAGGAGTCCATCAAGTCCTCGGCCGTCCGCGACCTCGAGACCAAGCTCACGCGTGCCGCGGGCACGAAGGTCCTCCTGAAAGACCACGGCAACAAGGGCGAGCTCGTGATCCCGTACTCGGATCTCGATCACCTCGACCGCATCCTCGCGCGCGTCTTCAAGATCGGCTGATCCCCGCTTTGCACCGGGCCCTGGCGCGCTATGTTGCGCGGCGATGGCAGCCCAGATCCTCGACGGGAAGCAGCTCGCAGAGTCTCTTCGCGCGGAGGTGAAGCGCGGCGTGGAAGCGTTCGTCGCCGAGCACGGACGCGCGCCCGGCCTCGAGGTCGTGCTCGTCGGCGAGGACCCCGCCAGCCAGGTCTACACGCGCAACAAGGAGAAGCAGGCGAAGGAGGTCGGCATCCGCGGCAAGCTCCACACGCTGCCGGCGACGACGTCGGAAGCCGAGCTCGTCGCGCTCCTCGAGCGCCTCAACGCCGACGACACGGTCGACGGCATCCTCGTCCAGCTCCCCCTCCCGAAGCAGATCGGCGAGCAGCGGATCCTCGATCTGATTCGCCCCGACAAGGACGTCGACGGCTTCCACCCCGTCAACGCCGGCCTCCTCGCCTTGGGCCGTCCCGGCCTCGTCCCGTGCACGCCGCGCGGCTGCATGAAGCTGCTCGCGAAGGCAGGGCGGGGGGTCGGGGGGGCAGAGCCCCCCGGGACGAACCTGAACGGCGCGCGCGCCGTCGTCGTCGGTCGCTCGAACATCGTCGGGAAGCCCGTCGCGCAGCTCCTCCTCGCCGAGCACGCGACGGTGACGATCGCGCACTCGCGCACGAAGGACCTCCCTGCCCTCTGTCGGGAAGCGGACGTGCTCGTCGCCGCAGTCGGCCGCGCCGAGATGATCAAGGGCGACTGGGTCAAAGAAGGCGCGGTCGTGATCGACGTCGGGATCAACCGGATCGAGGTCCCCGGCGGCAAGCCGCGCCTCGTCGGTGACGTCGCCTACGCGGGAGCCGCCGAGCGCGCTTCGGCGATCACGCCCGTCCCGGGCGGCGTGGGCCCGATGACGATCGCGTGCCTCCTCGAGAACACGCTCGTCGCCGCGAAGGCCCGCGTCGCCCAGAAGCGCTGATCAGGTCATCTCGTTCATCGGCCGCAGGATCACGTTCACGACGCGCGTCCGGTCGCGCGGGAGGACGGCGAGGAGCACCGCCTCGGCGACGTCCTCCGCGGTCGAGAAGCCCTTCATGTTCGCGCCGTCAGGGGTGCGGCCGTCGCCGATCGCGAAGTGGGTCTCGACCCCGCCCGGGCAGACGAGCGAGACCTTGATGTTCTGCTTGTAGAACTCGCGGTCGAGCGACTGCGAGAGCGCGACCTGCGCGAACTTGGACATGCAGTAGATGCCCTCGCTCGGGTAGCCCTGGAGGCCGGCGACGCTCGAGAGGTTCACGATGTTCCCCCCGCCCTGCTTCAGCATGTGCGGGATGACCTCCTTGCAGAAGAGCCACGTGCTCTTCGCGTTCGTCGCCATGATCCGGTCGTAGTCCTCCTCGGTCCAGTCGAGGAACGGGCGGTAGCCGCCGATGCCAGCGTTGTTCACGAGGATGTCGATCTTCTCGAAGGCGGAGACCGCTTCGCTCACGCACTTCGCGACGTCGGCGCCCTTCGTGACGTCGCAGACGATCCCCTTCGCCTTCCCGCCGAGCTTCTCCACCTCGGCGACGAGCGCGTCGAGGTCCTTCTTCGTGCGCGCGGTGCCGATGATCGTCGCGCCTTCGCGCGCGAGGGCGATGCTCGAGGCGTGGCCGATCCCACGGCTGGCTCCGGTGACGAGGGCGACCTTGTCCTTCAGGCGGGGCATGCGATCCTCCTTGGCGGGCGCCCGTTCGAGAGCGCCGAGGGCCCGGAGCCTACCTCAGGTGACGCCCGCGCGGACCGCTCGTGCGCGCCGGAACCGGTCGATCGCGACCGCGACGACGATGATGAGCCCGGTCGCGATCTCCTGCACCCAGCTCGGGAGCCCGAGGTGGACGCCGCCCGTCCGGATCACCGTCATGAGGAGCGCGCCGACGACGCTCCCGGCGATGCTCCCCTCCCCGCCCGACAGCGGCGCGCCGCCGATGACGACCGCGGCGATGACCTCGAGCTCGAGCCCCACCGAGTCGGTCGGGTCGCCCACCGTCAGCGTCGAGAACTCCATCACGCCGGCGATGCCGGCGAGGAGGCTCGAGAGCGCGTAGACCGCGATCTTCACGCGACCGGTGTCGATGCCGCAGAGGCGGGCAGCCGCCTCGTTGCTCCCCACCGCGAGGACGTGGCGGCCGAAGCGCGTCACCTCCAGGAGGGCGAACACCGCGACCGCAAGCAGGACGGTGATCCAGAGCCCGGGCGCGGTCACGTCCGCGGACAAGAGGTGGTCGAGGCCGCGCGGGTCGGCGTCGATCTTCTGCTCCGAAGCGAGCCCCTTCGCGAGGCCGCGGAGCGCGCTCATCGTGCCGAGGGTCACGACGAACGGCATCATCTTGGCGCGGCCGACGAGCGTCCCGGTGAAGACGCCGGCGAGCGTCGCGGCGAGGACCCCGCCTGTGACGGCGACGACAGGGCTCGCGCCGCCGCGGAGGAGCCGGGCGACGACGACGGTCGTGAACGCGACGAGCGAGCCGGTCGAGAGATCGATCCCCCCCGTCGCGATGACGAGCGTCATCCCGAGCGCACACGTCGCGACGACGACGGTCTGGCGCGCCATCGTCAGCATGTTCTGCGCGCGGAGGAACGTATCGGGCGCGAGCGCCGCGAAGACGAGCGTGACGACGACGAGCGCGACGAGCGGGCCGAGCCAAGGGGGACGACGATTCACGACGACACCTCGAGCAGCAACGACGCCTCCGTGAAGTCCGCCGCCGGCCGCGGCGGGTCGAGCACGCCACGCCGGAGCACGGCGATCCGGTCACACGTCGAGACGAGCTCGTCGAGCTGGCTCGAGACGAGGACGATCGCCTTCCCCTTCGACGCGAGCTCGCGGAGGAGCGAGAGCACCTGGGCCTTGCTCGCGACGTCGATCCCGCGCGTCGGCTCGTCGACGAGGAGGACGTCGTAGTCCTCGCGCAGCAAGCGTGCAATCTGCACTTTCTGCTGGTTGCCGCCCGAGAGCTCCGCAGCGCGCTGCTCGCCCGAGACGGCGCGGATCCGGAGCCGCTCGATCCAGCGCGCGCCCTCGGCGGCGACCTCCTTCGGCCAGGCGACGAGCGGTCCGCCCTTCGAGAGCCAGACGTTCTCGCCGATCGAGCGGCCGAGCATCAGACCCTCGCCCGCGCGATCCTCGCTGAGGAGCCCGATGCGCGCCTTGCGCTCCATCTCGCCGCTCGCCCGCCGATCGAGCCCCGCCAGGATGCGGAGGAGCTCGGTCCGTCCGGAGCCGACGAGCCCCGCGATGCCGAGGATCTCGCCGCGGCGCACCTCGAGGCTCGCCCGTGAGGGCCGCACGCGACCCGCGACGTCGCGCGCGCGGAGGAGCACCTCGCCCGGCTCGGCCGAGGCCGCCGATGCCTCGCGGAGCGTCTCCTCGAGCCGCTCGCCGAGCACCTCGCGGACGATCTCCTCGGGCGCGACCGTCCGCGGGTCGCCGTCGCCGGCGACCTTCCCGTCGCGGAGGACGGTGTAGCGGTCGGCATGCGCACGGACGTCGCCCATGAAGTGCGTCACGAGCAGGATCGCGATCCCGCTCTCGCGGAGGACGGCGACGCGCTCGAAGAGTGCCGCCGCGTCGCGCTGGGTGAGGCTCGAGGTCGGCTCGTCGAGGACGAGGAGCTTCACCTCGCCGCCGCCCTGCGCGAGCGCACGCGCGATCTCGACGAGCTGCTGGTCGGCCACCGAGAGCTCGCCAGCGCGCGCTTCGAGCGGCACCCGCGTCGCGTCGGAAGCGACCTGCGCCACGGCGCGCTCGGCGATCTCGCGTGCACGCGCCCGATCGCGCTTCACGGCGCCGGGCTCGATCCCGAGCACGATGTTGTCGATCACCGACAGGCTCGGACACAGCGTCCGCTCCTGCGGGACGAGGACGATCCCGGCGGCGCGCGCCTCCGCCGGTGACCGCGGCGCGTACGACTTTCCTCCCAGCGTGACCGTCCCCGCGTCGGCGCGCTCGGCGCCGAGGAGCACCTTCGTGAGCGTGCTCTTCCCGGCGCCGTTCATCCCGAGCAGCGCGTGGACGGTGCCGCGCCGGACGTCGAGCGAGACGTCACGGAGCACCGTCGTCGGTCCGAACGCCTTCGCGAGGCCGCGGACCTCGAGCAGCGCCTTGCTCACTCGAGCCACTTCGCGAGATCGGGTTGCATGATCTCCTTCACCGCCGGGTCGTCGAGATCGGCCTTCGTCACGACCCGCGCACCGGTGTCGACGCGCTTCTCGACCTTTTCGCCGCGGAGATGGGAGACCATCGTGCGGACGGCGAGATAGCCCATGTTGAACGGGTTCTGCACGACGAGCGCGTCGATGTCGCCTTCGCGCATCGCGGACACGAGCTTCTCCGACGCATCGAAGCCGATGAACTTCACCTTCTTCGCGACGCCGGACTTCCGGAGCGCCTGGAGCATGCCGAAGGTGGTCGACTCGTTCGGCGTGAACACGCCGCCGATCTGGCCGTCCTGCGCCTTCTGGGCGAGGAGGAGGCTCTCGCTCTTCTGGAACGCGGTCTCCGTCGTCGCGCCGCCGTACTGGTTCTCGCTCGCGACGACCATCCCGGGCTTCCGCTTGATCGCTTCGAGGAAGCCCTTCTCGCGGTTCGCCGTGCTCGCCGAGCCCTCCTGGTAGCGGAGGACCATGACCTTGCCCTTCTCGTCCAGGATCTTCGCCATGTGCTCGCCCGCGAGGCGGCCCGCCGCGACGTTGTCGGTCGCGACGAAGCTCACGTGCTCGTCGCCGGCGAGGTCGGAGTCGAAGACGACGACGGGGATCTTGCTCGCGACCGCGTTGTGGACCGGCGCCTTCAGCGCCGTGTCGTTCAGCGGCGCGAGGACGATTCCGGAGACGCCCTGCGCGACGAAGCTCGAGACGACGTCGACCTGCGCCTTCAAGTCGTCTTCTTTGAGCGGTCCCTTCCAGACGATGTCGACATCGAGCTCGCGCGAGGCCTTCACTGCCCCGGCGTGGACGCTCTTCCAGAACTCGTGCGTCGTGCCCTTCGGAACGACCGCGATCCGGAGCCGTCCGCTCTTCGCGCCCGTGCCGCCCTCCGCGCTCGTCCCGGAGGAGGGCGTCGTCTTCGAGCAGGAAGCGAGGGCCGCGAGGGCGAAGACGCAGGCGAGCGCGCGGAATCTCATCGCCCGCGATGCTACCCGACCGCGTGCGACCGAGGCCACGTCTCGGACGACGCTCCGCGTCAGCTCGCAGCGCGCTTCACGACGACGTTCGGATCGAGGAGGTAGCCGTCGTCACGTGTGACGAGCACGTTCTCGAGTCCCATCCGCCGGAGCCGGCGGATCCCGCTGTAGACGCGGAGCAGGCCCGCGGTGTGCCGCATCCGCTCGCCCGGCCAGCCTGCAGCGATGAGGTCCTCGGCCGAGAGCGCCGCGCCGGGCTTCTCGAGCCGGACCTCGACGAGCTTGTCCAGGAGGCGGCGGACCGGCCCGTAGCGGACGAGATCGACGCGTGCGCCGCCCGGAGACGCGTACCAGCGCGACTCCGGCCCGACGACGAGCTCGGGCCCGCCTCCCGGCACCGGTACCGGCGCGCTCCGCGAATCGGGCGCACCGAGGAGCCGCGCGAGCACCGCGCGCGCAGATGCGAGCTCGGGCGGCGCGCCCTCGACGAGCTCGGCCCGCGCGAGCTCACGCTCGGCGGTCTCCTGCGCCTCCTTCGTCCCCTTCCCTCCGCGACGTGCGCGGACGAGCCCCGTCGCGGCCGCGAAGGCGTCGACGACGCGCGTGAGCGCCGGATCCTGCCCCGCCGCGTTCCGCGCCGCGGCGAGCCGAGCATCGGCTTCCGCCGCGTCGCCCGTCGCCTCGAACGCGACCGCAGCGTGGGCTTGGACGGCGGCGAGCCCGCGCGGCATCCCCGCGCTGCGGAACGCGCCGATCGCGCGCTCGAACGCGGCGAGCGCACCCGTCGTGTCGCCGCGCCCTTCCGCCGCCGCGCCGACGAGGTAGTCGTCGAGCGCATCTCGCCAGCGCCGGCCGGCTTCGGCCTCGCTCGCGACCATCTCCGCGACCGAGGCCGGGAGCACGTCGATCGAACGCGCCGGTGCGCGCGAGAGCACGTCGCGCGGGAGCCCGCGCGCGAGCTCCTTCGCGTCGAACCCGGCGAGCGCGCCGAAGCCGAGGACCTTCTCCTGCCGGAGCGTGTCGCCGGTCTCGACGTGGATCCCGAGCGCGGCCTGGAGCGACGCGAGCGCCTCCGCGCGCCGCCCGGTCAGCGCGAAGAGGACGCCGAGCGCGGCGCAGGCGTCGGCCTGGCCGCGAGCCTCGCCGCGCGCGCGATGACGCTCGCGGACGTCCTCGAGGGCGCGCTGCGCTTCTTCCGCCTGCCCACGTGCAATCTGCATCCATCCGAGGGTCCGTGCCGCGTCGAGCCGTGTCGTCTCGTCGCCGACCTTCGCCGCGAGCAGGGCGGCGCGATGGAGCCCCTGCTCCGCCTGGGCCGAGCTCCCGAGCTCGCCGTGGACGCGCGCCTCGAGCGCGAGCGCCCGCGCGAGGACGCGCTCGTCGCCCGCGCGCTCCGCCGCCGCGACGGCCGCTTCGAGCAGCTCGGCGCGGAGCTCGACGAGCCCGCGGAAGAGGAGGAGATCGGACAGCGCGACGACGAGGCGCGCGGCGAGCGCCGGCTCCTCGTCCTTCCAGCGCTGGAACGCAGTGAGCGCGTCCGGGAGGAGCTCGGCGAGCGCGTCGAGCGCGCGCGTCCCGCTCTCGCCATAGGTCGCCTTCGCCCAGCGCTCGGCCGTCGCGAGACACAGCTCGAGGTGACGGCGCGACGTCGCCTCCGCGAGACCGAGCTCGTCGAGCTTCCCGCGCGCCCACGAGCGCACGGTCTCGAGGACACGGAGCCGCGCGCGCGGTCCGCGCTCGCCGGCGCGCACGACGAAGCAGCGCTGCACGAGCGCGGAGAGGACGTCGACGACGTCCGTCTCGGCGTCTGGTCCGAGGTCGACGATCCGCTCGGCGGTGTCGACGTCGAAGACGCCGGCGAGGACGGAGATCTGGGCGAGCGTGCGCTGCTCGCTCGCGTCGAGCAGCTGCCATGAGGCCTCGAGCGACGCGCGGAGCGCGGGCATCGTCCCGAGCCGCGCGAGGAGCTCGGACGGCGTGAGGACGTCGAGCCGCGCCGCCGCGAGCTCGACCGCGAGCGGGAGGGCGTCGGTCTTCGCGACGATCGCGCGCGCGATCGCATCGTCCATCTCGACGTCGCGCCCGGCGGCGAGCCGCGCGCGGTCGAAGAGGAGCCTCGTCGCCTCCTCCGGCGAGAGCGGGCCGAGGAGGAGCTTCTCCTCCGCCTTCACCCCGAGCGGCTCGCGCGCGGTGGCGAGGACGACGAGCGACGGCGCCTGCGCGAGGAGGCCGCTCACGAGGTCCTTCGACGCCGTCGTCCGCGGCTCCGCCTCGTCGAGGACGACGAGGACGCGGCCCTCGCGCTCGGAGAGCGCCGTCCCGAGCGCCTTCAACGCCGCCTGAGTGCGCGACTCGGACGAGAGCCGCACACCGCACGCGCGCGCGACGGCGCGGACGGAGGACTCGAGGCTCGTCGACTCCGCGAGGGAGACGAATGCGACGTCGAGCCCGCGCGACGCGAGCGCCTCGGCGCACACGACGGCGAGGCGCGATTTTCCGACGCCACCGAGCCCGGTGACGGTGAGGAGACGCGCGCCGCCGTCGATCCGCGCGAGCACGTCCGCGCGCTCGGCTTCGCGGCCGAAGAACGTGCTCTCGTCGCGCGGAAGCGCGGAGGACCGCTCGCCTGCGCGGGCCATCAGATGAGCCCAGCCTGCGTCAGGACCGTGAGCTTCACCTGGAGCGTGACGGTCTCGTCGCCACGCGCGACGGTGACGCGGACGACGTCGTCGGACTTGTGCGCGTCGAGCGCGGTGTAGAGGTCGTCGTAGTCCGTGATCCGCGTTTCGTCGATCCCGACGATGACGTCACCGAGGAGCACGCCACGCCGCGAGCGCGTGAGGCCTCGGAGGCCGGCAGCCGCGGCCGGCGACTGGGGAGGGACCTGCATCACGATGACGCCACGGATCCCGAGCCTCCGTTCGAGCTTCTGCAGCTGGTCGGCGACGACCCCGAGGCCGACCTGCTCGGCGCGCCCCGTCTTGATGATCTGCGGGACGACGCGTGCGATCGTCGTGACCGGCACCGCGAAGCCGATGCCGGCCGACGCACCGGACTTCGAGTAGATCATCGTGTTCATCCCGATGAGCTGGCCGCTCGAGTCGAGGAGCGGCCCACCGGAGTTGCCCGGGTTGATCGCGGCGTCGGTCTGGATCATGTCTCGGATCGAGACGCCGCCCGCGCCCTGGACCTGGCGACCGAGCGCGCTGATCACGCCGGTCGTCAGGGTGAAGTCGAGGCCGAACGGGTTGCCGATCGCCACGGTCTTCTGACCGACTTCGAGCTGGGCGCCCTTCGCGACCCGGATCGGAACGAGGAGCTTCGCGGGCGCCTGCACCTCCAGCACCGCGATGTCCTTGCGCGGCTCGAGGCCGACGACGCGCGCCTCGAACGTCTCTTGCGTGTGGAAGGTCACCGTGACGGAGCGTGCGCCCTCGACGACGTGGAAGTTCGTGACGACGTGGCCCTTCTCGTCCCAGACGAAGCCGGAGCCCGATCCCGCGGGGACCTCCTGCTGCGTCCCGGCCCAGAAGTCCTCGACGACGCGCGTCTGCGTGACGAACACCGTCGACGGCGCGGAGTTGCGGAAGACACCGATCGTGTTCCGCTCGTCCTCGATCCGCGCCCCCGGCGCGACGGGAGGAACGGGCGGCGGAGTCGCGCTCGCGGTGCCGGGCGCGCTCGGCATCGCATCCGGCGAAGGCTGCGCCTTCGGCCTGCACGTGACGAACGTCACGACGAGGAGGACGGACCACGGGAGGAGGCGGCTCTGGAGGACGCGGGAGACGGCGTTCATCGCGACCCGCACTCTACCGCAGGACGCGCCGCGTTCAGCCCTTGCGCGGACGGGGAACGGCGTAGGCGTCGAGCCGGCGGAGGAGCGTCCGCCGCGAGATCCCGAGCATCTCGGCCGCCTGGGTCTGGTTCCCGCCGCACCGCGCCAGGGCGTCCATGATCCGTTCGCGCTCGAGGGCGTCGACTTCCTCGTGGAGCGGCCCAGGCGCGTTCGAGCCGAACGCGACGGTCGACGCGCCCGGCGGCTGCGCGAACGCCGGCGGCGGCGGTGGATACGACCCCTGGCCGTGCGGGGCCGGCGGCGGATACGACCCGTGGCCCTGGGGCGGCGGCGGAGGATAGGAGCTGTGGCCTTGCGGCGGCGGATACGGCGCCGCCGTCGGGAATCCTCCCGATCCCGGCGGAGGCGCCGGGTAGGCAGCGGGCGGCGGATACGGAGGCTGGCCCCCGAACGGCTGCGGGGGCGGCGCCATCCCGTATGCCGGCATCGGCGCCGCCGGCGGCTGCGTCATGCGCTCGCCGGCGAGGCCGAGGTGCTCCGGCGCGATCACGATCCCGCGACAGAAGACGACGGCGCGATCGAGCACGTTCCGGAGCTCGCGCACGTTGCCGGGCCACGAGTACGCGAGCAGCACGCTCATCGCCGCGTCGCTGATAGGCAGGACCGGCCGCCGCGCCTCGCGACACGCGCGCGCGACGAGCTCGTTCGCGAGCGTCGGGATCTCCTCGACGCGCTCGCGGAGCGGCGGGATCGTCAGGATGACGCCGCAGATCCTGTAGTAGAGGTCCTGGCGGAACGTCCCGCGCGCGACCATGTCCTCGAGGTCGCGATGGGTCGCGGCGACGATCCGGAGATCGACCGATCGCGGCTTGAGGCTGCCGAGCCGGAGCACTTCGCGCGACTCGACGACGCGAAGGAGCTTCGCCTGCGTCGCGAGCGGGAGCTCGCCGATCTCGTCGAGGAAGAGCGTCCCGCCCTCGGCCGCCTCGACGAGCCCCGGCTTCGCCTGCGCCGCGCCGGTGAACGCACCCTTCTCGTAGCCGAACAGCTCGCCTTCGAGCAGATGCTCGGGGAGCGCCGCGCAATTGAGCTTCACGAGCGGCTTGCCCGCACGCGGCGAGCGCGCGTGGACCTGCTCGGCGACGACTTCCTTGCCCGCGCCGGTCTCGCCGCGGAGGAGCACGGTGATGTCGCTCTGCGCGACGCTCTCGACGAGACGATAGAGGTGCTCCATCGCGGCCGAGCGCTGCGAGCGCGGCGCGGACGAGACCGGCATCCGGGAGGCGCGGATCCCCGCGCCGCCGTCGACCTGCACGACCACCATCGTCTCGCCGAGCTCCGCGATCGTCGCGAGGCCGAGCGGCACGGGCACGTTCGGCGCGATCTTCTTCCCGCCGATCGTCGTGCCGTTGAAGCTGCCGTGGTCGACGATGCGCACGCCGTCCTCGCCGAGGAGGAGCGTCGCGTGACGCCGCGAGACGGTCACGTGGTCGACGCGGACGTTCGCGTTCTCGCCGCGTCCGATGACGACCTCCCCGGACCGCGGCAGGACGTGCGACGAGACCTCTCCCCCACAGAAGACGATGAGGCGGAGCCCCGCCGAGGGGTCCGCTACGCGCGGGACGACGGAGCGCGTCCGGTCCTGATGCACGGGGGCAAGCTACCAGACGGTGCACCTCGACACCACCTCACCCCCCCGTGATGGCGCTTCACCGCCCCGGAAATGCGCGGAATTCAACGAGGTGCAACGCAGACAACCGGGGATGACCGCGGGGCACACATGCTGCGTACGTAGACCCACATGGGAACCAAGCGCCTCTCCACCACGATCCTCTGCATCGCCCCCCTCCTCGCCTTCGCCATGGTCGGCCTCGCCGGCTGCGCCGCCGACGCCGAGGAGGACACGGGCGCGGCGGAGGCGGCGAACAGCACGGACGCCGGGCCGAAGAACCCGACCTACGAGGCCGTGCGGCGCTCTCCCAAGATCGCGAACCGCGCGACGCCGGGCGGCGCCACGTCGGCGGAGACGACGCTCCTCGGCTACATCCCGGGGGACAAGGTCTCGGACACGCTCGGCAAGATCGCCGGGGTTCGCCGCTGGCCGGAGATCACGAACGAGGACGGCAGCCGCGTGTTCACCGCCGCCCGCGTCTCGTCCGACAACGCGCAGAACGGAACGCGCACCGTCCGCGCGAACGTCACGCTCGACGGTGACATCGCGCTCGACACGAAGCTCGTCGCTCAGCCGGGCGAGAACGGCTCGCAGAAGGTCACGATCACGAACACGTCGGGCTACCGCCACTGGCTCGCCGGTCAGGTTCTCGACCCGAACGGTCTCGCGATCGAGCTCGAGCTCGTGCCGTACCAGGGCGGCGTCATCGTGAACGCGAAGGCGCGCGTGAAGCTCAACTCGCAGGAGCAGATGGCGCCCGGAATCACGAGCTACGTGGTCCCGATCTTCAACTGGCTGAAGCCGACTGAACGACGCGCTAGAGTCCAGGGCGTGATGACGCCCGAGGACTGCACCACGTGCGGCGCGTGCTGCTTCTCCGAGAGCCCGCGCCACGTCCGCGTGAGCGGCGACGATCACGCGCGGCTCGGCGACGACGCGGACTGGCTCGTCGAGTGGATCGGCAACCAGGCCTATCTCCGCCTCGCGCCGCTCGGGCCGGTGCGGGCCTGTGCCGCGCTCCGCGCCGAGCCCGCGACGGGACGCTTCCTCTGCGCCGTCTACGAGCGGCGCCCGACGACGTGCCGCGAGCTCGAACGCGGCTCCGGGGCCTGCGCGGGCGAGCTCGATGGAAAGGCGGAGCGCGCACGCCGCTCCCTCGTCGTCCTGCGATCGGCGTGAGCGACTCTTCCGCACCGTCGACTGCAACCGCTCCTCGTGGTCGTGCGTAGGACCGTCGCGCGCGGCTGCCCGAGGGGGGCCGGGCGAACCGAACGACGCCCATGACGGACGACCTCGCCACGGTCCGCGGAGAGACGAGCGAGGCCGCCGGCGTCGTGACCGTCACCTCCTCGCCCGCGCTGCTCGCGGCCGTCGCGAGCAGTGCCCCGCCTCCCGGCAAGCCGGTCGTGCCGGGCTACGAGCTCCTCCGCGTCCTCGGCTCCGGCGGGATGGGCGTCGTCTGGGAGGCGATCGAGCATCGCTTCGAGCGGCGCGTCGCGGTGAAGGTCCACAAGCACGCGCAGCCCGCTCCGGGCGACGACCTGTGGACCGAGGCGCTCGTCGCCGCGAAGATCGCCGATCCCGGAATCGTGCGCGTCCTCGACGTCGGCTACACGCTCGACGAGCATCCCTTCTACGCGATGGAGATCGCCGAGGGCACCGAGCTCTCCGCGCTCATCGCCGACGGCCCGGTCCCGCCCCACAAGGCGGTCGCGATCGCCGCCGACATCGCCCGCGCCGCCTCTGCTGCGCACGAGCACGGCGTCGTCCACCGTGACCTGAAGCCGAAGAACGTCATCGTCGACGCGACCGGCCGAGCGCGCGTGCTCGACTTCGGGATCGCCGTCCACGTCCAGACGCAGCAGGCCGGCGTCCTCGCCGGATCGCCGCCGTACATGGCGCCCGAGCAAGCGCTCCTCCAGCCGGTGGGGCCGCGTACCGACGTCTACGCGATCGGCGTCATCCTCTACGAGATGCTGACGGGGCGTAAGCCGTTCGCCGCGTCGACCGTGCCCGAGCTCCTCGCGTCGATCGTCCAGGACGACGCTCCGCCCCCCTCGCGCGTGACGCCCGCCGTACACGGAGACCTCGACGCGATCGTCGGGCGATGTCTGGCGAAATCTCCGGAGCAGCGCTTCGCGACCGCGCGCGCGCTCTTCGAGACCCTCTCGTCCGTCCTCGAGGGAAGGCCCGTGCCCGGTACGCCGCCGTCGACGTGCGCGGCGAAGCGGCTGCCGACCGGCTCTCCGCCGGACCGCCCGCGGCGCGAGGACGCGACGAAGCGCCTCTCGTGGAGCTTCTCGTTCCGCGCGCCGCCCGAGGCGATCTGGCCTTTCGTCGCGAACACGGACCGCCTCAACAAGGCGATCGGGATGGCGCCGGTCGTGTTCACCGACAGCCCTCTCCCCGGCGGCGGCGCCTTGCGCACCGGCGAGAACCGGGTCCTCGGTCTCGCGATCCGCTGGCGCGAGTACCCGTTCGAGTGGGTCCGGAACCGCGAGCACTCCGTGTTCCGCTGGTTCCGGAGCGGTCCGGTCTCCGCGCTCTGGAACAAGGTGAAGCTCGAACGGACCGCTTCCGGCGGGACGCTGCTGACGAACGAGCTCTGGCTCGTGCCGCGCGGGGTCCTCGGATCGCTCGCCGTGTTCCTCGAGATCGAACGCAAGCTCCAGCCGGCGTTCCAGAGGTTCTACGAGCACCTCGACGAGACGCTGGCGAAGCACACGGCGCTCGACCCGTTCGAGCCGCCGCACGTACCGACCGACGAGCAGCGCGCGGTGATCCGGACCGGGTGCGAAGAGCTCGGTCGCGCAGGCGTCTCGTCGACGATCGTCGAGCGCCTCGCGATGCACCTCTCGACGGCGCCGGACGCGCTGCTCGAGTCGATGCGTCCGTTCGCGCTCGCCGATGCGTGGGGACACGACCGCGGCGAGGTGCTGGACGCGTTCGTGCACGCGGCGAACGTGGGCCTCGTCGCGCCTTCCTGGGACATCGTCTGCCCGCGTTGCCAGCTCGCGCACGAGACGCAGCCCGAGCTCGGGAAGGTCAGGAGCGTGGGGACCTGCGCCGCCTGCGCCACGACCTTCGAGCGCGACCTCCGCGAGCACGTCGAGCTCGTCTTCGTCCCGAACGCGCGCATCCGCCGGATCGAGCGCGCGACCTACTGCGCAGGTGCGCCCGCGCTCCGCCCGCACGTCCTCCTCCAGCAGGTGCTCGACCCCGGCGAGGAACGCCGCGTCACGGTCGATCTGCCGCGCGGCACCTATCGGATCACGGGCGCGCTCGCGCGGGAGCCGATGGATGTGATGGCGAGCGCGGTCGGCTTCGAGACGACGTGCGAGGTCGCGAGCGACGGGACGCGCACCGTCGGCGGCCCCGCGATCGTCCGCGCCGGTGAGGTCACCTTTGTCCTCCGGAACGACGGCGACCGCGAGGAGACGCTCCGCCTCGAGACGTCGACGGGCCGCACCGACGGGGTGTCCGGTCTCACCGCGATCACCCATCCGTCCTTCCGCGCGCTCTTCCCCGACGAGCTGCTCGCGCACGGCGAGCACGTCCGCGTCCGACGGATGGCGTTCCTCTTCCTCCAGCTCGATCCCACCGCGAAGCTCCACCGGGAGCTCGGCGACGCGGCGGCCTGCGAGGAGCTCACGAACGTCGAGGCGCTCGTCGCGCGCGAGGCCCTCGCCGAGGAGGGCACGCTCGTCACGTCCTCGCTCGACATGCTGGTCGTCGCCTTCACGACGCCGGTCCGCGCGATCCGCGCCGCGCTCGCGATCCGCACGGCGCTCGAGCAGCGCGCCGCGGGCGCGCACGCGTTCCTCGCCGCGCACGAAGGCACGTGCGTCGCGCTCACGCGTGACCAGAGGCCCGACTTCTTCGGCGAGACCCTCGTGCGCGGCCGCGATCTGCTCGCCGACTGCCCGCTGCGCGGCATCGTGCTGTCTGCGTCCTTCGCATCCGACCGCGACGTCGCGCTCGCCGTCCACGAGACGAATTTCCGCGAGGCGGTGGTGACGTCCGAGAGCGGCCCCTACGCGGGCCGACGGATCACGAAGCTGTCACCGAAGTGAGACACCCGTCTCTCCCCGGAGACAATGGCGCGCGCGCGATCACGATCTCATACTCGACGATGTGAGCAGGGGATCGACGCGTGGATGGGTGGTCGTCGCGACAGCGCTCTCGAGCGTCGTCGGATGCGGGATGATGACCGGCGCCGACGGGCTCGGCATCATGATGCCGAAGGACGAGCCGGAGGAAGAGACGACCGAGGTCGAGGACGCCGCGCCGAAGCGCGCGACCACGCCGCGTGACAGCGGCGCACAGACCTCCTCCCCCGAAGCGCCGGTCGATGCGTCGATCGCCGACGCGACCGTCGACGTGGCCGTCGCGACGGTGACCGAGACGTTCACGCTCGGCTCGAGCGACTGCGGCGGCGGCCATTGCGGCGGCGGCGGAAACGGGCGGAAGGAGATCGGCAACCTGCCGACCGCGACGAAGCAGTGCATGGACCGCGGCTTCGCCCGCGCGACCGACTTCACGATCGGCGGGCAGCCGGGCGGCCGTTTCTGCAACTGGAACGGGACGAGCTACGAATGCGATACGAGCTGCGACAGCTGCAACATCATGAAGACGGTGATGTGCGTGAAGCCGTGAGCCTCACTCCGCGCCCATGAACGGATACGGCACCGTCGTCGGCGGAACGAGCGTCTCCTTCAGCGTCCGCGGGCTCGCCCAGCGGAGAAGGTTGTACGCGCTGCCGGCCTTGTCGTTCGTGCCGGACGCGCGCGAGCCGCCGAACGGCTGCTGGCCGACGACGGCGCCCGTCGGCTTGTCGTTGACGTACAGGTTGCCCGCGGCCTGCCGGAGGCGACGGACGGCATGCGCGACCGCGGCGCGGTCCTCGCCGAAGATCGCGCCGGTGAGCGCGTACGGGCTCGTGCGATCGACGAGGTCGAGCGTCTCTTCCACCTTCGCGTCGTCGTAGACGAACACGGAGAGGATCGGTCCGAAGAGCTCTTCGGCGAGCACCGGATGCGCCCCGTCGGTCACCTCGACGAGGGTCGGCCCCGCGAACCAGCCGCGCTCGCGCGACCAGCCCTTGTCGGTGATCACCTTCGCGTTCGCGTCGTTCTTCAGGCGATCGCGCCAGCCCGAGAGGCGGGTCCACGCGCGCTCGTTGATCACCGCGCCCATGAAGTTGCGGAAGTCGGTGACGTCGCCCATCGTGATCGCGTCGATCTGGCCGACCATCCGATCCCGCAGGCGCGGCCAGATCGACTTCGGCACGTACGCGCGCGAAGCGGCCGAGCACTTCTGGCCCTGGAACTCGTACGCGCCGCGGACGAGCGCGACGGCGAGCGCATCGACGTCCGACGACGGATGCGCGAAGACGAAGTCCTTGCCGCCGGTCTCGCCGACGAGGCGCGGGTAGGTGCGGTAGCTCGCGATCCGCTCGCCGACGCCGCGCCAGAGCGACTGGAACACCGTCGTCGAGCCGGTGAAATGGATGCCGGCGAGATCGCGGTGCGCGAGGCACGCCTCGGCGACGGGGCCGCCGTGGCCGTGCACGACGTTGACGACGCCGGGCGGGAGCCCCGCCGCCTCGAAGAGCTTCATCGTGTGGTACGCGGCGAACGCCTGGCTCTCGGCCGGCTTCCAGACGACGACGTTCCCCATCAGCGCGCACGAGGCCGGGAGGTTTCCGGCAATCGCGGTGAAGTTGAACGGCGTCACGGCGAGGACGAAGCCCTCGAGTGGACGGAGCTCGAGCGCGTTCAGGACACCCGGCACCGAGAGCGGCTGCTCGGTGAGCCGCGACGCGAACGCGACGTTGAACCGGAGGAAGTCGATGAGCTCGCACGCGGCGTCGATCTCGGCCTGGTGCGCGGTCTTGCTCTGTCCGAGCATCGTCGCGGCGTTGAGCTTCGCGCGCCACGGCCCCGCGAGGAGATCGGCTGCGCGGAGGAAGATGCGCGCGCGCTCCTCGAACGACATGGCGGCCCATCCCGGAGCGGCCGCGAGCGCCGCCGAGATCGCCTTCTCCGTCGTCGCCTTCCCGCCGTCGTGCGCGGTGCCGAGGACGAGCGCGTGATCGTGCGGCGCCTTCACGTCGAACGGAGTGCCGTCGTGGAGCTCCTTGCCGCCGACGACGTGCGGAATGTCGGGCCGCTCCTTCGCGAGGGTCCCGAGGGTCTCCTTCAGCTTCGCGCGCTCGGGGGTCCCCGGCGCATAGGAGAGGACGGGCTCGTTCTCGGGAAGCGGCTTCGGCGTCGGGATGTCCAGCATGGCGGCGGCGAAGCATAGGAGACGCGCGCCGGACCACAAGGGCCCATGCTCGTGCTGCGTTCATCGCAGTGCGTCAGGGCTTGCAGCGCTCGAAGTGGACGGTGAGCTCGATGTGATCGACCTGCGCCTCGGCCGCGGCCGCCTCCTGCCCGCGCGCCGCGAACGCGACGCCGAACGTCGGCGAGGCGACGTCGGCCGCCGTCCACGTCTCGCCCCACGTGTCCGTGGCGCCGCCGTACGTGACGGTGTCGAGCTTCGGGAGCGACGCCCAGAACCCGGGGAGCGAGCGCTTCGTGGGCGTCGGCGTTCCCGAGCGGAGCAGCGCGACGCCTTCGTCGGTGATCTCCTGGAAGTCGTCACCGCGCCGGACGACCTTCACGCTGAAGCCGCGCACGACGGCGTCCGCCGGCAGCGCGAGGCCGAACGCACGCGCTTCGAGCCAGGTGGTCACCCCGTTCCCGTCGAGCTCCACGGTCGCGACGAGCCCGTCGGCGTGGCGGCCGTTGGCGGGCGACACCCAGTGCGCCGTGCCCGGGCCCTTCCCGTCGACCACCTCGCCGGGGCTCGCCACGCGCGATTCGAGCGTGCACCCGCCGTCGGCTCCGGCTCCGGCCCCGGCCTCGACCGCCGACGCCGCGTCGACCCCCCGACGGGCCGCTGCGTTCCGACGACGCGGGGCCTGTATCCGGATCGCTCGCCAGCGCCGGCGTCGTCCTGTCGTCGTCGGGATCGTGGTCGAGACCGCCGAGGTCGGTGAAGAGGCTGCACCCGGCGAGGGCCGTGGCTGCGAGCACACCGACCGATCCCCCAACGAGGCGTCTCCTCGACCAAGCGCGGCCCATGGAGGGAAGCGTACCGGCCCGGGATGGCGCCCCGCAACGATTGGCGCGCACGCCGCGGCGTGCTTGGATGCGCGGCGTCATGGCCCGCATCCTCCGTCAGCTCCCCGAGAAGGGTTCCTCCGTCGCCATCGCGTTCTCCGGCGGCCTCGACACGCGCTGCGCCGTCGCGTGGATGACCCGTCGTGGCGTGAAGGTCCACGCGTACACCGCCGACCTCGCCCAGCCCGACGAGAAGGACGTCCGCGACATCCCCGAGATCGCGAAGACCCACGGCGCGGTCTCGGCGCACCTGCTCGACTGCCGCGAGGCGATCGCGCGCGAGGGCATCATCGCGGTCCAGTGCGGCGCCTTCCACCTCGCGACGGCGGGCAAGAAGTACTTCAACACGACGCCGCTCGGCCGCGCGGTGACGGCGACCGCGATCGTGCGCGCGATGCGCGAGGAGAACGTCTCCATCTTCGGCGACGGCTCGACGCACAAGGGTAACGACATCCAGCGCTTCTACCGCTACGGCCTGCTCGTCCAGCCGGAGCTGCGCATCTACAAGCCGTGGCTCGATGCGACGTTCGTGACGGAGCTCGGCGGTCGACTCGAGATGAGCCGCTTCCTCGAGAGCGTCGGCCTCCCCTACTCGATGAAGGCGGAGAAGGCTTACTCGACCGACAGCAACATGCTCGGCGCGACGCACGAGGCGAAGGACCTCGAGCACCTCGACACCGGCGTCTCGATCGTCGAGCCGATCATGGGCGTCGCGCCGTGGAAGCACGGCGTCGCGATCGAGCCGGAGAAGGTCGCGGTCACGTTCGAGAAGGGCGTCCCGGTCTCGATCGTGTCGGACCGCGGACGCAAGGGCGGCCGCTTCGCTTCGCTCGCGGAGGCGATGCTCGACGCGAACGCGGTCGGCGGTCGTCACGGCATCGGCATCAGCGACCAGATCGAGAACCGGGTGATCGAGGCGAAGAGCCGCGGGATCTACGAAGCGCCCGGCATGGCGCTCCTCCACGTCGCGTACGAGCGCCTGCTCTCGGCCGTGCACAACGAGAACACGATCGAGCAGTACGCGACGCTCGGTCGCCGCCTCGGCCGCCTCCTCTACGAAGGCCGCTGGTACGACCCCGAGGCCCACCTCCTCAAGGAGGCCCTCGTCCGCGGCGTCGCGATGCACGTGACCGGCACCGTCGAGCTCGAGCTCCGTCGTGGCGACGACTACTCGATCCTGAAGACCGAGGCGGTGGCCGCGACCTACGCGCCGGAGAAGCTCTCGATGGAGCGGACCGAGGCGCCGCTGTTCCTCCCCGAAGACCGGATCGGCGCGCTCGAGATGCAGACGCTGAGCGTGCTCGACGCGCGCGCGCTCGTCCTGCACCAGGCCGAGGCGGAGAAGGAAGGTCTGCCGCTCCCGCTCCACCCCGACGTGCGCTGACTACAGCCGAATCGTCAGGCCGAGGCGATAACCGATCCCGGCAGCGCCGCTGATCTTCACGACGTAGTTGCCGTTCCGCACCGCCGGGACGGCCGCCTGCCCGAGCGTCACCGGCGCGCCGCCGTTCACGCTGATCGTGACGGTCGCGCCCGGGGCGGTCGAGGAGAGCTTCATCGAGAGGCCCTTGAAGTCGGCCGGCGCGGTGAAGGTGACGACGTCGACGTCGGTGGCCGATCCGAGCGTCCCGCAATAGGTGCCGGTCGCGCCCGGGATCCCGTTCGCGGTCTCCGGCGTGTCGTTCGTCTCCGTCTCCGCGACCGAGTCGGCCGCGCACGCGCCGGCGGCGACGCTGGGCGGGTCGGTCGTGACGGGGTCGGCGGGGTCCGCGTCGGGATCGCCCGCCGGCATCGGCGCGCCCTTCGCCATCGCACCGATCCAGGCACGGAGGGCGTCGACGCCCACGCGATCGACGACGGAGGTCCCGAGCTTCGGCATCTGTCCCGGCCCGCGCGTTTCGACGAGATCGACGAGCAAGCTGCCCGCCGGATCACCCGACGCGATGCGCGGCTTGCCATCCCAGTCCGCGCCCTTCGATTCGACGCCGACGGTCGTCTTCAAGGCATCCCATTCCGAGGGCGGACGTGCGCCGTTCACGTCGTCCCACCCGAGACGGAGGCGGAGACCGATCCGTCCGCCGATCGCGCTGTCGTTCGGCCCGTGGCACGAGATGCCACAATTCGTGTGGAGATAGGCGAGCGCCGGGCCCGCGAGACCGGTGCCGTCGTCGGGGAGCGTCACGCTCGTCTTCGCGGGGGCGGGCTCGATCCGCTGCTCGGCGACGAGCGCCGCGAGCGTCAGTCCGTCGGCCTTCGGGAGCGCGAGGCCGAGCGCCTCGAAGCCGAGGACCTTGTCCTTCCGACCTTCGTGGCAGCTGTTGCAGTCGCCCGTCTTCGGGACCGACCAGGCCTTGCCGTTGATGGTCAGCTCGGCGCCTTCGCCGCGGACCGCCTTCGTCCCGTCCTCCGACCAGACATAGGACGCCTGGAGCCACCGGTCGCTCCGCACCTTCCACATGAAGCGCGTCTCGACGCGGCGTCCGTCGACGACGAACTCCTTCCACGTCTTCGTCCCGATCGGGAACGACCACTCGTCCATGTTGGACGCGTCGATCTTCGAGCCCTCCGGGAGCTGGATCCAGCGGTGCTTCTCGGCGCCGTCGCTCCAGAGCGGCGAGGCCGGCGAGAACGGCCGGTTCGCAGCGGCGACGGTCTTCTCCTCCCAGCTCGTGTAGAGACCTGTGCAGCGGAGGTCGTCCGGGACCTCCGGTGCGGCGCCTTCCTCCGGCGCGGGGCACATCGCGTCGATCGACGAAGCGTCGCTCTTCGAAGAGCATGCCGCCGCGAGCGCGGCGCAGACGAGGGCGCCCCCGAGCAAGGAGAGGTGGAGGAAGGACGTCTTCATGATCAGTTCGCGGTGCTGCCGGAGGAGCCCGACGACGAGCTCCCCTCGCCGTCCTTCTTGTGACGACCGCCGCGGCCGCCGAAGTCGACGGGGCCCTGGGACTTCGGCTCGAGCGAGCGGAGGTAGACGACGAGGCCCTTCGTCTCCTCGGGCTCCATCTTCCACTTGTGCATCTTCGACCAACGCTCGATCGGCATGATCCGCTGCTCGACGCCGTCGGGCTTCTTGCCCTCGGTGAAGATCGAGATGATCTCCTCGTCGGTGTAGCCCGCCGTCTGCATCGGCGTGTGCTGCACGGGATCGGTCTTGCCCGCCGCGTGGCAGTTCGTGCACGCGAGGGTCGGGTCCGGCGGGCCACGACGACCGCCGCCGCCCGCGTCGCCGCCGCCGCCGCCGCCCGAGCCGCGCTTCCAGGTGACACCGTTGTTGTAGCGGTCGTTGCCGTTCTTCCAGTCGTCCTTGCCGGCCTCGGTCACCTCGAGCGGCGCCTCGCCCCGGAGGCCGCCCGCCTTGGCGATGATCTTCGTCTTGCCGGCCTTGCGGACGGTGATGAGGACGCTGCCGTCGCTCTGCGGGTCGAGGTCGACCATGTCGGGGTCCTCGGCGCTCCACTTCACCTTCTTCACGCCGTCGACCTTCGCCGGGATCTTGAACGTGTGCTCGCCGTCGAACGCCGAGTACATCTCGGGCCACTGGATCTCGAGCTCTTCGCCGAGGGCGGAGGCGCTGGAGTCTGCATCGGCTGCTCCCGAGCACGCCGTGATCGCGGCGAGCGATGCGAGGCCGAACGTTCCGAGCACGAGTCCGAGGCGCCAGGTCTTCATGAGGAAGGACCTTCAGCACGACCGGTGCCAGCGCTGGTTTCCCGAAGAGATCGCGAAAAGCCCGCTCGAATCGAAGGATGCGCACCTGGTGGGCTCACCCCGCGGGGCGATCCGACGGATCTCGCAATCCTTTGCGAACGGCGACGGTGAACGAATCGATCACCCCCGGCGTCGCCTCTCTCTCCGACGGAAGACGTCCGGCGGAAGACGGAAAACGAACGTCCCCGGTCGCCATACGAAGCACGACGCCGCTCAGTGCCAGAGCCCGGCGCCGACGCTCCAGCCGAAGTAGTCGCGCGCGACGTCGACGGCGCCGCTCACGCGCCACGACGTGCCCTCGCGATAGAGGCCGAACACCGTCCACGAGAACACCTTCGACTCGAAGCCGAAGGTGCCGTGGAGGCGTGCCTGGCCCGTCCGGAACCGCGTCGGCTCCATGTACGAGCCGGCCCGGAGCTGGAGCCAGTCCGGGATCACCTCGGCCTCCGCCGCGCCGCGCAGCGTCACCGTCGCGCGCTCCCCCGAGCGCTCCACGACGCGCTCGAGCATCGACTCGAAGCCCACGCCGTTCGTGACCGGCCCGCTGACGAGGACTGCGGTCGACAGAAGCAGCTTCTGGCGCGGGCGAGCGGCGTCGCGCCGGAGCAGGAGCCGTCGCGCGGCGAGGTAGCGGGGCTCGAGCTTGCCCTTGATCGTGCGTCGCTCCGCTTCGACCTCGGGGCCTCGGAGCGCGTCCTCGTCGCTCCACTTCTTGTTCAGCGCGCGCGGCCCGATCTGGACCGCCGCTCCCCACTCGACCTCCCATGGCAGGTCGATCTGTCCCGGGAGGAAGAAGTCGCCGATGACGCGATCGCCCTTCGCGTCGGCCTGGACGCGCGACGCGCCCTCGTCGACGGCGCCGAGGACGGGCGAGCGGACCGTCGCGCCGAGGCGGAGCGGAAGGCGGCGCGGCGTCCAGAGCGCGCCGGCCTGGAGGCCCACCGCGTTCGTGTTGAAGAGCGATCGCTCCTGCGTGTCGCTGACGACCCCGACCCCCCAGAACGACACGAAGCGGAAACCGCCGCCGAGATGGAGCTGCTCGTCGTCGAAGGCGTAGGACCCGACCGCGTCCGCGCGGAGGAGGCGGACGACGAGGCTCCGGACGGTCTCGTCCGTGCCCGGCACGATCGCCCCGCCGGACGGCGCGCCGAGGCTCCACGTCTGACCCGAGAGGCTCGCGCCGAGACCGAGCTTCTCGTGCTGCACGTAACCGGCGACGTTGCCCCAGACGAAGTCGCTGTAGCGGAAGCCGACCGAACCGTTGTTGTCGAAGTCCGTCCCCTTCACGCTCGCAGGAAACGTGATGCCGGCGTCGAGGTCCCAGTCGTCGCGCGTCGTCGAGTAGGACGGCCGGACGGAGACGGTCGCCGGGTTGTAGGCGATGCCGGAGGCGCCCTCCGCGATCGGCAGGAACGCGCCGGCGATTCCGACGATGCGGGTGTTCGCGAGGACGGGCCCCTGGAAGAGATCGACGGTGTACTGGCTCGTCCGGATCGGCGCGCCACGCGGCCCGAGCGGACCGTCGGCGCGTGCGCACGGAGAAACGATCGCAAGCGCGAGGCCGACCGCGAATGCGAGCGAGCGGCGCACAAAAAGCACGCGGGCACCATATCGAATGGTGCCCGCGACGTGTCGATCGAAGTGGTGTCAGCGCGGAGGCTTCTGCCCGAACGCGACGCGCGAGACGACGGCCACCGCGAGCATCGGAACGAGCAGCGCAGCGGCGACCGCCCACGGCCCCATCTTGTAGTACTGGTACGGCGGCACGGCGGTGTAGACCGCGAGCACCGCGAGCGGCGAGAGGAACGCCGTTCCCCAGCCGCGACGGCCCGCCGGCAGCGTCCGCACGCGGACGGTGAGGAGCGCGAGGTCGACGACGACGAGCATCGCGCAATAGACGAACGCCCAGATCGAGCCGGCGGTGATCCCGACGAGCCACGCGACGCTCTTGCCGAAGAGGCCCCGGTCGAGGCCGAGCGTCACGAACGCAGTGACGGCACCGTAGACGGAGATCCACGGGGCCAGGAGCGTCGGGGTGAGCCAGCCACCCACGGTCGGACGGACGTAACGCTGCTCCTTCATCGGTCTCTCCTCCACGTGCCTGTCCTTACGAGTTAACGCCTCGAAAGACCTACGCCAGCAGGTTTTTGTTCCTCCCCACAAACGCGTCACACGCGAGCTCGAGCACGGCGCAAAGGAAAGCGGCCGTTTTCTCGGCATTTCACGGTCGGGCCCTCTGCTGGCACGGAGGTCGCAACCGGCGCCCCCGTGCGCGCACAGAGCTCCCCGGGCCTCCTCGCCCTCCTGCGCCGTCCCGACCGCGACATCGCCCGGCTCGACGAGCTCTGCGGGTTCGCGCCCCACGAGGGCCCCGTCGAGGACCTCGTGTTCTGGTTCGTGCGGCTGGTCGAGTGGCTCCGGCCGGACGCGAAGAGCGCCGCCACGCGCGTCCGGTTCCTCCGCGCGCAGCTCGACGTCCATCCCGAGTACCGCGAGAACGTCTCGCGGGCCGTCTCCTCCCTCGCGAGGCTCGTCGACGTCGAGCACTTCCTCGTCTACGGCGGCATTCCGCGCGAGTTCCACTTCCTCGGCGCGGTGAAGGAGTGGCTCGGCGCGCGCGTCCTCCCACGTGCGTGCGCGTCGAACGACGGCGCCCAGATCGTGCGCCTCGCGTTCACGCTCGGCGACGCGGCATGGGTGCGGTCGAGCGGGCTCCTCCCCCTTCTCCGCGACGTCCTCGACCCCGAGCTCGCCGGACCGCTCGGCGGCGCCGTCGACAACGCGCTCCTCGACGTGACGCACCAGATCGTCGCCCAAGCGCACGCCCCCCGCGTTCGCACGCTCTCGCGGACGGACCGTCCTCCGTTCCGCGGCCTCTACGAGACGGTGACGGCCTTCGTCGCCGAGCCGGGCTCCGAAGCGCGCTTCCGCGCGCTGACCGGCCGCGTGCGCCAGTGCCATGCCGCGATCGACGCGCACCGCGCCGAGCTCGCGGACCGCGGCGCCGACCTGAACACCACGTTCCAGCTCGCGCGCATCGGCCAGCAGCTCGAGCGCCTCACGACGCTCGCCGAGCTCCGGCATGCAAAGACCGACGACGACGTCCTCGCCCGGACCGGCGCCGCGCTCGTCCATCGCATCACGCGCTCGGGCGCGGGCATCTTCCGGCGGAGCGCGGACCTCCTCGTCCAGAACCTCGTCGACACCGCCGCCGACGTCGGTCGCCACTACCTCGGCGACGCGCGCGACTCGTGGTGGGCCGCCTTCCGCGCGGGCGCCGGCGGCGGCGCGCTGATGGCGATCGCGACCGGGCTGAAGCTCCTCCTCACCGCGCTCCACCTGCCGCCGCTCTACGAGGGGCTCGTCTTCTCGCTGAACTACGCGTCGGCGTTCTGCGCGGCCTATCTCCTCCACTACACGATCGCGACGAAGCTGCCTGCCAACACGGCGACCGCGCTCGCGCGCGCCGTTCAGGAGGACGCCGGGCACCGCACGCGCCTCGCGCACTTCCTCTCGGAGTGGCGCGTCGCGGCGCGCCTCCAGATCGCCGGTCTCGTCGGCAACGTCGTCGTCGCGGGACCGCTCGCGTTCGCGGGCTATGCCGCATTCACCGCGCTCGCGCACCGGCCGCTCGTCGCCGCCGAGAAGGCCCATCACATCTTCCACGCGCAGTCGGCGCTCGGCCCTTCGGTCGTGTTCGCGGCGCTCACCGGCGTGTTCCTCTGGGTGAGCAGCCTCGCCGGCGCGGCCGCCGACAACATGGCGCGCACGTCGAACCTCGCCGAGCGCCTCGCGACGAACGTGCACGTCATGCGACGACTGAACGTCGTGCATGCGCGCGCACTCGTGGATCGGATCGTCCCGCGCGTCGGTGGGCTCACCGGCAACGTCGTCCTCGGCTTCCTCCTCGGCGGCGTGCCGGCGGCGTTCGCGATTGCGAGCCTACCCGTCGAGATCCGTCACGTCACCGTCAGCACGAGCTCGGTCGCAATCGCGATCGCGACCGGCACAGGGTCCGCGTCCGAGATCGCGCTCGCGATCGTCGGCGTCGTCCTGATCGGAATCGTGAACGTGGTCGTCTCGTTCGTGCTCGCGCTCCAGTTCGCGTTGCGCTCCGCGCGAGGCCTGCGTGGCTCGTGGGCGACGCAGGCGCTCGTGCGGATCGGCGTCGAGCGGTGGCTCGGCCGCGGCGCGCCCGCTGCTCGGACGCGTCACATCAGGTTGAACGTGCCGCGACGCACGAACCGGCCGTCGCCCTTCTTCCCGAGGTAGTTGCCGTTCTCGACGACGACCTTGCCGCGCGAGAGCACGTGCGTCGGGGCGCCGACGACCTCCTGCCCCTCGAACGGCGAGTAGTCGACGCGCATGTGGAGCGTCTTCTCGCTGAGGACGTGCCGCTTCTCGCCGTCCCAGACGAGGAGATCGGCGTCGGCGCCGACGGCGATCGTGCCCTTCTTCGGGTAGAGGCCGAAGAGCTTCGCGGGCGCGGTCGACGTGATCTCGACGAAGCGGTTCATCGAGATGCGGCCCTTCCGGACGCCGCCGTCCCAGAGGAGGTAGAGGCGCGTCTCGACGCCGGGCATACCGTTCGGCACCTTCGCGAAGTTGTCCTTCCCGAGCTCCTTCTGGCCCTTCATGCAGAACGGGCAGTGGTCGGTCGAGACGACCTGGAGGTCGTGCGTGCGGAGCCCGCGCCAGAGATCCTCCTGCATGCTCTTCGGACGGAGCGGCGGCGTGCACACGTACTTCGCGCCCTCGAAGTCGGGACGCGCGAGGTCCTCCTCCGAGCAGAAGAGGTACTGCGGGCACGTCTCCGCGTAGGCGGGGAGACCGCGGTCGCGCGCTTCGACGACCTGCTTCAGCGCGCGCTCGGCGGAGAGGTGCACGATGTAGACGGGCGCACCGGCCATCTCGGCGAGGCAGATCGCGCGGAAGGTGCCCTCCGCCTCCATCACCTGGGGACGCGTGAGCGCGTGGTAGATCGGCGCCGTGTGCCCCTTCGCGAGGGCCTGCTGGACGAGGATGTCGATCGGGATCCCGTTCTCCGCGTGCATGCAGACGAGGGCCCCGAGCTCGGCGGCGCGCTGCATCCCGCGGAAGATCTGCCCGTCGTCGACGTGGAACACGCCCGGGTAGGCCATGAACATCTTGAAGGAGGTGACGCCCTCCGAGACGATCTGGCCCATCTCGGGGATCGTCTGGTCGTTCACGTCCGTCATGATCATGTGGAACGCGTAGTCGACGGCGGCCTTGCCCTCCGCCTTGCCGTGCCACGTGTCGAGGCCGGAGCGGAGGGCGGTGCCCTTCTGCTGGATCGCGAAGTCGACGATGCAGGTCGTGCCGCCGTGCGCGGCGGCGCGCGTGCCGGTCTCGAAGTCGTCGCTCGAGCTCGTCCCGCCGAAGGGCATGTCGAGGTGCGTGTGCGCGTCGATGCCGCCCGGCAGGATGTACTTGCCCGTCGCGTCGATCGTCACGTCCCACGGTCCCGGCGGCGCCGCGTTCGGCCCGAAGATGGCCGCGATCTTGTCGTCCACGATGGCGACGTCGGCCGCGTACGTGTCGACGGCGGTGACGACCGTGCCTCCCTTGATCAGCGTGCGGGTCATGAACGCGAGCGTACAGAGGTGGAGGACGTTGACAATGGTCGTGCTCCGAACCACCCGCCCACGCCGCAGCGCGTAACGAGCGAAGCCTCGGATCGCGCGCTACGCTGGTGAGAGGATGACGTCTCCTCAGGCCCCGGACCCGAACGACGCCGACGACGAGGCGAAGACCCGTAAGCTCATCGCGGAGAACATCCGCCGCGTCGAAGAGATGCTCCGCTTCCTCCCCCTCCCCGCCGGCACGGTCGAAGACCTCCGATCGAAGATCGGACTCCTCCGGACGATCCTGCTCGAGCAGCGCGCGCCGGCGTTCGTCCTCGTCGGGCGGCGCGGCGCGGGCAAGTCGTCCACCGTCAACGCCATCTTCGGCGCGAAGGTCGCCGAGGTCGGGCACGTGCGCGCCCGCACCGGGCGCGGCAAGTGGTTCGACCACACGACCGAGCGCGGCGCGCTCTCGATCCTCGACACGCGCGGGATCCAGGAAGGGTCGAAGCCGCAGGACGAGGACGACGCGCCCGACGCGGTGAGCTCGATCCTCGCCGAGCTGAAACGGAAGGCGCCGGACGTCGTCGTGTTCCTCGTGAAGGCGACGGAGGCCGACAGCGCCGTCGACGCCGACCTCGCCGCCCTCGAGCGCATCTACTCCGAGATCGAGCGCTACCACCGCTTCCGTCCGCCGCTCGTCGCGGTCGCCACCCACTGCGACGTGCTCGAGCCGAAGGCGACGCGCCTCCATCGCGCGAACGAGGAGTCGCGCGAGGACGTCGACGAGAAGCTCCGTCACGTCAGCGAGGTCGAGCACCACCTCGAGTCGAAGATCAAGGACCGCAGCAAGCTCTCGCCCCACCTCGTCTGGGTGCGCGGCGTGAGCACGTACATGTCCTTCCGCGACGACGCCTCGGTCCGTAGCGACGAGCGCTGGCGCATCGACGAGCTCGTCGGCGCCCTCTTCAAGCACCTCCCCGACGCGGGACGCGGCACCTTCGTCCGGATCGCGCGCGTGCGCGGCCTCCAGGAGGAGCTCGCCTCGAACCTCTCGCGCGCGACCGCCGCGATCTGCGCGGGCATCGCGGCGCTCCCGATTCCCGTCGGCGACATCGTCCCGATCACGACGCTGCAGATCATGCTCGTGACGGCGATCGCCTGGCTCTCGGGCCGGCCGCTCGACAAGAAGGCGGCCGCCGAGTTCCTCGGCGCGATGGGCGCCAACGTCGGAGCCGGCTTCCTCTTCCGGGAGGGGGCGCGCGCGCTCATCAAGTTCGTCTTCCCCGGCGCGGGCTCGATGGTGTCGGGCGCCGTCGCGTTCGCCGGCACGCTCGCGATCGGGTCGGCCGCCCGCGCGTACTTCCTCCGCGGCGCCACGATCGAAGAGGCGAAGAAGGCCTACGACGACGAGAAGGCGTCGGCCGAGCAGGAAGCGCCGGAGACGGAAGACCCTCCGAAGGTCGACGCGTAGCCATCGGTGGCGCGGACACCGCCGCACGCGCTATGGAGCCTCTCCGATGACGTCGGCCGAGGAGGCGCCCCACCTGTCCGCTGCGCTCGAGACCGCTCTCCTGCGCGAGATCGCCGAGCAGTACCGCCTGCTCGCCGTGAGCTACTTCAAAGGCGCGCTCAAGATCCCCCAGTTCGAGCTCGTCCCGTCCCGGGCGCGCCTCGGGCGCTGGGTCGAGGGAACGCGCACGATCGAGCTCTCGCGCTTCCTCGTCATCGAGCAGCCCTGGGGCGTCGTCGTCGAGGTGCTGAAGCACGAGATGGCGCACCAGTACGTCTCGGAGGTGCTCGGCGAGAAGACCGAGACCGCGCACGGCCCGCGCTTCAAGGCCGTCTGCGAGCGGCTCGGGATCGACGGAGCCGCCTCCGGCATGCCGCGCCAGAAGCCGGACGAAGCGCACGCGAAGGTGGCGGAGCGGATCGCGAAGCTCCTCGCGCTGGCGGAGAGCCCGAACGTCCACGAGGCCGAGGCCGCGATGGCGGCGGCGCAGAAGCTGCTCCTCAAGCACAACCTCGAGCTCCGCGAGATGCGGAACGCACACGGCTACGCGTGGAAGCACCTCGGCAAGCCGACGGGGCGGACGACCGAGGCGGAGCGCGTCCTGTCGCTCCTCCTCGGGCGCTACTTCTTCGTCGAGGCGATCTGGGTCCCGGTCTACCGCGCGCAGGTCGGCAAGCGCGGGAGCGTGCTCGAGATCTGCGGCTCGCCCGAGAACGTCGAGATCGCCGAGTACGTGCACGGCTACCTCGTCGAGACGGCCGAGCGCCTCTGGCGGGAGCACAAGACCGCGCACCGGATCCGCGGCGACCGCGATCGGCGCACGTTCCTCGCCGGCGTGATGAGCGGGATGAACGAGAAGCTCTCGCGCGAGGCGAAGAAGAGCGAGAAAGCGGGCCTCGTCTGGGTCGCCGACGCGGACCTCACCTCGTACTTCCGGAAGCGTCATCCGTACGTCCGGCACGTGCGCTACCAAGGACAGCGCCGCAGCGAGGCGTACGCCCACGGCAAGGAAGCGGGGAAGAACATCGTCATCCACAAGGGGATCAAGGACACGCCGCAGAGCCGCGGGCTCCTCCTCGGCCCCGGGTCGCGGAGCAGCTGACGTGCCCTTCACGATCTTCGAGACCGCGATCGGGACGTGCGGGCTCGCCTTCGGCGACGCCGGCCTCGTCGCCGTCCAGCTCCCCGAAGCGAGCCCCGAAGAGACGCGCGAACGCTTGATCGCGCGCTCGGGCGAGCAGGAGGAAGACGCCGGGCCCGCGTGGGTGCGCGCCCTCGTCGACGACATCCGTGCGCATCTCGGCGGCGCGCCGCGCGATCTCGGCGCAGTGCCGCTCGACACGACGCGCACGTCCGAGTTCGCCGCGCGCGTCTACGCTGCGCTCCGCGAGGTCCGGGCCGGGTCGACGACGAGCTACGGCGAGCTCGCGAAGGCAGCCGGCTCGGCGGGCAGCGCGCGCGCGGTCGGCCGCGCGATGGCGAAGAACCCGTGGCCGCTCGTCGTGCCGTGCCATCGCGTGCTCGGCAAGAGCGACAGCGCGGACCCGGACGCCGGTGGCTTCTCCGCGTACGGCGGCGTCGTCACGAAGCAAATGCTCCTCGCCCTCGAGGGCGTGTCGCTCGCGAAGACGCAGACCTCGCTCTTCGACGGCGCGCACACGTTGCCCTTCGACGCGGAGGCCGCGGTGCGGCACCTCGCGAGCGCCGACCCCGTGCTCGGTGCGCACATCGCGAAGGTGGGCGCGCTCGGGCTCCGGCTGAAGGAGAGCGAGGGAACGTTCGCCGCCCTCGCCGAGTCGATCGTGTACCAGCAGCTCTCCGGCAAGGCGGCCGCGACGATCTTCGGTCGCCTCCGCCAGATCTATCCGCGCGGCGTGCTCGATCCGAAGAAGGTGCTCACGACGGAGGACGACGTCCTCCGCGCGGCGGGTCTCTCGCGCGGGAAGCTCGAGAGCCTGCGCGATCTCGCGGCGCGCGCGATCGCCGGCGAGGTGCCGCCGCTCTCCGAGCTCGCGCGGATGGAGGACGACGCGATCGTCGAGCGCCTGACGCGCGTGCGGGGCGTCGGGCGCTGGACGGTGGAGATGCTCCTCATCTTCCGGCTCGGGCGCCCCGACGTCCTCCCGGTCGCCGATCTCGGCGTGCGAAAGGGCTTCGCGCGCGTGTTCGGTGTCGCGAAGGCGAAGAAGGCGAAGAAGGCGGCGGAGGACCTCCTCCCGTCGCCCGCGGAGCTCCACGCGCGCGCGTCGAAGTGGCGGCCCTACCGCTCCGTCGCGAGCTGGTATCTCTGGCGCGCGCTCGACACGTGAACGGCGGGGTGACGCTCGGAGCCCTCGGTTCGAGGCTCCGGACGAGGGCAGAGAGGACTTCGCGTCTGAGGCCCGAAAGCCTCACGACCGGTCACGTGTCGACCCGCTCGCCCCTTGTGCGCTAGGCTTTCGCCCGCATGGCGAGGCAGCGCCGTCTAGCCGAGCCCGAGCTCTCCGAAGGAGTACGGCTCCTCGATCGCTACTCGATCCTCGACAGGGTCGGCAGCGGCGGCATGGCTTCGATCTATCGAGCGACCGACGATCGACTCGATCGCGTCGTGTGCGTGAAGCTCCTCCGCACGACGTTCGCGTCCGGCTCCGGCGCCGCGACGAGCGGCGCGAGCGGCGATGCGGTCTTCCAGGCCACCTACGAGCACTTCCTGCGCGAGGCGCTCGCGCTCTCGAAGCTGCAACACCCGAACACGCTCCGCATCTACGACTTCGGATACCTCGACGAAGGGGGCAAGCCGGGTCGGACCGGCGCCCCGTTCCAGGTCTCGGAATACCTCGACGGAGGCAACCTCGAGAGCCTCGTCCGCCTCCGCGGACCGATCCCCTTCGGCGACGCGCTGACGATGCTCGAGTCGGTCACCGGCGCCGTCGCGGAAGCGCACGAGCACGGCATCATCCACCGTGACATCAAGCCGTCGAACATCCTCTTCGCGCGCGTCCGCGGCGAGCTCGTCCCGAAGCTCGCCGACTTCGGCATCGCGCATTCGAACCTGAAGAACCCTCTCCACGGCGCCGCCGAAGCGGAGCGCGTGAGCACCGTCGCGCTCTTCTCGCCTCGGTGGGCGGCCCCCGAGCAGCTCTGTGGTGCACCGGAGGGACCACGCACGGACGTCTACGCGCTCGGCCTCCTCGCCGCGTTCATGCTCGCCGGGCGCGTCATCTTCAACGACGACGACGTGCGCACGACGTTCAACGATCGCGTCCGCGGCGACACGCTGGTCCGCTCGCGCATCTCGCAGCTCGGAGTCACGCCGCAGGTCGCGCGCGTGCTCGAGTGGTCGATGACGGCCCGCCCGTCGGACCGGATCGCGACCGCGCCCGAGATGCTCGACGCGCTCAGGATGGCGCTCGACGCGCCGACGCTGCGGCGGCGTCCTTCGGAGCCGCCCACCGCCGACACCGTTCCTCGCGCGAGGTCGTCGTTCCCGCCGCCGAACGCGCTTCCGTCGCCGTACCCCGCGGCGGTCGTCCCGCCGCCGCCGCCGGTTCCGTTCGCCGCGCCGCCGCCGGTCCGCGCCGGCGAGCTCGCGCTCGAGATCGAAGCGGAGAGCGGGAACGACGACATCTCGCAAGTCGCTCCCGAGCGCGTGGTCGAGGGCTTCGGCCCGCGCCGCGTCCGCTTCGTGCAGGTCCACGAGCGGCTCGACCTCTCCTTCGTGGATCCCGAAGGCGGCCCGGTTCGCGTGCGCGTCACGATGCTGCCTGGACGTGTCAGTTTGAACATCAAGGGTCTCACCTGCTTCGTCGCCCGACCCGGTCAGCGGCCCACACCTGCGGTCTCGGTGACGCAGGACGGTGCGCTCGAGCTGGTGTCCTCGGCGCGTCAGGTGCTGGGTGATCTGCGGTGGTCATTCGGCGTCACGGGGCCGCAGGGCCACGCCTTTGTCGTGGACGGGCGCCCCCTTCTGGTACCGTACTCGGACGCACAGCAGGCCGTGGTTCTCTTCTCGAGTCGCGGTCCCGACCTCGTCGTGATGTGTCGGCGCTGACGAAACGGAAGAGACGAACGTGACGCAGAGGGATCCGCCGCCGCTACCGAGTGCGCTCGACGACGAGGACGAGGAGCGTACTGCCGTCGGCAACGCGCCGAGGCCCGAGTTCGGATCCGAGCCCGAGATCCCCTCGCCGCTCGGCTCCGCGCCGAGCCCTGGCTTCAGTCGCCACAACACGCCGACGGCGTTCACGCCGCTCGGTGCGCCGCTCGGTACGCGCCAGGTGCCGGCGGCCCCGGGCTCGAACCCGAGCCCATCCTCCGATCGCAGTGGACCTCCGCGGTCGCAGCAGTTGCCGCGGCCCAACACCCTGCCCGGCGTCGCTCCGAACGCCGGCCAGAGCGGACCTTCGCACATGCCGCCGCCTGCCCACGCTCCCATCGTGCCCGACCGCGGCTCGTCGGGACCCCAACCGCTCTCGAATCTCCCGTCGATGCCGATCGGGGTCGGCAACACGCCTCCCCACCCGACGCCTGGTCCGGGATACAGCGGCAGCACGATGCCGCCCGGGGGCCCGACGGGCCCGTCCTCCGGTCCGATGTCGGGACCGAGCGGAGCGTTTCCGCACGCGACCGCCGCGATGAGCAGCGCGATGGTGCCGGTGCCCGGCGCCGCGCTCGCCGTGCGCGCGGACCAGACGCCGCGCGACAACCGGACGAACGCCTTCCATGTCACGCGCTCCCGTGCGTACTCGTTCGTGCTCGACGCGCGCGGGCAGCCGATCGAGCTCGGCTCCGGGCGCTTCGCGAAGGTCTATCTCGGCGAGGAGCGTTGGCTCGAGTCGAAGACGGACTTCCGCCGCCAGGTCGTCATCAAGATCCTGCAGAAGGGCGTGAGCGAAGAGGACCATCTCCGCTTCCAGATGGAGAAGGAGCTCCTCGAGCGCGTGCAGGGTCACCCGAACATCGTCGAGCTGTTCGCGTCCGGCGAGAACGAGGACCCCTCGTTCCTCCCGCCGACGGTCCGCGACAAGTGCGAGACCGATTTCATGATCCTCGAGCGGCTCGAGATGAGCCTCGAGGAGCGCCTCAAGGGATCGCGCAATCGCTCGGCGAAGGAGGACCTCCTCGCCTGTGACATGCGCGAGCGCCTCTTCCGGGTGCTCGACTACATGATCCCGATCGCGTCCGCGGTCGAGTACGCGCATCTCGTCCGGAACATCTGCCATCGCGACATCAAGCCCGCGAACGTCCTCGTCGGCCTCCCCGACACGAACCTCCGCGGCTCGACGCTCCAGGTGCGCCTCGCCGACTTCAACGTCGCGAAGCTCCACGACGTGGAGGTGCAGATGGGCATGACCCGGATGCAGGCGGCGGTTCCCGGCACGCTCTTCTTCCAGAGCCCCGAGCAGGAGACGAACATCCTCGAGCTCCTCGTCAACGTGCAGCAGGGGCTGCCCGAGGTGGAGTACTTCGAGGACTTCTACATCCAGATCGCGAAGAACGACTCGTTCTCGCTGTTCAACCGCGGCGAGCAGTACCCGATCCTCTACGCCGATCGTACGCGCAAGCGCCTCGTGCTCGCGCGGCCCTTCCGCGAGCCGAGCGAGACGAACGTGCGCGCGCGCATCCAGAAGAGCGTCGGGCGCCCGGCCGACATCTACTCGCTCGGAGCGACGTTCTACTATTTGATCAGCGGCGCGTACGCGAACCCGAAGACGCTCTACGACGCGTTCCACAAGTTCATCGAGTACGAGCGCGCGGACGAGAACAACACGATCGAGGCCTATCTCCGCCACGAGTACAGCGTCATCAACTCGCTGCGTGCGCCGAAGGCCGCCGACGGATCCCCGGAGGTCGCGCCGGCCGATCGCTTCTTCTCGTACAAGCACTACCTCGACGGCAACGGCGAGCTCATCGATCCGAACGTGATGCTGATCATCGCCAAGTGCATGATCCGCAACAAGCCGGACAGCTACTGCCAGGCCCACGACCTCGAGACGCGCGGCATCTCGGACCTCGTCAGCGATCTCATCAACCTGTACTCGCTCTACGGCTTCCAGCCGGGCGCCCGCCCCACGCACCTCGTCCACCGGACCCAGGCGCGCAAGGGGATGCTGAAGGGCCGCGTCGGGTCGCGCCTGCGCATGATGTGGCTGGGATTCCTCGGGATTTTCCGCAAGAAGTCGAAGTGATCGGCCCGCGCGGATCGCGCGTCGGCCCGGCCCACAAAACCTTCGGCGCGCTGGTGCGTCTCAACCGGGCCGATGAGCTCGAACGCCCCCGATCGCTCCGAGACCACCCTGAAGGCCTTCACGAGCAGCGGCGGCGGGCCGCGGGCCACCTTCCCGCTCGTCCTCGCGTCCGTCGCCGTCGCCGTCCTCGCGCTGCATCTCGACGCCGTCATCCACTACAGCGTCGGCGCGTTCTGGGTCGGCGTGTGCCTCGCCGCGCTGCTCTCCGGCCTCGTCGGCCGGATCGTCACCCTGACGCCCGAGCCGAAGGCCCGGCTGGCGATCGCGCTGACCCTGCCCGCGGTGTTCGGCGCGATCATCGGGATGATCGTCCAGTCGCTGGTGCTCGCGGAGGTGGGCACCGGATGGGACGGCGCCGTCCGCGATCTCGGCGGCTTCGTCGACACGATGAGCCCGATCCCGTGGATCGCGAGCGGCATCGTCCTCGGCGGCGTGCCCGCGCTGCTCGTGTCGATCTTCCTCCTCGTCGCGGCACGTGCGCTCCGCCGCATCGCCGGTCACGACGCGGGCGAGCGCTTCGCGGTGCCCTTCACCGGCGCCGCCGGCGTGCTCGCCGCGCTCGGCCTCCTCGTGGTGACACGCGCGGAGAAGGCGCCGCTCGTCGTCGTCGCGTTCCTCGCGGCGATCACGCTGCTCGTCGCGTGGCTCGTGGACGGCTCGCGCATGCGGTTCCTCCGTGACGTGTTCGCGGGCAAGGACGGCGCGTTCGAGATCGTCCCCGCGCATGCGTTCGCGGCCGATCCGTCGCTCGCTCCGCTCGTCGCCGACGCGACCGGCGTCGGGGCGACGTCCGTGCTCGTCCGCGTCGCGTCGAACCCCGGCTCGTACCGCGCGGCGGCCGCCCGGCCGATCGCCCTCGTCGCCGACACCGTCGAGGCGTCGATCCAGCCGCTGCGGAGCCGTCGCGTCGCCGCCGCGGTGATGCTCGGCGCGATGACCGTGCTCGCCCTGGCCGCGTCCGCCGCGCAGGGCGTCTGAGCCCGGAACATCCGGCCGGGCGCGGGCGTCCATTCCTTTCGTGTCACCGCCCATCGCCTTCCCCGAGAGCCGCCTCGGCTCGCGCGCGACCGCGGTCGCGTTCGCCCTCGTCTCCGCGCTGCTCGCCGCGCTCGTGATGACCGCCCTCGAGACGAGGCTCCTCGACGAGCTCGCCTACGAGCTCGGCGTCGCCCTCGCGACGGTCGTGGGCTTCGCCGCGGCGACGATCGCCGAGCGTCGCGGGGCGTTCACCGTGGCGGTCGCCGGCGCCCTCGTGGGG
>JBDHVE010000017.1:0-81422 GCA_039809485.1 Polyangiaceae bacterium | reverse complement strand
ACGTCGACCGGGGTGGAGGAGTCTCCGCCGCCGCCGTTTCCGAGCTCCCCGAAGCTGTTCGAGCCCCAGCACTTCGCGGCCGTGCCGACGATCGCGCAGGTGAAGGCGCCCCCCGCCGCGACCCGGGTCACGTTCGCGAGGTTCGGGACCGGTACGGCGGTCTGCGCGCAGCCGCTGCCGTCGCACTTGCCGGGGCCGCTCGAGGGCATGCCGAGCTCGCCGCTCGCGTTGAGCCCCCAGCACCTCACCGTCGCGTCGGCGAGGAGCGCGCAGGAATGAGAGCGACCGCTCGAGATCGCGACGGCGTTCGTCAGACCGGACACCGAGACGGGCGTGAGCGACCCTGTGTTCGTCCCGTTGCCGAGGACGCCGGAGCTGTCCGACGGGGTTCCGCCCCAGCACTTCGCGGTGCCGCCCTCGAGCAGGGCGCACGAGAACCTGTCGCCCGCCGAGACCGCCGTGGCGGTCGCGATGCCGGGCACCGGGACCGGGACGTTGGAAGCCGCGGTCGAGCCGTTGCCCAGCTGACCGACGTCGTTCCTTCCCCAACAACGCACGGTGCCGTCCGCGAGCGCCGCGCACGTGTGGTCGCTCCCCACGGCGACGCTGCGCGCTGAGGTGATCGCCGGCACCGACGTCGGCGAGGTCCGCTCCGTCTCGTCCCCGGTGCCGAGCTGACCGTCGAAGTTCGCGCCCCAACACTTCAGCGTCGCGTTCGGGAGGATGGCGCACGTGTGCGTCGTGCCCGCCACGATCTCGGCCTGCGGAGCCGTGACCACGCCGGAGCCCACCTCGAGGGAGAGCAGATCGAGTGGGAGGATGCGGGTCGTGAGGAACGCCGTGAGCTCCGTCGTCGAGCCTCGGTCGGGGGCGACGAAGGGGATCGAGAACTCCGACTGACCGTCCGCCGCCGTGACGCGCGCGACCTCCTTCACCTCACCGAGGCTCTTCCGCGCGACGATCACGTCCTTCACGTTGTACAGGCCGAAGAACGCGACGGTGGCGGGGTCGAGCTTCACGGTCGTCGTGACCGTGTCGCCCGTCTGGAACTTGGTCGGATCGGTCTCCGAGCCCGTGGAGGCGCGCGCGATCTCTACGCTGACCGGCTTGGTCGCGGCGGCGGCCGGCGAGGTGGCAACGTCCTTCGAGATCACGAGCTCGAGGGCGGACACGCCGCTCAATCCGAGCAGCTTCACCGCGCCCGAGAGATCGGCGCCCACGCCGGCCCCCGCCTCCAGGGACACCCTGTAATCGGACTTGTAGCTCGCGTCGGCGATCTGACTCACCTGGGCCGCGAAGCTTCCGGACACCTTCCCGCCGGCCTTCAGCTTCACCGCGTCGAAGCGCAGCGACTTGAGGAAGGGATTTCCCACCGCGATGTCGACGGTACCGAACGCGCCGAGCCCGACGTCCACCCGGAGGTCGCCGAGGCTCGGGGTGTCGATCGTCGGCGTGGCGGTCACCGTGAAGTCGTCGAGGGACTTCACCATCTCGCAGCCGCCACCGCTCGGGCACGCGAGCCCGAGCGACGCCTTCGTCTTCGCCTCGAGCTTCGTGCTGGCGCCGAACGTCGCGAGCGTGAGCTTGCCGCTCGCCTCGAGCCCCACGCCGACCGGGACGAGGCCGCCCACGACGAGCGCCAGCGGACCGCCCACGGGGATGCGGATCGTGAAGAGCTCCACGTTGCACGCCACCTTCCCCTCGAAGGCCGTCGTCACCGTGATGCCCCCCTCCACCGAGATCGTCGGCTCCGCGCCCATCACGAAGCGCTCGAGGCCACGCTCCCTCGTGAACTGCACGTCGAGCGAGGGGTTGATCTTCACGCTGAAGACGGGCGGCGCGGAGAGGGCGATCGGGAGCGGCGCGCTCTCGC
The DNA here is from genome assembly GCA_039809485.1 of Polyangiaceae bacterium. GTDB lineage: Bacteria > Myxococcota_A > Polyangia > Polyangiales > Polyangiaceae > Labilithrix. Next base: position 79,549 of record JBDHVE010000017.1, on the reverse strand, counting down.
CGAGCCCGGTGACGGACGCCTCGCACGACAGGAACGGCGGGAGCGCGCGCGTGCCCGCGCGCGTCTGCAGCGCGGACTTCGCGGTGCGCGGCAGGAACGTGAGCTGGTTGCCGGTGCGGCGCATCTCGTACGTGGATTCGAGCTGCGGCGAGACGACGACCGGGGCCTGCGCCAAGTCGAGGACCTCCGAGAGCGCGAGCTCCGGGAACATCTCGCGGCTCGAGAGGAGCCCGACGCGGACCGCGTGCTGCCCGCCGGAGCCCGCCGGAGCCGGCATGACGGCCAGCACGCGGCCGCCGACGATCTTCGACTCGGTGTTGAGGACGACGGCGCCGATCGGCGGCGCCGCCACGTCGCGGAGCACGACGTCGTACGTGTTCGCGAAATCCGGCGCGGCGCCGGGGAGGGTCTCCGTCGGCTCGCCGACGATCTGCGAATCGGCGAGGAGGACCGCGCCCGGCGCCGGGGCGGTGGCGATCACGAGGAGCGGCGCGCTCCGGATACCGTCGGCCTCAGCGACGACCTGGGTCGAGGCGTTCGCCGCGAGGGCGGTGACCTTGCCCGCGGCGTCGATCGCGATCCCCTCCGGGCGAGACGACGTCCACGTGAAGCGCGCCGGCACCTCCTTGCCGGAGGCGTCGAACGCGACCGCCGCCAGCGTCCGCTCGTCTCCGGCGCGCGTCAGGAGGAGGCCCGTCTGACGGATCTCGACGCGCGCGACGGCGTCCGTCGCGACCGCGGGAGGATCGCTGTCGCACCCCGTCGAGGAGATCGCCGTGAGGAGCAGTCCGAAGACGACCGGCGCCACCCTGCAGAGCGCGCGCGCGGCGCCCGTCGAACCGGTGCAAGAGCTTCTCTGCATCGAGACCTCCGAGGCTCACCCATACACGATGCGTCGGCTCAGGAGGCGCGCGGGTTTGTCGCCGCGGGCGCATGAGGAGGATCTGGCCCGTCTCGTCGCTGTACGAGTGTCCGACCGGCTGCCCGCGCACCTTCGGGGGCGAGCTCGACGATCGTCATCGCCGCGGTCAGAGCTCCTTGCTCTCCAGGCGCACGAGCGCGTCCGCGACCTTCCGCTCGGGCCCGAGCTCGAAGTACGCGCCATTGGGAACGCCCAGCTTCGGCTGGCAGACGCCGTCGACCTTCTCGTACAGGATCGTGGTCGGGGTGCCGACCTCGTAGAGGCGGGTCACCGCGATCTGCCCGCTGCACGCATCCGGCAGAGCGAGGGTCACGACGAAGGTCGGCTTCGTCGCGCACAGAGCGGGGTACGTCACCGCCGGCTTCGTGCAGGCGTCGTCCGTGAACGCGGCGGCGGGGGCGTTCTCGGGAAGCATCGCGACGCCGAGCGGGAGACAGTACGTGTCATCGCCGATGCGGACCGGCCCGCAGAGGTCGTCACCACGCACGAACGCCGGAGCGAAGCCATCGAGCACGGTCTTGCCGTCGACGACGTACGCCGTGGAGCGGAGCGCGGCCGTGCCGACGAGCGTGCGCTCCACCGTCGCGAACGACCCGAGCGCGAGCGGCTCGCCGACGGCCCACAGCGTCTGCGGGTCGGAGTTGTCGGCGGGCGCTGCCTGGCACGCGTCGGGCGCGCCGACGAAGCTCCCCGCGAGCTGTGAGCCGACCGCGTGGAGCTGCGTCGGCGAGCACTCCGCACTGCCTTGCGCCACCCTGACGAACGACGGCGCTCGCATGCACGGGTGTTCGCGCACGGCGCCGGCGAGCTTGGTGCAGCTCGCGTCCTCCCATCGTGGAGCACCGGTGCTTGCAGTCGCCGCGACACCGGGGACGCACGCGAGCGACGCGACATCGCCCGGCTTCGGATCCTGTCCGTCACTCGCGCGCAAGAGCGAGCAGGCCTTGGCGCTCGCCGCGTCCACGAGCCCGAGCGGGAGCCGCAGGCCGTCTTCGCTCGTCATGAGGCGCACGGCGACGCGACCGATCGCCTCGTCCTTCGCGTCGAGCGCGACCATCTTCGAGGGGGCGAGCTCGGTCGCGGCGAACACCTTGGTGCCCGCCGGCACCTCGGAGGCCACGCACTTTGCCCCGTCGTCGTAGTAGACGGTCGTGACCGGCGACGGAGCACCGACCTCGAACACGCGCATGCGGTTCGTCACGGCGAGGTCGCACGTCTTCGTGTCGAACGATGCCGGCTCGTTCGTGACGGCGTATTTCGAACCGCACCCTCCGACGTCGACCGCGACGGGCTGCGTGCACGACGCGTCCGCGGAGCCGAACCCGGTCCGCGCCTCCGGAACGCAGCGCACCGCGCCGTCGGCGGTCTGCGTGGGGATGCAGGGACCGAGCTCCGTGTCGCGCAGCTTGGGAACCGCGTAGGCGTCGCCCGGGGCCTGGTAGCGGACGATCTTCAAACGCGTTCCGCTTCGTGCGCTGCCCGGAGACGGGCCGGTGGGCCCGGCGTCGGCTCCGGCGTCCGCGTCGACGCCGGTGCTGCCGTCCGCAGCGGGCGAGCCGTCGCTCGACGAGCACGCGGCGACGAGCAGGGCCGAGGACGAGGCGAGGGCGAGAGGGACGAGGAGGAGGCGCTTCATGGAGCCTTCATCGTGGGCCCCGCCGGCAGGCGCGGGCTATCCGCCGAGCGAACGACCTTTGTCCGGATCGCGAAGATCCTCTCCTGCGGGTAATCTGAGTGTTCCCCGTTGGCGTCGCTCCCACTTCACCGGTTCCCCGCCGTCCACACGACGAGCATCGACGAGGCCGTCGAGCTCTTCGGTCGGATGACCACCCCGGCGCGGTTCGAGCGCATCGATCGAGCGCGGCGCTTCGCGTGGCGCGGCAACCACCTCTCGCTCGGGGCGATCGAGCTCTCCGCGCACGCGTACGGCGCCGCGTTCGGCGCACGGACCGAGTCGGTGCAGGGCATCTTCACGACCGCGTTCCCCCTGGCCGACGTCTCCTCCGTCGGCATCGACGCCGGCAGCGAGCTGCCCGTCGTGCGGGACGAGAGCACGTGGTTCGCATCGCCGGACCGCCCCGGCGGCTTCCGCGTGGGCACCGGATATCGCGCGCTCCAGCTCACGGTCCGCCAGGCGGACATGGAAGCCGCCCTCGCGTCGCTCGTCGGCGACGGCACGCCGCGTCCGCTACGGCTCGAGCCGGCGCTGTCGCTCCGTTCGGGCGCCGGCGCCTGGCTCGCTCGCCTGGTCCGCTTCGCCGTCGAGGAGGCGGATCGGCCCGAGTCGCCGTTCGCTTCGCCGCTCGTCCGTGCGCGCTTCGCAGACACCGTCCTCTACGGCATCGTCACGAGCCACCCGCACGACCGGAGCGCGCTCCTCGCGAGGTCGCGCACCGCGGAGCCGAAGCACGTGCGCGACGCCGCGGAGTACCTCGAGGCGCACGCCGCCGATCCGGTGCGCCTCGGCGATCTCGCGTCGATCACCGGCGTCGGCGTCCGCGCCTTGCAGCTCGGGTTCCAGCGGCATCGCGGCTGCTCGCCGATGGAGTTCCTGCAGGAGCGACGCCTCCAGCGCGCGAGAGCCACGCTGCTCGCGGGCACGACCGACACCATCACGCGCGTCGCGGTCGACTGCGGGTTCGCGCACGTCGGGCGCTTCTCCGCGCTCTACCGCGCGCGCTTCGGCGAGAGCCCGTCCGAGACGCGCGCGCGGCAGGCTCGGTGAGCCTCGCTCCGGCGCCGGCTCTCGGGATGCGCTCAGGGAGACGAGCGGATCGAGAAGATCACCGGCGTGCTGTCGTAGAGGAAGTCGCCCTTGTTGCCGACGGCGACGTCGAGCTTGTCCCCCGCGGCGAGCGTGACGGTGACGTCGTGGACCGCGTTCGTCGACGTCGACGCCTCGTTCACGAGCACGACGCCGTTGTGGAGGAGCAGGCCGTTCGTGTCGCCCTGGTCGCCCTCCTTGAACTGCACCTTGACCGCGTACGTCCCCGCGCGCGGCGCCGTCCATCGCGCGACGGCGTATTCCGCCACGCTCCCCGGATGAAGCCCGGCCTCCCCCGGGGCGACGCCGTTGATCGTGCTGTTCGATGCGTTGTGGAAGGCAGAAGGAGCGTCGAGGTTCACGTGCGTCGGGTCGAACCAGAGGTGGTACCCCGTCGACTCCTTCGGCGTCGTGAACGCGACGAGGGCGCCGCCGTCCCCCTCCGGGGAGCCCGCCGTGTAACCGAAGGTCCATGCGCCGCTCGGGTTCGTGGTGTTCGAGAAGTCGGTCGCGAAGTCGGCCGAGACGGGCGCTTCGACGACGTCCGGCGCGCCGGAGTCCTCCGGCGCGCGCGCATCCGCAACGGGATCCACCGTCGGCGTCGGTGCCGGCGTGAAGGCGCCGTCGGCGCCCGCGTCGAACGACGCGCCCGGCGAAGACGGGTCGCTCTCGCACGCGGCGATGGAGGCGCATGCAGCGAGCCCGAATGCGACCACGACCGACGGCGTCACGTAGGACATCTTCTTCATGTCCCCATTCCACCCGCGTAGCGAGGCGCCGCTCAATGGCATGAAACCCTGGTCTATTGCGATTCACCCTCGCGCCCACGCGCGACGATCCTCGCGACCTGGCTCCGGTTGTCCGTCCCGAGCCGCGCGAAGACCCGCTGGACCTGCTTGCCGATCGTCGACACGGACACGCCGCGCGACGCGGCGATGCGCGCGTTGCTCCAGCCGCGCGCGATCAGCTTCGCGACCTCGAGCTCGGTGGCGGTGAGCTCTGCGACGGACTCGGCGGAGGGCGCGACAAGGTCGATTGCGAGCACGTCGATGCGCTCGTCGCCGAGCGGGACGTGGAACAGCGTCGAGCGCGAGGCGGCGAGCATGCTCGCCAGCTCCACGCGCGACCGAACGCGCAGCCTTCGCATGATCTGCGTGACGCATCCGGTGACGGTCTTCTCCGAGAGGCCGAGCGCGTAGCTCGCCTCCTTCGTCGTCGCGCCGAGCGCCAGGGTCCGGAGGACCGCTTGCTGCGTCGGGGAGAAGGCGCGCGGATCGCGCATGCCCGGTCGGTTCGGATAGGCGGCGACGTAGCGGCGGCCCTCTCGCTCCCAGTGGTCGACGAGCGACCATCGCCCGGCGACGAGCCCTCGCCAGAGCCCCAGCGCGCGTTCCGGCGACTCGCGAACGGCCCGGCGGCGCGCCTCATCCATCGCGCGCACGGCTTCGGCGAGCGCGCGCCTCGCGGAGGCGTCGTTCGCGACCTCGGGGTCGGCGTCTTCGAGGGTGCCGGAAGACGAGAGCAGCGCCGCACGCCGCGTCGCGCGCGCCGCGAGCTTGCGACGGAGCCTGAGCCCGGCGACGACGTGGAGGCCGACGCGCTGCCAGAGCCCGCGGACGCGCGCCGACGGTGCCACCGGCGCGCGAGCGAGCGAAGAGAGGGTGAGACTTCCTCCTTCGCCGTCCTGCGCGAACAGGCAGAAGCCGTCGACGACGCCGGCGCTCGCCATGACTCCGCGGAACTGCGTGACGACCGGCGAATCGACGCCGAGGACCTGCTCGAGGCCTCCGCACGTCACGAGCCGAGCCCGCAGGAGATCGAGGATCGCGTTCGGCGCGCCCGCATTGAGCTCCGCGAGGCGCGCCGCGATCTCCGGCGGAAGCGAACGCTGGACGAAGGTGGGGCTGCTCGCGAAGTTCGGAACCGCCTCGTCGCCGGTGAACGCATAGACGCCGATCCCCGTGTCGAGATCGGCGCTCGCGTGCTCCACGATCGCCGCGAGCCACGAGGCCTCGTCGCCGTCGAGCCGATAGGCCGCCTCCACGATGTCGACGGCCTTCGCCGCTCGGATGCGTTCCGTGTGCGCCATGCCGGAAGCGCCGAGGATAGAACGCGCCGCGCCTCGGAGGCGAGGGTGACGGTCCCACGCTCGCGCACGACGCTGGACGGCCCCGACGGTTAGCCGCGAAGATGTCGCGAGCCATGCAGGACGTGCTCGCCGAGCTCGAGGCCCTCGAGGCCAAGGCGCACCGCGCGGATCCGCGAGCCGACACCATCCTCGGGGACGTGAAGCGGCGTGCCCTCGGGCTCGCCGCGACGTCGGATGCGCCGAGGCGAATCGCGCTCCTCGCGGACGCGGTGCGTCTCGCCGAAGCCGGCCCGCCCGCGCGGCAGGACAAGCTGCTCGCCGAGGCAATCCCGTGGCAGCGCGAGATCGTCGCGTGGGTCGACGCCAACATGCCCGACGATGCGTGGCTTCGCTGGCTCGCGCGCTCGAACCTCGTCGAGGTGCTCGAGCAGGCGCGCCTCGTCCGGCTGGGAATGCCGCCGCCGGGGAAAGAGGAGGAGGACGCGATCCGGAGCGCCGCGGAGGCCGCGCGGCTGCTCCCCGGCCCCTACCCTCGCCTCCTCTCGCTGCACCGGCTCGCGGCGACGCTCTGGGAGCGTCGCTCCGTCGAGTCGCTCGCCGCGGTGCTCGACGCGCTCGAGGAGCTCGAGCCCCACGCGTGGCGGCAGGCGCTCGCACGCGTCCACGTCGCGTTCGCGCGCGGGCGCATCGAGGACGCGCGACGCAGCCTCGGTGCCACGCGACGCGCTCGCCCGCCCGCGGAGCTCGCGGACTACCTCACCCGGCTGGAAGCGTCCCTCGCGGAGGGGAAAGCGCCCGCCTACGAGGACCTCGTCTGGGAGCATCCGCCCTTCGTGAGCGCGGAGTCGCCGCGTTACGAGCTCGCGATCCTGCTCTGGCGCGCGCTCGCGGGCGGAGAGCGCCGCGCGCGCTTCGTGGCGGAACGCCTCCGCGAGCTCGACCCGAGCGCGGAGTGGACGCGCTGGCAAGCGGAGAAGCTCGGGGTCGAGGCAGGACGCACGCACGAGGCCCTCCTCGCCGAGGTGCTCGCGCCGCGCGCACGCCGCGTGCGTCACGCGCGCTGGGGCGAGGGCGAGGTGATCCGCGAAACGGAGGGAAAGGTGGAGGTCGCGTTCGCGGCGGGCCGCAAGGTGCTCCTCGCGTCGGTGCTCGAGCCGGTCGAGTGAGGCCCGGCTCCTGTCGCACGCGGACTCCGGCGACGCTCTCGGCGCCGTCCTGATGGCTTGCACCAGCGAGGTGGAGACCGAAACGACGCCGGCCCCAGCCGAGCAGCAGGAGCCCGCCGCCGAGAACGAGGCGAGCGGCGAGTCGAGAATCGTCACCCCGACCACCGAGCTCCGCCCGACCGGCACCGCAGGTGGCGAGCATACGCCGCCAACTAGAGAGGCCTGACACGCTGCGCGCCACCACGTTGTGACCCTCGCCGCGCAGTGATCGCCACGACCGGAGACACGCCGCCGCGAGCCGCGTCGAGCGCCGCTGCAGGTTCCGAATAGACAGAAGCTCGCGACCGACGCGAAGTGCGTCAGCACGAGCAGGGGTCGGGGAGGCGGGATTTGAACCCGCGACGACAAGCACCCAAAGCTTGTGCACTACCGGACTGTGCGACTCCCCGGGACGGGGCGGGCTTGCCGCCGCGACGTCCTCTTCCTAGCACGCCGCTCCCCGGTCGCGAAGCCCTGGCCGGGGCGGCGGCGGCAGTCGCGCGCGCGCGCCGAGCCATGAATCGCGCGCCGTGGTCCGACCGCGCGGCACGACCTGGCACACCTGCTTCAGGCCATGATTATCGAGCGTTGCCACGTGGCACCGGCCCTGCACTCTCTCGTGGCACCATGCGCCCTCTTCCGCTCCGCTCCGCTGCCGTGCTCCTCGCGTTCGCGACCCTCGCCGGGTGCTCCGGCGGTGCCGGAGCGCTCGACGGCGAGACGACGCGGGAGGTCGAGCCGCAGGCGTTCACCGTCAGCTACCGGAACAAGGTGCGGTTGCCGTGGGCGGGATCCACCCTCACGGCCGAGCGCTTCGCCTCGCAGGTGAAGGCGATGGACCCGCTCGCGAACGCGCGTTGCGCGCCGCAGGACGCGGACGCGTTCAAGGACGTGTCGGCCTTCCTCGGCGGCGTGTCGTGGACCCACGGCATGGTCATCGTCAAAGATCAGAGCCTGCCGCCGCTCTACAGCGGGCCGCCGCGCCAGAGCAGCGCCGACGAGCGCGCGGAGAGCTCGGGAGCGGCGGCTCCCGGACAGGCGCCGAACATCGAGCGGCCCGATCTCGTCGGGATCAAGGACGGCATCGCCGTCTTCCTCTCGAAGGCGCACGGCCTCGTCGCGGTCGACACGCGCTCGGGTGCGCCCGTCGTGAGCTGCTCGCTGAAGCTCCCCGGTCAGCCGTCGAACTTCTTCTTCAAGGGGAGCGAGGTCGTCGTCGTCGTCAACGCGCTCGCTGGGCACAACCGCTCGGCGCTCCTCCGCTTCGAGGTGAAGGGCGACGGCTTCGCGTTCAAGGACGCGGTGAAGCTGCCGAACCAGAACGTGCGCGACGCCCGGCTCTTCGACGCGACGCTCGTCCTCTACACGGGCTGGACCGAGGAGCGACCTGCGCCGCAGGTCCCCGGCGAGCCGCAGGTCGGGAGCGGCCCGCAGTACGGGTCGTACGGCGGCCGCGGTGAAGCGAGCGGCGCGGCCGCGGCTCCGGCGCGCGAAGGCGGCGACTACGGCACGCCCGTCGGCAGCAAGGTCCTCGTCGTGAAGTGGGACGACGCGCTCGCGATCGACTGGGAAGACGCGCTCCGCGACGATCCACGGAAGATCGATCCGATGGAGGGTCGTGACCCCGCGCAGAAGCTGACCCCCGGTGAGCTCGTCTCGACGTGGAAGTCGTGGAAGCCGTTCGCGGCGGCGAGCGATCGATATTTCACGCTCGCGCGGAGCGTGCAGAAGACGCTCTTCCGCGAGTACCAGACGACCACCTATCAGGTCTGCACCGCGTACAACCCGCAGCACCATCAAGTGCAGCAGTGCAGCGTCAAATACGAGAAGCGACCGAACCCGGACTACCGGCCGCCGAACCCGCAGACGGGTGACTACTCGTGCAACGGGAAGAAGCTCGCCGACTGCATCCGCGAGGCGGCGCCCGTCGTGAGCGAGTTCATCTACGTCCCCGTCGGCCAGGACTGCAGCATGGTCTGGGTCGGCCAGTGCGAGAAGACCGAGACGCGCTCGGCGACGTACCCGACGTTCGGTCAAGAGGAGGAGACGGAGCTCCTCGTCTACCGCTTCGAGAACGGCGGCTTCACGAAGCTCGACGCCACCCTCGGCAAGATGGTCCAGAAGAACGACGCCCTCGCCTTCGAGACGGCGCCGCTCGCGGTGAAGGGCGACGTGGCCTCGCGCAACGCGATCCAGTTCCAGAACGGTCAGCTCTACGTCTTCGCGAACGACGAGCTCCAGACGCTCTCGGTCGCCGGCAACTCGATCTCCTTCCTCGGCGCGCAGAAGGTGCCGGGCGGCACGCACTCGGGGGCGATCGTGTTCTCGCGCGACCGCGCGATGATCTCGACGCGGCAGTGGGGCTCGCCGACGGCCACCGCGTCCACCGTGACGATGCTCGATCTCACCGAGCCCGCACTGCCGACCCTCCTCACGTCGTTCGGGATGCCGGGGATCTCGACGCAGCTCGTGCTCGCGAACGGCGGCATCCTCGGGCCGGGCAGCGTCTCGTTCCCGAACGGCCCGACGACGCGCACGCTCCAGAAGCTCACGCTCTTCTCGAACGCGAACGGGCAGGAGCTCGACAACCTCCTCCTCGGTACCGAGTACGACGCGTTCGCGTCGTCGTGGTTCGCGGCCGACGACGACCAGCGGATTCGCCTCGCGAGCGACGGCACGCGCGTGTTCCTCCCCTACTCGGGCCGGCACCACGCCGACGAGTTCGAGCCCACGGCGCACCGGCTCAACATCACGCGCCTCGAGAACGGCCGGCTCGTCTCCGAGCGCAGCTTCAATCTCTCCGAGCCGATCGTCCGCACGACCTCGATCGACGACATGCGCTCGCTCGTCTTCGGCGATGCGTCGACCCACCTCGTCGACCGCTCCGGCGGTGACTGGGCGCTGACCACGCTGAAGGAGCTCTTCGTCCCGTTCGCCACCTACCGCCTCTCCGACACGGGCCTCCTCGCGCGCGTGGACCGCGTCGGCTCGTCGTGCCGCGTGCGCACCTTCCCGAGCGAGGCGCCCGTCTTCTCCGATGCGCCGATCGCGGAGGCGAAGGTCCCCTGCCCCGAAGGCGGCGTCCCGATCGGCGCCGGTTCCGCGCTCCTCTTCCGCGAGACGCGGACCGGCGTGACGATCGCGCCGGACGGCTCACGGATCGACGTGCTCTCGGCGGCCGACGTCGCGGCGCAGCTCGAGGCGCTGCCGAAGAACGAGGTCTGCTGGGTCGACGGTGGGCCGACGGGCGGCGCGACGGTCGACTACCTGGACGCGGCGCCGTCGCGCATCCTCTGCACGAGCACGAAGGCGCGTTGACCCGCACCACTCACGGGCGCTGCACCACCGTGAGCTCGTCGACGTCGAAGCAGGGCGGCGCCCCGTCGAACGAGCCTCCCACGTACACGACGTAATCCTTGGCGGTGCTCGGCGTGAACTCGACCGAGAGGCGCGTCCACGTCGACGTGAGAGGTCCGGGCAGCCCGCTCGCCGCGACCGCCGGCTTCAAGTCGGCCGGCACCGGCCTCACCGCGACGGCGGTGGGGAGCGGCATGTTGGCGGCCGCGCGGACCCACGCGGTCGCGACGTACTTCGTGCCCGCCTCCGCCGGGAAGGACCAGCCGGCGAGGAAGTCGGGCGTGCCCCCGCCCGCATTCGGGTCGACGCACACGCGGCAGCCCTTTCCGAGCACGCCGTCGGGCACGCCGCTGACGACCGCCGCGATGCGCGGCGTGAGCACGGTACACCCGGCGCCGAAGCCTTCCCGGAAGACGAGGATGCCGGGCTCCTCGAACGCGCCCGCGTCGCCGCCCGCATCCGCCGCGACGGCGGCGTCACCCTCCGTCGGAGCCGGCGCCACCGCATCCGTGCTCCCCGCATCGACCGGCACGACCGGCTCCGCCGGATCGTCCTCGCCCGAGAACGCACCGCACGCGGCCACGAGGCCGAAGAGCACCACGCAGCCGGCCGCGCGCGTCGACATCCGTCCACGATACCGTTTCGTGGTCATGCCGTCAGGGCTCTCACCACCCCGACCACGCGATCGCGCAGCTGCGCGTCCTTCGCGACGAACCCCTGCGCGCCGAGCTCGAGGATCAGCTGGATGTCCTCCTCGGTGCCTCCCGCGCTCATCGCGACGACACGCGACGCCTCGACGAGATCGACCCCACGCAGGTACGTGAAGAGCTCGAAGCCGGTCATCCGCGGCATCATCAGATCCAAGAAGACGAGATCGGCGCGGGCGTCGCGGAGCGCACGGAGTGCGCCGTCCGCATCCTGCACCACGCGCGTCCGCGCCGTCGGGGCGGCCTGCTTCACGTACATCGCGACGAGCTTGCCGATCGCGTCGTCGTCGTCGATCACGAGGACGTCGAGCGACCGGGCGCCCGGAGCGCTCGGCACGAGCGACCCGGTCTGCGAGACCACGACCGGGAGCCTGCTCTTCCGCACGATCTCGTCCCGCGCGGCGCGGAGCTGCCAGACGACGGCGTCCATCGGCTGGGGCCGATCGACCGGGTCCTTCGCCAGGAGCGCTTCGACGAGCTCGACGAGCCGCGAAGGCGCCCGCTCGCTGCCCTTCACGACGAGCGGCTTCGGCGCCACCTCCGCATGCGAGAGCACGAGCTCGAGGTCGCTCCGTCCCTCGAACGGCAGCTCTCCGCCGAGCACGCGATAGGCGAGCACGCCGAACGCGTATGCGTCGACGAGCGGCCAGCCCGCACGCGTCAGCTTCGCCGACACGATCTCCGGCGCGATGTACGCCGGCGTGCCGGTCACGCGACCGTCGTCGGCCTGGTAGAGCGGACGAACGAGGCCGAGGTCGACGAGCACCACGCGCCCGCTCGGCGCCATGATGACATTGCTCGGCTTCACGTCGCCGTGCGCGAGGCCCGCGCGATGGATCGCGGCGAGCGCCTCGGCCACCGCAAGGAGGATGTCGAGCCGCTCGAGGAGCGGGAGCCCGGCAGCCTCGAGGTTCAGGAGGTGCTTCTCGAGCGTGACCCCCGCGACGTGCTCCATGACGAGGAAGTCGATTCCGTCGTGCGTCCCGAGCGCGTGCACGACGACCACGCCGGGATGACGCACGGCCGCGAGTGCCTGCGCCTCCATCCGGACGTCCTCCGTCGTCTCGGGCCAGTTCGCCTTGATCGCGACGCGCCGCCGGAGGTTCCGGTCGAAGGCCTCGAACACCTGACCCATGCCGCCTTCGCCGAGGAGCGCGACGATCTCGTACGCGCCGGCGACCACCTCGCCTTCGCGGAAGATGTTCAGGTCACCTTCACCGAAGCGCTCGTCCGTCCCCATCCCGATCCCGAGTCTTGCACGGAAGCGCAGCCGATGCGCCAGCGCGAGAGCCTGCACTTGGTACGGTCCACTGCGAATCCCGTGGCAGGACGCGGGCCGCGCCGGCGGTACGACCGATGCACCCGCCGGGGCATGCTGCGCGGTGTCTTCATCGGCCTGCTCGTCGTCCACGGCCTCATCCACTTGATGGGCTTCGCGAAAGGCTTCGGCTTCGCCGAGCTTCCGCAGCTCCGGGAGCCGATCAGCCGCGGTCTCGCCGGCGTCTGGCTCCTCGCCGCGGTCGCGATGCTCGTCACGGCAGCATTCGTCGCATTCGCGCCGGCACACTGGTGGATCCCGGCGGTCGTCGCGCTCGTCCTCTCCCAGGTCGCGATCACGACGTCCTGGAGCGACGCCAAGCTCGGCACGATCGCGAACGTGATCCTCCTCCTCCCGCTCGCGATCACGCTGGCCGACCTCCGCCCATCGAGCCTCACGTCACGCTACGAGCACGACGCGCGGGAAGCCCTCGCCACCGCGACGAGCATCTCCTCGGCACCGGTCACCGAAGCCGACCTCGCGCCCCTCCCGCCGCTCGTCCAGACCTACCTCCGGCGCGCCGGCGTCGTCGGCAAGCCGCGCACGCGCACGCTCGAGATGGAGTTCCGCGGCACGCTCCGCAGCAAGCCGGACGCGGACTGGATGCCGGTCGTCGGCCGCCAGGTGAGCGTGTTCGGCGAGGGCTCGAAGCGCCTCTTCTTCGTCGACGGCACGATGATGGGCCTCCCCTTCGACGGCTACCACCGCTTCGTCGGCCGCGACGCGACGATGGAAGTCCGCGCCGTCTCGCTCTTCACGATGGTCGACGCACGCGGCGACCTGATGAACCAGAGCGAGACCGTCACGTTCCTCAACGACATGTGCGTCCTCGCGCCGTCGACGCTCCTCGATCCGAGCGTCACCTTCACGACGACCGGCGAGCGCACGGTGCATGCAACGTACACACGTAGCGGGATCGCCGTCTCCGCCGATCTCCTCTTCGACGAGGCCGGCGACCTCGTGAGCTTCGCCTCCGACGACCGGTACATGTCCGCCGACGGCAAGACGTACACGAAGTACCGCTGGGTGACGCCGCTCCACGACTACCGCGAGTTCCACGGTCGTCGGATCGCGGCGAAGGGCGAGGCGCTCTGGAAGCGCCCCGAGGGCGACCTCGAGTACGGGCGGCTCGAGATGATCGACGTTCGGCAGGGCCCGGGCGAAGCGCGCGAGCGTCCCGCCGCCGTCAGCCTCGCGCCGGCGCGCTGATCAGCCCGCGCCGTTCGAGACGATCTGCTTCACCGCGCTGATCGCCTCCGGCAGCGCCGCCGGGCTCACGCGCAGCTTCACGTAGAGGTGATCGCGATCGGTCTCGATCGAGCGGATCCCGAGGACGGGCGACAGCACACCGAGGATCTTCTTCACCCGCGAGTCGTTCGCGAGCTGGGGCACCTTCATCAGGTCGACGACGATGCGATCGCCTTCGGCCTCCACGATCATCGCCGGCTTCTTCGGGATGAACTTGACGAGGTTCCCCGGCTTCGAGAGATCGAGCGCGCCCGACTTGATGAGCGTCGCGACCGGCGACTCGACGTTGTCGTCCGTCACCTGGAGCTTCACCTCACGGAGGCGGACGCCGACGCGGAGGGTGTCCGGCGCGATCGTGACCTCGTCGATCTTGATCGCGGCCGACGCGCGGACGGGCGTGCCCATCGCATCGACCGTCGCGCTCAGCTTCAGCGCCGGCGGCGCGCTCGCGATCTCGACGTCCTTCGGCGCCTTCTTGCCCTGCACCTGCGAGGCGAGCCAGCGGAGCGACGCGAGCGGCACCCCGAAGCGCAGCCCGGTGGCGTTGACGGCGGCCCGGACGACCTCGTCCGGATTCTTCCTCACATAGCCGACGGCGGCCTTCACCATCGCGCGGGGATCGAGCTTCATGCGTGGAGGCCGAGCGTAGCGCGCTGCGGATCACGGCGTCGACAGCGGTCTCGCGCCGCCCTGCGTCACGCCTCGCGCGGGCGAGACAATGAGCACAAACGAAGAAAGACGACGTCGCCGGGGCGACATCGTCTTCTTCGTCTAGCAGCCGTACCAGGGGGTGGAGCAAAGGGGGATCGAACCCCTGACCTCCGCATTGCGAACGCGGCGCTCTCCCAGCTGAGCTATTGCCCCTTGGAGCTTGGCTACGCGGCCTCGCGGCCTTGCAGCGGGCGCGGACTCTACGCGCCGGGCGGAGGATGTCAAGCGAGGAAAATCACAAGCTCACCTCGCCCGGTGCGGGCGATGCTCCTGCTGGCGCGGGCAGCGGCGCCGTTCCGCCGTCGCTCGTCGGCGCGCCGCCGTCCTCCGTCGGCGGCGTGGTCGTCACGCCTCGCGGCTCGCACACGCCTTGGACGTCGTTGGGCCCCTTCATGCACTTCATCGAGGAAGGGCACTCGACGTCGCTGAAGCAGCCGTGGCGCGGCTCGCTGTGCGGCACGGCCATCGGACGATTGAGGTCGTCGCACGCCGATGCGGATGCGAACAGAACGAGGGCGGAACCGGCGAAGAGGAGCGCGCGTTTCATGGCTCTGCGGCCGCTATCTGTACCCCGCCACGAGCGCCTGGGCCAAGAGTCCCCAGCCGTCGATCGCGACGAAGAGGAGCAGCTTGAACGGCAGGCTCACCTGCGTCGGATTCAGCATCTGCATCCCGAGCGCGAGGAGCACGTTCGCGACGACGAGATCGATGACGAGGAACGGCAGGTAGAGGAGGAAGCCGACCGCGAAGGCCTCGGTGAGCTCCGTCACGACGAAGGCGGGAACGAGGACGGTGAGGTCCTCGCCGGTGACCTTCGCGCGTTCGGCCTCGGGGCGCGCGTTCTTCGCGACGAGGAGGAAGCGGGCGCGTTCCTTCTCGCTCGCGTTGTTCTTCAGGAACTCCCGCATCGGCTCGCGGACGGCCTCGATCCCTCTCTCCACGAGCACGCTCGTCTCGGGCGCCCCTTTCCCCGACGTCGCCGAGGCCGCGATCGGGCCCACCCGGTCGAGGATCCGCTGTCCGACGGGCGCCATCGCGATCAGCGTCAGCGACGTCGCGAGCGCCATCACCACGGTGTTCGAGGGCACCTGCTGGGCGCCGATCGCGGAGCGGACGATCTGGAGGACGGTCGAGATCTTCACGAAGGCCGTCAGGCCCATGAAGACGAACGGCAGGAGCGAGACGAGCGCGAGCGCGACGACGAGCGCGATCGGCTTGCCGAGGACGTCGTCGACCTTCACGCCGGCGGCTCCTCGGGCGCCTTCTTCGCCGCCTCGCGCGGACCACGCATCACCTTCGCGAGGACGTCGGCGAACGCCGCCGGCGCACCGGCGACGTCGTCGGTCGGCAGCTCGCTCGACGCGAGCTCACCGAGCTTGACGAGACCGGCCTCGGACGCGCCGACGACCATCACCTGGGTGCCGACCTTGACGAGGTAGACGGACCTCCGCGCTTCGAGCGGCAGGTGGCCGAGGAGCTGAACGGGCCCGCGCGGGCGGCCGACGCCGAGCCGGCGCGCGCCGTAGAGGACGACGAACGCGATCGCGCAGACGGCGAGCAGCGTCACGAACGTCTCGACGATGTAGCTCGCGTACACCCCCATGGCGGCGGCGCATCCTTCGCGACGCCGCCGTGGCCGTCAAGGGCTCACTTCGGGACGAGGATCGGGTCGCAGTTCACGAACTCGAGGGTCGTGTCGATGCGGAAGTTCGAGGCGTTCGTACGGCGCTCCGCGTGGAAGACGTCGAGCGCGTACGTCTTGCCCTTCTCGATCCCGAGCTCGGCGGCCTTCGCGTCGAGATCGACCGTACCGCTCCGCGCCGGGTGCAGGCCGCCGAGGTCGAGGGCGAGCTTGCCGTTCATGAACGTCCAGAGGTCGTCGTCGCCCGTGAACGTGAACTTCTCGCCGCCGCGATAGACGAACTCGAGGTGCAGCTCGAACGTGAAGTGGAAGTTCCGCGAGACCATGTCCTCGTCGAGACCCGAGTTGCCGAACCCACGGCCGTCGATCGGGAAGAAGCGGTTGCTCGAGAACGAGAGGACGCCGCCTCCGACCGGCACGAGCGGCAGCTCGTACTGGAACGTCATGTTCGTCCCCTCGGTGTCGCGGTACCAGACGTCGAAGTCGGCCTTGCTCGTGAGCTGCTGGCCGTTCTGCCCGCTCCCGGTCGTCGAGGCGAAGACCGGCTTCTTGTCCGCGCCGAGGACGGGCTGGACGAGCCCGGTCGTCTCGGTGCTGCCGCTGTAGGCCTGGAAGTCCGGGTGACCAGTCCCGCTGTCGACGTCTTTCCCGCGGAAGTCGCGGACGAGCCCGACGAGGCTCGGCTTGCAGCCTCCGCCGTCCCCGCCGCCGCCGTCCGGGCTTCCGCCGCTCGAGCCGAAACCGCTCGATCCGCTGCTCGAATTGCCCGAGCTGCTCGTTCCGCTGCTCGACCCGAACTCGGATTCGGGGCTCGACCCGCACCCGGTCGTACACAGCTGAGAGAGCGCGGCCGAACCGGTGAGAGCGATCGTGAGGAGACCGAGCGCGTGTCGCGTCGTTCGCATGCGCGGAACGTTACCCGCCCGAACGAGCGAGCGGTACTATGGGCTTTCCATGCTCCTCTCCAATGAACGCTTCGTGTCCGAGTGGACGTCTGATGGAAGCAAGCTCGTGAAGTGCCCGGCGAGCGCCCTCGAGGGGATCCCGCTCGACCCTGCGGCGAGGACGTTCCTCACCGAGGTCGGCTTGCCCGCGAGTGCGCCTCCGTTCCTCACCTTCGCATTTCCCGAGAAGGGAAAGCTCGAGACCGTCGCGCACGCGCTCGCGCCGGACGAGGAGGAGATGGAGGAAGAGGACCGGGAGATCATCAAGGCCCTCTGGGTGATCGGCAACGACGGCGGCGGCGATCGGATCGGCCTCACGAAGGACGGGCACGTCCTCGTCTTCGATCACTCGTCACTCGCGACGCTGCCGATGAGCAGCTCGCTCCCGCAGCTCGCCTCGACGCTCGTCGCCTACCGCGCGTACTCGAAGGGCGGTCGCGCCGAAGAGCTCGTGCACAAGGGCGAGGTCGAGAAGGGCAAGGAGCGCCTCCGCGGCATCGTGAAGGAGCTCCGCGAGATCGACGCCAAGTCGTACGACGCGAGCGGCTTCTGGCAGCGCTTGCTCGGCCTCGTCCTCATCCGCATCGGCCAGGATCCGACGAAGCGCGCCCTCGGCCTCGAGCTCGCCGAGATCCTCACGCCGCCGCGCTGACGCCCGGCCGTTGACGGGAGAGGGCACGCGCCGTAGAAGCGGTGCGAAGTGGCACTCGTCGTCCAGAAATTCGGCGGCACGTCCGTCGGGAGCATCGACCGGATCCGCAACGTCGCGCGTCGCGCCATCGCCACGCAGAAGGCGGGCAACGACGTCGTCGTGATCGTGAGCGCGATGAGCGGCGAGACCAATCGCCTCCTCGGCCTCGCGCACGAGGTCGCGAAGGTGCCCGACGCGCGCGAGATGGACGTCATCGCCGCCACCGGCGAGCAGGTGACGGCCGCGCTGACGGCGATGGCGATCCAGGCCGAAGGCGGGCAGGCGCGCTCGCTCCTCGGTCACCAGGTGAAGATCCTGACCGACGGCGCCTTCACCAAGGCGCGCATCCGCGCGATCGAGGGCTCCAAGATCTTCGAGGCGAACAAGAAGGGCCGGATCGCCGTCGTCGCCGGCTTCCAGGGCGTCGACGAGCACGGCGACATCACGACCCTCGGTCGTGGCGGCTCGGACACGTCGGCCGTCGCGGTCGCGGCGGCGATCAACGCCGACGTCTGCGAGATCTACACCGACGTCGACGGCGTCTACACGACCGACCCCAACATCTGTCCCTCGGCCCGCAAGATCGGGAAGATCTCGTACGAGGAGATGCTCGAGCTCGCCTCGCTCGGCGCGAAGGTGCTGCAGATCCGCAGCGTGGAGATTGCGATGAAGTACGGCGTCCCGGTTCATGTCAGGAGCTCCTTCAGCGATGCCCCCGGCACGTGGGTCACGCGCGAGGACAAGTCGCTCGAGGACGTGGTCGTCGCCGGGATCGCCTACGACAAGGGCGACGCGCGCGTTCACGTCGTCGGCGTCGAGGACAAGCCGGGCGTCGTCGCGGAGCTCTTCGGCTCGCTCGCGGGGAAGAACATCTCCGTCGACATGATCATCCAGAACGCGACGAAGGGGCACAACGAGCGCGCCGACGTCACGTTCACCCTCGGCAAGACCGACCTCCACCGCGCGAAGCCGTTCATCGACGAGGTCGGCAAGCGTCTCGGCGCGCTCGAGGTCCGCTACGACGAGGACATCGTGAAGGTGTCGATCGTCGGCCTCGGCATGCGCAGCCACGCCGGCATCGCCGCCAAGATGTTCCGCATCCTCGCGAACGAGGGCATCAACATCCAGGCGATCTCGACGAGCGAGATCAAGGTGAGCTGCATCGTGAACGCGAAGTACACCGAGCTCGCCGTGCGCGCGCTCCACGACGGCTTCGGTCTCGAGAAGGCGAACGAGAGCGAGAAGAAGGGCGGCTGACCGGTCACGGCACGCCGGCGTCGGCCGGCAACACGACGCCGGCGTCTGCGGCGCCTGGAGGCGCCGGTTCGATCGAAGGAGCCGGGGGCGGAGGCGCGCTGCTCGTGAGCTCCGTCGCGTGTGCGCGGAGCGTCTCCCAGGGCGGCTCGAGCGGCGCCGGCTTCGGCGCCGGCACGTAGCGGTGCGCGCGGGCTTCCCGCCACGAGTTGAAGAGCCGGTAGCAGCTCGAATGATGTGGCTCGTCGAGCCGTCCGAGTGAGACCATCACCGGCACACGGCGGCCCGAGCCGTCGACGGTCGTGAACTCCGCGTCGAGGAGCGCCTTGCACGCTTCCGCCTGCTCGCCGGGCGGGGGCTGCATCCCGGCGCGACGGTAGACGGCTTCGATCGCACGCATGTCGTCGAGCCACGCCGCGAGGATCTCGTCGACGGTGAAGCCGAGTCGCACCGCGAGCTCGAGCGCGAACTCGTCGGCGGCCTGCTCCGTCGTGTAGAGACCGAGCTTGTTCTTCCGCGCGAGGGCGAGCAGGCGCGCCGCCTTCGCGTCGAGCTCCTTCGCGAGCGTGTCGAAGCGCGCGAGGAAGTCCCCGAGCGACTCCCCGACGCGGAGCACGATCTTCGTCTTCGGCCCCGGCGCGTGCGCCCTCGCGCCGACGAGGAGCTGGCCGGCGGAGATCGACGACGTCACGTCCGCGCCCTTCAATTGGACGCGCGGCGCGCACGCCGCGAGCTCCCGCTCGAACGCTTCGTACGCCGCACGCGCGTCCGGCGGCGGCACCGAAGCGGTGCTCGCGAGGATGCCGGCGTGCTCGGGTGAGAGCGCATCGACGGCACGCGCACATGCGAACGTGGGCTCCGCGGCGCGCTTCTGCGCGAGGAGTGGATGAACCGTCGTGACGAGGAACGCGCGGAGGCGCGGGCTGAACGTCTTTCCTACTCGCTCGAGGGAGTAGCCTTGCGCGACCTCCTCGTACGCCGCCTGGAGCTCGGCGGCGCCTGGCGCGCGCGGAGGCTGGCCCGCCTGGTCGCCGCTCGTCGAGTACCAGTAGCCGTAGCGCGCGGTCGCCTTGTCGGTCGCGTGCGCCATGTAGAAGTGCCCGAGCTCGTGCGCGATCGTGCTCACGAACGACGCTTCGCTCGCGACTGCGATGTAGTCGGTCGAGAAGTGGATGAACGGCGACGTCGCGGACGTCACGAGCTCGTTCGCGTGCTTCGCGGCCTCGGCGAGCTGACACGAGGGGCCGGTCACCGAGAAGCTGTCGCCCGCGAAGGCGAGCTTGCAGGCGACCTTCGCTCCGTTCCAGAAGCGAGCGTACTCGGCCCTGTCCCAGCCCGGCCGCGCGCACGTCGAAGAGATGGCTTCGACCGAACCGCTGGAGAGCAGCGCCATCGGGGTCGTGGTCTCGCCCGCCCCGACCGGCGCGCCGAGGCAGACCATCACCGGGCTCACCCACGCGTTGAACCTCTCACGCGAGACGATGACCTTCGCGATCGGCTTCGGCGCGACGAGCGGTTTCCCCGATGTCCGCAGCACGTCGGCGCGGACGAGCACGTCGATGCGATCGAGCCACGTCTGGAAGCGGACGGTGAGTGGATCGTCGTCCGGCGCCGCGCCCTCGAGCGGGTAGCCGAGCAGCATCATCTGGTTTCGGTGCTCGGCGTAGTCCGTCGTCGCCCAGTACTCCGGCCGGTTCTCCTCGACCGCGCGCGCCGCCGTGTGGGCCGCCTCCGAGCTCTCGGTGTCGTCTGCCGTTCCGACCACGCACCCGACCGCGGACGACGCAGCGAGGAACGCCGACCCGAACGCCGAGAGAAGCCGACGAGAGCGCATCGTCCGTCGAGCTGCAACGCCCGGACCACGCCGTGGAATCTACCTTCCGATGTTGCCCCGCGGGCACCACCATCCTCGCGGCGCAGAGACGGCGGCCCGGATGATCCACCCTGCTGTCAGCGTGCTGCGCTCCGGAGTGGCAAGAGCCTCCGCGGAGGATCGGCGTGCTCTTCCTCGAGCCGGCGGCGGTGCACGTCGACGAGATCGCTCCGGGTCACGATCCCGACCAGCGCGCCCTGTCGCGACACGACCGGGAGCCGACCGACACGCGCGCGCGCCATCAGATCGGCCGCATCGCGGAGCGACGCCTCCGGCGCGACCGTCACCGGCGCGCGCGTGAGGAGCGAGGCGATCGCGAGCTCGCCCGCGACGCGCTCGTCGGGTGACTCCGGCGATGCGCCCGCGAGCAGATCGCGCCGCGTGAGGACGCCGAGGACGCGCCCGCTCGCCTCGACGACCGGGAAGCCCTGGTGGGTCGAGCCCGGCGCGCCCGAGGCGAGCCACGCCCGCACCGTCGCAATCGTGTCCTCCGCGCGGAGCGTCACCGTCTCGCGGAGACCGATCTCCGCGACGCGGAGCTGCGCGAGGAAGTCGGCGGCGTACTCGGAGAGCGCGCGGACGCCGCGACGCTCGAGCTTCTCGGTCATGATCGTGCTCTTCATCAGCACGCACGAGACGAGGTACGCGGTCGTGCACCCACCGAGGAGCGGGAGGAGCCCGATCGGCTGGCGCGTCGTCTCGAACGCGAAGACGACCGACGCGAGGAGCGCACGCGACGCGCCGGCGAACATCGCCGCCATCCCGACGAGCGCGGCGATCCGGATGTCGACCCCGAGCCCGGGCGCGAGCGCGACGACGATCGCGCCGAGCACGCCCCCGAGACCGCCGCCGATCGTGAAGAGCGGCGCGAGCGTCCCGCCCGACGTCCCGCTCCCGAGTGACACCGCCCACGAGACGAGCTTGAGCGTGCAGAGGACGACGAGCGCACGGCCGACGACGTGGCCGCCGAGGATCTGCTCGATGTTGTCGTAGCCGACGCCCATCGTCCGCGGCGCGAAGAAGCCGACGACGCCGACGACGACGCCGCCGAGCGCAGGCCACCACATCCAGTGGATGGGAAGACGCTCGAACGCGTCCTCGATCGCGTAGACCCCGCGCGTCACGAGGACCGAGGCGAGCCCGACGACCGCGCCGAGCACCGCGTAGGTCGCGAGCGCGGAGCCGCCGGGCGGCACGAGGTCCGGCAGCGGGAAGACCGGCGCGGAGCCGACGAAGGCGGTCCGGACGCCCGTCGCCGTCGCCGCCGCGAGCGCGACCGGCACGAGCGAACGTGGACGGTACTCGAAGAGGAGGAGCTCGATCGCGAGGAGGACCGCCGAGACGGGGCTCCCGAACGTCGCCGCCATGCCGGCGGCGGCGCCCGCCGCGAGGAGCGTCTTCCGCTCTCCCGCCGACGTCCCGAGGAGCTGCCCGACGAGCGAGCCGAGCGCCCCGCCGGTCGCGATGATCGGGCCCTCGGCCCCGAACGGACCGCCGGTCCCGATCGAGATCGCGGCCGAGAGCGGCTTCAGGAACGTCATCCGCGCCGGGATCCGGCTCCGGTTCGTGAGGACCTGCTCCATCGCCTCCGGGATCCCGTGCCCGCGGATCGCCTTCGACCCGAAGCGCGCCATCAGCCCGACGAGCACGCCACCGAGGACGGGGACGACGATGACCCACGCGCCGAGGTGGTGCTCGGCCGGCGACACGAACGACGTCGAGACGCGCCCGTAGAACGCGACGTTCGTGACGAGCCCGATGACGCGCGTGAGCCCCTGCGCGACGAGGCCCGCGACGAAGGCGAGGACGACCGCGATCGCGCCGATGACGAGCACGCGGCGGTCGACGAGGACGGAACGCGCGCCGAGCCCCGACGTCGCGATCGTCGGGCCCATCGAGGGCGCAACCGGGAGGCCGTTCGTCGTCGACGCGGCTTCGACCTCACGCGCCACGGCGACGCCCCTTCCCTGCGCTCGCGCGTCCGGCGCCGTCCTCGAAGAACATCGGCGGTGCGCCTTCGGAGGCTGCCATCGTGGAGACGATGCGTTCGAGCGTCTTCGCGAGCGTGGCGCGCTCGCGGGCGGGCAGCCCTTCGACGGCCGCGACGAGCCGCTCCTGCGCCGCCATCGGCGCACGCGTGAGGAGCGCGCGACCACGCGGCGTGAGCGAGAGCTCGACGCGTCGTGCGTCGACGTCCGACGTCTGCCGCCGGACGAGCTCGGCCTCGACGAGCCGCTTCACGACGACGGAGACCGTGCTCTGGTGGGTCCGCGTGCGCGCGGCGAGCTCGTTGATCGAGAGGGCGCCGCCGTCACGCAACGTGGTGAGGACGAAGAGCTGCGCGCCGGTCACGCCGAGCTCCTGCTCGGCCGCCCGCGAGGACTCCCGGAGGACCTGGACGATGCGCCGGAACGCGTCGAGCACCGCGCCCGCGCGGGCGTCTTCCGCGACCGGGCGAACGGGAGGGGTCGGTAGATGCATGGGTGCCCATATAAATGGCGCAGGCGCACACGACAAGGGCCGCCCGCGAAAGAGCCTTCCGAGCTCATCCGTGAGAAGCCGGCGCGCCGAAGCGCCTACCCGTCGAGGCGGCGGACGACGTCACCCGACAGCACCTCCTCGCGGTTTTCACGGATTGCGGCGGGACGGCCGCGATCTCTATCCTCGTGTCATGCTTGGCCGCTCTCCGGCTCGCTTCTTTCTTTTCCTCGTCCTGCTCGTCCTCTCGCTCGTGTCGAGCGCGTGCCACGACGGAGCGGACACCACGAGTCGTCGTGACGAGCGCACGCAGGTCCGGCGCGCGTCGCAGGCCCTCGCCTTCGCGACGGACGCGATCGCGTACTACCCGTTCGAGAACAGCGGCGCCGACGCGGTGAGCGGCCTCGATCTCACGCTCGTCGGCGGGCCTGCCTTCGGCGGCGGCCTCTTCGGTCAGGGCCTCGCGCTCGCCGCCGATTCGACGAAGTACGCGCAGCGGCCGGTCGACGACGCGCAGCTCGACTTCGCGGGCGACTTCACGGTGCAGGTCTGGGTGAAGTTCGCGTCGACCGCGGGACAGCAGACGCTGATCGAGAAGTTCCTCGGTCCCGCCGGCCCCGGCTGGACGCTCGAGAAGCTCGCCGACGACACGCTCCACTTCTACGCGCTTCCGACCGCGATCATGACGTCGGCGGCGATCGGCTTCCAGGCGAACGCATGGAACCAGATCGTCCTCCGCCGCACGGGTGACGTGTTCGAGATCCTCCGGAACGGCACCGTCGTCGCGACGGCGAACGGCGCGGGCCCCCTCCCCGACTCGACGCTCCCGCTCCTCGTCGGCCGCCGCGACGGCGCACAGCTGAACCCGGTGAACGGCACCCTCGACGAGATCGCCGTCTTCGGTCGTGCGCTCTCGAACGCGGAGATCGCGAGCCTCTACAACGGCGGCACCGGGCGACGCGTCGCGACGAACGTCTCGGTCTCGCTCGGCACCGCGAACGTCGCCCCGCGCGGATCGACCAGCGCGGTCGCGAGCGGCGGGATCGGCACCTCCACGACGTTCACCTACGCGCTCCAGACCAACGCATCCGGCGGCTCGATCAACGCGACGACCGGCGCGTACACGGCCGGGCCGACGCCGAACGTCGTCGACGTCGTCGTCGCGACCGACGCGGCCGGCAACACCGGCACCGCGAACGTGAACGTGGGCGCGGGCGTCGCGATCTCCCCTGCGAACCCGGGTCCGGTCGCCCCGCAGGCAAGTCTCCAGCTCACCGCGACGGGCGGCAGCGGCGCGGGCTACACGTGGGCGGTCGTCACGAACAACTCGGGCGCGAGCGTCACCGGCGCCGGCCTCTACAAGGCCGGTCCGACGCCGAACGTCACCGACACGGTCCGCGTCACCGACTCGCTCGGCAACACCGCCGACGTGAACATCGGCGTCGGCGCCGGCGTCGCGATCTCTCCCGCGGCACCGAACGTCGCGCCGCGCCAGAGCGTCACCTTCCTCGCGACCGGCGGGAGCAACGTCGGCTTCGTGTGGACGTTCCAGCAGAACGCCTCCGGCGGCACCCTCACCGGCAACATCTACAAGGCCGGCGCGACCGGCAACGTCAGCGACAAGGTTCTCGTCACCGACTCGCTCGGGAACAAGGCGACGGTGGACATCACGGTCGGCCCGCAGCTCGCGGTCAGCCCCGCCGCCGTCTCCGCTCCTCCGAACGGGACGGTGAACTTCGGGACGACGGGCGGGAGCGGCATCATCGCGAGCTGGTCGATCGTCACGAACGCCTCCGGCGGAACGATCAACGCCGCCGGCGTCTACAAGGCAGGCGCGATCGGCAGCGTGAACGACGTGGTCCGCGCGACGGACTCCTACGGCAACACCGCACAGGCGACGGTCACCGTCACCGGCCCGGTCGTCGTCACGCCGAACGGCGCGACGACGCCTCCGCGCGGGAGCGTCGCCTTCGCGGCGAGCGGCGGAAGCGGCGCCGGCTACGCCTGGAGCCTCCTCACGAACGCATCGGGCGCGACGATCGATGCCGCGACCGGCGCCTACACCGCCGGCCCGACCGGCTCGAAGATGGACGTCGTCCGCGTCACCGACTCGCTCGGCAACCTGCGTGACGTGAACGTCACCGTGACCGCCGGCGTCGCGATCGTGCCCGCGAACCCGAGCGCGCCGCCGCTCGGAAGCGTCCAGCTCACCGCGACGGGCGGGACCGGCGCGGGCTACACGTGGTCCGTCCTCACGAACAACTCCGGCAGCACGGTCTCGGCTGCCGGTCTCTTCACCGCGGGCCCGGCCGGCAACGTCGCCGACACCGTCCGCGTCTCCGATCCACTCGGCAACACCGCGACGGTGAGCGTCTCGGTCGGCGGCGGCCTCAGCATCAACCCTGCGACGCCGAGCACGCCGCCGCGCGGGAGCGTCGCGCTCACCGTCACGGGCGGGAGCGGACTCGGCTTCGCGTGGTCGTTCGTGACGAACGCGTCGGGCGGCACCATCGTCGCCGCGACAGGCGCCTACAAGGCAGGTCCGACCGGGAACGTCGTCGACGTCGTGAAGGTCACCGACTCGCTCGGCAACACGAAGACCGTCGACGTCGCGGTCACGGCCGGTGCGTCGATCACGCCGACGACGGCGACCGTCGCGCCGCTCGGCACCGCCGCCTTCGCCGCCGCGGGCGGCAGCGGCGCCGGATTCACCTACAGCCTCGGGACGAACGCTTCCGGCGGCACCGTCAACGCCGCGACCGGCGCCTACAAGGCAGGCGCGATCGGGAACGGGGCGGACGTCGTCGTCGTCACCGACTCGCTCGGCAACACGGCGAGCGCGACGGTCACGGTCACGAAGGCGGTCGCCGTCACGCCGAGCGCGGTCACGGTCGCCCCAAAGGGCACGACCACCTTCGTCGCGAGCGACGGCGCGGGCGGCTACACGTTCAGCATCAAGACCAACGCGTCGGGCGGCAACGTCTCCGCGACCGGCGGCGTCTACACCGCCGGCAACAAGGGCGGCGGCGCAGACGTCATCCAGGTGACGGACGCGAACGGCGCGACGACGACGGCGACCGTGATGGTCGGCCCCGAGATCGCGATCACGCCCTCGCCCGCGCACGCTCCGCCGCTCGGGAAGATCGACTTCGACGCGACCGGCGGAAGCGGCTTCGGCTACGTCTGGGAGCTCCTCACGACCGCCTCCGGCGGCACGATGGACACGACGACCGGCGAATACACCGCCGGTGAGACCGCGAACACGGTCGACACCGTCCGCGTCACCGACTCGCTCGGCAACGTCGCGATCATCGGCGTCTCGGTCGGCAACGGGATCGCGATCACGCCCGCGGTCGCGTCGGTCGCGCCGCGCGGCGGCGTCGCGTTCATCGCGACCGGCGGCAGCGGCTCCGGCTACACGTGGGCGTTCAAGGCGAACGCTTCCGGCGGCATGATCGATCCGGCGAAGGGCATGTACTTCGCGGGTCCGACCGGCAACGTCGAGGACGTGATCGAGGTCACCGACGCGGTCGGCGGCAAGACGACCGCGCACATCGACGTCGGCGCGCCGCTCGCGGTCTCGCCCGAGATGGCGACGGTCGAGACCGGCGGCAGCATCACCTTCGCGGTGTCGGGCGGCAGCGGCGCCGGGCTGGGCTTCCGGATCGATCCGAACGCCACCGGCGCGACGGTGTCCGACGACGGCAAGTACGTCGCCGGGGGCAAGGGCGGCGTCGACATCGTCTTCGTGAAGGACGGTCTCGGCAACGAGGCGAAGGCGACCGTCGTCGTGAAGGACAAGAGCGCGCCCGGCGAGTACGGCACGCCGGGCGGCTACGGAGCGTCTCCGCCCGCGCACCCGGACGACAACGCGTGCGGATGCCGCGTGGTCTCCGGATCGGGGTCCGGTGCGGGAGCTTCGTTGGGTGCGATCGCGGCGGTCGCGCTCGCGTTCGCGCGTCGCCGGCGGCGCGCGTGAGCGCTCAGAAGCCCCACATGTACTCGAACCGCAACGTCGCGGTCGTGTACGAGGGGTAGTCCGCCATCTTCGTGAGGAGGAAGTGCTGCCGCGCCGCGACGCCGACGGCGAAGCTGCGCGACAGCTGGTAGTCGAGGCCGAGCCCGAGCTGCGCGCTCGGGAGGACGAGCGACGAGTCGAGCGTCCCGCCCGAGAGGTGGTGGACGCCGAGCTGCGCGCTGAGCGACGGCACCCACGTGAGGATGTCGATGACGTAGCCGAGGCCGACCGATGCGTGGTCGAGGCGCGCGGGGCGCGTCCGCGGCGACTCGGGCAGGTCCTGCTGCTGGTTCAGCGCGACGACGGCGGAGCCGAGCTCGCCGATCACGTTGAACTGGTCGTTCAGACCGTAGGCATAGTGGAGCGTGGCGCCGCCGCCGACGCTGAGCGTCGACTTGTCGTCGACCTTCAGGATCGCGAGGCTCGGACCGAGCCCGAGATGGTGCTGGCGCTCGACGGCCGCGGCGGTCGACGGCACGAGGGCAACAGCGGCGAGGAGAGCGAGCGAGAGGGCGGTCTTCACTTCTTCTTCCCTCCCGCCGGCGCCGGCGCCGTTGCCGACTCGGTGAGCGAGCGCTCGACCCAGCGACGGAACGTGCGGAGCGGCTTCGCCCCGCTCAGCATGTAGCTCCCGACGACGAACCCGGGCGTCCCGGAGATGCCGGCCTCCTCCGCCGCCTTCTTGTCCGCTTCGAGCGCAGGCCGATGCGTGTGCTCGTCGAGCGCCTTCGCGAGCTTGGTCGGGTCGAGGCCGATCTCCTTGCCGTACTGCTCGAGCGCATCGCGCTTCAGGCCGCCGACGATCGCCTGGTTCTCGAAGAGCTTCACGCGCATCTTCTGGAACCCTTCGTTGCCCTTCTGGGCATAGGCCTCGCGAGCGGCTTCGGCCGCGAGCTCGGCGTCGGGATGGCCCTTCAGCGGCATGTCACGCCACACGATCTTCACCTTCCCCGGATACGCGGCGAGGAGCGCATCGAGCGTCGGCTCGACCCTCTTGCAGAACGGGCACTGGAAGTCCGAGAACTCCTGGACGACGACCTTCGCGCTCGCGGCGCCGCGGAACGGCGCCTTGTCGGGGAGCGGAACGTTCTTCTTCTCGGGCTCGGGGGCGGTCTTGCCCTCCTTGATCGTCGCCTCGTACACCGCGCTCGCGGCGGTCCCTGCCTTCACCAGGGCCTCCGCCTTCGCGATCTCCTCGTCGACGAGGCCCTTGAAGGTCTCGTAGCTCTGCGCGCCGACGACGCGGCGCCCGTTGACGAAGAAGTGCGGAGTGCCGGTGGCGCCGACCTCCTCGACGAGATCGTCGTCGCGGTCGAGGTCCTTGTTCGATGCGTTCGCCTTGACGAAGGCCATCGCCTTCGCGGCGTCGAGCTTCGCGTCCTTCGCGATGCGCTCGAGCTCGGCGTCGCCGAGGTCCGGCGCCGAGAAGAGTCGGTCGTGGACGTCCCAGAACGCCGCGTCGCCCTTCTGCGCGCGGGCCGCGCGGGCGAGGAGCGCGGCGGGACGTGCGCGCTCGTGGACGGGCAGCGGCGCGTCCTTCCACACGATGCGGAGCTTGTCGCCGTACTCGTTCCGGAGCCGCTCGAGCGTCGGCTCGACGCCCTTGCAGAAGGGGCACGCGTAGTCGGAGAACTCGACGATCGTGACGAGCGCGTTCGCGCTCCCGCGGACGGGCGACGTGCCGACAGGCACCTTCCACACCGTCGGATCGATCTTCGGCGGCTGGTCGTCTTCCGCACGCTCGGGCGGCGCCTGCTTGTAGTTCTCGGTCGTGAGCTGGGCGTAGATCCGCGCCTTCGCGACGCCCTTCGCCGCGAGCGCCTTGCCCTTCGCGATCTGCTCGTCGAGCGCCCGGACGAGCTCGTTCTCGTCCTCGACGTCGATCCCGTTGACGTAGATCGTCGGCGTCCCGGCGATGTCGAGCTTCCGGCCGAGCGCGAGGTCGCGATCGATCTTCTGCGACCACGTGTGCTCGTCGAGGCCCTTCTCGATCTGCTTCGGGTCGGCGCCCGCCTCCTTCACCCAGCCGAGGATCGCCTCGCGATCGAGCTCGGTCGTGCGACCGAAGACGAGGTCGTGGTAGCGGAAGAACGCGGCGGCCCCCTTGGTCGCGAAGACCCCTTGTCCCGCCTCCGCGGCGAGACGCGCGTGCTTGTGCTGGCGGAGCGGGAAGTTCTTGAAGACGAAACGCACCTCGTCGGTCCGGTAGCCCTGGAGGATGCGATCGAGCCGATGGCTCAGCGCGCGGCACCCGGGGCACTCGAAGTCGCTGAAGACCACGATGGTCGCGTACGCATCGCGAGGCCCTCGGGCGGCGTCCTCGGCGCCGACGGGGATGACGACGTCGGTGTCGCTCTCGCCGGCGGCAGCGCTCGCGATCGCGGCGCCGAGAGCGGGCGGAGGCGCGGAGGGCGTCGCAGGAGGCGGCGCCGTGGCTTCGCCCCCGCAGGCGGACATGAGGAGCGCGAGGGCGATCGATCGGAGGACGCGAAGACGAGGGTTCATGCTGCCGGCGCGGGAGCCTAGCACCGGGCGAGGTGGGAGCGCCGCCTCAGTCGAACGCGCTCAGTCCGTGATCGCGTACACCGCGAACTGCGGCACCCAGTGGTCGTAGGCGAAGTAGTCGCCGCGGTAGCGGAAGTGGCGCTCGCGGCCGGCGAGGACGTGCGCGTGGTAGGCGGCGACGAGCTTCTTCGTCGTCGCGTCGGAGGGGCCGAGCGCGGTCGTCGCGACGCGTGCGAGCGCCTTGATCGCCCACGCGCGGCTCCAGTTGATGCCGAGGTGGTGGACGTCGGTCGCGATGCCGGGATCGGGAAGCGGCGTGAGCGCTTCGTCGGGGAGCTCGGACGGCGCGAGGAGCGTGATCAGGCGCGAGGGGTCTGCGGCGAACGTCGTCGCGAGGAGGCAGACCTGGGACCAGTACGTCGACATGAAGGCGTTCGGGTCGTGGTCGTTCGTCTCGGACCAGCGGAGCGGGCGCTGGGTGAAGCCGGCCTCGACGAGGCGCACGGCGCTCTGCTCGAGCGCCGCGTCCTTCGTCGCGCGCGCGTACGCGACGAGCTGCGCGAGCGTCCACGCGTCGCTCCGGTAGTCGGCGGCCTTTGGGTCGGGGGTGCGCGTCGCGAAGCTCGCGACGAGGCCGGCGGCGGTCGCCTCACCGAGCGACCGGAGGCGGCGGTCCGCCGTGCCGGTCCGCGCGATCGACCACGTCTCGTGCTCGGTCACGAGGCGGAGGAGCCAGGCGCGTCCGTACGGCGACTCGAACCACGGCTCGGCCTCGAGCTCGGCGGCGACGCGCGCGATCTCCTCCGGCGTGAGGCGCGCGTCGATCTGCTCTGCGAGCCGGGCTCGCTTCCCGGTGCCGGCGAGGTCCATCCGGAGCACCGCGAAGTGGGCATGCACGCTCGAGTGCCAGTCGTAGCAGCCGTGGAAGAGCGCGCGGCGTCCGTCGCGTTCGTCGTGCTTCGCGACGCAGTCGGCGGGGATCGCGCCGTAGGTGTCGATCCAGGATGCGCGCTCGGCGAACGTGTCGAGGTCGGATTCGGGGAGCGGCGCGGTGAGGCTCGCCTCGAGCGTGCGGTCGTCGTCGGCGACGGCCGCATCGGTCGCGTCGGTGCCGTCGCTCGCGCTGGCACATCCCGCCGACGAGACGGCGAGCATCGAAGCGAGGCCGAGAGCCGCGAGGCGCAGGAGCACGTGCGCCTCCCTGCACGTGTGGTGCCGCAGGCAGACGCGGTCTTTCTCGATGGAACGACGGCGCGGCACGATGCACGTCCGCCGCCCGTGGACCACGTCTCCCCCACTGCGTAGAGTCCGTCGTAGGAGGCCGGCGTGATTCGGACGAAGCGAGCCTACGAAGCCCCTGCGCGTACCGACGGCAGACGCATCCTCGTCGAGCGACTCTGGCCGCGAGGAATGAAGAAGGAGGCGCTCGCCGCCGAGTGGCTGAAGGACGTCGCGCCGTCGACCGAGCTCCGGAAGTGGTACGCGCACGACGTGGAACGCTGGCCCGAGTTCCAGCGCCGTTATCGCGAGGAGCTCGAGGCGAATCCGGAAGCGTGGAAGGCGCTCGTCGAAGCGAGCGAGCGCGGAACGGTCACGCTGCTCTACAGCGCGCACGACGAGGAGCACAACAGCGCGATCGTGCTGAAGGCGTTCTTGGAGAGACGACAGGCGCGCGCGAAGGGCGGAGCGAAGAAGAAGACGGCGGCGAAGAAGCGCTGACGAGCGAGAGGTCGCGCGGCTGGATGCGGAAGCGGAAGCGAGCGCGAGCGCGCCGTCCCCGCACCCGCACCGGCACCCGCACCCGAACGGCATGAGCGCTCCCTCCCGAGACCGTCGCAGGGCAAGCGCGCTCCGCCCCGAGCGCGCGGCCAGAAAATCGCGTCCCGTTCATTTTCCCTGTCACGCCCGCCCCCCGACGCGACTCCCTCCTCCAGCCCTGGCCTCGCCACGGGCCCGAAGGAGAACCAGCATGCGCGTGTTCGGAGCGTCCTTTCTTGCAGTTCTGATGATGGCTTGCGGCGGCGGAGAGACGTCCTCGACGCCCGCTCCCGCGACGCCGGCGGCGCCGGCCACCACGAACTCGAGCAACGAACCGATGACGTTCGCCGCTCAGGTCGCGGCGGGGCAGAAGCTCTACGGCGAGCAGTGCGCCTCGTGTCACGGGAGCTCGGGCGAGGGTGCGAAGGCTCCGCGCGTCGTCGGCATGGACAAGGGTGCGCTCCCGCTCGCGCCGCCGCCGAGCGCGAAGGCGCGCAAGGGTGAGTTCAGGACCGCCGCCGACGTCGCCGGCTTCGTCGTGAAGACGATGCCGCCGAAGGCTCCCGGCTCGCTCCCCGAGTCCGACTATTGGGCGATCCTCGCGTTCGACCTCCACGCGAACGGCGTCGATCTCCCGAAGAAGCTCGACGCGAGCAACGCAAGCGAGGTCGTGCTCCACCCGTGATCTCCACGGCGTGGCGCTTGCAACGTGTCGTGCGGAGGCCACCATGAAGATCTTCATCGACAGCGCCGACATCCAGGAGATCAAGGAGGCCGCTGCGATGGGCTTCCTCGAAGGATGCACCACGAACCCGAGCCTTCTCGCGAAGGCCGGGCGCAAGATCGAGACGGCGATCCCGGAGATCTGCGACGTCGTCAGCGGCCCCGTCTCGGCCGAGGTCGTCGCGACGGAGTACCGCGCGATCCTCGACGAAGGCCGCGCCCTCGCGAAGCTCCACAAGAACGTCGTCGTGAAGGTCCCGCTCCTCGTGGACGGGCTCCGTGCCGTTCGCACGCTGAAGGAAGAGGGCATCCGCACGAACGTGACGCTGTGCTTCAGCGCAACCCAGGCGCTGCTCGCCGCCAAGGCGGGCGCCGCGTACATCTCGCCGTTCCTCGGGCGCGTCGACGACACGGGGCAGGAAGGCATCGAGCTCCTCCAGCAGATCGTCACGATCTACGAGAACTACGAGCTCGACACCGAAGTGCTCGCCGCCAGCATCCGGAGCCCGCTCCACGTCATGCAGGCGGCGATGATCGGCGCCGACTGCGCGACGCTGCCGATGAGCGTCATCCGTCAGCTGCTCAAGCATCCGCTCACGGACGTCGGCCTCGAGAAGTTCATCGCCGACGCGAAGAAGGGCGCCGAGAAAGCGCGCTGACCGGTGCTGCGCGGCGGTCGGCTCACTCCGCCGCGTTCTCCGCGAGGGCGGCGCGGGCCTCGCCGAGCTCGCCTGCGTCCAGGAGGAGCGGCTCCGCCCGTTCCTCGTCGACGCAGGACAGCTCGACGTCGAGCGCCTTCAGCGTCGCCTTCGCGTCCTTCAGCAGGAGCTTGAGGCCCTTCTCGCCCTTCCTGACCTCCTCGAGCAGCTCCTCGGACTTCTTCTGGATGCTCTCCGAGAGTGACCGCATGCGGTCGTGCCGCTTCAGCTCGCGCTCGATGCGCTGTTCGACGTCGGCGAGCGCCTCGAGGTTGCCCTGATCGGCGCCTCGACGCTGGCGGGTCGCAAGCCCGAGGGCGAGGAAGAGGGCGGCCTGGAGATAGGGGTCGGTCCTCTCGTCCGTCTCGTCCCAGACGACGAGGACGTCGTTGCCGTAGCGCGCGAACGTGGGGAACCCCTCGGCGACGTGACTCCGGGCCATGACGAAGACACCTGCCTGTGCGGTCCGGTTGCTGCGGCCGATCTCGAGCTCCTCGAGCGCTTTCGCCACCGTATACCGCTGCTCTCGTTTCGCCTCGATGACGATGGCGGCTCCGGCGTAGATGCTCTCCGCGTGGAAGCGCGCCACCTGATCGCCCTTCCTGCACGCCGACCGCGAGCCGACGGTGTCGCCGGTCGCTTCGACGAGCAGGGGCGCGCCTGCGAGCGCGTGAACCGTGAAGGCGCGCACGGCCTCCTCGAACTTGCGTCCGCCTCGCGGCGCCTGCGCATCGCCGCGCTTCCGCTCCTCGAGGCGCGCCGCGATCTCGCGGAGATCGGCGTCGAGCTTCTGCTGCCGCGCGTCGAAGGCGGCGAGCGCCTCGGTCTGCGTCTTCGCGTGCTTCTCGAACATGGTCGTGAGCGACGTCTTGAGGAGGCCCAGCGCGGAGTCGGGCGCGTCCGCGTTCATGGCGCGCGAGATTTCTTTGCGCGCGTCCTTCGTCTCGCGAACCAACTTGGACAGGAGCGAAGTGTCATCGGCGGGGTCGAGCGCCTTCGTGGCGAGCGCGAGCTGCTTGGTGCGGTCGGAGTCCGCCTTCTCGAGATCTTTCCGGAGCGTCGTGAGGAAGCGTGCGACCGCACCGTCCGGCACGACCGGGTCGAGCGCCTTGGCGACGGCGGCACGATTCGCCTCGAGCGCGTCCTTCACCCGCGCCTCGACGAGAGCGACGACGCCCTCGCTGTCCGTGGGGCTGAGGCGTCGGAGCAGCGGACTGTTCTCCCCGAGGGACTTCGCCAGTGTCGTCGCGAGCGCCCCGTGCTCGGGGCCGAGGAACTTGTCGAGCGCGCGGGTCAGCTCGCCCCCGTCCTTGAGGAAGCTCTCGATCCGCGTGGTCACCTGGCCGTCGCGCGGGTCGAAGAAGCGCTGGAGCGTCTGCACCATCGCCTCCTGTTGCTTCTGGACGTACTCGTCGAGCTCGGCGTCGACTTCCTCGACGAGCGCCTTTCCGATGTCCGCGAGACGCGCTTCCTCGGCGAGCCGATGTGCGCTGAGGACTGCGCGAAGCCCGAGCTCCCAGGCGTGCCCTGCGAGACCTGCTCGCTGGGCGTCGTCGAGGGGCCGGAAGACGGCCAGGACGTCCGATCGGCGGTCCTCGATCGTGGTGGTGACGGTGTCATCGGAGAGGACGGTCTCGACGTGAGCAGCGGTTGTCATGCCGCCTCGTTCATCACGACACGTGCCATCGTTCGCCGAGTTCCAAGTGCTCGATTCGACATTCCGGCTGCTCCGCGCCCCAGGAAGACTCCTTACGCGCCAAGAAGACCTGTTACGCTCGGAGGTCCATGAAGCGGGTGCTCCTCTCCTGGATCGGGACGATGGACCGCCAGGCGAGCCAGGGCGTCGAGAAGGCTGGGATCGGGCCGCTCGCGACCGCGGTCGCCGGCCGTGCGCACGATCACGTCGTGATCCTCTCCGACTACGACGAGAAGGACCGAAGCGCCTACAAGGCATGGCTCGCGAAGCGCACGGACTCCCCAATCGTCGTGCGGCCCTACAGGCTCGCTTCCCCCGTCGACTACGCCGACATCTACCGGGCCGTCCGCGACGCCATCACCTGGGTGAAGAAGGAGTTCGGGGACGACGCCGTCCTCAGCATCCACACGAGCTCGGGCACGCCGGCAATGCAGGTCGTCTGGGTGCTCGTCGGCACGATGGAGGGGGCGACGCTGCTCGGTTCGTCGCCTCAGGCGGGCGTCCAGACGCTCAAGATCCCGTTCGACATCGCAGCCGAGTTCATCCCTGCGGTCGTTCGGCGGGCAGACGCCGACATGCAGCGCGTGGCATCGGGCGCTGCGCCCGAGGACGCGAGCTTCGCGGACATCGTAGGGCGGAGCGACGTCATGCGACGCGTGCTCGAGCGGGCCAAGGTCGCCGCCGCCATGTCGGTGCCGGTGCTGATCGAGGGGGAGTCCGGCACGGGCAAGGAGCTCCTTGCCCGGGCGATCCACGAGCGGAGCGGTAGGAAAGGCCGCTTCGTCGCCGTGAACTGCGGCGCGATCCCGAAGGACTTGGTCGAGTCGGAGTTCTTCGGCCACAAGAAGGGCGCCTTCACGGGTGCGCACGAGGACCGGAAGGGCCACTTCGAGCAGGCGCACGATGGGACCCTCTTCCTCGACGAGCTCGGCGAGCTTCCGCTGCCCGCACAGGTGCGGCTGCTCCGAGCCCTCCAGGAGAAGCGGATCGTGAGGGTCGGCGAGTCACGTGAGATTCCGGTGGACGTCCGGATCCTCTCGGCGACGAACCGTGACCTCGCCGCCGAGGTCGCGCGCGGCGCGTTCCGCGAAGACCTCTATTTCCGACTGGCGATCCTCACGCTCGACCTTCCGCCGCTGCGCGCGCGCGAGGGCGACGTCGCTCTTCTCGTGGAGCGCCTGCTCGAGCGCCTCCACGGGGAGCTGGGCATCTCGGCGCAGCGGAAGACTCTTTCCCCCGGCGCAAGGAAGCTTCTCCAGCGGCACCTGTGGCCCGGAAACGTGCGGGAGCTCGAGGCCACGCTCGTCCGCGCCCTCGTGTGGTCGAAGGACAAGGTCATCTCCGAGGAGGACATGCGCGGCGCGATCCGGGCTCCGCGCGAGCGCGTCGACGCGACGCTGGACCCACCTCTCGGAAAAGGCTTCGATTTGGAGAAGCTCCTCGACGAAACGGGCGCTCGCTTCATCCGACGTGCGCTGAGCGAAGCGGGGAACAACAAGACGAAGGCCGCTGCGCTGATTGGCTTCAAGAGCCATCAGCGACTCTCTCAGTGGATGACACGTCTCGGGCTGGAGGAATGATGGCACGAACGATGCTCGAAGCGCGGACATGGCTCGCGACGAGGCCGCGTTCATGAAGTCCCAGAACTTCGAGTTCCTCCGCGTGCGGCGGTCCGTTCTCGCCGACTGGGCCGGCGCGGCGGAGGCCTACGCGTACTCGGATCCGGCCGCGTCGCTGATGAAGCAGCGGCAGTTCGTCGAGATCGTCGTCGGCGACATCTACCAGGCCTATCAGCTGCGGCCGCCCTACAGCGACAACCTCAACGATCTGATGAACGCCGAGCCGTTCCGCCAGTCGGTGCCCGACGTCGTGCAGAACAAGCTCCACGCGGTGCGAAAGGCCGGTAACCAGGCCGTGCACCAGCACCGTCCCATCCCGAGCCAGCTCGCGGTGGACTGCCTCGG
The DNA here is from genome assembly GCA_039809485.1 of Polyangiaceae bacterium. Lineage (GTDB taxonomy): Bacteria > Myxococcota_A > Polyangia > Polyangiales > Polyangiaceae > Labilithrix. The sequence continues at coordinate 42,984 of JBDHVE010000017.1, read as the reverse complement.
ACAGCTCTTCGAGATCGCGCAGTGGTTCCATCTCCAGGTCCACCGCGGCAGTCGCGCCGACTTCGGGAAGTACGTTCCGCCTTCGCCGCGGCCGCCGAGCGACCCGAAGGCACAGGCCAAGGCACAGGAGGCGCTCGAGAAGCTCCGGCAGATGGAGGCGCAGTTCGCGGCGATGCTCGCGAACCTCGAAGTCGAGACGAAAAAGCGCCTCGAAGCGGAGCGTGCAGCCGAACACAGCGAAGCCGAGCTCGCCCAGCTGAAGGCCGAGGGTCAGAAGGTCGCTTCCGTCCTCCACTTCAACGAGGCGACGACGCGGCGGCGCCTCATCGATCAGATGCTGGTCGAAGCGGGATGGGAGGTGGGCCTTCACGGCGTGAGCACGTCGAGCGTCGGTCAGGAGGTCGAGCTCTCGACCATGAAGACGGAGTCCGGCAAGGGGTACGCCGACTACGTCCTCTACGGTGACGACGGCAAACCGCTCGCCGTCGTCGAGGCGAAGAAGACGGCGAAGGACGCGAAGATCGGCGCCGAGCAGGCACGGCTCTACGCGACGTGCCTCGAGAAGGAGACCGGGGTTCGTCCGGTCGTGTTCTTCACGAACGGCGTCGACGTCTTCCTCTGGGACGATGCGCAGGGTTACCCGTATCGCAAGGTGTACGGCTTCTACTCTAAGGACAGCCTCGAGTACCTCGTCCACCAGCGCACGAACAAGAAGCCGCCGACGGCGATCGCCCCGAACCTCCAGATCGCCGGCCGCATGTACCAGCTCGAGGCCGTGAAGCGCGTCTGCGAGCGGTTCTCGGACAAGTTCCGGAAGGCGCTCGTCGTGCAGGCGACCGGCACGGGAAAGACGCGCGTCGCCATCTCGCTGTGCGACGTGCTGATGCGCGCCGGCTGGGCGAAGCGCATCCTCTTCCTGTGCGATCGGCGCGAGCTCCGGAAGCAGGCGGACCGCGCCTTCAAGGAGTTCCTTCCTGGCGAGCCGCGCGTCGTCGTCGACAGCAGCACGTCCTCGCTCCGCGACAAGCGCATCTATCTCGCCACGTATCCGGCGATGATGCAGTGCTACGAGGACTTCGACGTCGGCTTCTTCGATCTGGTCATCGCCGACGAATCGCACCGCAGCATCTACAAGAAGTTTCGTGCCCTGTTCCAGCACTTCGACGCGCTGGAGGTCGGCCTCACCGCAACGCCCGTCCAGTTCATCGAGCGGAACACCTACGAGCTCTTCGCCTGCGAGGATCGCGACCCGACGTCCAACTTCGGTTTCAAGGAGGCGATCTCGTCGAACCCGCCGTACCTCGTCCCGTTCCGGGTGCGGGCGTTCAAGAGCGAGTTCCGCGAGAAGGGCGTGCGTTACTTGCAGATGAACGTGAAGCAGCGCGCCGAGGTCGAGGACCAGGTCGGGGATCCCGACACGGTGGACTTCGACGCGAGTCAGATCGACAAGCTGATCTTCAACAAGGCGACGTCACGCTTCATCTGGCGCTCGCTCATGGAGGAGGGCCTCCGCGACGCGACGGGCTCGCGCCTCGGAAAGACGATCGTCTTCGCTCGGAACCACAAGCACGCCGTGCACCTCGCGGAGCTGTTCAGCGAGATGTACCCGCAGTACGGCTCGACGTTCTGCCGGGTGATCGACAACCAGGAGCCGAAGGCCGAACAGCTCATCGACGACTTCAAGGACGAGACGAACGACCTCACGATCGCGATCTCGGTCGACATGCTCGACACGGGCATCGACGTGCCGGAGATCGTGAATCTCGTCTTCGCGAAGCCGGTGAAGTCCTACGTGAAATTCTGGCAGATGATCGGCCGCGGGACGCGCCTTCGGCCGGATCTCTTCGGGCCGGGTCGACCGAAGACGGAGTTCCTCATCTTCGACCACTGGTCGAACTTCTGGTTCTTCGAAGAGAAGTACAAGGAGAAGGAACCCTCGAAGCAGAAGTCCCTTCTCCAACATCTCTTCGAGCTCCGGATGGAGGTGGCGGCGGCGGCGCTCGAGGCGATGGACGAGCCTGTGTTCCAGGAGACGGTCGACCTCCTCGTCGGCGACGTCCGCGCGGCACGGGATGCCGGAAGCATAGAAGTCCGCGACAAGTGGAAGGAGCTCGAGACACTCTCGAACCGCGATCGCGTTGCAGCGTTCGAGGCGGCGACCGTCGCCGACCTCCTCTCGATCGCGGCGCCGCTCATGCAGTGGCGGAACATCCGCGGTGAGGAGGATGCCTACCGGTTCGATCGCCTCGTGACGGCGCTCGAAGTGGAGCTGCTGAAGGGCGGCACGAGCGCACCACGCTTCCTCGACTACAAGGAGCGCGTGCTCGAGGCCATCGAGCTGCTGATGAAGAACCAGTCGCCGGTGAAGGCGAAGGCCGCGACGATCACGGCCGTGCGCGGCAAGGCGTTCTGGAGCGACGTGACGGTCACGAAGCTCGAAGAGGTTCGCCGTGACCTCCGCGGGATCATGAAGTACCAGCAGCAGGCGACCAAGGTTCGGTTGAACCCGCTCGAGATCGACGTCGGCGACACCGACTTCGTCGGGCGCGATCATGTCCCGAAGCTGGAAGGCCTCGAGCTTGTCGAGTACCAGCGCCGCGTGGAGTCGGTCCTCCGCGAGCACTTCGCCTCGAACGCCACGCTTCTCCGGATCCGTGAAGGCAAGATCGTGAAAGACGAGGACCTCGAGCAGCTCGCGAAGCTGGTGCTCGCCGTCGACGACCGCGCCAACGTGAAGCACCTCGCGGGCCACGATCCGGAGGCGAAACGCTCGCTCCTCGACGTCTTCCGCGGCCTCGTCGGCCTCGACGCGAAGGCGGTTGACGAAGCGTTCACCGCCTTCGTGCACAAGTACCCGAAGCTCGGGTCGAAACAGCTCCGCTTCCTCCAGCTCCTCAAGAACCACATCGTGCAGAACGGCGGGATCGAGCGCGACGCGCTCTTCCGCGCGCCGTTCACCCAGCTCCACGCCGACAGCGTCGACGGCATCTTCGCCGACGGCGCTCAGGCCAACGAGATCTTCGCTATCCTCGAGGCTTTCGAGCCCAAGAAGGCGATCCCGAGCGATCTGCCCCCCGCGAGCCGCGCATTATGAGCACCCTGACGACGAAGCAGAAGAGCGACATCGACAAGCTCTGGACCGAGTTCTGGACCGGCGGGATCACGAACCCCCTCACGGTGATCGAGCAGATCTCCTTCCTCATGTTCTCGCGCCTCCTCGACGTGATGGAAACGACGGAGGAGCGGAAGGCCGAGCGGACGAAGAAGCCGTTCTCCGGTCGATTCAAGGGGAAGAACGACCCGCGTCGCTGGCAGAACTTCAAGCAGAAGGACGCGGGCACGATGCTCAAGGTCGTCCGCGACCAGGTCTTCCCGCACTTCAAGGACCTGAAGGGCGGCACCACCTTCGGCGAGTACATGCAGGACGCCCAGCTCATGATCCAGAAGCCGAGCCTGCTGGTCACGGCGGTGAACCTGATCGATCTGCTCCCGATCACGGAGGGTGACGCGAAGGGAGACCTCTACGAGTACCTCCTCTCGAAGCTCACGACGGCCGGCATCAACGGCCAGTTCCGGACGCCTCGCCACATCATCCGGTTCATCAACGAGCTCGTGGAGCCGAAACCGACCGACACCATCGGCGACCCCGCCTGCGGGACCGGCGGCTTCCTCGTCGGCGCGATGCAGTACCTGCTCGAGAAGCACACGTCGCCGAACGGCCGCCTGACCGGCGACAACGGCGAGACCATCTATACGGGCGACCTGCTCCAGCCCTACCGGAAGCACATCCAGTCGGGGATGTTCCACGGGTTCGACTTCGACGCGACGATGCTCCGGATCGCCTCGATGAACCTGATGCTCCACGGCGTGGAGAACCCGGACATCCACTACCAGGACACGCTCTCGAACTCGTTCGTGGAGCGGTTCAAGAAGCAAGCGACGGATGGGTTCGATCTGATCCTGGCGAATCCGCCCTTCAAGGGCAGCCTCGACGAAGAGGACGTCGACCCGACCCTGTCTCGCGTCGTGAAGACGAAGAAGACCGAGCTCCTCTTCCTCGCGCTCATCCTCCGCATGCTGCGCCCGGGCGGGCGGAGCGCGACGATCGTGCCCGACGGCGTCCTCTTCGGGTCCTCGAAGGCGCACCAGGCGCTTCGTGAGGTGCTCGTGACGAAGCACGGCCTCGACGGCGTCATCTCGCTTCCGTCCGGCGTGTTCAAGCCATACGCGGGCGTCTCGACCGCCATCCTGCTCTTCACGAAGGGCGGCAAGACCGACCACGTCTTCTTCTACGACGTGACCGCCGACGGCTTCTCGCTCGACGACAAGCGCGACAAGATCGCGGACGACAACCTCCCGGACGCGCTCGCCCGATGGCGAAAGCGGAGCGCGAAGAAGGACACGGACCGCACCGCGAAGCACTTCATGGTGCCGGTGAAGGAGGTCGTGGAGAAGAGCTACGACCTCTCGATCAACCGGTACAAGGAGGCGAAGCACGAGGTCGTGAAGACCGACAAGCCGAAGGACATCATCGGCAGGCTGCGCGACTTGGAAAAGGACATCGCGAAGGACCTCCGGGAGCTGGAGGGGATGCTGTGAAGACGGTGCCGCTGGGAGAGCTCGCGCAGTTCGTGATGGGCCAGGCGCCTCCAGGTGAGAGCTGCAATGAGAGTGGCGACGGTACCCCTTTCGTTAAGGCCGGAGAGTTCGGCGAACGCCACCCCTACATTCGCGAGTGGACAACGCGACCGTTGCAGTACGCCCACACAGGCGACGTGTTGGTCTGCGTCGTCGGAGCGACGGCTGGAAAGGTGAATCTCGGCGTGGACTGCGCGATCGGGCGGTCAGTGGGAGCGGTTAGACCCCTCCCGGGTCATCTCGACCAGATGTTCGCGTACTACTTCATCCGTACTCAGACCGTAAAGCTCCGAGGTGGGTCACAGGGAAGCGCTCAAGGCGTAATCACGCGAGGCATGCTTGGCGCCTTGGCGGTTCCTGTCATGCCGCTGGCCGAGCAGCGGCGCATCGCCGACATCCTCGACAAGGCGGACGCCATCCGCCGCAAGCGTGCGCTGGCGGTCTCCGAGGTCGACGAGCTCCTCCGCGCGACCTTCCTCGACGTGTTCGGCGACCCCGTCACGAACCCGAAGGGCTGGCCATCACGAACAATCGCCCAGTTGTGCGACGACGGTGCGAGCCTCGTGGACGGCCCGTTCGGCTCGTCGATGAAGCCAGAACACTATCGGGCCGAGGGAGTGCGTGTCATTCGCAATTGGAACATCTACGACGACCGGTTCGACGCGTCGGAGTTCAAGTTCGTCAGTCGAGAGAAGTTCGAGGAGGTCCGGCGCAGTGAGGTTCGACCGGGCGACGTGCTGATCACGACGAAGGGCACGGTCGGCGACGTCTGCCTGATGCCGGAAGTAGAGGGTCCGTCCGTACTCTCAGCCAGCGGGACGGTGAGACTCCGCGTTCCGCCGAACTGCGGGATCGATCCGCTGTTCCTCGTTCAACAGATGGTTCAGCCGACGTACAAGGCCTACCTGCACACCTTCGAAGCAGGGAGCGCGCAGCAGTATCTGAATCTCTCGGCAATCCGGAAGATGCGCGTATTGGCGCCGCCGGCATCGCAGCAGCGAGTGTTCTTGCAGGCCTATGCGCGCGCGTCATCCCTTCGCGCTGGACTGAAGAAAGCGGCACTCGAAGCGGACCACCTCTTCGACGCCCTCGTCCAGCGCGCGTTCACCGGCGAGCTCGCCTCCTCGCGCCCGAGCGCGCGGCCGCCCGTGCAGACCTCCCTCTTCGCCGAGGGCGTCTGAGCGGCGGACCATGGCCCGCGACCTCGATGCTCTCCGGCGGCTCGTGCGCGGCGACGAAGGCCAATACTTCGATCGCAAGTCGCTCTTCGAGGGGCCGCCGGGGCAGAAGAGGCAGCGGAACCGGAAGGAAGTGCGCGGCCAAGTGGCGGAGTACGTCGCCGCGTTCGCGAACGCGGACGGCGGCACGCTCGTGCTCGGCGTCGAGAACGACGGGACGCTCACCGGTTGTCCGTACAAGAGTCCCGATGACGTCGCCGTGCTCTGCGACGTCCCCACGAAGCACCTGACGCCTCCACAGCCTCACGCGCGCGGCCAGCAGGTCGCCCTCGACGGGGTCACGCTCCTCGTCTTCGACGTGAAGCCCGCGCCGCGTGCCGTGCGCGTATCCGGCGACGGCTTCCCACGCCGCGAAGGTGACGAGGTCCACCAGGTCAGCGAGGAGCTGATCAACCGCCTCAAGGACGAGGGCTTCACCTCGAGCCCGGAGGCGCGCCTCGCGAATCGCGTCACACTCGATGCTCTCGATGCAAAGCGAATCGAGCAGGCCATCGTCGCCTCCGGCATCGCGATGAGCCCAGAGGACTTTCTGGTCCACCGCCGGCTCGCCGACCGGCGCGAGGACGAGCTCGTGCTCCGCCAAGGCGCGGTTTGGCTCTTCGCGAGCTCCCCGTCCGTCATCTCCCACCCGAACCTCGGCGTCCGCGTCTTCCGGGTCCACGGGACCGAGCAGAAGGTCGGGACCGAGCGGAACGTGCAGGACTACCCGTGGATCGAGGGCAACATCCTCGCGGTGCTCGAGCAGACGCAGGCGCTCCTCACGACGTTGATCCGCTCCTCAGCGAAGCTTCACGACCTGTTCTTCCGAGAGGTCCCCGAGTATCCGGCGTTGGCCTGGCAGGAGGCGCTCGTAAACGCCCTCGCGCATCGCGACTACGCGATCGAGGGCGCGTGCGTCGAGGTCTGGCTCTACGACGATCGGCTCGAGATCAAGAGCCCAGGGGCGCTGCTCGAACGCGTTCACGTCGAAGATCTCCGCGAGCGAAAGCGCGTGCACGAGAGCCGGAACCCGCGCATCGCGCGCGTCCTCACGGAGCTCGGAATCATGCGCCAGCAGGGCGAAGGGATTCCGCGCATGATCGAAGAGATGGAGCTCTCCTGGCTCCGTCCCCCTCAGCTCGATGCGAGCGCGCGCGACTTCCGCGTCACGCTCTACAACGAGCCGATCTTCCAAGGCGCCGACGAGCACTGGACGCGCTTCGTCCGACAGCTCCCGCTCGACGTCCGCCAGAAGCGCGCCCTCGTCGCCTTCTCGGATCGCGCCTTCCAGAGCGGCGACTACCAGGAGCTCAATCGCGTCGACCGCGATACGGCCTACCAAGAGCTGCAGGATCTCGAGCGTCGAGGGCTCGTCCACGCAGAGGGCGTCACCAAGGCCCGCCGCTACACGGTCGACCGCGCGAGCGCGTCACCGGAGCAGAAAACGGTAAGCCCGCTCGACAGGCTCGTCGCGCGAATGGACGAGGCGGGGCTCATCACCAACGCCGACGTGCGCGAGACGCTCGAGCTCGACCGACCCGAGGCGAGGAAGTTGCTCTCCACGTGGGTCGCGACGGAAGTCCTCGAACCGCGCGGCGAGCGGCGCGGCGCCCACTACGTTCCTGGACCTCGCTGGCCACCGACAGCGGCGTGAGGTTATGGCGAGTGCTATGGCACTTATGGGAGCCGACCACACGCCACCTCGGCAAAATGGGCCTGGAAGCAGTGCGCACCAGCGCGCAATCCGGAAAAAATTTGGCACGCGGGGCAGCAAGGTCGGGCCTCGGCTCCGTTGGTATGCGTGCCCTCCGCGTCCTTGACGATCGGTCGCGCTGACGCAGACAATCGTCCGATGCTGGGCGAGCACTCGCCGAACCTGAGCGCGATGAACCGGCTCTCGTCGGAGCTGCTCGACCGCCTCTCGAAGGAGTGCGGACGCGCGCCGACGACCGCGGGAACCGAGCTCGTCGGCGGAATCGTCAAGGCGGGCGGGAAGCTGGAAGACCTGCTCCAGGAAGTCGTTCGCGTCATCGCTGGGTTCGAAGGATGCCCTCCGCAGCACATGTTCTCCAACGAGAGTCCTGGAGGTCGCGCGGTGGACCTCACGAGGGCGACCGCCGGAGCGTTGGCACGCGGTCTTCGGCGCTGGTACGAGCGTGAGGGATTGGAGCGCGCTCCCGTCTTCGCGAGGCCGCTGGTCGCCGACCTGCTCGCGAAGCGCTCTGCCATCCACGCGTTCATCGCACTCCGGAACGCCGTCACCCACGCGGAAGCCGATCCGAAGAAGGCCGGACCAGTGACGCTCGATCTCGCGCGGGTCGTCGAGGCTTTCCGCGCGGCAAACGGCTGGCGCTGACGACGACGGCGAAACACCCTTCAGGTATCCTGACCCTGCATGAGCGAGCGACTTGCCGACCTGCGCTGCTCTCTCGTGGAGCCGAGACACGTCGAGCTGCTGGCGGCGGTGACGCAGCTTACGGAGCGCACGGTCGCACGACGCATCGAGAGAGAGCACGGCAACGTCCTCGTCGTGAACGCGTTCGCCAACGAGTGGCCGGAGGAGCCCGAGCAGCTCGCGGTGCTGAACGTGGCGACGGCGCGCCGAGCGGATCTCGTGCAGGAGCTCGTGGCGGGGACCGGGCTCACGAGGCGGACCGTGAGGCGACGGCTCGAGCAGGAGCACGGGCGCACACTCCTCGTGAATGCGTTTCCCGAGCTCGTGTCGGAGGACGAGGACGAGGACCAGGACGACGCTCCGGCGTCGTCATCGGGTGAGGACCTCGACGACGAAGCGACCGCAGACGACTACATCCCCGAGCCGATCGAAACCGCTCGGATCGGGACCACGCGCGCGGCGGTGGTGCGCGACGCGCCCTCGTTCATCGCGTGGCTCGCTCCGCTCCTCGGCATCGACGTCGGCCATGCGAAGAGAGAGCTCCAGCGGGCGCACGGGCTCGCGAGCGTGCGTAGCGTCTTCGCCGACCATTGGCCGCCGACCGAACCACTGAAGCTCTCGCGATCGGCGGTACGGGACCTTCGCGCGGGACGGCTCGCGCGCGCCTCGCGTCTCGTCTACGCCATCGCCGAGATGGCCGGCATCACGCCAGCCGTACTGAAGCGCCGTGTCGCGCGCGCCGCGCCCGAGACGCCGGTCCCGGAGCTCCTCGAGTGGTCGACCGAGCCAGGGCCGACGCGTAGCGAGCCGCCGCCGTCCTCGCGTCCCGCCGCCATCGTCCTCGATGGTGGCTACCGCCTCGGACGGAAGCTCGGCGCCGGCTCCTTCGGCCGGGTGTACGAGGCCGAGTTCATCCACCCGCCCCACAGCCGCGTCGTCATCAAGATCGGAACGGGTCTGGCGAGCGACACGGACGTGGGCTCGCTCCAGAAGGAGCTGGGCGTTGCCTTCGGCCTCACGCACCAGAACATCTGCGCCTACAAAGGTATCGGTCGCGATCGGAAGCACGGGCTCTACCTCGTGCTCGCGCCGGGCGGACGCTCTCTCGACAAAGTGATCGACCAAGAGGGCGTGCTCAAGCTGGACCGAGCCTTGGCGATCACTGCGCAGGCCGCCGCGGGTCTCGATTACGCCCACAGCAAGGGCGTCATCCACCACGACGTGAAGCCGGCGAACCTCCTCGTCGACGAGTCCGACGGGCAGCTCGAAGTCCGCGTGACCGACTTCGGCATCTCGGTCGTCGGCCGCGTCGGAATGAACACGGCCGGCAAGCACACGGTGTTCGGCACGCGCCCGCTCGGCCTCACACCGGCCTACGCTGCGCCCGAGCAGCTTCGCCACGAGAAGAGCAAGAAGGCTTCCGATCAGTACGCGCTCGCACTGGTCTTCTGTTCGATGCTCGAAGGCGAAGTGTTCAGCGAGCGTTACCGGCGCCGCGACTTCGGCCGACTCACCCGCAGCCAGAACCACGCCCTCGCGCGCGCGCTCGCCGAGGAGCCGACCGAGCGCTTCGAGTCCTGCACGGCGTTCGCGCGTGCGCTCGCGCAGCGCTAGGCAAGGACTCTTCCCATCGCAGGAAGACATCTTCCCGCACGCAGCGTCAGCCATTCGTGATTCCGCGAGCTTCGCCACGAGGGCGCGCTGGCACCCTTCGTGATGCTGCTCTCCGTCGAGAGAACGACGATGAGCACCACCACCACTTGGGCCCCTCACCTCCCCCTCAAGCTCCGCGACGCGGCGGCGCCGCTCACCCCGCGCGACCACCAGGTCGCTGCGTGGGACCGCATGACGGCGCACTACGTCCACGAAGGTCGCCAGGCGGGCCTCGTCGTCGTCCCAACCGGCGGCGGCAAGACGGTGCTCGCCGCCCACTGGGTGCTCGAGCATCACCTGCGCCACGGGGGACGCGTGCTCTGGCTCACGCACCGCCGAAGCCTTCTCCGGCAGGCGATGACGACGTTCCGGAACCTCGGAAACGTCGCTCATCCGAAGCGCGCGCTCCTGCTCGCAGCCGTGTCGTCCACCGATGCACGTTGGGCGACCGTCAGCCGTGACCACGACGTCGTCTTCTCCTCGTTCCAGACCGCCGTGCTCGAAGCGAACGAGGGCTTCGTCCAACAGTTCGTCGACGAGGCCGAGCACGGCGTGTTCGTCGTCGTCGACGAAGCGCACCACGCGCCCGCCCCTTCCTACGCGCGCCTCCTCCGCGACCTGAAGAAGCGCGGATGCAAGCTCATCGGCCTCACGGCGACGCCCGTACGCGCCAACGACGAGGACGCCCAGAGGCTGTCCGCGCTCTTCGACGCGAAGATCGTCTACCAGATCACGCGACGTGAGCTCACGGACCGCGGCATCCTCGCGGCGCCGGCGTTCGAGACGGTCGAGACGCACGTGAACGTCGAGAAGGACTTCACGCCCGCGGACTACGCCCATCTCGAGCGCTACGGCCAACTCGGTCCCGCCGTGCTGCAGCGCCTCGGCAAGAACGCGCACCGCAACAAGCTCATCGTCGAGCACTACGCGAAGAAGAAGGACACGTACGGCCCGACCATCGTCTTCGCGGCGGACACGATGCACGCGATGACGCTGGCGGAGGAGTTCCAGAAGAAGGGGATCTCCGCCGACTACGTCGACTACACCCGGAAAGACGCCGAGCAGATCATCGAGCGCTATCGCGCCAAGCGCTCGCCCGAAGTCCTCGTCAACGTCGAGATGCTGACGGAGGGGTTCGATGCACCGCACACGCGAACGGTGTTCATCGCGCGTCCGACGCGCTCCGAAGGCCTGCTCTCGCAGATGGTCGGTCGTGCGCTCCGTGGCCGGCAGTCGGGCGGAAACGCCGTCGCTCACCTCGTGACGTTCCTCGACACGTGGAGCCAGTTCAACGTGCTCGACGCCGAGTACGAGTTCGACGAAGCGGAGGACTCCGAGGGGTTCGTCGTGGAGCGCACGGACGTTCCACGCGTGACCGTCCCGCTCGAGCTCGTGCGCGAGGCGTACCGTCTCCTCCACAGCAACGTGCGTGGGCAGTTCACCGGCGTCCACCAGTGCCTCCCGCACGGCTGGTACGCGTGGAACGAGGCCTTCGAGGACGATCAGCAGTGGCGAAACGTGATGGTCTTCGACAACCAGCTCGACGGCTTTCGCGCCCTGCTCGACGCCTACCCTACCTCGGAGTCGGTGCCTGCCGAGATCGACGAGGATGCCGCGCGCGCGCTCGTGCGCGCGCACTTCGCCGACGTGCCGGATCCGCTCCCGCGCTGGGCGGACGTGAAGGCGCTCCTCGACGCGCGCCGGAAGGGCTGCGAGATCTTCCCCTACACGTTCGCCGAAAAGGAGGCGTTCGATCCGCGCACGGTCGCCGGCGACATCGTCGCCAAGCGCATGGATCCCGAGGCGGAGCGCGGCCACGTCCAGAAGATCTGGGACGAAAGCGCGCCGTGCCGTGCGGTCTATCGGGAGGATCTCCATGCATTCCTCGAAGACATCAGCCGCGAGCGGACCGCGATCCTCGCACCGCCGAAGCCCGCGGCCGCGCCCGAGGTCGAGGCACTCGTTCCCCACGTGGCGCCTCGCGCCTGGGCTCCGGGAGCACCCGGCTACTCGCTCGTCGCGCTCCGCGACAGCGTGCTCTCCGTGAAGCGTCACTTCCCGAACGGCGCGCCGCTCGTCGGCGACCTTCGCTGGTCCGAGCGACCGACGCAGCGCCTCTGGGGCTTCTGCCGATACTCGGACCGGAGCATCACGATCAACTGCGTCCTCGACTCACCGGACATCCCCGTCTTCGTCCTCGAGTACCTCATGTTCCACGAAATGCTCCACGCCGACATGCCGAGCGCCGGTCACAACCGCGACTTCCGCGCGCGCGAGCGGGGCTACACGCCCTCCGCCTACGCGCTCGAGGAAGCGCGGCAACGCGGGGTCGCGCCGGGCCCGAATGCAGGCGCGCAGTTCTGGTACGTGTCGGCAGCGCGCTTCCTCGACACCTTCGACCGCTACTACCTCCACAAGCGACCGGGCACGATCATGGAGGTCGGGTGAGCTCCCTTCACGTCCTCGCGCGGCCCGAGCAGGCCGTCGCCCCGATCGTCGACGAGGCCTCCTGATGGGAACCTGGTACCTCTTCCGATGCCCCGGCTGCGGCTACTCCGCCGAGGTCTCCGGTGGCCCCGACGTCGGCGAGGTGTCCCGCACGGTCACGATCTCCTGCGCGACGTGCCGCAAGCTGCGCGACGCGATCGTTAGCGAGGAGCCGTGGAAGGAGCCGCCCGATCCGGTACCGGAGCACCCGCGATGCCCCGGTGAGCGAACACGGAAGCACCGGACGACGGTGTGGACCGCGCCGGGCCCCTGCCCGCGCTGCGGGTCCGTGATCGGGATGGACGACGTGGAGAGCGAGATCCTGTGGGACTGATGCCGAAGAGAAAAGGGCCCCCCACCTTCCGGTGAGAGGCCCTTCGATTGCGTTCAGGAGTCGATCAGATCACTTCGCTTCGGCGAGCGCGCGATCGATCAGCTTCTTGAACTTCTGGTACGGCTGCGCGCCGCTGACGTAGTAGCCGTTGATCGTGAACGCCGGCGTACCACTGATGCCGATGTCCGTGCCGGCCTTGTCGTCCGCGTCCACCGCCGCCTTGTGCGTGTGGTTGTCGAGAGCGGCCTTGAACTTGTCCATGTCGAGGCCGATGTCCTTGGCGTAGCCCTCGAGATCCTCGCGCTTCAGCTTCTGCTGATTCGCGAACATCTTCTCGTGCATCTTCCAGAACGCGCCGGGGCCCTTCTGCTTGAGAGCCTCACGACCCGCTTCGGCAGCGAGCGGCGCATCGGGGTGCATCGGGAGGGGCTTGTCGCGCCACACGATCTTCACCTTGTCGCCGTAGTTCTTCTCGATCTCCTTCACGGTGCCCTCGACGCGCGAGCAGAACGGGCACTGGAAGTCCGACCACTGCTGGATGACGACCTTCGCGTTCGCGCCGCCCTTGAAGGCGTTGCCGGCCGGCGGAGCAGGAGCGTTCTTCTTCTCCGGCTCCGGCGCGCCCTTGGCGTCCTTCATGAGGTGGTCGTACCAGTCCTTGCCGCTGATCTTGCCCTTCTGGTCCTCGAACTTCTTGACCTCTTCGTCGATCAGCTTCTGGAACTTGTCGAAGGGCTGCGCACCGACGAGGCGGCGGCCGTTCACGAAGAAGTGCGGCGTGCCGCTCGCCTGGACGTCGTCCGCGAGCTCCATGTCCGCATCGATCTCCTTCTTGTACTTCTGGTTCTTCATCGCGTCCTGGACCTTCTTCACGTCCAGCTTCATGTCGGCGGCGACCTTCTCGAGGTCGGCGTCGTCGAGCTTCGGCTGCGATTCGAACAGCTTGTCGTGCGCCTCCCAGAAGCCCTTGTCACCCTTCTGGGCGCGGGCCTCGAGGGCGAGCTGCGCAGCGGGGACCGCGCGCGGGTGGAACGGGAGCGGCTCGTTCTTCCAGACCATGCGGACCTTGTCGCCGTAGGTCTCCTTGATCTTCGCGAGCGTAGGCTCCACGCGCTTGCAGTAGGGGCACTGGAAGTCCGAGAAGACGACCACGGTGACGGGCGCGTCGGCCTTGCCCTGGAACGGCGAGTTGCCGACCGGGACCTTCCACACCGTCTTCGTGTCTTCCTTCTCTTCTTCCTCCTCCTCCTTCTTCGGAGGAGCGTTCTTGAAGTTCTCCTTCGACATCTCGACGTAGATCTTGTCCTTCGGCGTACCCGCCGCGATCTTCGCCTGAGCCTTGGAGAGCTCCTTGTCGATGACCTCCTTGAACTTCTCGAACGGCTGAGCGCCCGAGATCTCGACGCCGTTCACGCGGAACGCGGGCGTTCCGTTGGCGCCGACCTTGTTCGCGAGGGCCTGGTCCTCTTCGACCTTCTTCGCCGCCTTCTTCGAAGCGAGCGCCGTCTTGAACGCGTTCGCGTCGACGCCGGCCTGGACGGCCCACTTCTCGTACGCCTCGGGGCCGAGCTCCTTCTGGTTCTTGAAGGCCGCGTCGTGGAACTTCCAGAACGCGTCGGAGCCCTTGAGCATGAAGACGGTCTGCGCCGCTTCCGCCGCCGGCTTCGCCTTCTCGTGGAACGAGAGCGGCTGGTTCTTCCAGACGAGGCGGACCTTGTCCGGACCGTAGGTCGTCTTCACCTGATCGAGCGTCGGCTCGACGCGCGAGCAGAACGGGCACTGGAAGTCCGAGAAGATGACGACCGTGACCGGGGCGTCACGCTTTCCCCAGACCGGGTCCTGGCTCGAGACCGGGATCGCCGCGTCGTTGTCGTTCCAGCCGCCGGACGAGTCGGCGGTGATGCCGCCGGCCGTCTTCATGCGGTGGCTGTCGTAGCCCCACATCACGGCGCCGCCGGCGAGGAAGCAGAGGATGAATCCGATGACGGCCACGCCGACGCTCATGCCCCCGCTCTCGGGCGGCGGGCGCAGGTCGGCTGCCTGGCTCTTGTGGTCTTTTTCCTTGGCCATGTTCTTTCCTGTTCGATCGATGAGAAAGGATCGTCGGCCGCTCACGACGCGAACGCGTGCGAGCAGCGCCCTTCGAGACGTCGGCTCGCGCGCGCACGACGCGGTCACTCGCGTGCGTCACGTGAGGACGTGACGACGGAGCGCGGCTCGTGCGCGCGGAGCGAGGTCAGGCGCGCGGCGGACGATCCAGCAGCGTGCGATGTCCCGGTCGCAGACGCTCGCGGTCTGCTTCCGGCGCGGGGACGCGAACGCCCTCCCCGCATCCGATCGGGAGCGCGGCGCTCGCGATCGTGGGCTCTTGCGAGATCGGGTCGGCCTGCCCTTGCGGGCCGCGACCACGCTCGACCTGACGTCCACTCAGATGCGCGCTCCACCCGTCCGCCGCGCAGTCGGTCGTGACCTCGAGGCTCTGCTCGCTGTCCTGGAGCTGCGGAGGAGGCGCGAACATCGTCGCGCCGCGCGGGTCGCAGACCGGCGCCGCGTTGCGCGGGTTCGCAGGCGGGGGCGGAGGCGCTTCGGTCGACGAGTACGGCGTCGTCGTCTCCGGCGCCGGCGTCGACGCTTCGGCCGAGAACGACAGCGCGAACGACGCGAGCGATGCTGCATCCGACGCGAACGCGCGCGGCGCGACGAGCCACACGGCGACGAACGCCGCGAGAGCCATCAGGTCGCGCACGAGCTTGGAAGGCATCGGCCGGCGAAGTCTGGCGCAGGTCCCGGGCTCGTTGCAAGCAGAGCGGGAACCTTTCGGAATCACGCTGGATTCCACACTCCACCGCCGAGCCTTCGCGTGCGCCTCGACGCGGCGCCCCGGATTCTGTACGCCACGCCGATGTCGCCGAAGCTCGTGCTCGTGCTCGGCCTCGTGCTCGGCACCACACTGGTGCATCCCGCACGCGCCGACGACGTCGCGCCCGATGCGGCGACCCAGGAAGCGCGCGTGCACCACCGGCGCGGGCTCGAGCTCTACGACGAGGGCGACTACCGGCTCGCGCTCGTCGAGCTCGAGCGCGCGTACACGCTGAGCGGCAGCTACAAGGTCCTCTTCAACATCGGGCAGGTGCACTACCAGCTCACGAGCTACGCGAAGGCGCGTCGCGCGTTCGAGCAGTACCTCGCGCTCGGTGGCGATCGGATCGCGCCGGAGAGGCGCGCCGCGGTCGAGCGCGACCTCGTCACGCTCCGCGCGCGCACGGCGACGCTCACCGTGCGGGCGACACCTGCCGCCGCCGAGGTCACGATCGACGACGCGTCGGCGGGCCGCGCGCCGATCGAGAGCGCGGTCGTCGACGCCGGCACCGTGCGCGTGCGCGCCGCCGCGCCGGGCTTCACCCCCGTCGTCCGCGAGATCACGCTCGCCTCCGGCGACGTCGAGACGATGTCGATCGCGCTCGAGAGGACGACGCCCGAGATCGTCGTCACCCAGCCGAGCGCGGGGATCTCCGGCGCGGCGGTCGCCTCCTGGATCGTGACGGGCGTGCTCGCGACGAGCGCGCTCGGGACCGGGTTCGCGGCGAGCTCCGCCGCGTCGGACTACGACCGGGATCGCCTCACGCCGATCGCCGGCTCGCCGACCGAAGCGCGCGCCGAGCTCGAACGCGAGCGGACGCGCGTGACCGGCCTCGCGCTCGCGACCGACGTGCTCGCCGTCTCCGCGCTCGTCGCCGGCGGCGTGTCGCTCTACCTCACGCTCCGCGAGCCGAAGCGCGCCTCGCCTCCGCCGCGCACCGCCTTCGACCGCGCTCTCTTCGGAGCGCGCGCATGGTGAGGCTCCGCCTCGCCGCGTGCGCCGCGCTCCTCCTCGGCGCGGGGTGCTCGCTCTTCCTGACGACCGCCGAGCCCTCGCAGTGCACGACGGACCGGGACTGCTCCGCGAACGCCGCGCTCCGTGACCGCATCTGCGAGGAGGGCTTCTGCGTCGTGCCGCGGGCCGCGGTGAACCAGGTCAGCAACGATGCAGGCGACGGCTGCGTGACGACCGAGCTCTGCACGCAGCACAACAGCGGCAAGGCGTCCGTCTGCAAGAAGACCGGCGGGCCGTGCACGCCGTGGCAGACCGCGCAGTGCCCGACGATCCACGGGGCGTGGAACGCACCGAACCCCCTCGTCGTCGGCGTCATCCAGCCCTACGGCGTGAAGCAGGCCAACGGCGAGATCGCGCCGATCGCGTACGCGGAGCGCATCGAGCGCGCGATGAAGCTGGGTCTCGACGAGCTCACGACCGCGGCCCCGGGCGGGATTCCGACCGGCGGCGGGCCGGCGCGGCCGGTCGCGCTTCTCTTCTGCGACTCGGTGTTCGACGCGACGCTCGCGAACGCGGCGATGACCCATCTCACGGACGTGGTCGGCTCGCGCACGATCATCGCCGGCGGTGACGAGGACCTCGCCGCGATCCGGCAGCAGGCGATCGACAAGCAGGTGGCGGTCGTGTGCTCCGACTGCATCGCGCCTTTTCCTGCCGGGCCTCCCGTCGCGTGGCGGATCGTGCCCGCGCTCGCGGCGGAGGCGGACATGGCCGCCTGGCGCGTCGCCGATCTCGAGACGCGCATCCTCGCGAGGTCGAACCCGCCTTCGACGGTGAAGGTCGCCGTCCTCGCGACGCCCGATCCGGGCGCGACCGCCTTCGTCTCGGCGCTCACGGCGAAGCTCGTGTTCAACGGCAAGAGCGCGGTCGCGAACGGCGCGAGCTACACCGTGCGCACGACGGAGGACCCGCGGAAGGACGCGGTGAACCACGTCGCGCACGCCGAAGCGCTCGCGGCGTTCGAGCCCGACGTGCTCGTCGTCGCGATGGGCGCCGAGCTCCCGGCGCGCTACCTGCAGCTGCTCGAGTCCAAGTGGACGAGCGCGAAGCCGAAGCCGTTCTACCTGACGACGGCGCTCGCGTTCGAGCTCGCGCCCTTCGTCGCGCCGATCGGCGCAGACGACGACCTCCGCAAGCGGATCAGCGGCACGCGTCCCGCGTTCGACCCGGTGATGCAAGCGAACATGGACGCGTACACGACGCGTTACAAGCTCGCCTACAACTACAAGCCGCCCGACGGGAACTTCAGCGGCTACGACGCGTTCTACGCGATGGCATACGCCGTCGCCGCCTCGAGCACGCAGCCGCTGCTCGACGGGCCGCACGTGTCGGCCGGGTTCGAGCGCCTCCGCGCGGGGACCGCGATCGACGTCGGCCCCGAAGACCTCGGGCTCGGCCTCGCGCTCCTCGGCACCGCGACGAGCACGGTCGATCTCCGCGGCCTCGTCTCGAACCTCTCGTGGGATCTCGCGACCCGCGACCTCGTCGTCCCCGAGTCGGGCATGTACTGCTTCGAGCGGGATGCCAGCGGTGCGCTCGTGCTCCGGAACGACGCCGGGCCGCGCCTGAACCGCGTCACCGGCGTCGTGACCGGCAGCTACGCGTGCGACTGACGCTCGTCGTCCTCGCTCCGCTCTTCGCCCTCCTCGTCGCGCGACCGGCGGCGGCGGTCGAAGGCGGCGTCGAAGATCGGGTGACGACTCATGCGGTCGCGATCGCGACCGGAGGTCCGGCGACTCCGGTGCTCCGCTGCTCGGGCACGCTCGTCGCGCCGAACGTCGTCCTCACCGTCCGCCACTGCATCTCTCTCCCCACCAACGAAGCGACGACGTGCGAGCAGACGTTCGGAGGCCCCGCCGGCGAGCCTTCCGACTACTGGGTGAACGCGACGCCGTGGACGATCGCATCGACGTCGTGGCGGAACGTCCGCGCGTGGGTCGTTCCCGAGCCGCACGAGGTCTGCGGGAACGACATCGCCCTGCTCGTCCTCGCGGCGCCCTATCCGGAGGCGGAGGCGACGCCGGCGACGCCCGCGCTCGCGGAGAAGGACGTCCGCGCCGCGCTCGCGGCACGCGCGTTCGGGCTCGCCGCGTTCGGCGCGACGTCGGCGACCGGCGCCGGTGGCGGGACGCGGCGCAGTCGGTTCGACATCCCCGTCGCATGCGTGCCGGGAGATCCCTCGTTCGACTGCGCCGGCGCGCTCGATCACGTCGACGTGCGCGAGTTCTCCGGCGGCGCGGGTCCGTGCGTCGGCGACTCCGGCGGCGGCGCGCTCGCCGCGACGGATCACGGCGTCGTCTTCGGGGTCCTCTCGCGCGGCCAGGTCGCGCGCGGCACGTGCGCGGAAGGCGTCTTCGAACGGACCGACGCGTGGAGCTGGCTCCTCGCGAAGACGGTGCTCGAGGCGACGCCGCCGGGCACGACGCCTCCGGCCTGGGCGAAGGCCGCCTTCCCCGACGCGCCGCGCGCCGGCGATCGTTGCCTCGGCGCGGGCACCTGCGCCGGGGACGCCGAGTGCGTCTCGTTCGACGGACGACGCTCGTTCGTCTGCGCGGCGCGCTGCACGGGCGGGTGCGCGAGCGGCACGCACTGCGAGAGCGGCGTCTGCGCACCGGATGTCCCGGGCAGCGTGCCTCCGGGGACGCGCGAGGGATGTCGCGCCGCGCCGGCCGGGTCGTTCGACTTCGTCGCCCTCTTGGCGCTCGCTACGGGTCTTCTCGGTCGAGCTCGCGCTTCTTCCGCACGGGCGCGGGCTCCGGCGGAGCGATCGCCGTGCTCGCCGACGAAGCGGGGGCACTGACCTTCGGCGTGCGTTTCTCGACACGGATCGTCGCGCGCACGGCGGACGCGGCCGGCAGCGGCGGCGCCGTCGACGACGCCGGCGTCGTCTCGATCGGCGCCGCGCTCGCGACGGCGCTCGCGACCGAGGGCAGCGGCAGGGGCGCGGAAGCCGAGGGCGGCGCGGCGGTCGCCTCGACCGGCGAAGGCGCGGGCCGGAGGAGCACGACGGCGACGACGCTCACGACAGCCGCTGCCGCCACCGCGAGCGGCCAGCGCGGAGTGCTCGGCGGAGGCGGACGCTGCTCGTCGCCGAGCGTCGTCTGGAAGGCCGAGAGCGTCCCGCCGAGGGGCGAGACGCCCGCGCCCTTCTCCTCCACGAGCGTGACCGCGAGCGGAGCAGGCGGCGCAGTCGGCAAGCTGCGCCCCGCGACCCGAGCCGCGAGCGGCGCGAGCTCCGGCGGTCCGAACGGCGCGAGCTCGGCGACGAGCGCCGCGACGGACGCGTAGCGATCCTCGGGCCGCTTCGCGAGGCACTTCGCGATCACGCGGCCGAGCGACGGCGGCACGTTCGGTTGCAGCGTCTCGATCGGGCTCGGCTCCTTGTCCCGCACCTCGACGGTGAGCTGCACGATCGAGGTGGCGACGAACGGCGGCTTGCCGGTCAGGAGCTCGTACGCCATCACGCCGAGGCTCCACACGTCGGCGCGCGCGTCGACGTCGCTCGCCGACTCCATCTGCTCCGGGGCCATGTACGCGGGCGAGCCCATCAACGCGGCGGGGCTCGTGATCGTGTGCCCCTTCGGCAGCTTCGAGATCCCGAAGTCGAGCACCTTCGCGCATCGCGTTCCGTCCGGCCGCGTGGAGAGGAAGACGTTCGCCGGCTTCAGATCGCGATGCACGATCTCGTTCGCGTGCGCTTCCGCGAGCGCGGCGCACACTTCGATGATCCAACCGACGACCTCGGGGACGGGCTGCGGCCCGTCGTTCTCGAGCTTCCGCGCGAGGTCGACGCCCTCGAGGTACTCCATCACGATGAACGGCTCGCCGGTCACGAGCCGGCCGAAGTCGAACACGCGACAGACGTGCTCGCCGTGCACCTTCACCGCGGCGCGGGCTTCACGGAGGAAGCGATCGACGCCGTGTTCCGACGGTTCGCCGAGGAGGAACTTGATCGCGACGCGCGTGTCGAGCGCGACGTGGCGCGCGGCGACGACGATCCCCATCCCACCCTGGCCGAGCACGCGCTCGACCTTGTACTTGCCCTCGAGCGTCTCGCCCGGGAGCACCGGCGCCACCGCGAGCGTCATCTCAGTCCGTGCACGGCACGAGGCAGCCGCCGGGCGGAGGTCCGAACCAGCACTTGTCGACGCGGTCCCAGGTGGCGCGGCCTTCGGGGCTCGTCGCGAGGCAGCCGTCGAGGCAGCCGCCCGCGTCCGGCTTCAGCAGGCAGTCGAGCGCGCAGCGCTGGAGCGCCTTGCACGCAGGCTCGGCTTCGCACGCTTCGACGAAGCCGCAGCACTCGTCCGCGACGCATGCCATGCACTCCTTCGAGCCGTAGACGCCGGGGAGCGCGCACGTCTTCGCGTCGACGGCCGCGTCCGGCGTCGAAGCCTCGGCCGGCGCCTCCGAGACCGGGGGCGACGCGTCGAGATCCTCCGCCTGCGCCGGCGCGCTCGTCGAGCTCTCGCACGCGACGACGAACGTCGCGAGCACGACATGAGCAGCGAGGATCCCGCGGACGAGGTGCACGGCGTCTCAGTACTCCCAGCAGGTGCAGCGCCCGTAGGGATCGCAGCGGTTCACCGGGTACGCGGACGGGCAGACGTAGAGGCTGAGGAGCGTGAAGCCCCACGGGATGCCGCCGTCGATCTGGAGCGGCTTGCTGCTCCAGCACTGCTTGTTCGTGGTCGATCCGAGGACGCGGTACTGCGCGCCGTCCCCCTCGGGCCCGGCGCCTTCGCAGAAGAAGCTCGGCCCCTTCCCGGGACCGCTCTCGACGAGGACCATGTCGTTCAGCGTGTACTTCGACCCGGTGCCGCCGAGGGTCGGGAGCGGACCGCACGACGTGCCGCCCCGGATGCACGTCGGGTCGACCCGCCCCTCCTCGACTCCAACCGACACCTCGGTAGACTCCGATGCGGACTCCGCGCTGCACGCAAGAAGGCTCGCGGTGACGGCACCACAGAAGAAGAGCGGATAGGCACGGTTCATCGTTCGTCCTTTTCGTCGGGGGAAAGTGGGGTCCGGCTCCGAGCAAACGCCGCACCGCATCGGCGCCGGGGAAAAGCCGCGATTTTCGCGTCGCACCGCGCGCGCGCGCACGAAGGGGATGCGCGCGCGCATCCTCATTAACGCGTGAGGGGAGCGGGGCCAAGTCACCCGTTGGCAGTACGCTCGCAGCTCGCTCCGGCCTTCTGGCTCGGCACCGACGCCGTGACGTCTCAGTCGGGCACTCCCAGCTTCTTCATCAGTCGATGCAGCGCGTGACGGCTCGGGAGGCGCAGATCACGCCACGCCTTGTCCTTCACGCCTCCGTGGCGCGCGAGCGCCTGGCGGATGTCTTCGGCGGTGACCTCGGCGGTCTCCTTCACCGGGATCTTGATCAGTTTGCGCACGTCGTCCGTGAGCTCGAGGACCTCGCCGCGGCTCGAGGCGGCCGCGCGGAGCAGGATCGACTCGAGCTCGCGCGTGTGCGTCGTCCACGCGTGGAGCGTGAGCGCGCGGGCGAGGTCGGCGCCGAGCCGCGGCTCGCCGGTCTTGCCGTCCCAGTCGTCGAAGAACGCCGCGCCCAGCTGCGGATCGCGCACCGCCGTGCGGAGCAGGAGATGACGCGCGAGGAGCGTCACGTCCTCGCGCCGCTCGTCGAGGCCAGGGATGTGGATCCGGAGCGCGAGGCGCGCGGCGAGGTCCTCCTTCAGCTCCTCCGCGCTGCGGTTCGTCGCGGCGACGAGCCGGATGTCCGCGACGCGTCGCTTGCTGTCGCCGAGCCGCTGGTACTCGCCGCCGTCGAGCACGCGGAGCAAGTGCGCCTGGAGCTCGCTCGGGAGCTCGCCGATCTCGTCGAGGAAGAGGGTCCCGCCGTCGGCTTGTCCGACGAGCCCCGGGCGCTCCGGCATCCCCGCGTTCGGATAGTTCTGGAGGTTGCCGAAGAGCTCCGCGTCGATGAGCCCGCTCGGGAAGGTCGCCGCGTTGCGCGCGACGAGCTCCTTGCGTGCGCGCGAAGACAGGCGATGGATCGCTTGCGCGACGAGCTCCTTGCCCGTCCCGCTCGCGCCGGTGACGAGGACGTGCGCGTTCCGCTTTCCGAAGAACGCGACCTGCGCGCGGAGCGCCCACGCCGCGGCGCTCTCTCCGACGATGCCCTGCGCGTCGGCGTGCCCGAACGTCTTCGGCGTGAGCTCGGCGCCGCCGTCGGGGAGGACGAGCGGACGCCGCACGCACAAGAAGCCGTAGAGCCCCTCGATCTCGACGAGGTCACCCTCGCGGACGGTCGCGACGTTCATCGTCGCTTCCCCGACGCGGAGGGGTCGCCGTCCGACGACCTTCACCTCGATCGCGTCCTCGTCCACCGCGAGCTCGAGATGCTTGCGCGAGAGGAACGGCTCTTCGATCGGCGCAGCCTCGACGTTCTTCTTCGGCCGCTGCCGCACGAG
This sequence comes from Polyangiaceae bacterium, assembly GCA_039809485.1. Lineage (GTDB taxonomy): Bacteria > Myxococcota_A > Polyangia > Polyangiales > Polyangiaceae > Labilithrix. Next base: position 19,952 of record JBDHVE010000017.1, on the reverse strand, counting down.
GCCGACGCGCTCGCCGTCCTCGTCCTCGACCGGCCCCCGCCCGAAGCAGGCGCCGGTCCTCGGGAACAGCACCTCACCGAGCCTGCTCGCATCGCGAGGCGCCCACACGACGACGAGCGCGAGGGCCTCGGCCTTCGTCTCGTCCGTCGTCTTCCGTGAGGGCATCGATCCCTCGCGGGTGGTCTCGCCCTGCCAGCGCATGGGCGGCAGGATAGCCGAGGTCAGTTCGCGTTGCTCGCGACCCCGAGCGCGAACCGGATCCTTGCCGCGAGGCGAGGGTCCTCGGTGCGTTCGAGCACGTGCGCGAGGGCATCGCGCACGTCGGCACCGGGAGACCCCTGCCGCAGGAGGAGTGTGACGAGCGTGCTCGTCGCCTCGCCGCCGAGCGCGGGCGCGTCGAGGACGCGGGAGAGGTCCCGCACTTCTTCGCTCTCGAGCGGGTGGACGGCGAACGCGTCGAGCGCCGCGACCTGGACCTCTTCGTTCGTGTCCTTCGCGAGGTCGAGGAGCGTGCTCCGCGCCTCCGGCGTCTTCGTCTTCCGGAGCGCCGCCGCCGCCGCGCGCCGGACGCTCGGGTCCTCGTGCCGCGCGTGCTTCGTGATCCGCGCGACCTGGGCGGGATCGCCGGCGTTGCCGAGCGCGGCGAGGTAGGCCGCGCGGGCGGCGGGCGACTTCGCGGCGTCGAGCGCCTCCGCGAGCGCATCGACACCCGCCTTCGCCTCCGTCTTCGCGCCGCGTGCGCGGAGCCGTCCCGCGACGGCGCCGAGGACGTGCGCTTCTGCGTACGCCATCTCGTCGTCGCCCGCGATGCGGCTCTCCTCGAGGCGGGCCCGCACCGCGCGCGACGTCGTCTCGTTCGGCGCGTCGACGAGGACGAGCCGCTGCACGAAGGCGAGCCGCGCCTCGTCCTGCCGCGCGACGGCGCTGCCGAGCGTGCGGACGAGCGCGGCCTGCGCGGCGTCGCCGCCGGTCGCGGCGAGGAGATCGAGGACGGCGAGCCGGCCTTCGGCGCCGAGCGCGTCGTCCTCGAACCGGATCGCCACCTCGCCGAGCGCCTCGGGGTGGAGCTCGAGGAACGCGGTCGAGCGGACGAGCCATCCCTTCGGGATCGAGCCACCGGCGGCGCGCGTCGCGATCCCGGCGAGGACGTCCTCGATCGAAGCTCCCTCGGCGAGCCGCGCGAGCGACGCGTGCTTGTCCGCCTCGTTCTCGAAGACCTCGCCGGGCAGCTTCGACGCGAGCGCCGACGTGTCGAGCTTCGCGAGCGCGACGTCGCCGTCGGCGACGCGCTTCGCCTCGAACGAAGCCTTCCCGTCCACCATCGCCGGTGCGCCCGGGACGCCGGCGCGGAGCTCGCGTTTCTCGGAGAGGAACGCGACCGCATCGTCGTCCGTGAACCGCACCTCCCCTTCGCCGCGGGCCGACACGACGCACGGCGCCGTGCAGGTGTCGGGGAGGTTCGCGAGGGACACCGCACCGACGACGTTGCGCCGATGCGCGTCGCCCGCTCGCTCGTAGCGGACGCGGAGCACCCCGGCCGGCGTCTGCTCCTCGCGCTCGAACGCGTCGCCGGTCGGACGCGCGAGCAGCACCTGCCGTGCGACGTTCTCGGTGAGCTGCACGGCGAGCGACGACGCATCGCGATCGACGAGGACGCGCGCGACTTTCCCCTCTTCGATCACGAAGTGGATCGCCTTCCCGCCGAGCGCCTTCGCGCCCGCCTCGCCGGTCGCGAGCACCTCCTGCCCCGAGACCACGACGCGCGACGTGCGCACGTCGCGGAGCTCGGCGCGGACGGCATCCCGGTCGTCGGTCGTCTGCTCGCGCGCGAGGACGAGATCGGCCTCGAGATCGAGCTCGCCCGTCAGCGTCCCGTCGCCCTCGGACTGTCCTCCGGGGAGGCGCGCGGTGGACGCTTCGTGCCACGTCACGTGGAGGACCGCCTGCCTCCCGGGCGCCGGCACCGCGAGCGATGACGACGTCGCGTCACGTGGACGGAAGCGGACGAACGCGAGCGCGACGAGCGCGGTGAGCGCGGCGAGGGCGGAGGCGACGAGGACGACGGTTCGGCGACGCATGACGGGCTCTCTCTTCTCTCTTCTCGGAGGTGGATCAGGGCTGGAGGAGACCGACCGTGCCGATCGTGCCGATCGTCCCGATCGGGCGCGTCGTGATGCTCGGCTTCGTCGCGGCATCGAAGACCGTCATCTTCACGTCCTTCGAGTACGCGAAGAGCGGGAAGTGCCAGGAGTAGCCGTCCCACGAGTAGATCTGCTTCGAGGCGAGATCGGCGCAGCCCACGTACGGCACGCAGCTCTCGAGGAAGACGTCGATGTCGCCCTTCAACATGTCGAGGTCGACGCTCGCGTTCGTGCGCATCTGGAGCGTGAGGTCGTTCACCCCGCCGACGAGCCGGACGCTGCCGTAGGCCGGCGCCGACACGTCGACGAGATCGACGTCGCCGCGGACGCCCGCCTGGATCAGGCCCACGCCGACCGACACCTCGGGGACGACGTGGAAGTCGAGCCACGGACGTGCGCTGACCATCGCGTCGTAGGCGAGGTTGTCCGGGTTGCACCCGGAAGCCGCGGTCGCCTTCGCCTTCAGCTCGGCGCCCGCCTTCACCTCGGCCTTCGCCTGGAGCTTCACCTGCACGCCGGCGATCGAGAGCCACTTCGTGTACGTGCGCTGCGCGAGCGTCTTGGTCGGGTTCTTGTCGAGCGGCGTGTAGCTCGGGGCCGTGCCGCTGTAGTCGACGGGCGAGTAGATGTCCTCGCCGAGCACGCGCAGGTGCGAGTGGAAGGACAGGTTGTCGCCGCTCTCGCGGACGCTCAGCTTGTGGCGCGTGTCGAGGACGGGCACCTCTTGACCGAGCGCCCAGGCCGACGCGTTCGCCTGCGCGTAGGCGTTGCCCTTCAGCTTGCAGATCCGGTTCGTGCCCGCCTGCCGCTCGACCGAGACCTGCCAGCCCGCGTCGTAGCCGTAGCCCGCCGCGAACCAGCTCCGGTCGCCCCACTCGTCGCCGTCGCTCGTGCGCTCGCCGACGATCTCCGTCCCGAGCTTCGGGAGCTCCTGCGCCGCGATCCACGTCGCGAGCGCGTCGGTGCTCGTGAGGTACGAAGCAGGCACGCGGGCGAAGTTCCCGGCCGTCGCCGTGACGCACGCCGAGAAGAGCTTCTCGCCGAGACCGCGGTTGTGGCTGGCATATCGCGCGACGAAGCGCTGCGGGGACCAATCACACTTCACCGAAGCGCGGTTCAAGCACCCGTGGTCGACCGTGCCGGTCGTCGGTGACGTGCGGTCCCACTCGGCGAAGAGGAGGTCCGCCATCCGGTCGAGCGCCTGCGCGTGCTGCGCCTTGTACTGCGCGAGGAGCGCCTCGGAGGTCGTCCGTGTGTCGCCGGACTGGCCGGGGATGACGGCCTCGAGCATCGCGATCGCGAACCTCGCGCCGGCCGCGGTCGTCGTCGCGTCGCGGTACGCGTCGGTCCGCTGCCGGACCGACGCGCTCTCCGAGGCGGTGATCGGGCTCGCCGCGAAGGCCGCGTGCATCTTGCGATGCCAGTCGAGCTCGGAGGGCTCGTTGATCTTCGGCGTGCCCTCGACGTGCGCGATGATCGCCTCCGCCTTCGCGCGGAACGCCGCCGACGTCGCGTACTCGGGGTGGCTGCGAAGGTACGAGGCGCCGACCGTGAGCGCCGCGGCGCCGGTCGCGAAGAACGCGTTCTTGATCACCGAGTAGGGGCCGGGACGGACGACCTGCCACTCCATCGGCTGGCCGTTCTTCTTCAGCATCGTCGTCTTCAGGCCCGGCGTCGTCGTGCGCAGCGAGAGCTGGTAGACGCACTCGGCGTTCGAGCCACACGTGTCGGCCGCTTCGGCGAACCGCTCGTGGTCGTAGAGGCTCTCGTACGCGTACTCCTGGCACGACGCGACGACGGCGGCGTTCGCCTCGTAGTCCGGGTGCTGCGGGTCGAGGTTCGCCGTCTCCGCCGACGGCAGCTGGAGCCGGCTGGCCTGCGCGACGGTCGCGAACGAGAACGTGCCGAACGTCGGCTTCGCCTGTGGCATCGCGATCGGCGACAGCTTCTTCGCGATGGCGATCGTCTCGCTGCCGGGAGCGCCCTTCAGGATCGGGGTCGTCTCCGTGATCGCGCGGACCTCGTTCCGGTAGATCGGGGCGACGAGCTCACCGCAGGGCGTCCGGTTCTGACGACCGCAGACCGAGGAGAGGTAGACCGGGTCCTGGCACTGCGCGAGCGTCGGCGCCGCGCACGTGATGACGGGCCTCGGTGGCCGGGTGAAGACGGGCCCGTCTTCGGGAGCCGTCTCGACGGGCTCGGCGGGGTCGAGCGCGCCGGTGGGAAGAGCATGCGCGCTGTCCGTGACGGCGAACGTCGTGAGGAGAGCAGCGCACGTGAGGAGGGTGGTGGTGGGGACATGCCGGGTCGACATGGGCGGGCCCGACTGCAGCCGACATTCCAGGACCGCGCGGAAAAAACCCTCGTGATCTCGTGAGCACGCACGCCATGAACCCTGCGCGCGCGCATCCGCGCGGTGCGCGCGCGCAGTGGTCCTCCGGAGTGGATCACGCACGGCCCACGCGAGGGCTGCGGGAACCGTGTGCGAGACCGTGCGCACCTCCTCGGATCTACGGCGTTCTCACCCGTGCGAAGGACGTGCGCCGAGGGCATGCACGTTGCTGCTCCCCCACGCGATGGGCTCTGGCGCACGAACGTCGGTTCTGTCGTACGGGATTTCGCTGCTGTTGCTGTGCGCGTGCAGCGGCGAAGCCGGCTCGCCGAGCGAGAGCGGCGAGAACAACTTCGGCGCCTCGGGTGGACCGACGACGCCGGGGCCGACGCAGCCGACGGGGCCGGGTCCGAAGCTCGACTGCGGAGGCGGACCGTGCGTCGTCACGTCGATGGCGATGGGCACGCTCAGCGCGTGCGTCCTGCTCGCCGACAAGACCGTCGCTTGCTACGGCGGCGGCGTGATGGGCACGCTCGGTCGCGGCGAGCCCGTCGACGGCGACCCCTTCCCGCAGCGCGTGAAGGACCTGAAGGACGTGAGCGCGATCTACGGCGGCGGCTACAACTACTGCGCCGCGAACAGCTCCGGCGAGCTCTGGTGCTGGGGCGCGGACCAGAGCGCGAATCCGTACTCGACGCTGCCGGGCGCGATGGCGCCGAAGAAGATCGACGGCCTCTCTGGGGTCGAGCAGGTCGCGATCTCGATCTCGCACACGTGCGCGCTCGCGCGCGGCGAAGTGTATTGCTGGGGCTCGAACAGCTACGGCGAGGTCGGCGACGGGACGTTCACGCCGACGGCGGTGCCGGTCAAGGCGCAGAACCTCGCCGACGTCGCGCAGCTCACCGCGGGCCACGGCTTCACGTGCGCGCGGAAGAAGTCCGGCGAGGTCTTCTGCTGGGGCGTCAACAACTACGGTCAGCTCGGGACGACGGACGAAGGCCACCCGTCGCCGGAGCAGGTCCCCGGTCTCTCCGGCGCGGTCGACATCGGCGCGAGCACCGGCCTGAACGTCCCGCCCGACGACCCCGACTTCGCGAAGAACAAGACGAGCCTCTGCGCGCTGCTCGAGGGCGGCACGGTCACCTGCTTCGGGAACCTGTGGAAGGGCGAGGTCGCCGGGATCAAGGACGCGAAGCAGCTCCGCGTCGGCTGGAACCACGCGTGCGCGCTCGGCGGCGACGGGAAGATCACCTGCTGGGGCGAGAACAAGCGCGGCCAGCTCGGCAACGGCAGCTACGGCGACGGCGCGACGGGACCTTCGATCGTGCAGGAGCTCCAGAACCCGAAGGCGCTCGTCGCCGCCGGCAACCAGTCGTGCACCGTCTTCGCGGAAGGCTGGATCGGGTGCTGGGGCGACAACAAGCGCGGTCAGCTCGGCGACGGCACGACGGACAACATCCGTCCGACGCCGGTCCGCGTGCGGCACTGAAGCCGCACGCTCATAAGTTCACGAGACAGGGCGAGCCGGCCGCGACGCACAACAAATTGCAGCAGGTCTGGTCGGGCTTGCACTGCACGCCGTTGCAGAGGATGCCGGTCGAGCACGCCTTCGTCGACTCGCAGCCGTTCGACAGGTTGTTGTCGCAGTCGTAGCGTCCGTTCTCGCACGCGTAGACGCACCCGTTCGACTTGCACGACGGAACGGTGCCGGGCAGCGCCGGGCACGGCTGGCAGTTGTTGCAGTACTTCGGGTCGGCGGCCGAGACGCACTGCGTGCCGCAATCGCGCTTCGTGCCGGCGTTGCAGATGTAATCGCACTTGCCGTCTTTGCACGTCGCGGACGCGCCCGGCTTCGAGCACTGCTTGCCACATCCTCCGCAGTTGAGGACGTCGGACATCGTGTCGACACACGCGTCGGCGCAGTTGGTCGTCGTGCCGGGGCACGCGGCGGCGCACGTGAACCCGCCGGCGCCGTCCGGCGCGCAGAGCGGCGTGCCGCCTTCGCACTTCGTCGTGCACGCGCCGCAGTGGCTCTTGTCGTTCTTTGGCGCTTCGCAGCCGTTCGCCTTGTCGCCGTCGCAGTCGAGGAACGCCGCGGCGCAGCTCTCGTACGCGCACGAGAAGCCGCCGGTCGCGCCGACACACTTCGGCCCCGACGCGTTCTTCGGGTCGCACGCGACGCAGTCGGCCGCCGAGCATCCGACGGTCGGGTCCTTCACGTTGCTGCAGGCGCCGAAGCAGAGTCGCTCGCCGCTCGCGCAGGTCGGCGCGGGCGGAGTCGAGGGCGCGGCGTCGCCGGCAGCAGCCTCGAGCCCACCGCCGTCCGCGACGCTCGCGCGCGGGGTTCCTTCTTCATTGCCGAGGATCGCGTTGCAGCCCGCGAGCGAGACGGCCATCGCGAACGCGCTGCTCGCGCCGAATCGCCAGACACGGTTCATCACGGCATCTCCACGATCAGGCCGGCTCCGGCGCCGCGCGGCACGAGCCCGACACGTGGTGCGAGGCGGCCGACGGTCGACGCGCGCTTCGGCGCGGTGAACCAGAGCGCGGCGCCACCGGCGACGAGCACGCCGCCGACGACGAACGCGACGGTGGAGACGTTGCCGGCCGAGATCGCGTCCTTGCGGAGGCCGAGGCCTTCGTCGTCGCAGACGTTCGCGGCGTCGCAGTGGCCGTCGGCGTCGCTCTTCTTGCCGATCGAGACGATGCCGAAGATCGAGCCGACGACGAGACCGACCGCGCCGGCGCCGCCGACGCCGAGCGCCACCATGCGCTGCGTCCTGCCCTCCTCGCCCTCGGTGCGGTCGCGCACGCGCGGCGTGAGCCCCTCCTCGTTCTGCTTCGCCTCGGAGGGCGGGAGCACCTCGAGCGCCGGCACCTCGATCTGGGCGACCGTCCTCGGCGCGGCCTGCGCCGTGAGGCGGACGGGCTTCCGCCCCGGCGCCGACGCGGTGACGACGACCTCGCCCGGATCGACGGGGAGCGGCGCGTTCCACGTCGCACGGCCGACGTCGACGTTGCCGCGCTTCACGACGAGGCCGGGCGTGTCGGGCTGCGCGACCTTGATCTCGCAGCGCGCGAGGTTCGGCTCGAGCGCGTCGGCACGCTTCTTCGCGTCCTCCGCGCGCGCCTGCTGGTTCGCGTTCTTCGCGGACGCGGCGACCTCTCGGAACGCCGCCCACGCGCTCGCGGTACGTCCGACGTGCTCGTAGCAGTCGGCGAGGCGGAAGAGGGTGCCCATCCCGGGGTCGAGCCGCTGGCTCTCCTCGAGCTTCGGGCACGCGTGGGCGTAGTCACCGGCCTCGGAGAGACGTTTCGCATCCTGGAACAAGGCCTCGGCGGACGCGGCCGCGTCGTCGGCGGCGGCGCGCGACGGAGCGAGGCCGATCACGGATGCGACGAGGACGGCCGCGACCGCGCGGACGACGCGCTCACTTCCGGTCATCCCAGAGTCCTCCCGATTTCGTGGTGGCAGGCGGAGCCGCGGGCGGCGGCGTGACCGCGGGCGGCGGCGTGACCACGGGCGGCGGCGAAGCGGGTCGCAGCGCGACCTCGTGCTTCGGCGGGCTCGGCGGCGACGCGGCCTTCGCAGGCGACGGCGCGCGCGGCGGGGGCGTCGAAGCGACCGGCTCGGCGGAGATCGTCACCGTCTCCGCGGGGGGCGGTGGCACCTCCGGCGCAGGCTCGACACGCGTCGGAGCGAGCGCGCTCGGCGTCGCGACGACACCGCCCGCGGCGCGGGCGCGATCCTCGGGCTGGAAGTGGAGGAAGAGCGCGGCCCCGACGACGAGGACGGCCGAGAACGCGACGAGCATCCCGATCAGCGCGCCCGCCTTCCGCTTCGGCGGAAGCCCGGCGGCGCCGTGCGCCCACGAGCCGGACGTCTCCCCGAGCTGCTTCGCGCTCGAAGCGACGGTGGCCGCGGGCGGTGGCTTCACGATCGGCACGATCGGGACGATCGGCAGCTCCGGCTGACTCGCCGGCCGTGGCGGGGGCGCGAAGCTCGCTCCCGACCCGCGGTCCGGGACGGACCCGAGGACGCCGCGCGGTGAGCTCTGCGCGAGCGTGATCAAACGGCGCGTGCGCGCGGCGCTCGCGGTCGATCCGGGCTGCGGCCCGAACGGCGCGATGGCCTCCGCGACCGCCGCGACGTCCTGGAACCGGAGCTCGGGCGTCTTCCCGAGGCATCGCTCGATCGCCGCGACGAGACCTTCCGGGACGTCCTCGCGACGCGCGCGGATCGGCTTCGGCGCGTCCTGGATGATCGACGCGCAGATCTGAGGGATGTTCTCGCCCTCGAACGGGCCGTCGCACGTGAGCAGCTCGTAAAGGGTCGTGCCGACGGCCCAGACGTCCGCCCGCGCGTCGATGTCGCGCGCGGACCGCATCTGCTCCGGCGCCATGTACCGCGGCGAGCCCATCACGTGGTTCGTCGCGGTCATGCCGCCGTCCTGCCCGGGGACGAGCCCTGCGTCGACGAGCTTCGCGATTCCGAAATCGAGGACCTTCACCGACAGCGAGCCGTCGAGGTTCTTGCCGAGGAACACGTTCGCCGGCTTGAAGTCGCGATGCACCATCCCGAGCGCGTGGGCGGCCGCGAGCCCCTCGATCGCCTGGAGCATGACTTCGACCGCGTACTCGACGGAGAGCGGGCCTTGTCGCTCGAGGAGCGCGTCGAGGTCCTCGCCCTCGAGCAGCTCCATCACCATGAACGGCACGCCCTGCGGCGTCGTCGCGACGTCGAAGATGCGCGTGACGTGCTCGCTCCGGATCTTGATCGTCGCGCGCGCTTCGCGGAGGAAGCGCGCGGCGAGCTCGTCGGCACCGGGGAACGCGAGGAGATCGGGCCGGAGGAACTTCAGCGCGACGGGCTCGTCGAGATCGACGTGCCGCGCGGACGCGACGACCCCCATCCCTCCGTGCGCGAGGTACCGATCGATCCTGTACCTCCCGAGCAGCACCTCACCGGTGCGCGGGAGCCCTTTGGTGGCGTCGGCGAGGGAAGAAGACAAGGATGCTGCCTTCAACATTACCGGCCCACCCGAACCGGGCCAAGGTCACCTCGCGTGTGCGGTCATGTGCTCAGCTCGCTCAGCACCCCCGTCGGCGCTCGCTCATCAGCCGGCACGTCCCTTCGAAGCAGGTATACGGAGTGCGGCAACGAGTCTCCGTACCGCACGCCTCGCCGCTTCCGGCGCGCGCCTCGCAGACGCCGGTACGGCCGCACTCGGCGCCGCCTCGGCAGAGGGCGAGGTTCAGGGTGCCGGCCGCCGCACAGCTCTCGCCGGCTGCAGGGAGCGGGATCGCTTCGCAGACCCCGGCGCGGTTGCAGGCGAAGCCGCGTCCCAGATCGCAGCCCGCCGTGCCCTCGCCACAGGCCGCCCCCGCGAGGCCGCGCGCGACGCACACGCCGCTTCTGCACTTCGTCGAGATGTCGTCGCCCTCGCACGTGCGCGTCTCGTCGCACGCCTCGCCGAGCTTCGCCGTCGCGCGCTCGCACTTCTTCTCGAGCACCGAGCACCGGAGGCCGGCGGCACAGTCGTGACCCGTGCAGGTTGCACCTTCCGCGCGACGCTCCTGGCACGTGCTGCACGAGCCGCTGCTCCCGGCGCAGAGCCCGGTCGTGCAGTCACCGTCCGAGACGCACCGCTCGCCGGCCGCGAGCCGTCCCGGGGTCGGCGAGCAGAGCGCGACGAGCGCGCTGCCGCGGCCGCGATCGGCGGCGAAGGAAGACCAGGCGACGGTCTCGAGGACGCTCTCGCAGCTGTCCTTCGCGTAATCGCAGGCAGCGGGTCGCGGGTCGCGTGCTTCGCCGTGGTAGCGCTTGCGACATGCGTCGAGCACCTCACGCTCGCAGCGGGTGCGGTCTCCGAACGCGTACGCCATGAGCGGAGGCGAGCACGCATCGACGCGCGTGCACGCGCTCTGCGCGGTCGCGACGCAGACGGTCTCGGCCTCGGCCGCGAGCGGCGCGCCGACGTCGACGAGCGACGTCGCCGGGACGTCGTCGTCCGAGCAGGCGGCGAGGAGAGGACCGAGGAGGAGGAGTGAAGCGAAGAGGGTTCGAAGGAAGGTCATGGGCTCGCCGTCTGCAACGGACGTGCGCGGCGATCCTTCCCCGATTCGGATGCACGCTCGGCGCCGCGCCATGGCGAGGCGATCCGCCTGTCGCTCGCATGCGTCGGTCGTGTTGCTCGCAGTCACACGCGCGGATGCACGCGTGCGAGATGCCACCGCGCGCCGATGACGCCCATCGAGGTCCCGAGCGCCGCGCCGGCGAGGACGTCGCCCGGGAAGTGCACGCCGAGCGCAATCCGCGAGAGCCCGACGCACGCGGCGAGGGCGAACAAGAGCACCGCCACCGCCCAGCGCCACGCGCCGCCGCCCGTCACCGGCGAGCGCACGAGCACGTAGGCGATGAATGCTGCGAACGCGAAGCTGCCGGACGCGTGCCCGCTCGGGAACGAGAAGTCCGTCGGCGCCTCGAACGCCACCGCACGCACGCCGGCGAGCGCGAGGTAGGGCCGCTTGCGGCGCACGAGGTGCTTGAGGAGGAACACGATCGTCGCGGTGACCGCGAGCACCACCGCGAGCACCGCACCGAAGCGCCGCGTCCGCGGCCGCGCGAGGAACGGCAGCACGAAGGCCGCGCCCCACCCGCTCCCGAGCACGGTCAGCGTGCTCATGAGCACGAGCCATCCGCCGACCGAGAAGCGGTCGTGGAGCGCGCGGAAGAGGTGTTCGTCGAGCTCGATCACGTTCACGTCGGGGCGCGCGAGTCTGTCACGCTCGCGGCGGCAGCTCTATAGTGGCCGCATGTCGTCGTCCCCCCCGAGCGCGACCGCTGCCTCCTCGCCTTCCTCGCCCGTCCCGGAGCTCGCGTCCGTCCGCGACGCGCTCGCGGCGAAGGATCAGGAGCTCGTCGCGCTCGTCGCCGAGCGCATGCGCCTCATCCGCGAAGTCGCGCGCGTGAAGGCGGAGAAGGGGCTGCCGTCCTTCGATCGCGAGCGCGAAGGCGCCCACCTCGACGACCTCGTGTCGCGCGCACGCGACGTCGGCGTCCCCGACGACCTCGTGCGCGACCTCTTCGGGTGCCTCTTCGCCGCATCCCGCGCCGAGCAACGCCGGTTCCTCCATGCGCGTCGCGACCACTTCCGGATCGGCATCATCGGCGGCACGCAGGGGATGGGCGCCTTCCTCGCCCGCGTCTTCTTCGCCGGCGGCTACCCGGTCGAGACGATGGGCCTCGGCGAGGGAGCGCCGGCCGAGGAGGTCGCGGCGCGGAGCGACCTCGTCATCGTCGCGGTGCCGATCGACGTCACCGTCGAGGTGATCGCGAAGGTGGCGCCGCACGTCCGTCCCGGCTCCGTGCTGGTCGACGTCACGTCGATCAAGGGCCCTCCCCTCGCCGCGATGCTCGCCGCCGCGCCGGAGGGCGTCGAGGTCGTCGGGACGCACCCGATGTTCGGTCCGCACGGCGTCGACTTCGACCGGCAGAAGGTCGTCCTCTGCCGCGGCCGCGGCGAGGCGGGCTTCCAGCGGGTGAAGAAGCTCTTCGAGGCGTTCGGCGCCGAGACGATCGAGGCGACGGCGGAGGAGCACGACGCGCAGATGGCGCTCATCCAGGTCCTCGTCCACGAGAAGACGATGGTGCTCGGCTCCGTCCTCGAGCGCCTGAAAGCGAACCTCGGACGGAGCCTCCAGTTCGCGAGCCCGATCTACCGGACCGAGCTCGCGATGATCGGCCGCATGTTCTCCCAACGCGGCGAGCTCTACGCCGACATCCTCACCGTGAACCCGGAGGCGGCGCGCCTCTCGCACGTGTTCGAGCAGGAAGCGGCCCACTTCGCGCGCGCGGTCGCGATGGGCGACCGCGCGGCCGTGATCGCGCGCTTCCGCGTCGTGGCGGACTTCATGAAAGACTTCGCCTCGTGGGCGAAGAAGCAGTCGGACGCGATCCTCGACGACCTCGTCCGCCACGGGTGACCGGACGACTGACGAAAGAGGAGCGGGAACGTAGGCCCCCCAGAGCCGCGAGGAGAGGGGACGGGGTGGAGGCTCGGCGACCGAGCATGGAGGCGCGCGGCACGAGCTCGCAGGTCGGATCGACCTAGCGAGGGGCCGACCTACTCGGGGGCCCCGAACCATGTCGTCAGGTCGGATCGACCTCGCATCGCTCGGCAGGACCTGGCCGGTCGAATCGGTTGGTTCGGGGGGGAGGCCCCGCCGAGAGGAGGTCACAGCGTGGAAGTGCGCGCCGTTGCGAAGGGAGCCGAGCCTCCACCCCGGCCCCGACGCCGCGTGCCCCCATGCCGGAGTGTGAGCGCCCCCCGGTCAGCCGAGGCCACGCAGGTCGGTCGCCGCTTTCACCCGCTCGACCGCGAGCGCGAAGGCGGCCGTGCGCATCGAGCAGCCGAGGCGCTGCATCATCGCGCGGATGTGCTCGTGGGCACCGACCATGTGCTGCTCGAGCAGCTCGTTCACGCGCGCGTCGGTCCAGCGCATCTGCTGGAGGTTCTGGGTCCATTCGAAGTAGCTCACGGTGACGCCGCCCGCGTTCGCCCAGATGTCGGGGAGGACGACGATGCCGCGCTCGTCGAGGACGTCGGCGCCCTCGAGGGTGCACGGACCGTTCGCGGCCTCGAGCACGTACTTCGCGCGGATCTCGCGCGCAACCTTCGCGTCGATGACGTGACCGAGCGCGGCGGGCACGAGCACGTCGCAGTCGGCGGCGAGCACTTCGGCGTTCGTGATCGAGGTCGAGCCCGGGAAACCGACGACGGTGCCGGTCGTCTTCACGTGCTCGACGAGCTTCGGGATGTCGAGGCCGGAGGCGGAGTAGACGCCGCCCTTCACGTCGCTCGCGGCGACGATGACGGCGCCTTCGGCATGCGCGAGCCGCGCGAACCAGCTGCCGACGTTGCCGAAGCCCTGCACGGCGAACCGCGTCCCGGCGAGCTTCTTCCCGTCGGCGGCGAGGACCTCGCGGATCGCGAAGAGGCAGCCGCGCCCGGTCGCGGCCTCGCGACCAAGTGATCCGTGGAGTGAAACCGGCTTCCCGGTCACGACCCCGGGCGCGAAGCCGTGGTAGTTCGAGTACTGGTCGAAGAACCAGCCCATCACCGTCGCGCTCGTGTTGACGTCCGGCGCCGGGATGTCCGTGAGCGGGCCGATGACGTCGTGGATCTGATCGACGAAGCGCCGTGTCAGTCGCTCGAGCTCGAAGGCGGTCAGCTTCGAGGGATCGACCTGGATCCCGCCCTTCGCGCCGCCGAACGGCACGTCGACGACGGCGGTCTTCCACGTCATCAGGCTCGCGAGCGAGCGCACTTCGTCGATGTCGACCTCGGGGTGGTAGCGGAGGCCGCCCTTGTACGGCCCGCGTGCGTTGTCATGTTGCACGCGGTAGCCGATGAAGTTGCCGATCGTGCCGTCGTCCATCCGGATCGAGAGCTCGACGCGCACTTCGCGTCGCGGTGTGAGGAGCAGCGTCTCGTAGGTCGGGTCGATCTGGAGCGCGTCCATCGCGCGCTTCAGGAACGTGTTCGTCGTCGCGTACGCGTTGCTGCTCATGGGTCCCTCCTACGAAGGAGAGGAGGATACGCGCGTTTCGCTCAGAAGGTCCGCTCGGTCGTGAAGAGGTCCTCGCAGACCGGCTCGTAGTGGAAACCGCGGAGGACCGCCGTCGTCCCCGCGATCCCCGAGGTGAGGATGCCGATCTTCGCCGGGCCGGTGCACGCGGTGAACGTCTTCTCGGTGAGGATCCCCGCCGAGCCCTGCGACGCGGTGGCCTTCACCACGTCGCCCGTCCGCGTGAGGGCGAGGAGGACGGGGAGCTTCGGATCGTAGACGACCGCGCCGGACACGTTCCCGTTCGACGCGAGGACGCTGCTCGACGTTGCCGTCCGGAACGCGACGATGCTGAAGACCGTCTTCGAAGGGCAGAGAAGCGTCAGCGTGACGGCCGCCTTCTCGGAGTCCGATCGTCCGGGCGTGAGGCTCTCGAGCATCACGGAAGCGACGCCGTCGCCTGGGACCGGCACCTTCAGCGCGAAGCCCGCGCCCTCGGTCGTGAGGCGCATCGTGAGCGCGCCGCCGCTGGATGTGGCCGTCGCCACGCCCGACTTCTCCGTCTGCCATTCGCACGCCGGCAGCGGCCCCGAAGGCGGCGGCTCGCTGCGCGCGGGAGCAGGGACCGAAGCGTCGTCGTCGGGGGATGTCGGGAGCGGCTCGGTCGCGGCCGCGTCGATCGCAGGCTCGGCCGGAGGCCGCTCCCGGGCGTCGAAGTCCGTGCCGAGCACGAGCGAGCACGCGGGCAGGAATGCGAAGAGCGCGATGGCAAGGAGGAGCGAGCGCGACATCGGTGAGGAGACCCACGAAGGAGCACATCGTCGCGCCCCGTCGTCGGGCGGCTATAGCAGCGGGGTCCGAGCCGTCGACCCGCGCGCACGACGTCGGTCCTCCGACTCTCGGCTATCCTCCGAGAATGCCGGGCTCGCGCAGTCTTCGTCGCGTCCTCGTCCGCGCGCTCGTGGGATGCGGAGCCGTGTCCGCACTCGCGGCGTGCTCGCTCTTCACGTCGCTCGGTGACCTGAGCGAGGGCGACACGAAGGTCGTCTACGTCGAGAAGGACGGCGAGGCGGCGGAGTCGGGCGCGAGCAGCAGCGGAGGCCCCGCAGACGCGGCGACGCCGACGCTCGACGCCAACACGCAGCGCAGCGCCGCGTACGCGAGCGCCGTCCTCGCCGACGCTCCACGCCTCTACCTCCGATTCGAGGAAGGCAGCGACGAAGTCGCGAAGGACGAGACCGGCCGCTATCGAGCCGAGTGGGCCGGTACGCCCACGCGCGGGATCCCGGGTGTCGCGGGGAGCACCGCGTTCGGCGTGCCGGCCGGAAGCCCCGGCTACCTGAAGGTGCCGTCCGCGGACTTCCGCTTCGCGGGCAATGCCGCCTTCACGATCGAGACGTGGCTCCGCCCCACCGTCCTCGTCGACTACCTGTGGATCATCACGACGGAGGACACTCCGGAGCCGCGCCGAGGCTGGTCTCTCCTGACCGGCGCGGAGCGGAACGTGATGTTCGAGGTCTGGAGCTCGCCGCCCGACGGTGGTATCGACCTCGTGCGCTATGCGCCGATTCCGTCACGCCAGATGGGCGTCGGGTCGTGGCAGCACGTCGTCGTCGTGTACGACGGCACGAACGTGCGCACGTATCTCGACGCCGTGCGGCTCGGCACGGTCGTGCAGACGAACGCCGCGCCCGACACGGGCGACTGGGTGACGATCGGCTGTCGTCTGTGGACGGACGGATCGATCGCCGGCTGCTTCGACGGCGGCGAGCTCGACGAAGTCGCGATCTACGACAAGCCCTTGTCGGAGGCGCGGATCAAGGCGCACCACGACCTCGGCGTGCCCTGATTCACGACTTCACGACACCGAGCCGCTTGCCCACCGTGGCGAACGCCGTGACGGCGCGGTCGATCTGCTCGGGCGTGTGCTGCGCCGAGAGCTGCACGCGGATGCGCGCCTCGCCCTTCGGCACGACCGGATAGAAGAAGCCGATGACGTAGATGCCTTCCTCGAGGAGCGCCTTCGCCATCTCCTGCGCGAGCTTCGCGTCGCCGAGCATGACGGGTACGATCGGCGTCTGGCCTTCCTTCACCTTCAGGCCGGCCTTCGTCACGCCGTCGCGGAAACGCTGCGCGTTCGCCATCAGGCGGTCGCGGAGCTCGGTCGTGCTGCCGAGGAGCTCGAGGACGGCGATCGACGCGCCCGCGATCGCCGGCGCGATCGAGTTCGAGAAGAGGTACGGACGCGAGCGCTGGCGGAGCAGCTCGACGATCTCGCGCTTGCCCGTGGTGAAGCCGCCGGCCGCGCCGCCGAGGGCCTTGCCGAGCGTCGACGTCATCACGTCGATCCGCTTCTGGACGCCGAAGTGCTCGGGCGTCCCACGGCCCGTCTTGCCGATGAAGCCGCTCGCGTGCGAGTCGTCGACCATCACCATCGCGTCGTACTTCTCGGCGAGGTCGCAGATCTGGTCGAGCTTCGCGAGGTAGCCGTCCATCGAGAAGACGCCGTCGGTCGCGACCATGCGGAGGCGCTTGCCCTGCGTCTTCTGGAGGGCCTCCTCGAGCGCCTTCATGTCGCCGTTCGGGTAGCGGTGCCGCTCGGCCTTGCAGAGACGGATCCCGTCGATGATCGACGCGTGGTTCAGCGCGTCCGAGATGATCGCGTCCTCTTCGCCGAGTAGGGTCTCGAACAGTCCACCGTTCGCGTCGAAGCAGGACGAGTAGAGGATCGCGTCCTCGGTCCCGAAGAACGAGGCGATCTTCTTCTCGAGGTCCCGGTGGAGATCCTGCGTCCCGCAGATGAAGCGGACCGAGCTCATCCCGAAGCCGTGCGAGTCGATCGCCGCGTGCGCCGCCGCGATCACCTTCGCGTGCGAGGAGAGCCCGAGGTAGTTGTTCGCGCAGAAGTTGAGGACGTCGCGCCTCGCGGTGCCGACGCCGACGCCGATCTCCGCCGCCTGCGGCGTGGTGATGATGCGCTCTTCCTTGAAGAGGCCGGCTTCGCGGATTTCCTGGAGCGTGCTCGCGTAGATGTCCTTCGCCTTGCCGAACATGGCGGCCTTTCTAGCGCGCCGGCGGCGGCGTGTCTCGCGGTGTAGCGCGGACGGTCACCGCAAGCGCGACCTGGATCATCCGTCCCCCCGTGGGGCCGTCCGCGACACGATCACTTAATGAAGTGGGTCCCGAAGCGCTTCCGGACGGGCGATCGCGCCCGCATCGAGATTTACGGGGTCTCCGCGGTCAAGACTTTTTTCGTGCGTGTGCGGATCGGTGCTTGCACCCTACACCGGTTGTGAAGTACACGCGTCTCGCTTCGAACGAATCGGACGCTTCGCCGACGTCAACGGAGACCATCATGACTTCTGCCTTCAGCCGCTCTGTCGCCGCCCATGTCCTCGTCGCCCTCGCCGATGCCCAGTCGCGCGGACGCGCCATCCGCCTCGACGAGCTCGCGGAAGAGGTCGGTGTCCGCAAGCCCGACGTCCGCGAGGTCGTCACCCGCCTCCACGCCGAAGGGCACGTCGACGCGCTCCGGCTTCGCCTCACGATGTCGGGTCTCGCGCTCGCCGCGACGCTCGACGGCTGCGCCCTGAAGCAGCCGCGCCGTCACGGCAGCGGCGAGCACGTCATCACGCCGCCGCCGTCGTCGCTGCGCGTCGCCTGATCTTCGAGAAAACGTCGAGGCCTCGAGCCTCGGAGCGTGGCACGGCCTCTGCACACGAGCGCCTCCGCTCCGGGAAACTTGGCTTGTCCTCTCGCCGGAATCCCGATCTCACGGCCGCCGCTGGAACGACCCGGGGCATGGCGGCCCGATCATACGGTGTGAGGATCCGAAACGTAGGGGGTCCCCCCGTGACGTCTTCTTCCTCTTCGATTCTGCGTGTCGCGGCAGGCACCGCCGCTGCGGCCCTCTCCATGATCGTCGTGCCCCGCGATGCGGACGCCTGCGGCGGATGTTTCCATCCCCAGGCCGAGGTCGGCGCGAGCGTCATCACCGATCACCGGATGGCGCTCAAGGTCTCCACGAAGGAGACGATCCTGTGGGATCAAGTCCGCTACGCCGGCGCGCCCGAGGAGTTCGCGTGGGTGCTCCCGGTCCGCGAAGGCGCGAAGATCGAGCTCTCGCGCGACGCGTTCCTCACCGCGCTCGATGCGGCGACCCAGTCGCGCGTCGACGGCCCGCACTTCTCGTGCGCAAGCGGCACCGCGACGCCGATGTCCGGCGGAGGAGGCGGCGGCGGTTGCGGCTCCTTCGGCTCGTCGCTGAGCAGCGCGGACGACGCGGAGTACTCTTCCGGCGGGTACGCGGACGCCGGCGCTGCACCCGGCAGCGACGTCGAGGTCGTCTCGCAGTCCGTCGTCGGGCCGTACCAGGCGGTCACGATCCGCGCGAAGAACGGCGCGACGAGCATCGACACGTGGCTGAAGGACAACGGCTTCGCGATCCCGGAGACGGTCACGCCGGTCATCGACGCGTACACGCGAGAAGGCTTCGACTTCATCGCGCTCCGGCTCCGCCCCGGCCAGGGCGTCCGCGCGATGCGCCCCGTCCGCGTCGTCACCCCGGGCGCCGACCCGACGCTGCCGCTCCGGATGGTCGCCGCCGGGATCGGCTCGCACGTCGGCCTCACGCTCTGGGTCATCTCGGAGGGCCGTTACGAGCCGAAGAACTATCCCGGCGCCGTGATCGACGAGACGAAGCTCACGTGGGACGGCGCGAACAACCGCTCGAACCTCTCCGTCCTCGCCTCCGCCGCGCTCGCGAGCAACGACGGGCGCACCTGGCTCACCGAGGCGGCGATCCGGCAGGACCTCGGCGAGACGTACGGGAGCTACTTCGGCACGCAGTCGAACCCCACCCTCCGCTTCGCTTACCAGTCGCAGTGCATCTCGCGGCCCGCGCAACGCGTGCCGTGCTCCGAGCAGTCGAGCGAGCTCCCGCCCGCCGACGGCTCGCCGGACGAGGGCTATCCCGACACGACCGGTGAAGAGGACGGCGGCGCCGACGCGGGCGAGGCGCCGGACGCTTCGGGCGGCAGCTCGGGCACGGTCACCGATGCCGGGACGAAGCCGCGCACGAGCCCGCAGTGCTGGGTCACGGTGCAGGGCTGTGACGGCTTCGACGACCTCGACGTGACGACGCGCGGCCTCCACACCGGCGACACGTGGATCACGCGCCTCCGCGCCGACCTGCCCGTGCAGGCGCTCGATCAGGACCTGAAGCTCGGAGCCGCGTCTTCGCAGCAGCAGATTTCCCCCGAGCGCAAGACGGCGACGCTCTCCGATCCGAACTGGGACCCGTGCGCGAACGTGCCGGGCGCCGGCGGCTCGAACGCGACGCCGAGCAACGACAGCGACGGCTCTTGCGCCTGCCGCACGACGCGCATGCGCAACGACGGCGGCAGCTTCGTGCTCGTCGCCGCGACCGCGTTTCTCGCGAGCCGCATCGCGCGTCGCCGACGACGGAGTTGAGGCCGGCGCCGCGCTCGTGGATGCTCGGGGGATGATCTCGGGCATCCGCGCGCCGTTCCTGCTCGGCCTCGCGCTCGTCGCGTGCGGAGGCCGGACGCCGGAAGCGGGCTCGCCCGAAGCGCGCGAGCCGGTCTGCCGGGTCGCGGTCGAGCCCGCGGCCGAAGCCGCTCCGCCGCCGCCGATCGCGCCTTCGCGCGCGATCGCGCACGTCACCCTGCCGCTCGCGACGATCGGACGCGAGCTCGAGGCCCGTGTCCCGAAACGGCTCGCCGAGGAGCGCGATCGCGACATCGGGATCGCCGGCAGCTTGCACCTCACGGTCGATCGCGGTCCCCTCGCCGTCTCGGTCCAAGGCGAGAGCCTCGTCGTCCGCGCGCCGGTCCATGCGCGCGCCGAAGCGTGCGCGAAGGGCCGCTGCTACGCGTCGTGCGAGCCGG
>JBDHVE010000016.1:0-81685 GCA_039809485.1 Polyangiaceae bacterium | reverse complement strand
GGTGGCGAGCGCCGCGCCGGGCGCGTCCGCCTCGGCGCCGCGCGCGGCCGCGTCGGCGAGCGCTGCTCCGTCCGCAAAGCCCTCGGCGTCCGCCGCCGCCGCGCCGCTCACGCCGGCGAGCACGCGCGTCGAAGGGAAGAACTTCGCGCTCGACGTCGCGACGCCCGGCTGCCGGGCCGACGCCGACTGCGTCGCGACGATCCGCCTCTCGGCGCTCGGCGACTACCACGTGAACAAGGAGTACCCGTACAAGTTCGTGGCGCAGCCCGCGCCGCCGCTGACGTTCCTCGGCAAGGACGACCCGAACACGTTCTCGAAGGCGGCCGGCGACTTCCGCGAGGAGGGCGAGAAGGCGGCGACGATGACGGTGCGCTTCCGTCCGAGGTCGGCGGGCGAGGCGAAGGTCTCCGGCACCTACAAGATGAGCGTGTGCTCCGCCGAGAACTGCCAGATCGAGACGCCGAAGGTCGAGCTGACGGTCGCGGTGAAGTAGTCAGTCGACCCGCGTCGTCGCGGCTTCGACCTCGGCCTCGGGCAGCTCCTCGATCGTCGCGAGCGCGGCTTCCTCGCCGATGTCGTCCGCGCGCGGGATCGCGCCGGTGACCGACGTGATCACGCGCTCGAGCGTCTCGAAGAAGCGGATCGCGCGGAGCGGCCCGTTCATCCAGCCGACCGTGATGCAGTAATTCCGGTTGTACGGTGCCGAGTGGTGCACCGAGTGGTGCGCGGGCGAGAGGATGATGCGCCAGCGCTGGAGCCAGCGGATGACGCGCGCGGGCTCGTCCTGGTGTGCCCACTTGTGGATCTGGCTCGTCATCGAGACGAACACGATGGCGAACGCGCCGCTCATCCCGAAGAACACACCGAGCAGCGTCGGCTTCGCCGGGTCGCACCACGCGACGCCGAAGAGCGCGCAGATCGTGGAGAGCGCGATGTTGTGCCCGTTCGTCTCGATGAAGTCGTGGCGCGTGATCGCCTTCTGATCGACGTGGTGGTGGCGGAAGGTGCGGATCGCGAGCTTGCCGACGACGGGCGTGTCGACCGCCCCCCACGTGTCGAACATCCAGTGCACGAAGCCGGAGATGAAGTCGGCGAAGAGCATCCCGACGAGCGCCGCGAGCGGCGCCCACCATCCCGACAGCGTCGGGCTCTTCACGAGGCGGACGATCAGCCACGTGCCGGTGATCGTCGTGAGCGCGATTCCTCCGAGCTCGTACAGCCGGTGGCCGGCCGTGTAGCCAGCTTCGAGCTCCGACGCGTCACGTTCCTTCGACCCCTGCGACATGCATCCTCCCGACAGTCGCCGCCGTTGCGGCCGTGCGCCTGCGCGGCAACCAGCCCCTCCCGAGAGAATCGGTGTCGGAGCGGCTGTGATCAAGCGCTTTCAGCCCGGCCGTGCGCCGTTCTGTAGGCCTACGCTCGAGCCAGCGGCGCGGATCGGGTCAGACCGCGTCCGGGACGAGGAGCGGGGGCCGGTGTGCGCGCGCCCGCAGCTTCTGCACGGCAGAGCGGACGTTCCGCTGGCAGAGGATGCGACGGAGGACGCGCTGCTTGACGGGCAGGTCGAGCACGGAGAGGCCGAGGAGGACGGTCAGCATGCCCTGCCCGGGGAGCACGAGCAGCACGACGCCGAGCGCGACGACGCAGATCCCGAAGATGTTGCGGGCCGCGTGGACCACGAGCGAACGGCGCTTTGCCGGCCGCAGGAAGTAGTCTGCGGGCAGGCGGACGAGCAGCCACGGCACGACCACGAGCGAGGCGACGAAGAAGACGACGCTCGAGATCGCGAGCGCGTCGGCGACCCACGGAGGCACGCGTTCGAGGAGGGTGGGGATGGCAGTCGTCGTCACGTTGCCCCAGGAGTGCAACGGTCGCGCCACGGGGCACACGGCACGCCCTGTGATAGGACGGGGGCGTGCACGAACGAGACTCCAAACCGCCGAGCCGTAGCCCCGAGTGGGTCGTCCGCACCCTCGGCACGCGGACGTTTCCGTCTCCGCTCGGGCTCTCGACGCTGAAGGGCGACGAGGTCCCCGACTACGTCGACGACCGGACGCGGATCCTCTTCGACGTCGAGATGCTGCCGGGCCAGACCGTCGACCCGACGCAGGCGTTCGAGAAGGCGGGGCCGCGCGAGTGCATCTTCTTCGATCCCTCGAAGGTGCGTGCCGCGATCGTGACCTCCGGCGGCCTCTGCCCCGGCATCAACAACGTCATCCGCTCGATCGTCCTCCACATGCACCACAAGTACGGGGTGCGGGAGGTGCTCGGGATCAAGTTCGGGTTCGAAGGGCTCGATCCGACCTGTGGCCACGAGCCGATGAAGCTCGGGCCGGAGGAAGTGCGTCACATCCACAGCCGCGGTGGCACCGTGCTGGGGACCTCGCGCGGCCGCCGCGAAGCGGTCACGATGGTCGACACGCTCCAGGAGCTCGGCGTCGACATCCTCTTCACGATCGGCGGCGACGGGACGATGCGCGCCGCCCACGCCATCGCGGAAGAAGCGATCCGGCGCGGGCTGAAGCTCGCCGTCGTCGGCGTCCCGAAGACGATCGACAACGACGTCGCCTACGTCGACAAGACGTTCGGCTTCGAGACCGCGGTCTCGATGGCGAAGATCGCGATCGACGCCGCCCACACCGAAGCGCTCTCGGCGCTGAACGGGATCGGCCTCGTCCGGCTGATGGGGCGCGAGGCGGGCTTCATCGCCGCGCATGCGACGCTCGCGAGCCACGACGTGAACGTCTGCCTCGTCCCCGAGGTGCGCTTCGAGCTCGACGGTCCCTACGGTCTCTTGAAGTACCTCGAGGAACGCCTGAAGGCGCGCGGCCACGCCGTGCTCGTCGTCGCGGAAGGCTGCGGCAAGCTCCTCGCGAGCAACTTCGGACGGCCGGAGACCCTGACCGCGCCGCGCGACGCGTCGGGGAACCTGCGCTTCGCGGCGAAGGAGCTCGACATCGGCAGCTACCTCAAGGGCCGGATCGAGCAGTACTTCGCCGACGCGCACCTGCCGCTCACGCTGAAGTACATCGACCCGAGCTACATGATCCGCGGCGTCCCCGCCGACGCGATGGATGCCGTCTTCTGCGACCAGCTCGCACGCGACGCCGTCCACGCCGCGATGGCCGGCAAGACGGACGTGCTCGTCGGCCGCTGGCACCGCGCCTTCACGCACGTGCCCCTCGCGCTCGCGCTGTCGCAGAAGAAGCGGATCGATCCCGACCGCGAGCTGTGGCTCGCCGTCACGGAGACGACAGGGCAGCCGCGGTTCGTCGCGCCCGGCGCACCGATCGAACCTTCGCGTTGAGTCGCGCCCGACCTGCGCCTAACCTCCGGGGCATGGCGACGGTCCGCGACATCATGAACTCGAAGCTCCTGTACCTGAAGGACGGAGACCGCGTGTCGTTGGCGCGCCGGCACATCCTCGACTTCGGGATCACGGCCGTGCCGGTGCTCGACGAGACGCATCGTCCGGTCGGGATCGTCTCGCTCCGCGACCTCGAGCGCGACGGCGAGAACGCGACCGCGACCGGGAACGTCGTCACCGTGAAGGACACGGACGCGGTCGAGGTCGCCGCGAAGAAGCTCGCCGAGACCGACTTCCACCACCTCGTCGTCGTCGACGAGAAGGGGGTCGCCGTCGGGATGGTCTCGGCCGTCGACTTCGTGCGCGCGCTGCTCGGGATGCCGGCGCGTCACCCGAAGGCGTTCGAGAAGAGCTAAGCGCCCTTCGGCGCGCGCCCCTTGCCCTGCGCGGCGCTCGGCTTCGAGCCGGGATGGCTCTTCTGCCAGCGATCGACCGCTCGCTTCCGGCGCGCGCGGACCTTCTTCTCGCTCGGGGTGAGCTTGCTCTTCGCCTTCGGCCTGCAGCTGCCCTGCGACCCAGCGCGCTTTCCGGGAACCGGCTCGTAGCCCGGCCAGCACCGGCTCTGCTTCTTCACTCGTGCCATGGGCGAGAGCGGATGCGAGCGACGTGCCTCCGGGCAAGGTGCCGCGCGAGCGTTCCTCGCCACGCGCTGGTCGTGCTATGTCGGGCGCCTCCCGATGCTCTATTCGCGCGCCCTCATCCCGACGGTCAAGGAAGCTCCCGCCGACGCCTCGAACGCGAGCCACACGCTGCTCGTGCGCGGTGGCTACATCCGCAAGGTCGGCGCCGGCATGTACGATTTCCTCCCGCTCGGCCTCCGCGTGCTCCGGAAGATCGAGTCGATCGTGCGCGAGGAGATGGACCGCGCCGGCGCGCAGGAGATCCTGATGCCGGCCCTCCTCCCCGCCGAGTACTTCAAGGAGACGGGCCGCTGGGACGTCTACGGCGACACGCTCTTCCGCCTGAAGGATCGCAAGGGCGGCGAGTTCCACCTCGGCCCGACCCACGAGGAGATCGTCACCGACATCGCGCGCCGCGAGATCAAGAGCTGGCGCGACATGCCGAAGAACCTCTACCAGATCCAGACGAAGTTCCGTGACGAGCCGCGCCCGCGTGGAGGCCTCCTCCGCTGCCGCGAGTTCATCATGAAGGACGCGTACTCGTTCGACGTGAACGAGGACGGCGCGCGCGCGAGCTACGAGCGCATGCGCGACGCGTACTGCGCCGTCTTCGATCGGATGGGGCTCACCTATCGCCTCGTCGCGGCCGACCCGGGCGCGATCGGTGGCTCGACGAGCGCCGAGTTCCAGGTCCTCGCCGACTCGGGCGAGGACGCGATCGTCGCCTGCGACAACTGCGATTACGCCGCGAACGTCGAGATCGCGACGGTGAAGGTGCCGGCGGAAGGGGCAGGGGCGGACGAGCCGCTCGCCGATCGCGCGAAGGTGCACACGCCGAAGGTCGGGTCGATCGAGGACGTGAGCGCATTCCTGAAGCTCCCGAAGGAGAAGTTCCTCAAGTCGCTCGTCTACGTCGCGGGGGAGCAGCGGGGGGCCGGGGGGGCAGAGCCCCCCGGGCTCGTGCTCGCGATCGTGCGTGGCGATCACGACGTGAACGAGATCCGCCTCGCGCGCGCCCTCGGCGTCGACGAAGTGTTCATGGCGACCGACCAGGACGTCGAGAAGGCCACCTCTGCGAAGACCGGCTTCGCGGGCCCGGTCGGATTCAAGGGCAAGGTCGTCGTCGACCGCGCTGCCTCGCTCGTGAAGAACGCGGCGACGGGCGCGAACGAGACCGATCATCACTTCACCGGCGTGAACCGCGGGCGCGACTGGGACGGCGAGGTCGCCGACATCCGTCTCGCGACGAACGGCGATCCCTGCCCGAACTGCGCGACCGGCAAGCTCAAGACCTACAAGGGAATCGAAGGCGGCCACATCTTCATCCTCGGCACGCGCTACTCGGCGCAGATGGGCGCGACCTACAGCGACGAGAAGCAGGAGAAGCACCCGATCGTGATGGGCTGCTACGGGATCGGCGTCTCGCGCCTCGTCGCGACCGCGATCGAGCAGAACCACGACAAGGACGGCATCAAGTGGCCGACGAGCATCGCGCCGTACCACGTGCAGATCGTCACGGTCGGCGCCGACGAGCAGGTCACCTCGACCGCGAAGAAGCTCTACGACGACCTCTGGGCGCAGGGCGTCGAGGTCCTCTGGGACGACCGTGACGAGCGCCCGGGCGTGAAGTTCAAGGACGCCGACCTCCTCGGCCTCCCCTGGCGCGTCACGATCGGCGCGAAGGCGCTCGCGAACGGCAACGTCGAGGTGAAGCCGCGCACCGAGGCCGATCCGAAGAAGGCGGAGCTCGTCCCGGTCGCAGACGCCGCGCGGGTGCTCGCCGAGCGCGTGAAGAGCGCGCTCACGCATCCGTCGAAGTAGCCTCTCGAGCGCGCCGTGGGGCTGTCGCATCCGATCGTGTGGATCGTGTGCGCCGTCCTCGGCGTGCTCTTCGCCGCGCTGCTCGGCGTCGTGCGCGTCTTCGGCGCGGTCGCGAAGCGTCGGCGCTCGTCGCGCTGGGCCGAGGAGCGCGACCGGCGGAGGACGTGGAAGGCGGTCGTGCTCGACGTCGAGTCGGCGCGGCGGATCAACGAGGCGGGCGACTTCCTCGTCGTCGTCGCCGAGCGCCGCGACGATGCGAACCTCGGGCTCTCGTATCCGGAGCGGCGGAAGGCGATCGTGCGCGTGCCGCCGCCGTGGGATGCGTCGTTCGAGGCGACGACGTCGCTGCCGGTCCTCGTGTCACCCGAGTCGCCGGACGTCGTCGTCGTCGACTACGGCGCGCTCACGGGCGACCGCGGAATCGGAGACGAGGTCGCCCGCGAGGTGTACGTCCACGCCACCGCGTGGAAGTGGCAGCGGATCGCCTGACCTCCGTGTTTCCCACGATGGACCGCGCTCTCGAGCGCTGCTCTCATTCAGGAGAGGCGCGCTCGTGAACGCGATCTTCCGCTGCACGGCCTTCGCCGTGATCCTGGTGACCCCGGTGAGCCTCGTCGCGCTCGGGTGCGGTCGCGTAGCCGACTCGCAGGTGACCGAGGCGCCGGAGGCTTCCGCGTCGGACGCCTCTCCATGGCCGCTCGGAGACGAGGCTCGAGCCGACCGCCGCGTTCCTCCGCGCGAGGAGCTGCTCTCCGGAAGCTGCGAGCCGCCGGACGACGCGGGCAAGCCGGTGCTCTGTGACTTCGGCTTCGCGTGCGTCTACACGCGCGAGGACGCCGCCCCCGACGCAGCGCCCGAGCCTGGATGCGGGAGCCGCGCCGACGCCGAGGCCTGCGGCGGATTCTGGTGCGGGCGCGGCTGCCGTTGCAAGGATGCCGTCGCCCGCGTCTGCGCCTGCGAGTGACGACCGTCACTCCTTCAACGTCAGGTTGCCGATGTAATCGCGCTTGCCCAGGTCGACGCCGGCGTGGCGGAGAATCGCGTACGTCGTCGTGAGGTGGAAGAACAGGTTCGGGACGACCATCTCGACGAGGTAGTCGTCGCCGACGAGGTGCTTGCCCTCGAGCCAGGGGAGGACGATCTTCCGCTCGCCCGCGCCCTCGAAGTCCTTCGCGGAGAACGTCTCGAGGAAGGCGATCGTCTTCTTCAGGCGCTCGCGGATCTCGGGGAGCGTCTGCTCGGTGTCGGGATGGCTCGGCGCCTCCTTGCCGGAGAGGCGCGCGGCGCCGAACTTCGCCGCGTCACACGCCGCCTGGATCTGACGAACGAGCGGGTACTGGTCGGGCGCGAGCCGGAGGCCGAGGTAGACCTGCGGGTCGAACGACTTCTTCTTGGCGTGCTCCTCCGCCTTGTCGAGCCACCGCTCGACGTTCTGGAGCATCTTCTTCCACTGCGAGACCGTGTGCGCATAAGCGTGCATGGCGCCTCCGATGACGACGCGCACGATGACATCGCGCGTCGAACGTCACCCTAGCGAAGAAGGCGGCATCTCGCTCTCGGGCGCGAGGTCCTCACGCTCGTCCGCCGGCGTCCACCCGTGCTTCCGGAGGAAGACGCGGACCTTCGAGAGCCACTCGGTCGCCTCCATGTGCGCGACGAAGTCCTTCATCAACGGGTGCTCCACCCGACGGCCGCCCGCGAAGTGGACGAGGACGAGGCGGCCGTGCTCGGTCGACGTCACCGTGCGGGAGTCCTCGTAGCGGACGCCGACGATGGCATTCGGGCCCTCCTGGAGGCGGCGCACTTCCTTCGTCTCGAGCCGCACGTCGAGGAGGTCCGAGAGCGCGACGTCGAACGCGATCGCCTTCTTCCGGACGTGGCCGACGGTGAAGCGGCCTCCATCGACGCGGAGCACGACGGGGTCGTTCCGGTACTTCCGCCAGAGGAGCGCGCAAGCGGCGCCGATCCCGAACCCGACGTATCCGCCCCACGGGTTCACCTGCGCGAGCCCCAAGCCGAGGACGAGCGGGAGCGCGACGAGCCCGGTGCCCGCGAACCACGCCTTCTCGGCGTCGGCCTGCGCGGCCTTCGGCGTGAAGAGGAGGTCGCCCGACTTCGCCTCGGGGGCGGCGTTCTCGCGGTACGTGCTCACGCGCCGGTCTCGGTCTCGGTGTCGGGTCGCTTCGACGACACCGGCCGGGTCGTCGCGGTCTCGGCCGCCACCGGCGTCGGCGTCGGCGTGCGGTCGAGCGGGATCGCCGTCTCGCGCTCTTCCCCGCGCATGCTGAGCGGGAGCTGATCGAGCGCGTCGTTCAGGAGGAGGTCACCGCCGGAGGTGACCGCGTCCTCCTCGAGCCACTCGCCGCGGATCCTCCCCGCGACGAAGAGGATCGGGAAGGAGAGGAAGAACCCCTTGAACCCGAAGATCTGCTCGCAGGCGATGAGGCTCACGATGAGGAGGAACCCGGGGATCTTCACGTGCCGCGCAGTCAGGCGCGGGCTCAGGTAGTACGACTCGATCTTGTGGAGGACGAAGGTGAGGCCGACGAAGATGCCGACGCCGAGCCACCCCTTCTGCTGATACGCCAGCAGCGAGAGGATCGTTCCCGAGACGATGTTGCCGATCACCGGCACGAGCGCCGAGACGAAGATGAGCAACATCAGCGAGCCGACGTGCGGCACGCCGAGGAGGAGGAGGACCGGCAGCGTCGTCACCGTGTTGAACACGGCGACGATCAGCTGGAGCTGCACCGTCACGATCGTCGCGTCGGAGACGTGCCCGAGCCAGCGCGCGAGCGTGCCGCCGAGCGACCGCGGATCCACGCGCGCCCAGAACGAGCGGAGCTCGTCCTCCTCGAGGACGAACACGAGCGCGAGGATGAAGCCGATGAGGACGTGGACGAAGAAGTGGCCGATCGCGGAAGCGGCGGAGAGCGCGCTCCCGGCGTAGTGCTTCGCGCTCTCGACGATCTTCTCGGTGCCGCCGAACTGCTCCTGGATCTTCTCGAGGAGCGGGTTCTCGCGGAGCTCGGCGAGGCGCTCCGGGAAGGACTCCTGCATCTCGGTGAAGGTCCGCACCGTCTTGCCGACGCCGAGCCACGCGACGACGGCGAGGGCGCCGGCGAAGAGGGCGACCAGCCCGAAGAGGCAGACCTTCTTCGGCAGCTTCGTACGTGCCGCGAGCTCGCGTGAGGCGAAGCCGAGCGCGCGCTCGAAGGCGACGAAGAAGACGAGCAGGATCGCGAGATGCTGGAACGTGTAGAGGAGCCCGATGAACACCACGAGGGCGAGGAGCCTCCGCGGCGTCCGCTCCGACATGAACGCGGCCACGCGATCCATGGGGCGGAAGCGTACACGAAAGCGGTGCTCGTTCGTCCCCGAGCAACAGTCGGTTGCGTGGCAGGACCGAGTGCGTGGCGCTCGCAGGCCTTACGATGTCCTCGAATGGATCGGCGCTCCGTCATCTCGTCGCTCGGGTACGCGGCTCTCGCGTCGCTCCTACCCGGCTGCAGGAAGACGACGTCCGGCTCCGAAGGACCCCACACCATGAGCTCGTCCCAGACCTCCACCTCGTCCTCGTCGCGCATGCCGGTCGTGTTCCTCGCGCACGGCGCGCCGCCGCTGCTCGACGACCGCGCGTGGCTGGCGGAGCTCGCGCGCTGGGCGAAGGCGATGCCCAAGCCGAAGGCGCTCCTCGTCCTCTCCGCGCACTGGGAGGCGAAGCCCGCCACGATCGGCGCGACGCGCACCGTGCCGCTCGTCTACGACTTCTACGGTTTCCCGGAGCGGTACTACGCGATGAAGTACCCGGCGCCCGGCGCGCCCGAGCTCGCGACGCGGATCCGTCAGGTCCTCGGCGATGCGAAGCTCGGCGTCGCGGACGAACCCGAGCGCGGGCTCGACCACGGCGCATGGGTCCCGCTCACCGCGATGTACCCGGAGGCCGACGTCCCGACGCTCCAGCTCTCGCTCCCGAGCCTCGACGCGAAGGAGCTCTTCGCGCTCGGCCGTGCGCTCGCGCCGGTCCGCGACGAAGGCATCCTCGTGATGGGCTCCGGGTTCCTCACCCACAACATGCGGAGCCTCGGCCTCGCGTCGACGCCGTCGTGGGCGACCGAGTTCGACGCGTGGATCGCCGACGTCCTCGCGCGGCACGACCACGACGCGCTCCTCGACTGGAAGACGAAGGCGCCGGGCGCGCAGCTCGCGCATCCGCGGAGCGAGCACTTCGCGCCCGTCGTCGCCGCGGCCGGCGCCGCCGAAGGCCGAGCGGACGTGACGTT
Organism: Polyangiaceae bacterium; assembly: GCA_039809485.1. GTDB lineage: Bacteria > Myxococcota_A > Polyangia > Polyangiales > Polyangiaceae > Labilithrix. Next base: position 71,594 of record JBDHVE010000016.1, on the reverse strand, counting down.
CCCGATCACGGGCTACTGGGGAATGGCGCCCGCGTTCACGCGTCGCTCGGTGCAGTTCGGCTGATTCAGCGCGAGAGCGCGCGGAAGCGCGCGCTCTCCGCCATCGCGCCCGCCGGGGGAGGAGGAACCTCGGCCGGCGCCTCGACGATGCCGACCCCGACGCAGCCCGGGCCGCCGTGGAGGTAGATCGACGAGCTCAGTGGCAGCACGTACGAGTACGTCACGTCGCATCGGTCGCCGATGGCCCGGAGGAGCGCCTCCGCGTCGTTGGGCGCCTCGCCGTGCGCGACCGCGACCCAGACCTTGCGGCCCTCGAGCCCGACGCTCACCGCGGCGGCGAGCGTCCCCATCCGATCGGCGGAGAGCTTCACCCGGCCCCCTTCGACGACCTCGCCGTCACGGAAGGTGATGAAGGGGCGCAGCTCGAGCGCGTTCGCGAGCCACGCGCGGATCCACCCGACCCGTCCGCCGCGGACGGACCGATCGAGCGTGTGGAGGTAGGCCATCATCCGGAGGCTCGTCCGCGCGCGCTCGGCGATCGTGCAGACCTCGTCGAAGGTGTTGCCGGCGCGCATCGCTTCGCCGGCGACGAGCACGAGGAGGCCGGCCCCGACGTCGGTGACGCCGGAGTCGATCACGCGGATCCGAGCGTTCGCGAACTTCGGCCGCGCCGTCACCGTCTGCACCGCGGCGGTGCACGCGTCGTAGGTCTTGATGATCTTCCGAGACGTCGTGAGAACGAGGATCTCCGGGTCGTTCGCGAGGTGCTCGACGAGGAGCGCGACCATCTCGGGGGCGGTGGTGCCGACCACGTACGGGTACTCGCCCGGCGCGCGCGTCCACTCGTCGACGCGCGCGAGGGGAATGAGCTCGCGCGTGTCGTGTGATTCGCCGCCCGCGACGATCTGCTGAGGCGTGAGCACGATTCCGTACCGGTCGACGGCAGCGCGCGGGAGGTTCGAGCCGGGATTCGTGAAGAGCAGCACCGTCGGCGAGCGTACCAAGGACGGAGCCGGAGAAAGCTTGGCAACGGCTGGTACTGAACATAAGATCAGCTCATGCTCTCCACCCCCTTCCAAACCCTCCTCGACCTCTTCTCGTCCGACCTCGAAGGCACCCGCTTCGGCGACGTCGACGCCTCCTCCCTCGCCGCCCTCGCCGCCCACGTCGCCACCGCCGACGAAGCGGTCGCCTCCGCCCAGGCCGCCCTCGACGCCGCCCGCACCGAGCTCGCCGTCCGCAACGAAGCCCTCCTCGCCCACGCCCACCGCGCGCTCGCCTTCGCTCGCGTCTACGCCGAGAACAACCCCGAGCTCACCGCACGCCTCGCCGCGATCACGCTCCCGAAGCCCGCGCGCCGCAAGGGTGAGGAGGCCGCGCCGACGAGCACCGAAGGCGAGCCGCCGCGCCGCCCGCGCGGCCGTCCGCGCAAGATCCCGCTCTCCGCCCCCGTCATCCTGTCGGCCGAAGCGTCGGCAGAGTGACCGCTACTTCCCGAGCGCGTCGAGCATCGCGAGCAGGTTGTTCGCGCTCACGGCCATCTCCTGGACGCTCATCGCCGACGCGTCCTTGATCTCGAAGTTCTCGATCAGCTCCGCGGGGATGTCGGCGAGGAAGCGGCACGGCGTGCGCGGCATCGGCTTGCCGCGCGCGACGCGGTGCTTGCAGCGGAGCAGCTCGAGCCGGTGGCGTGCACGCGTGACGCCGACGTAGAAGAGGCGGCGCTCCTCCTCGACGTCCTGCACCGTCGCATCCGTCGCCTTCACCTCGAGCGACCGCATGTGCGGGATGAGACCTTCCTCGCACCCGAGCAGGTAGACGATGTCGAACTCGAGCCCCTTCGAGCCGTGGAGCGTCGAGAGCGTGACGACGTTGCCCGGGTCCTCGGCCTCTTCGCTCATCTGCAGCGTGAGGGCGTGGAGGAACCCCATCAGCTCCTTCTCCGCGGTAGCGTCCTGACCCTTCGCCTCGACCCGCGTCTCGCGGCGGCCGAGCATGGCGAGGAAGCCCTCAACGTTGCCCCACCGGCGCGCGGCGGCGTTCGGCGTCGGCGAGGTCGCCTCGATGTCCTTCTTGAGACCGACCCGCTCGCAGAGATCGCGCGCGACGACGCTCGCCTTCTGCCGCTCGATGATGAGCTTCTTGCGCATGTCGGCGATGATCTTCTCGAGCTCTTTGCAGCCGTCGCGGCCGCCGGTCGGGATCCCGTCGAGCGCGTCGACGCGCTCGACGGCCTGCCAGAGCGACCAGCCCTTCGCGAGCGCGTTCTGCGTGAGCCGCTCGATGCTCGTGTCGCCGATCCCGCGCGGCGGGTAGTTGATGATGCGACGGAGCGAGATCTCGTCGGAGCGGTTCAGCGCGAGCTTCAGGTACGCGAGGATGTCCTTCACCTCCTTGCGCTCGAAGAACTGCTGGCCGCCGATCATCCGGTACGGCACGCCCTGCTCGCGGAGGTTCTCCTCGATCAGCTTCGCCTGGCCGTTCGAGCGATAGAGGATCGCGAAGTCCTTCGGCTTCCGCTGTTCGTCGCTGATGATGCGTCGGATCTCGCGTGCGACGTAAGCGGCCTCGGCCTCCGGCGACGGCGCGACGCCGAGCTTCACCTTGTCGCCGCCCGGCTTGTCGGTGCGGAGGAACTTCTTGTACTTCGAGTCCGTGCGCTTCGAGATGACCGCGTTCGCGACCTCGAGGATCGGCGCCGCCGAGCGGTAGTTCTGCTCGAGCATGACGATCTTCGCGCCCGGGAACTGCTCCTCGAAGTCGAGGATGTTCCGCACGTCGGCGCCGCGCCATGCGTAGATCGACTGGTCGTCGTCGCCGACGACGCAGATGTTCTTGTGGCGGTTCGCGAGGAGGCGGAGCACCTCCAGCTGCGCGCGGTTCGTGTCCTGGTACTCGTCGACGAGGATGTAGAGGAACTCCTTCTGCCAGCGGTCGAGGATGTCGGGGCGCTCCTTCCAGATGCGCGCCACCTCGCAGACGAGGTCGTCGAAGTCGAACGCTTTGAAGTTGCGGAGCGCGCTCTGGTACTTCGGGTAGACGAGCTTCGTCATCTCGTCGTACTCGTCGCCTTCGCGGACCGGGAGCTCCTCGGGCGTGAGGAACGCGTTCTTCGCGTTCGAGATGCGCGCCTGGATCGCGGCCGCATCGAGGCGCTTGCCCGCCTCCGTCCGGCTCAGGATCTCCTTGACCGCCGAGAGGCAGTCGCCCTGGTCGAAGATCGTGAAGGTGCCGCCGAGCGCCTTCTTCTCGCGCCCGAGCACCATCAGGCCGAAGGAGTGGAACGTCGAGATGACGAGGCCCTTGCCGCCGTCCTTCCCGCCGAGCCCGCGCTCCTTGATGATGTGGTCGACGCGCTCGGCCATCTCGGCCGCCGCCTTGTTCGTGAACGTGAGCGCGCAGATCATGTGCGCGGGGACGCCGCGCTCCATCAGGCGCGCGATGCGATGCGTGATGACGCGCGTCTTCCCCGAGCCCGCGCCGGCGAGGACCAGGAGGGGACCGTTCTGGTGCTCGACCGCCTCGGCCTGGGCGGGGTTCATCTTCGGTGCTGCCACGGCGACTGCTCCTTCATGAACCACAAGGGCGACGCGGATGAAAGATTGACAGGGCCGTCACCGAGAATGAGAGAAACGGAGATTGTCCACAGGGCTATGCTGCCCGCGATGAATCGCGGTCGCGCTCTCGTCGGGATCTCTCTCTTCGTGCTCGCGGCGTGCGGCGGGTCGCCTCCGCCTCCGCCTGCAGCGCCTCCGCCGAAGCCGATCGCGAAGCCGGCGCCTCCGCCGATCGACGTCTCCGAGGTTCCGGACCCGCCGATGCTGCTCGCGATCGGTCGCGTGAAGAGCCCGGAGGCGATCTTCAAGGTCGTGAACGGCTGGCTCCGTCTGCCGATCCTCGACGGTCGGTCGCTGACGAAGGAAGCGCTCGCAGCCGACGTCGGCGAGATCGTCGATCTCTCGCAGCCGATGGACGGCGCCGTGATGCTCGGCCTCGCAACGGGGAGGCCGAGCGTGATGTCGGCGGTGTCGGTCGCGGTCAAATCGATCGACGGCGCGAAGGAGAAGCTCGCGGCGAGCGGCTTCCGCCTGACGCAGCGTGAGAACGGGCAGTGGCTCGTCGAGCAGGACGTGAAGGAGGAGGACGAGGACGGCGGTGGGCGACCGGGAAGGCGTCCGCGGCGTGAGCCGGAGCCGAAGACGTGCATGCTCGCGCCGGCGGCTCCTTCGGGCGCGCGCCTCGTCTGCGGCAGCCTCGGGGCGCTCGACAACCTCGGCCCCTGGCTCACGCGCACGGCGCCGCGGAAGTCGTACCCGACCGACGTCCACGCGGAGCTCCGGCCGCTCGCCGTGCGTGAGCCGCTCCTCGCGCTCAAGCCGACGATCCCGGCGCTCGTCCGCTCGATGGCCGGCAACGTGACGCCCGCCGAGCGCGATCTGATCGACGCGTCCGTCGCCGAGCTCACCGACCTCGCGACGGACGTCGACAAGGTCGTCGTCGACGCGACATTCGAGGCCGACGGGATGAGCGTCACGTCGCGGGTCGACCATGGCAAGGCGTCGAGCGTCACGGCACAGCTCGCGGTCGCGCATCCGGAGCGCGCGGAGGCACCGCCGGCGGCGTTCTGGCACCTGCCGGCGGAGACGGATCTCGCCGCGTACGGGCGAGGATCGGATCCGAAGCTCCTCGAGCGCCCGCGCCAGCTCGCCGCCGCGTACGTCGGCGAGGCGCTCTCGTCGGCGTCGATGCCGGAAGCGGACCGGCGTGCGGTCCAGGACCTGTTCGAGAAGCGCATGCTGCCGCTCTTCGTCGGCGCGGTCGTCTACGGGAAGGGGACGAACGACGCCGGGATCAGGCGCGAGGTCGACGCGCTCGCGAAGGCGCAGGGCGACGCCGTGACGAACGCGAAGAACCGCGTGTTCGCGCAAGCGTTCGGCTGGCATCTCGCGCGCGTGGAGGAGCCGGTCTCGAAGGTCGCTCCGGTGCTCCGCGAATGGGCGCAGATCTGGGCGCGGCCGTCGTTCGCGAAGTGGAACAAGAAGGACTCGCCGTTCGCGAACGTGCAGGTCAAGGTCACGCCGGTGCCGGCCGGGCTGAAGCTACCGAAGGACACCGCGCACCTCGAGGTGGTCCTGAAGCGGCAGGAGCCGCCGAAGCCGAAGGGCGCGAAGGCGGCGAAGACGGTGGCGCTCGAGCCGGCGGTCTTCCACGTCTTCGCGGTTCCGGATTCCGGTGCGACGTGGCTCGGGTTCGGCCTCGACGGGAAGCTCGTCGGCGAGCGCGCGGCGGCGGTGCTCCCGGGCGCGCCGGAGAAGGACACTCTCGCCGGTGTCACGAGCTTCCAGGGCCTTCGTGAGACGAAGGCGAACAGCGCCGTCGTGATGACGCTGCATGCGTTCACGGCGATGGCGTTCCTCGACAACCCGACGAGCCCGCGCGCCTCGAAGCTGCTTTCGACGACGCCGACGCCGATCCCGCTCCTCGTGCGTGCGGAGGGGCCGAGCGAAGGTGCAGGAGCGGGCGCGTCGGTCGCGACGTTCCGGCTGCCGAAGGCCGCGATCGAGGAGATGCTGCGCGTGTTCATGTGAGCGCGTTCGCATTCGTCGCATCCGCCCGCCCCCGGCCGCCCGGCCGCGCTGCGCCCCGGGAGGCCACCTTTTTGCCCTCGGCTCGGCGTGTGGGTAACTGTAAGTGCGTGCCCCTCGCGCCCCGCGCTCTCCTCGTCTCGCTCGTGCCCGCCCTGCTCGCGGTGACGCTCGCCGCGCCCGCGGCCGCCGCCCCCGGCGGATGGCAGGAGTCGCATCGGACCGCGGACGACGTACGGGTGGTCGTCGGGCCCGACGGCCTCGCGCGCATCGAGCACCACGTCCGCTACCGCGTCGTCGCCGGACGGTTCCGCTCCTTCGAGCTCGCCGGCGTCGACGTCGCCGCCGAGCTCGAGCCCGAGGCACGCGTCACCGCTGATGCGCCGCCGGAGGTCAGGCCCGGCAGCAACAGCAACACCACCTCCCCGACGGTCGTCCCCACCGCACACGTCGAGCGGAGCCCGAAGACGCCCGGCGTGGTCCGCATCACCGTCGACGACCCGAAGGGGCTCCCGCGCGGCTCGTACACGATCGACGTCGCCTACAAGCTCGATCTGGTCGCAACCTCGGCGATCGTCCGCGACGGCGCGATGTGGCGGCTCGCCTGGACCGCACCGGCCGCGCCCGAAGGCATGGACGGCGCGCGCGTCACGTTCGATCTCCCGGCCGCTCCCACCGAGCCGAGCCTCGCGTCGAGCGAGCAGAGCACGACGACGATCGCCACCGCTCGCCACAACGGCGTCCGCGACGAGCTCGAGCTCGTCCGCGCGCACGTGCCCCGCGGCGAGGCCGTCACGTGGGCCGTCCGCATCGACCCGAAGGGCTTCCCCGACGTGAAGGCGCCCGAGCTCCGGACGGCCCCGCCCGCGCTCGCGCCGCCGCCCGCCCACTCCTCGCCGTCGCTCGCGATCGCTTCCGCCGTGGTCCTCGCCGCCGTCGCGGCGCTCCTCGCGTGGGCGCGCCGCGCGAAGCAGGTCGCCGTCGCGCATGCGTGCGCCGCGCGAGGGATCCTCCCGCGTCCGCTGGTTCCCGTCCCGGCGACGGTCGCCCCCGTCGCGTACGGCCTCTCCGTTCCGCTCGCCCTCGCGGCCTTCCTCTGGGCGAGCCCCGTCGTCGGCTCGGTGCTCCTCGTCGTCGCGATGGCGCTCGCGGCATTCCGCCCGCCGCGCGTCCTCTCTCGGCCGCGTGGCCCTGGGCGCTGGACCGAAGTCGACGACGCGACCGTGTTCGTCGCGCCGCGTCCCGATCCGGCCGCCGGCGATGCGCTCGACCTCGGCACGCGCAAGGGACGGATCGTGGCGCTCCTCGTCGCCGCTGCCGTCGGCGGCGCCGCTTTCGCGCTCCGTCATCACGTCCCGTACGCGCACGTCGCGCTGCCGCTCGCGGCGACGGCGCTCGTCCCCCTCTTCGCGACGGGCATCCGCGCGCAGCTCCCGCCGTCGCCGGCGCAGCTCGCTGCCCGCCTCCTCGCGCCCGCGCGCGACGTGCTCGCGAAGGACGTCGACCTCGCGCACGTCGATCTCGTCCCGATCGCGCGCCTCCGCGAGGGCTCGCGCGCCGTCGACGAGGTCCGCCTCGCGTGCGCGCCGGCGGTCCGGATCCCGGGGCTCCGCGCGATCGAGCTCGCGCTCGCGACGTCGACCGAGGCGCCCGAGGCGGCCGTTCCGCAGGTGCTGGTCCGCTTCGACGACGGCTCCAGCGCGGCGTCGAAGGTCGCCGCGATCGCGCCCGGGATGGAGATCGTCGTCGGCCGGACGCCGGAGGAGAAGGTCCTCCGCGTCACTCCGCGCATCCCGACCGCACGGGCCGCGGCGCGTCTCGTCGCCCGCCTGCTCGGCGAGCTCGAAGGACGCCGGGCGTCCGACCGGAACGAGGAGCCGGCGCCGTTCCGCGGCGACGAGCGACGCGGCAAGCGGCGGAAGCGCATCGCCGCGTCGGCCTCCGCCGCCGCCGCTTGACCCGGCCGAGCCAGCGAGGCTCGCTCTGTGGTACAACGCGGCACGATGTCGACCGAGCCGGAGACCGTGCCTCGCGCGCCCGTGCGCTCTGCGCTGGTCGCTGCGCTCTGCGTCTACGTCGAGCCGCTCGCATCCGATGCGCGCGTCGCGGTGATCGGCGACGCGTCGAACGGCGTCGTCGAGGCGCTCCTCGACCTCGGCGCCCGTGCGGTCCACGTCTTCGATCCGGATCCGGCGCGCGCAGCGCGCGCGGCGTCGACGTTGCCGCGTGGCGTGTCGGTCCGTTCGCTCGGATCCGACTTCGACCTGCGCGACGCCGCGTTCGACCTCGCCGTCGTGCCCGACCTCGCCGTCGTGCCCGACCCGGCGCAGACGATCGGCCGCCTCCGTCGCGTCGTCGATCCGCGCGGCGCGGTCGTCGCGCTCGCGCGTGCGCGCACCGCCGAGGTCGTGGGCTCCGCCTTCCCCGAGCTCGCGCCTTCGGCGTTCGAGTACGCCGAGCTCTACGATCTCTTCTCGCTCCGCTTCGAGCACGTCGCGATGACGGGCGTGCTCCCGTTCGGCGGCGTCGTGTTCGCCGAGCTCGGCGGCAGCGAGGACGTCGCGGTCAGCGTCGACACGCGCCTCGGCGAAGCCGAGGCCCCCTCGGTCTTCGTCGTCGTCGCCGGTCGCGACCCTGCGGGGCTCGACCCGTACGCGATCGTCCAGGTGCCCGCGGTCGAAGAAGCCCCGGCGCCTTCCGGCGACGAAGCGGCGTTCGCCGCGATGCAGCTCCGGGCCGAAGCGCTCGCCGCGCAGCTCGACGAGCAGCGCGCGCGCGTCGCGGTCGCCGAGTCGCGCGGCGGCGACCACACGACGCGCCTCACGCGTGCGCTCGAGGACCGCGAGGCGTCGCTCGCTGCGCTGCGCGAGGAGCTCGCGCGCTCGGAGGCGCTCATCGCGCGCCTGACGCTCGAGCGCGACGCACTCGGGCTCCGGTCCGCCGAGCTCGAACGCGCCGTCGTCGAGATCCAGCAGACGATGCTCCTCCTCGAGCGTCGGCTCGCGTCGGCCGAGCAGGGGATCCTCGAGCGCGACGACACGATCGCGACGCTCAACGCCGAGCTCGACACGCGCGCCGCCGAAGACGCCGAGCGGCCCGACGTCCGTCTGGTCGTCCCCGCGCTCGATCCCTCGACGGTCGCCGAGATCGTCGCGCGCGCCGAGCGCGCGGAAGCGGCGCTCGCGATGCACATCAGTGACGTCGCGCACGTCACCGAAGCGCATGCGACCGAGACCGAGGCGCTCGAATCCCAGCTCCGCGAGCGCGCTCGCGTGGTCGCCGATCTCGAGAAGGAGATCGTGCGGCGCGATCAGATGGTCCGCGAGCTCGTCGCCCAGATCGAGGAGCTCCGGGAAGGACACGTGCCCGCGATGCCGCCGGCGATGCCGAGCGGCGACCCCGAAGAAGTGCTTCGCCTGCGCCGGAAGGCCGACGAGCTCGCGGTGGAGGTCGCCCGTCGCGAGAGCGAGCTCGTCGCCCAGAGCTGGCGGATCCAGGAGCTCGAGAGTCATCCGGTCTCCGGCAGCGCGGCCGAAGCAACGCCCGTCCCCGTCACGCTCCCTTCGACGCCGCCGCCGGTCGACACGACCGACGTCCAGCTCGCCCTCACGAAGGCGCAGGACGAGATCGTCGCCCTGCGGCAAGCGTTGACGCAGGAGCACGAAGCGCGCGTCGCGGCCGAGTCGGGTGAGGAGCTCGAGCGCGCCAAAGCGGAGCTCGCACGGCAGGCGGTGCTGCTCGAGCAGCTCCGCTCGGAGCGGACGAAGGCAGCGGGTCCGGGCTCCGCGTCGTGATCCCCGCCTTCCCTGGACGCCGCGAAACGAATAGAAGGAAGGGCGTCGCGCGGGCGTGAGCCCACGGTTGACACCCCCGTCGTGCGGCTTACGTTGCGGCCACGGCGGATCTCCTATCCTTCCCGGGCCTGAGCGCCCGTAGCCCCTGAGCGCATCACGCGCCCACCCTACGCATGGCGGACAAGCGCGATTACTACGAGGTCCTGGGAGTCGAGAAGGGCGCGAGCCCCGACGACATCCGCAAGGCGTACAAGCGCGAGGCGCTCAAGCACCACCCCGACCGGAACCCGGGTGACGCGTCGGCGGAGACCAAGTTCAAGGCCGTCAACGAGGCCTACCAGGTGCTTTCGGACGACGAGAAGCGCCGCATCTACGACCAGTTCGGCCACGCCGGGCTCGAGGGCGGCGGCGGTCCGGGTGGGTTCGATGGCGTCGGCGACGTGTTCGCCCACATGCAGGACCTCTTCTCGGAGATGTTCTCCGGCGGCGGGTTCGGCGGTTTTGCCGGCGGCGGACGGCGGCAGGCCCGCCGTGGGGCAGACCTCCGTATGCAAGCGCGCCTCACGCTCCGTGAGGCCGCGTTCGGCGTGAAGCGCGAGGTCACCGTCAACGCGCCGGCGCGGTGCGACGACTGCGAGGGCTCCGGCGCGAAACCCGGCACCAAGCCCGAGCCGTGCGGACACTGCCGCGGCACCGGTCACGTCTCGAACGCGCGCGGCTTCGTCATGTTCACGACGCCGTGCCCGAAGTGCCAGGGCCAGGGGATGGTCATCAAGCATCCCTGCAAGACGTGTGATGGCCACGGCGCGGTCGAGAAGACCCGCAAGGTCGTCGTCAGCTTCCCGGCCGGCATCGATGCCGGCCAGCGCCTCCGCGTGAGCGGCCAGGGGATGGCCGGACCGCCGGGCGCGCCGCCCGGCGATCTCTACGTCGAGGTCGACGTCGAGGACGATCCCCGCTTCGAGCGCGATGGCGTCGATCTCGTCACCCGCGTGAACGTGTCCTTCGCGGAAGCCGCCCTCGGCGGCGAGGTCCGCGTCCCGGCGCTCGGCGCGCCCGACGCGGAGAACGCAGAGAAGGCGGAGAGCGGAGAGGACGCGCAGCCGACGGTCGCCCTGAAGATCCCGGCCGGCACCCAGCCCGGCGCCGTCTTCAACTTGAAGGGCGAGGGCGTGCCGCGCCTCGACGGGCGCGGACGTGGCTCGCTCGTCGTCGTCGTCCAGGTCGACATCCCGACGAAGCTCTCCGATCGCGCGAAGAAGCTGCTGGAGGAGCTCGACTCCGAGCTCCGCCCCGAAGCGCCGGTGAAGTCCGAGCGCAAGGTCGCCTCGAGCACGTAGCGCCTGATACCCTCGGCTCGTCATGAGCTCCTCGCTCGACGCGCTGAAGGCCAAGCTCGCCGCGACACCGGCCGTGCGCACGACCGGGCGCGTGCTCGCCGTCACCGGGTTGAGCCTCCGCTTCTCGATGCCGGGCGTGCGCGTCGGCGACGTCGTGACCGTGAAGCGCCGCGGCGAGCCGCTCGGGTGCGAGGTCGTCGGCTTCGATCGCGGTGAAGCGATCGCGATGCCGCTCGGCGTGCTCGCCGGTGTCGGGCCCGACGACGAGGTCGAGGCGACCGGCGGCGGATTCCAGGTGCGTGCGTCGGAGGCGCTGCTCGGGCGCGTCGTCGACGGGCTCGGACGTCCGATCGACGGCGGCGCGCCGATCACCGGCGGCACGATCGTGCCGGTCGATCGCGCGCCCGAGGCGGCGCTCGACCGGCGCCCCGTCACTGTCCCGCTCGCGACCGGCGTCCGCGTCCTCGACGGTCTGCTCACCCTCGGCGAAGGACAGCGCGTCGGCCTCTTCGCCGGCTCGGGCGTCGGCAAGAGCACGCTCCTCGGCGCGATCGCGCGCGGGACGGACGCCGATGTCGTCGTCGTCGCGCTCGTCGGCGAGCGCGGACGCGAGGTGTCCGAGTTCCTCGAGCACTCGCTCGGCGCCGAAGGGCGGGCCCGCAGCGTCGTCGTCGTCGCGACCAGTGATGTCGCCGCGCTCGAGCGCCTCCGCGCCGCGCAGGTCGCGACCGCCTACGCCGAGCACTTCCGCGATCAGGGCAAGAAGGTGATGCTGCTCGTCGACTCGATCACGCGCTTCGCGCGCGCGCAGCGCGAGGTCGGCCTCGCCGCCGGCGAGCCGCCGACGCGCCGCGGCTATCCGCCGAGCGTGTTCGCGATGCTGCCGCGCCTCCTCGAGCGCTCCGGGCAGGGAAAGCACGGCTCGATCACCGCGATCTACACCGTGCTCGTCGAAGGCGGGGACATGGAGGAGCCGATCGCCGACGAGGTCCGCGGCATCCTCGACGGCCACGTCGTCCTCGACCGCATGCTCGCGTCGCGCGGCCGCTATCCCGCCGTCGACCCGACCGTCTCGCTCTCGCGCGTGATGGACGCGGTCGTGTCGCCCGCGCACCGCGATGCCGCGCGGAAGCTCCGCGCGCTCGTCGGGCATTACGAGGCGAAGCGCGATCTCGTCATGCTCGGCGCCTACGCGAAGGGGAGCGACAAGGAGCTCGACGACGCGATCGCCCGGATGCCGAAGATCGAGCAGTTCCTCCGCCAGTCGCCGGCCGAGCGCGTGTCGTTCGAGGACTCGGTGGCGATGCTCACGCGCGTCGTCGGATAGAGCGACCTAGAGCGGCCGCGCGCACCTCGCGCCGACGGCGTAGTGACTGATGTACTCCTTCCAGGCGAAGAACGTCCCGTACGCCTGCTTGCCGTAGTAGGCCTCCTGGAACGAATACTGCCGGATCCCGCCGACGCCGAGGCTCGCGCCGTCCTTGTTGCCGGACACGAAGGTCTCGACGAGGCCGAGCAGATCGGCGTGACCGAACGGGCCGTTGCCGGAGGGGAATCGTCCCGGCGCGGCGACCTCGTAGGCGCGGTCGATCGGGTTGCCGTCGGCCGCGAGCGCCATCCCCGCGCGGGCGAGCGGCCAGGCGTAGTTCCGGTCGTAGGACGCGTGCGTGGCGATGTTCGTATCGGTGCCCCAGGGCAGCGGCCACTCCATCTCCGTCTTCGTCCCGCGCACGGCGCGCGCCCACTCGGGCCACGTCGGCAGGCGTCCGCCGTCCCACGCGCAGAACGCGGCGAACATCGCGCGCGGCGCGCAGTTCATCGTCTTCGTGTCGAGCTCGTCCTTCGTCCACTGGCGGTCGTCCCCCGAGTACTGCGCGAGCTTGTCGGCCGGATGCCAGTAGGTCGGTCCGCCCATGCCCTTCGCGTAGCAGCCGTTCGCGCGGCCGGGCGTGTTCCAATAGGCGGCGGTGCCCTGACCGGTGCCGAGCATCTGCACGACGTCGACCTCGTTCGCGGGGAGCGACGCGTACCAGGTCTCGGCCCACTCTGCTGGGAGGAGCGCTGCGTTCGCGCGCGCCCACGCGCGGACGTCGGGGCCGACGCTCTCGACGAACGCGCGCATGCGCCCCGCCGTGATCAGATACTTGTCGAGGCGGTACGTCGCCTCCGGACCGGGTTGGATCGAGAGGCAGCAGTCCTCGTGCTTGCGCGCCGGGTCGTCGAGCTCGCCGGTCCCGCACGTGTCGCCGCCGAAGTGGGCGCGGCAGCTCTTGCCCGACGCGCACACGCCGGAAGGGCAGGCGCCGCTCGCGCAGTCGTCGTGCGTGTTGCAGCGCTTCGCGGCGGCGCACTTCGGCGCCGCCGCGCCGCCACAGTCGATGTCGCTCTCGTCGCCGTTCTTGATCCCGTCCGTCGGGGACGGCGGGATCTCGGGCACGCTCGCGTCCGGCGTCTCCGCCGGTGGTGTGCCCGCGTCCTCTCGGACGGTCTCGGCATCTGCCGTCGGGGCGTCGGTCTCGCCGACCGGACCGGGCGCGCAGGCGAAGAGGAAAGCAGCGACCGCCGCGACGAAGCCTGGTGCGCAGCGCCGGATCGGCGTGCGTCCATGCGTGCAGCTCCCACCCGCGTTTCCGTGCTCGGTTCGTGACGTCGAGGCAGGCATCGCGTCCTCCTGCGCTCCACTCGTGCAGTTGGCGTACCGCACGAGTGGAAGTTTTCAGGCCGGCGGTACGAGGCGCGCCACTACGCACGAGACGTTGTCGGGGCCTCCGCCTTCGAGCGCCGCGGCGACGAGGAGATCGGCCGCGCGCTCGGGATCGGCCGTCCGCGCGAGGACCTCGCCGATCCGCGCGTCGGATACGACGCCGTGGAGGCCGTCGGAGCAGACGAGGATCGCGTCGCCCGCCGTGACGGTCGCGCGCGAGAGGACGACGTCGAGCCGGCTCGTGCTCCCGACCGCCTGGAGGATCACGTTCGCGCCGATCCCTTCGCCTTCCACCAGCGCTCCGCCCTGCGAGCGGAGCAGCTCGAGGAAGGTCTGGTCGCGCGTGAGGCGGAGGAGCGTGCCCTCGTGCCAGAGGTACGCGCGGCTGTCGCCGACCTGGGCGCAGACGACGGCACGATCGCCGAGCGCGACGAGGGTTGCGGTCGTTCCCATCCGCGCGTACCGAGGCTCGGCGCGACCGACGGCGCGCACCTGCGCGGAGGCGTGCTCGATGCTCTTCACGCACGCGCGGGCGAGCGCGGCGTCGTCGGCGAAGCCGCCTGTGTCGTGGAGCGCGCGGAGCGCGCCGACGATGCTCTCGGCGGCGAGACTGCTCGCGATCTGCCCGCCGGCCTCGCCGCCCATCCCGTCGCAGACGAGCAGGGCGAGGCCGCTCGCGGTCCCGGGGAGGACGGCGACTTCGGGCGGCTCGTGGACGCGGCCGGTGGTGAGGTCGACGAACGCGGCACGGTCCTCGTTCCGAGAGCGCTCCCGGCCGACATCGGTGCGGGCGGCGACACGGGCGACGAACGGCGGGGGCGCCGGGCGGGGGAAGGGATCGGGCTCGACGGCGAGCCGGGGGTCGGAAGGCGTCATGCCTTGGAAGCTGACGGCGGAAACTATAGTTGTCAACTGTTGGCATCTGATGACACCTGTTCGGGCGACACCGGCCGACGTAAGCTTCGGACGGTGAGCACCCGGCGCGATTCGCGCGAGCACGAGAGTGGTCCGGAGGACTGGCAGGCGCGGCTCGCCGAGGCGATGACGGCGCGCGGCCTCTCCGGAGGCGAGCTCGCGCGGCGAGCGGGCTTCACGTCGCAGTACGTGAACTCGCTCCGCGCCGGCGACCGTGGCGCACGCCTTCCGCTCGACACGGCGCGGAAGCTCGCCCATGCGCTCGGCGTCTCCGTCGACTGGCTCACGCGCGGCGAAGGCCCGCGCGAACGGCTGAGCGACGTCTTCGTCGTCGGCCCTTCGGGCACGCTCGAGCCCGCCGGGGCGGCGGATCCGTATCCGAGCCGCGCCGAGGCGATCGCGCTCCTCTCGCGCTTCGTCGCGCCGGAGGTGATCGAAGCGCTCCGCGCGGCCGTCGCGGAGGGCGACGAGGATCCGGGCCGCGATTACTGGATCGGCTACGCGAAGGACCTCGCGAAGGACCTCCGGCGCATCGAAGCCGATCCCGACCTCGGCGGCCGTCGCGAGCGCGACCGCGACGCGCCGCCGAAGTCCGCGTACGTCCCCGCCGCGAAGAAGAAGTGATTTCGGCTAAGGTGCGCGGGTCATGACCGTGCTCCAGGTCGGAGGCGTCCGCTTCGGATACGGAGGCGAGACGCTCTTCGAGAACGTCACCTTCAGCCTCGCCCTCGGCGAGCGCGCTGCCCTCGTCGCGCCGAACGGCGCGGGCAAGTCGACCCTGCTCCGCCTCATCGGCAAGGAGCTCGATCCCGACGAGGGCACCGTCGTCGTGAAGCGCGACGTGTCGGTCGGCTACTACCGGCAGTCGCACGAGATCGAGGCGAAGGGCGACGTCCTCACCGCGTTCCTCGCGACGTTCAAGGAGATCGTCTCGCTCCGCGAGGCGCTCCAGAAGGCGCAGCACGACGCCGCGAGCGGCGAGCCCCAGGCGCTCGCGCATCTCGCCGACGTCACCGATCGCTACCACCTCGCGCGTGGCGACGAGCTCGAGCACCGCGTCGCGGCGATCGCGCACAAGCTCGGCTTCTCGGACGCCGACCTCGCGCGCCCCGTCGCCTCCCTCTCCGGCGGCGAACGCGGACGCCTCCACCTCGGCGTCATCCTCGCCCAGGAGCCGGACCTGCTCCTCCTCGACGAGCCGACGAACCACCTCGATCTCGACACGATCGCCTGGCTCGAGGGCTACCTGAAGTCCTATCGCGGCGCCGTCCTCGTCGTCTCCCACGACCGCGCCTTCCTCGACGCGACGTGCCCGGAGACGATGGAGCTCGGGACGCGCGGGCTCCGCGTCTATCCGCTCCCGTACAGCGCCTACGCGGAAGCGCGCGAGGAGGACCTCGCCCGCGAGCGCGCGCTGATGGAGCGGCAGCAGGCCTTCATCGACAAGACCGAGGACTTCATCCGCCGCAACATCGCCGGACAGAAGACGAAGCAGGCGCAGAGCCGCCGCAAGATGCTCGACAAGATGGACAAGCTCGAGCGCCCGGAGGACGTCTGGGCCGTCGCGGAGCGCGTGAAGTTCACGTTCGCGCCCGGCGCGCGCTCGGGCGACATCGTGCTCGACGCGAAGGGGCTCTCCGCGAAGCGCGGAGGCCGCACGCTCTTCGAAGGTGTCGATCTCCTCGTCCGCCGCGGCGAACGCATCGGCATGGTCGGCCCGAACGGCGCGGGGAAGACGACGCTCCTCAAGCTGCTCGCCGGGCAGGGCGATCCGTCCGACGGCGGCAGCGTGCGGCGCGGGACGAACCTCCAGGAAGGCTACTTCGATCAGCACCTCGGGCAGGTGAATCCGTCGAACTCGGCCGTCGACGAAGTACGCACCGTGCGCGGCGACTTCACGGTCGAAGCGGCGCGGCAGTACCTCGCCCGCTTCCGGTTCTGGGGAGACGATCCGCTCCGCGTCGTCGGTGGCTTCTCGGGCGGCGAGCGCTCACGTCTCGCGCTCGCGAAGCTCCTCCTCGAGCCGCGGAACCTCCTCTTCCTCGACGAGCCGACGAACCACCTCGACATCCCCGCGGCGGAGATTCTCGAAGAGGCGCTCACGGGCTTCGAGGGCACGGTGCTCTTCGTCTCGCACGACCGACGCTTCCTCGAGAACGTCGCGACGCGGATCGTGAGCGTACGCGACGGGCAGGTCGAGATCTTCCAGGGCGGCTTCACCGACTTCGCCGTCGCGCACGGTCTCGTCGAGCGCCCCAAGGTCGATGGTGCGCGTCTCTCGGCCGGCGGCGCCGGGACCCAGACCGCGCGGAGCTCGCCGTCGCAGGCTCCGCGCAAGAGCGAGGCGCCGAAGAAGAGCGAGGCGCCGCCTCCCGCCGACGAGGCCGCCCGGAAGAAGCAGCACGAAGCGAACCGTCAGGCCTCACGCGACAAGGAGCGGAAGCAGAAGCGCTTCAAGGAGCTCGAGGGACTCGTCGCGTCCGGCGAGAAGCAGCTCGCCGAGATGCGCGAAGCGCTCAAGCAGGATCCGGGCGGCGACTGGGCGAAGATCGCGAAGATGGCCGCCGAGGAGCAGGCGCTGTCGAAGAAGGTCGATGCGCTGGTCGAGGAGTGGTCGAAGCTGGGGGACGAGCTCGGATGAGACCCCAGTCTTCAGTCTTCAGTCTTCAGCACGTCTTCCGGATCGGCGCGCGGTCGCGTTCTTCGAGGGTCACACCTCGAAGAAGACGAGTGAAGAATCGAGCTGCTGAAGACTGAAGACTCTCGTCAGCATTCGACGATATTCACTGCCAGCCCGCCGCGCGCCGTCTCCTTGTACTTCGTCAGCATGTCGGCGCCCGTCTGGCGCATCGTCGCGATGACCTTGTCGAGCGAGACGAGATGCGAGCCGTCGCCGCGGAGCGCGAGGCGCGCGGCGTTGATCGCCTTCACCGCGCCCATCGCGTTCCGCTCGATGCACGGGACCTGGACGAGCCCGCCGATCGGGTCGCACGTGAGCCCGAGGTTGTGCTCCATCGCGATCTCGGCGGCGTTCTCGACCTGCTCCGGCGTGCCGCCCATCACCTCGGCGAGCGCGCCCGCGGCCATGCTGCACGCGACGCCGACCTCGCCCTGACAGCCGACCTCGGCCCCGGAGATCGACGCGTTCATCTTGTAGAGCATCGCGATCGCGCCGGCGGTGAGGAGGAACCGGACCGCGCCGTCGTCGTCGGAGCCCGGTACGTAGCGCGCGTAGTAGTGCATCACCGCCGGGACGATGCCCGCCGCGCCGTTGGTCGGCGCCGTCACGACGCGGCCGCCGGCGGCGTTCTCCTCGTTCACGGCGAGGGCCCAGAGGTTCACCCAGTCCATCGCATGAAGCGGATCGGTGTGGTTCGGATCGGCCTTCAGTTTGCGGAAGAGGCTCGCTGCGCGACGCTTCACCTTGAGGCCGCCAGGGAGGATCCCTTCGCGCTCGCAGCCACGGCGGACGCACGCGCGCATCGTCTCGATGATCCGGACGAGCCCCGCGCGCACCTCCGCCTCCTCCTGCAGCGTCATCTCGTTCCGGAGGACGAGGGTGCTGATCGAGAGGCCGTGCGTCTCGCACTGCTTCAAGAGCTCCGCTCCCGACCGGAACGGGTAGGGGAACGTCTCGCTCGACGCGACGACGGGCTGGTCTCCGTGCTTGTCGTCGACGACGAAGCCGCCGCCGACGGAGTAGTAGATCCGCTCGAGCGCGACGGCGCCGCTCGCGTCGTAGGCGAGGAACTTCATCCCGTTCGAGTGGAGCGGGAGCGACTTCTTCCGGTGGAAGACGACCTGGTCCGAGAGGCGGAACGGGACGGCGCGCTTACCGAGCAGGTTGATCGTGCCTTCGCGCGCGATGCGCGCGATGCGTTCGGGGACGGCGTCGACGTCGGTCGCGTCGGGCGTCTCGCCTTCGAGCCCGAGCTGGACCGCGACGTCGCTGCCGTGGCCCTTGCCGGTGTGACCGAGCGAGCCGTAGAGCTCGACGACCACCTTCGCCGTGCGCTCGAAGAGCGCCTCGCGAACGAGGGCCTCCGCGAAGCGCTTCGCGGCGCGCATCGGTCCCACCGTATGGGAGCTCGACGGGCCGATCCCGATCTTGAACATGTCGAAGACGCTCAGCCGCACGGTGCGCAGCCTACTCGCGCGACCCCTACGCGTCCAAGCGACGTCGCCTCCGCGCGAGCACGATCGCCGCCGACGCGAACCCGAGCACGAGGAACGGGCGCGGCAGCGCGGCCGAGCCCCCTGACGCACTGCACCCAGCGGAGCCTTGCTGCACGGCGTCGTCGTCGTCGCTCGTCTCGGAGCTCGAGCGCGAGCGCGGCGGTGGCTCGGACGACGCCGGCGCGTTGCCCTCGCCGACGAGCTCCTCGTCTTCCGAGCCGTCCGCGGCCGGTCCCGTCGGCGCGGGGGCGGGCGTGCTCGCCCCCGCGTCGGGCGTCGGAGCGCCCGCGTCGGCGGCCGGAGGAGGCGTCTTCGTCGAGCCCGCGTCCGCGGTCGACCCGGCGTCCGCCGCGACGCCGGTCTCGGTCTCGGTCTCGGTCTCCGTCTCGTCGTCCGGCGTGCTGCTCGACGGCGTCGGCGCCTCGTAGTGGAGGAAGTCGGCGAACCGCTTCCACACGAGGTGGTGCAGGCTCGCGCCGCCGATCCCCTTCTTGCCGCCGCCCAGCTCGCCGACCCACGGCGTGTACGTGTAGAGTGCAGCGGTCGCGGCGTTCCGCGGCGTGACCGAGACGCCGTCGCGCGTCTTCATCGTCTTGCCGCGCGCCCAGCCGCTCACGGTGCCGCTCCGACCTGCTGCCGCGAGCGATCGGGCGAGCGTCCCCGCGGCGCACTCGGCCTGCGCGGAGAGGCCGGCGTACTTCGGCGAGCACGCGGCGCCGTCGGGACATCCGCAGCCGAACACGGCCTCGAGCTTCGCGTTCGTCGCCGAGGTCTTCGAGACGAGGCCCTGCTCCATCTGCGCGCGGACGAGCAGCGTGAGGGGGTTGATTCCGTGTCGCATCGCCGCGGTGTGGAAGATCTCGGCCGCGCTCTTGCCGTCTTCGCGATAGTCCGCGAGCACCGAGCGCGTCCTCCACGGCGTGCGCTCGAGGAACGCCTGGAGCTCGCGCGCCGTGAACGCGTGGGTGTCCTTCAGCGTCGCGTCGGTGAGGAGCGCGTTCTTGTCGAACCCCTCGCTCCGCGTGATCGCGTCGGCGCTGCCTTCCGCCTCCTCCTCCGGCTGCGCACCGCAGCCGGTGACGAGCGACGAGCCGGCACCGAGGCCGGCGAGCACGAGGCCGAGGACGACGAGCGAGCGCACGAGGTGGTGGGCTGCAGCCCGCATGCCTCGCGCTCGCGCTGGCCGGACGCGCGATCCACCAGGGGCCATCTGGGACGATTTCGAGCTGCCGGCGAGGTTTCGCGCGGAACCACCTGGATCCAGCGGGTCCCGACGGCGGTCACGCTCGCCCCGGCCCGGCCCGCGACCATCCCCGTGACCTTCTTGTGTCCGGCGCCCGTCGGGAGCATTCTTCCCGGGCCGTGTCCCGGGCTGCTTGGTCGTTCGTCCTCTTGTGCGTCGCGTCATCGCTCACGTCGGTCGGTGCGACCACGTCTCTCGTCGGCTGCAGCAAGAGCAGCACGAACGGGACGGAGGCACGTGAGAAGGACGGCAGGCCCGGTCCGCCCGAAGTGACGGACGCGAGCCAGGACCTCCTCTTCACGTGGATCGACGACAAGGGCGAGTTCCGCGTCGAGCAGAAGGTCGCGAGCATCCCCGCCGAAGCGCGGGCGATCGTGCGTGTCGTCGACCCCGAGAAGGGGGCTCCGCCCGAGTCCGTCTACCTCGTCGACCTCACGAAGCCGGGGCCCGGCGGCGCGTACCCCGTTCGCACCGCGCCGCGCGACGAGTTCGAGAAGGTCGCCGCCGAGCGCCGCGCGAAGAACGGGAAGGTCCTCGCCGCGGCGCCGCCGTCGAGCGCCGCCCCGGCCGGGAGCGGCGAAGGCGCCGAGCTCGTCGATCGTCCCGACGTCATCATCTACGGCGCAGAGTGGTGTGGGCCCTGTCACCAGGCCGAGGCCTACATGAAGAAGCGCGGGATCCCGTACGTCGAGAAGGACATCGAGAAGGACTCCGGCGCCCAGCGCGAGATGCGCGCGAAGCTCTCGAAGGCGGGGATGCGCGGCGGCTCGATCCCGGTCATCGACGTGAAGGGCAAGCTCCTCCTCGGCTTCGACGCGAACGCCGTCGAGAGGGCGCTGAAGCTGTGAGAGCGGCAGCGCTCGCCGCGCTCCTCGTCGCGTGCACGCCGTCGTCGACGAAGGAGGCGCCCGCGCCTCCGTTCGACGCCGCGCCGGTCCCGCCTCCGCCTTCGACGCCGTCCACGCCGGAAGAGCCCGCCCCTCCGGCCGTCGTCGATGCGGGCCCGCGTCCGACCGGCAAGCCCGTCGGCGCGACCGGCAAGCGCTCGGCGCGCGCGAGTGCCGTCCTCGCCAGCTGCAAGATGCCGCCGCCGGTCGACTGCACGACGGACGCCGAGTGCGCGATGTTCGACATCGCGACGAACGACCACCCGTGCGCGTCGACCCTTCGGGTCGGGATCCGCGCGTCCGACCGCGCGCGGTTCGTCGGGGAGGGGATCTGCCCCGGCGAGCCCGCCCCGGTCGGCGCGCCGTCCTGCGTCGTCCACTGGGATCGCGCGGAGGACGGGCCGGTCACGCCGCCCTCGGGCACACGGATCGACGTGCGCTGCGTGAAGCAGGGCACGAAGGGCACCTGCCTCACGCAGTACTTCCCGCGCTGAAGCATCAGCGCCGCGCGTGCTTGCGCTCGGTCACGCGCTCGTAGACCTCGCGCTTCGGCCGGCCGCTCCAGGCGGCGAGCTTCTCGGCGACGGTCTTCGCGTGCGCGCCGGCGGCGAGCTCGGCGTCGATGCGCGCGTCGAGCGCCGCGTCGTCGATCGCCTCAGCGTGCGCTTCCGGCGACCACGCGCCGAGAACGATCGCGATCTCGCCGCGCCACTCCTCGCGCACGGCGAGCTCGGCGAGCGTTCCGCGGACGAGCTCCTCGTGCATCTTCGTCAGCTCGCGCGCGACGCAGGCGGGGCGCTCCGCCATCGCGTCGGCGAGATCGCGGAGCGTCTCGGTCGTGCGCTCGGGCGACTCGTAGATCACGACGGGCTCGGGGGTCCCCGCGATCATCGTGATCGCCTCGCGCCGCGGGACGCCGTCGCGCGGGAGGAACGCGACGAACCGGAAGCCGGCGCCGCTCGCGAGCCCGCTCGCGACGAGCGCGGCGAGGACGGCGCTCGCGCCGGGGAGGGGGACGACCGGGATCCCGGCGCGGATCGCCCACTTCACGAGCGCATCGCCCGGGTCGCTCACCGACGGCGTGCCCGCGTCGGTCGCGAGCGCGATCGACTCGCCGGCTTCAAGCCGCTCGACGAGCCGCGCGACGTCGCGATCGCTCGAGTGCGCGTGGAGCGCGTCGAGCGGCTTGCCGCTGATCCCGAGATGGGAGAGGAGCTGCCGCGTCCGCCGCGTGTCCTCCGCTGCGACGCGATCACACGTGCGCAGCACTTCGACGGCGCGCAGCGTGATGTCGCCGAGGTTCCCGATCGGCGTCGCGACGACGTAGAGCGTTCCGCGCTTCGTCGTCGCTTCGTCTTCCACGGGCCCTCAGAGCGTCTCGGTTGCGTCGCCCATCTCGCGCTTCAGGTACTCGCGCAGACGGCCGAGGAGGCGCTGCTCGAGCTGGCGCACGCGTTCGCGGGAGATCCCGAAGCGGTCGCCGAGGTCCTGGAGCGTGAGCGGCTCGTCCGCGACGAGGCGCTGATCGAAGATCGCGATGTCCTTGTCCTTGCCGACGAGCGTCTTGCGGAACTCCGCGAGCTTCTCCTTGAGGAGAGCCTGGAGCTCTTCGTCCGCCATCATCGCCTCGGGGCCGAGCCCGACGGCGGGCATCATGTCCACCTTCGCGATCGCGCGTCCGTCGGCGTCGCCGACCGGCGCGTCGAGCGACTTCTCGCTCTGCGCGAGGCGGACGTCCATCTCGGCGACGTCGCTCTCGGGGACGTTCAGGCTCTTCGCGATCTCCTCGTTCGTGGGGTCGATCCCCATCGCCTGGAGCTCCGCGCGCTTCTTCCGCAGGTTGAAGAAGAGCTTGCGCTGCGCCTGCGTCGTCCCGAGCTTCACGAGACGCCAGTTGTTGAGGATGAAGCGGAGGATGTACGCGCGGATCCACCAGGCCGCGTAGGACGAGAGCTTCACGCCACGATACGGGTCGTAGCGCTTCACCGCCTGCATGAGGCCGATGTTGCCCTCCTGCACGAGGTCCATGATGTTCTTGTAGGCGCGGCGGTACTCGTACGCGATCTTCACGACGAGCCGCAGGTTCGCGGTCACGAGGCGCGCGGCGGCAGCCGGGTCCTGCGTCTCGACGAACTTCACCGCGAGCGCGTGCGTCTCCTCCGGCGTGAGCAGCGGATGGCGCTGGATCTCACGGAGGTAGGCCGCCATCGGGTCGAGCCGCTCCATCGAGGTGCTCGACATCGGCTTCGAGAGCGGCGCCGAGCTCACCTCGTGGTCGCCTTCGTCGGCGTCCGCCTCGACGGGCTCGCCTTCGACTTCGACGTCGTCGTCTCCGCCCTCGGCCTCGGCGCTCGACTCCTCGCCCCCGTCGCCCGCCTCGAGCTCGGTCTCGGAGCCCTCGGCGCTCTCGAGCGCCTCGTCCGCGTCGTGCTCGGACGCCGCCTTCGACGCCGCCGTCTTCGGCGGCGCTGCAGCGGCCTTGGCCTTCACCTTGGGCTTGGCAGGCTTGGTCGAGGACGTCTTCGGCGAACGAGGCACGTCGGCGGGTCTACCACGCTTTTTGCCGTACGCCGAGACTGGCTTGCGCGGCGCGGCGGCCTTCGTGACGCCGGCCGACGTCCCGCTCTCTCCGGCCTCGGGGCTCCCAGGATGGTTGTCGACGTACACGTTGGCTGTCTCCTCTCCCGTCCGTTCTCTGATGCAGGAAGCGCAGCCCCGTCGCGCGGGCGCATGCCATGCCTGCCGATGACAGCCGAGCCGTCGCGTTCCTTCCCGCCTCACCCGCCCTCACCAAAATGCGCGTCATGACGCGATCATGAGCCGTGGCCTCGCGGTGCGCTCGCGTTGACACCGGTCCGGCCGTCCGTATGCTGCCCCACCGTGGAAGCGCCTGCGCACGCGCTCGGCCTGACGGCGTTGGACTTCGACGCCTTCCTGGAGCCGGCCAACCCTCCGTCCCGCCGGAACGCGGCGCACGGTGGGGCTGCGGCGCAGCGCCGGGGCCTGCGGGAGCGGATCGAAGGCTGGGCGCACAACGTCGTTCCGCGCCTCGAGCAGATGGGCCTCGGGATGGAGGTCGTCGTGCCCGACGAGGTCGAGCAGCACCTCTTCTCCCGCGCGCCGCGCGCGATCGCCCAGCGCGTCGTCTTCCTGCGTGACGACTTCGCGCGCGCGTCGGTGCCGCGCCCGACACCCGAGGTCGACCCGCTCCGCGCGCACGCGTTCCTCGCGCTCACGATCGACAGCGTGCACGTCGAGGTGAGCCTCGAGGTGAGCCCCGACGCGGAAGCGGACGTGAAGAACCTCCGCGCGCGGATCGCGGAGCCCTCCGCGCTGCTCGAGCTGACGGGGCTCCTCCAGGCGATGCCCGACGAGTTCGCCATCGGCGTCATCGGCGTCCCGAGCTTCCCGCGCGCCCAGTCCGCGACGGCCGACGACGTGCGCGCGCTTCTCGACGACAGTCAGCGCAACGGTCGTCCGCTCTGGATCGGATGGAGCCTGAAACGTGAGGTCGCCCTCGCGCACGCGAAGGAGCTCGACGAGGAGCTCGCCGACGCGGTCGTCGCGCTCGCGCACGTCTACAAGATGATCGCGTGGGCGCCCGACAACGATTTGATCGCCGCCGGCGGCCGCCGCTCCTGGCGCGCGCTCCGCGCGCGTGCGGTCGAGGAGCGTCGCGAGCGCGGGCGCGAAGAGCGTCGGACGCGTCGCGCGGTGGCGAAGAAGCCGGTTCGGCCGGAGGGAACGCGCCGCGAGCGCGAGGACGCGCGCCGCCTCTCCGAAGGGCGTGAGCCGCCGGTGTCGCGCGTGCCGCACCACGAGCGCGAGCTCCGCGAGGACGCCGACAAGAACAAGGCGGACTTCCTCGCCTCCGCGCGCACCCTCCCGCGGCGCCCGGTCCTCCCGACGACGCTCCGCGCCCGCGGAGCGCGCCCGCTGCTCGGGCCGCCGGTGGATCCGTCGATCCCGCTCGAGAAGGGCACCCACGTCCGCGTGATGTCGGGACCGTTCGAGGGGAAGCTCGGCGTCATCGAGGAGATCGACGGTCGGGGTCGCGCGCGCGTTCGCCTCGGGCTCCTCGCTGCGACGCTCGAGCAGAAGGACGTGATGGCGAGCGCGAAGGACGCGCGACCGATGCTCGGGAGCTCGCACCGACGCGTCCGACGTCCGCGGTCGCGCTGAGCGCGACCGTCGCCTTCGTCGGAGCATCCAATCGCAGGTCCGGGTCTGCTATGGACCCGGCGGAGCTCCTTGGCGACCTCGACCCGAGAATCCCCTGGCACGCTGCCGACGACGCTGGCAGGCCAGTTCAGGCGTCACCTGCCTCGCTATGTCGCGGGCACGCTCGTGCTCGCCGGCTTCCAGCTCGCGCTGAACCGGATCGACGTCCTGTCCGAGAAAGCGATCGACGACGTCTTCGGCGGCGCGCCGGAGCAGGTGACGGGGCCCGCGTTCTGGATCCTCGTGCTCGCCGTGCTCGCGTTCGTCGGGCGCGTCGCGAGCCGCTGGTTCATCTTCAACGCGGGACGCGACGCCGAGTACGAGCTCCGCGCGCTGCTCCTCCACCGCCTCCACCGCCTCGGCACCGCCTTCTATCGGAAGATGTCGGCCGGCGAGATCATGAGCCGTTCGACAGGCGACCTCCAGCAGGTGCGCCTCCTCCTCGGCTTCGGCGTCCTCAACGTCGTGAACGTGTTCTTCGCGTTCGCGAGCGCGCTCCAGGTCATGCTCACGCGCAGCGTGAAGCTCACGCTCGTGTCGTTCACGGTGATGCCGCTCCTCATGCTCGTGACGAGGAACTTCTCGAAGAGCATGTTCACGAGGACGCGCGCCAACCAGGAGGCGCTCGGCAAGCTCTCCGACGTGCTCCAGACGAATCTCGCCGGCGTGCGCGTCGTGCGGAGCTTCGCGCTCGAGACCCGTGAGCGGCGCCGGTTCGACGTCGCGAACGAGGCCTACCTCGAGGCGAGCCTCGGGCTCGCGCGCCTCCGCGGCCTGATGGGGCCCTTGATCGGCGCGGCGAGCTCGGTCGGCGTGCTCGCGTTCTTCTGGTACGGCGCGACGCTGCTCCTCGAGGGAGCGATCACGCGCGGCGCGTTCTTCGCGTTCTGGTCGGCCTACATCCGGATGATGTGGCCGATGGCGAGCCTCGGGTTCGCGGTCTCGATCGTGCAGCGCGGACGTGCGTCCTACACGCGTCTGAAGGACATCTTCGAAGCGGTCCCCGAGGTCGTCGACGGGCCGGCGCCGCCGCCGCCGCGGGTCGACGGCGAGATCCGCGTCGAGCACCTGTCGTTCTCGTACGCGGGGAAGGACGAGAGCACGCCGCACACCGTGGTAGACGACGTCTCGTTCGCCGTGCCGGCAGGGAAGTCGATCGCGCTCGTCGGGCGCACCGGCTCGGGCAAGTCGACGATCGCGATGCTCCTCGCGCGCCTCCTCCCGACGCCGCCCGGGACCGTCTACGTCGACGGCAAGGACGTCTGCGATCTGCCGCTCTCGACCGTCCGCGAGAACGTCGGCTACGCGCAGCAGGACGCGTTCCTCTTCTCGACCACCGTCGCGCGGAACATCGGCCTCTGTCTCGACGACTGTGACACCGAAGCGTCGACGGCGCGGATCCGCGAAGCGGCGGCGGAGGCGCAGGTGCTCGAGGAAGCGCTCGGGCTCCCCGAGCAGCTCGACACCGTCGTCGGCGAGCGCGGCGTCCAGCTCTCCGGCGGCCAGAAGCAGCGGATCGCCCTCGCACGGGCGCTCGTGCGCGAGCCGAAGGTGCTCGTCCTCGACGACCCGCTCTCCGCCGTCGACGCGAAGACGGAGGCCGCGATCCTCGACGCGATCGAGCGCCAGGCCAAGGCGCGCACCGTCGTCCTCGTGACCCACCGCGTCGCCGCCGCGGCACGCTGCGATCACATCGTCGTCCTCGACGGCGGGCGGATCGTCGACGAGGGCACCCACGAGGAGCTCGTGACGCGGCCCGGCCTCTACGCCTCGTTCGCGGAGGAGCAGTCCGCCGCGACGGAGCTCGAGGCGATCGACGTCGACCAGGTCGCGCCGGAGGAGGTGGTCGCATGACCGCGAAGGCGCCTCCGAAGAAGAAAGCCTCCGGCACGCTCCGCGACTTCCACGAGGAGGAGAAGCTCGGGCAGTCCTACGACGCGACGCTGTTCCGGCGTCTCTGGCCGTTCATGCGGCCGCAAGGGCGCCTCCTCGCGATCGCGCTCGTCATGATCGTGGGCGTCGCTGCGCTCAATCTGGTCCGGCCGCTCGTGATGAAGGCGATCATCGAGAGCGCTCAGAACGCGCAGCCACAGGACCTCCTCACCTACGGCGTCACGCTCGCGTTGCTCGTCGTCGGGATCCAGTCCGTCTCGTTCGCGCAGATGTACGCGATGCAGATCGCCGGCGCGCGCTCGATGGCGGACCTCCGCGCGCACCTCTTCTCGTTCATGCAGCGGCTCGAGCTCCGGTACTACGACCGCACGCCGGTCGGCCGTCTCGTGACGCGCGCGACGAACGACGTCGACGCCGTCAACGAGCTCTTCGCCTCTGGCGTCCTCAACGCCGTCGGCGACCTCGTCCAGCTCGTCGGCATCGTCGTGATGATGCTGCGTCTCGACGCGCGCATGTCCCTCATCGCGTTCGCGGCGCTGCCGTTCGTCGCGCTCGTCGTCACCTTCGTCCGGCGCCGTGCACGCGAGGCCTACCGCGACATCCGCGTGAAGACGGCGCGTCTGAACGCGTTCCTCAACGAGCAGGTCGCCGGCATGAGCGTCGTCCAGGCCTACGCTCGCGAAGAGGCGATGGCGGCCGAGTTCGACGGCATCAACTCGGAGTACCGCGACGCGAACAAGCGCTCGATCTTCTATGAAGCGGTGCTCGACGCGGCGATCGAGATGGTGAGCACCGTCTGCATCGCGAGCATCCTCTGGTGGGCCGGCCTCCAGCGCGTCGGCCACTCGGGGATCACGTTCCCGCTCGTCGTCGCGTTCACGCAGTACATCCGCCAGTTCTTCGAGCCGGTGAGCATGCTCGCGACGCGCTACACGGTGCTCCAGTCGGCGATGAGCGGGGCCGAGCGCATCTTCAAGCTGCTCGACGAGGCCGAGGTCGAGCAGGAGGTGCCGCCGCCGGCGGCGTCGCCGACGAAGGCGCCCGAGAACGAGGCGCTCGCGCTCGAGGACGTCACGTTCTCGTACAAGAAGGGCGTCCCCGTCCTCCGCGACGTGAGCCTCCACGTCCAGCGCGGGGAGAAGGTCGCCCTCGTCGGCGCGACCGGCGCGGGCAAGACGACGGTGACGGCGCTCCTCCTCCGTCTCTACGAGATCGAGAGGGGCGTCGCGCGCGTCCTCGGCAAGGATCTCCGCGCCTGGGACCGGCGCGAGCTCCGCGAGCAGTTCTCGGTCGTGCCGCAGGACGTCTTCCTCTTCGCGGGGACGGTCGCCTCGAACGTCGCGATGAGCGACGAGACGCCCGACCTCGAGAAGGTGGAGCGCGCGCTTGCGCGGATCGGCGCGCTCGACCTGTTCCTCCGTCGTCCGGGGGGCCTCGAAGCGCGCGTCGACGAGCGCGGCGCGAACTTCAGCGCCGGAGAGCGTCAGCTCCTCGCCTTCGCGCGCGCGCTCTACCGCGATGCGCCGCTGCTCGTCCTCGACGAGGCGACGGCGAGCATCGACTCCGACACCGAAGCGCGCCTCCAGGCGGCGCTCGAGGCGGTGATGGAGGGGAGGACCGCGATCGTCATCGCGCACCGCCTCTCGACGATCCGCGCGGTCGACCGGATCGTGGTCTTCCACCGCGGCCGTATCGTCGAGACCGGCCGTCACGAGGAGCTCCTCGCGCAGGGCGGCGTCTACGCGAAGCTCTATCGCCTGCAGTTTGCGCTCGAGGCGGAACGCGCCGAGGCCGAGCGTGCGAGCGAGACGGCCGCACCGACCTGACGACGCGGCCTTACGAGGCGAGCACTGCAAAGAACTTTCTCCCGGCCTCGCTTTGTGCGATGGGGTGGAGGCGGTCCCGCGCGTGTGTGTTACCCCCGCGGAATCGTTCGGACCTCCCCGTGCGTTGACGAGGCAGATGGATCCCCGAGCCGAAGACGTCCCGCCGCCGCCCCCGAGCCGTCGCCGCGGTGACCTCGCCGACAGCGTTCGCGTGCTGAAGCCGCGCCGTGCCGCGCCCGCCGACGCGGTGCGCCCGACGCGCGCCGAAGTGAACCTCGCGGCCCTCCGGCACAACCTCCGCGTCGTCGAGCGCCACGCCGGTGGCGCGCGCGTCTGGCCGGTCCTCAAGGCCGACGGTTATGGTCACGGTGCGCCGGCCGTCGCGCGCACGCTCGAGCGGGCAGGGGCGCAGGGCTTCTGCGTCGCGCTCCTCGAGGAAGCCGTCGAGCTCCGCGACGCGGGCATCCGCACGCCGATCCTCGTGATGGGCGGCTACTACGGCGGCGCGTACGAAGAAGTCGTCGAGCGCCGGATCATCCCGGTCGTCTACGATCCGTCGCACGTCGAAGGCTTCGCGCGCGCCGCGCGCGTCCTCGGGCGGCCGGTCGAAGCGCACTTGAAGATCGACACCGGGATGGCGCGTCTCGGCGTGCGCCTCGAGGGACTTTCGGCGTTCGCGTCCGTCCTCGCCGAGCACCCCGAGGTCCGCATCACCGGCCTGATGACCCACCTCGCGAGCGCCGATGCCGCCGAGTCCGCCCTCGACGGCGCGACGACGAGCGATCAGGTCGCGCGCTTCGAGGAGGCGACCGCGCGCCTCGCCCGGCTCGGCATCACGCCCGAGGTCCGGCATGCCGCGAACAGCGCTGCGGTGCTCCGTGGTCATGCGCGCTTCGACGTCGTCCGCCCGGGTATCGCCGTCTTCGGCGTCTCGCCGCGCGCAGAGGGCGGGTCCGAAGCGACGCCGTTCACGAACGAGCTCCGCGGCGTCATGCGCGTTCGCTCGGAGCTCGTCGACCTCCGCGTCCTTCCGGCCGGTGAGCCCGTGGGATACGGCGGGATGTTCCGCACGACGCGCGTGACGAAGGTCGCGACGATCCCGCTCGGCTATGCCGACGGCCTCTCGCGCCAGCTCTCGAACCGCGGGCACATCCTGCTCCGCGGCCGTCGCGCGCCGATCATCGGCGCCGTCTCGATGGACATGTCCATGATCGACGTGACGGACGTCCCCGGCGCGCAGCTGCGGGACGAGGTCGTGGCGCTCGGCGCGCAGGAAGGGCCGCTCGGCCGCGACTTCATCGGCGCGGACGAGGTCGCCGCCCACGCGGGGACGATCCCGTGGGAAGTGCTCACGTCGATCTCGCGCCGCGTCCCGCGCTTCTATCGCGAGCCCTGACCGCCTCCGCGCTATGCTCCGCTCGCCGTGGCGGACACCGAGCCCCTGATCCAGACCTCGCGACCGAACCCTCTGGTTCGGCTCGTCGATGCGGTCACGGATCCGCTCATCGCTCTCCTCGATGATCTCGGCGCCACGTTCCTCCTCCTGACGAAGACGCTCGCGTGGCTCGTCCGGCCGCCGTTCCGCGTCGCGCAGCTCGTCAACGCGATCGAGTTCATCGGCGCCGGTTCGATGTTCATCGCCGGCCTCGTCGGGATGTTCACCGGGATGGCCTTCACGGTGAGCTCGATCGTGGGCTTCCGGCAGTTCTCCGCCGAGGGCATGGTCGGCGGCGTCGTCGCGCTCGCGCTCGCGCGTGAGCTCGCGCCCGTGCTCGCCGCCGTCGTCGTGACCGCGCGGGCGGGCAGCACGATGGCGAGCGAGCTCGGGAACATGCGCGTCACCGAGCAGATCGACGCGATCACGACGATGGGCGTGAGCCCCGTCCAGTACCTCGTCGTCCCGCGCGTCCTCGCGACGACGATCGTGCTGCCGATGCTCGCGCTCGGCTTCGGGATCGCCGGCATGGGCGGCGCCTACGTCGTCGGCGTCGTGTGGCAGGGAATCGACCCCGGGCTCTTCCTCGACAAGGTCGAGTCCTTCGTCCGCTGGCCGGACATCCGGATGCTCCTCGTGAAGTCCGCCGTCTTCGGCGTGATCGTCTCGACGATCTGCTGCAAGAAGGGCTTCTTCGCCTCCGGCGGCGCGCGCGGCGTCGGCGAGGCGACCGCGAAGGCGGTCGTCGCGAGCATCGTCGCGATCTTCGCGGCGGACTACGTCCTGACGACGCTGATGACGGAGCTCTGACCTCTTTCTTCGTCGGGGGATCGGAAAAGCGGGCCCGGACCTCCACGAACGAGGCGGAGGTCGTCATGTCCGCTTCTCGCTTCGTGCTCATTTCCTCGCTCTTCCTCGCCGCATGCGGCGGCGCGGCCGCCTCGGTTCCCGACGCGCCGAGCGGCGAGCCGCCGTCCGCGCCGCCGAGCGGATCGGCGACCGGCAGCCCGTCGCCGGATCCCATCCCGCCCGGGGCCCCCACGATCACGCTCCGCATCCAGGGCTCGCTCGCCCCCGTTCCGCACGTCGACGGCTTCGCAGGTCAGACCGCGAAGAAGCAGGTCGCGGCCATCCGCAGCTTGTGGCTCCTCCGCTCCGCCGACGACCCGAGCCCGGTGAAGGTGTTCGATCGTGGCGACGATCCTGCCCTCGTGGACTACGTGACCGAGCAGCCGGTCACGCTCGCGACCGTGGCGCGGGCGTCGATCCCGAGCGGCACGTATCGTCTCGCGAAGGTGTCCGTGCCGTACGTCCGCTACGCCGTCGCGTCGCGGCTGCATGCCGGTGCCTACGACGTCGACGGCGCCTACGACAACGTCCAGGCGCTCGCGAACGACGCCGTCGTCGACGGCGTGAAGCGGGCGCGAGGCTGGTACCGGTACGCGTTCACGTCGGGGGGCGCGACGCTCGCGTCGGTCGAGGGTGGCGGCGCGCCGATCCCTGCCGTCCCGAGCACGGGCGGCGTCTCGCTCGACACCTCCGGCGCCGACACCTTCTACGTCTTCTCGCTCGACGCCTTCTTCGACACGGCGGCGACGTACGACGAGACCGTCACCTTCGAGGCGAACGTCCACGAGAGCTTCCGCTGGCGTGACGAGGCCGGCCCCGGCTACGCGGCCGGGGTGTTCGACACCACGTCGACCTCCTTCGAGCCGGTGATGTCGTTCGGCGCGAACGCGTTCACGGTTCGCGTGGAACGCTCGGGAATCTGAAGGCTTCGGCGCGGGCACGCCCCCCGAGAGCATGGGATGCTGCCCGAGAGCATGGTGGATCCGCGCGCGTGATCGACGCCGCTGCTGTGCGGTCGAATCATCAATGATTTCGGACTGAAAGCCGCGTGTGGGGCGCGGTCGGACGTCGGCCCGGGACGTGCTGTAGGGGAGGGCACAACCCCGAACCGAACCCGAGGACGACGACCATGGCCTTCCCGCTTCTCTCCAGCCCGATGCCCCTCGACACCGACGCCTTCCACTACCGCGGGATCACCGCGGCCTCGGCGGCGATGCGCCGGGTGTTCTCGCTGCTCGAGCGTCTCGAGCGCTCGCGGGAGCCGGTGCTCGTCTCCGGCGAAGCCGGCGCCGGCAAGGAGCGCGTCGCGCGCGCCCTCCACGACGCGTCGCCGGTCTCCGCCGGTCCGTTCATCACCCTCGACGGCGGCACGCTCGCCGCGCAGGCGAACGACGGGATCGACGTGGACGCGGAAGTGAAGCGTGCGTTCGAGAGCGCGCAGGGCGGTAGCCTCTTCCTCCGCGAGGTCGAGCTCCTCCCGGCGACGACGCAGCAGACGCTCCTCGACCTCGTCGCCGAGAGCGGCTCGAAGGTCCGCGTCCTCTCGTCGACGACGCGCTCGCTCGAGGACGAGGCGCAGCAGGGCCGCTTCCTCGCCGCGCTCTACGACAAGATCGCCAACGTCCGTCTCTTCGTCCCGCCGCTCCGTCACCGGCCGGAGGACGTCGCCGTCCTCGCGCGTGCGTTCGCGAACGAGGTCGGCGCGCGTCCGCTCGCGCCGGCGATCATCGCCGACCTCTCCGCGCGGCAGTGGCCCGGCAACATCTCGGAGCTCCGCCAGACGGTGCTCGCGATGGTGAACGAGCGCGCGATCCGCGAGTCGGGCGTCGCGCCGAAGATGGACGAGACGGGCGCCCCGGTCGGTCTCGACGAGGTGCTCGAGGCGCTCGTCGACATCTCGGTCCCCTACGTCGACCTCAAGGAGCAGCTCGTCGCCCGCTTCACGCGCATCTACCTCGCGCGCCTCCTCGAGCACACGAAGGGCAACCGCAGCGAGGCGGCCCGCATCGCGCAGCTCGATCGGACCTACCTCGGTCGCCTCGTGAGCAAGCTCGGCGTCACGGTCCCGTGACGCCCGCCCGCTTCCTTCACCGCTTCGCCTTCACTTGGACAGGTCGAGCATCCTGTCGATCGGAACCCGCGACGCGCGCATCAGCGCCGGATCCATCTCGAGCCTCGGCTCGAGATCGCGGAGCGCGAGATAGACCTTCTCCATCGTGTTCTTCTTCATGTGCGGGCACTCGTTGCACGCACAGTTCGCTTCCGGCGGCGCCGGGATGAACGTCTTGTCCGGCGCGTTCTTCTTCATCTGGTGGAGGATGCCGGGCTCGGTCGCGACGATGAACTCGTGGCGGTCGCTCTTCAGGGCGTAGTTCAGGATTCCGGTCGTCGAGCCGATGAAGTCGGCCATCCGGAGCACGACGTCCTCGCACTCGGGATGCGCGAGCACGAGCGCCCCCGGGTGGCGCTCACGGAGGCCGAGCAGCTTCCGCTCGCTGAACGTGTCGTGCACGATGCAGGTGCCCGGCCACAGCTCCATCTTCACGCCGAGCTTCTTGTTCAGGTAGCCGCCGAGGTTCTTGTCGGGCGCGAACAGGATCGGAGCGCCCGGATGCGTCTTCAGCACGTGGGCGACGATCTTCTCCGCGTTCGAGGACGTCACGATGTAGTCGGAGAGCGCCTTCACCGCGGCGGAGCAGTTGATGTAGCTGACGAGCATCGCGCCGGGGAACCGCGCCTTCCACGCCGCCACGCGCTCGGCCGGCGCGCCGGAGGCGAGCGAGCAGCCCGCTTCCATGTCCGGCACGACCACGATGCGGTCGGGGTTCAGGATCTTCGCCGTCTCGGCCATGAAGTGGACGCCGGCGAAGCAGATCACGTCCGCCTTCGTCGTCGCCGCCGCCTGGGCGAGCTGGAGTGAGTCGCCGATGAAGTCCGCGACGTCCTGGATCTCGTCGTCCTGGTAGTAGTGGGCGAGGACGACCGCGTTCCTGTCCTTCTTCAGCTTCTGGATCTCGGCTTCGAGGTCGAGCGAAGGATCGACGGGCTTCTGGGCTGCTCGGCCGGCGATCGGCAGCGGGCGGACGTTCATGGCCCCAACCTAGGGCGGCGGCGAGGCGCGGTAAAGGACCCGCTCAGCCGCGGCGACCGAGGAGCTTGTCCGCGAGCTTCGGGCCGAGCGTCTGCCGCATGAGATCGGCGACGAGCGCCTCCACGTGCGTGCGCTCCGCGTCGTCGGCGAAGACGAACTGGATGCCCATCCCGGCGGGATGCTCCTCGGACGCGTCCTCTTCGCTCGTGATCCACTTCACGACGCCGCGGAGCGCGACCTCCGTGGACGCGTCGGTCGGCAGCGCGAGCACGAACTTGAACTCGGTCCCGATCGGGAGCGGCCGCGTCGTGCGGATGAACGTCCCGCCGGTCGAGATGTTCTTCGTGTAGTCGGCGAAGAACGTGTTCAGTCGCTTGTAGTCGACCCGAAGCGTGATCGGCGCGCGTGGGTCGTCTCGCCGCTCCGCCTCCGCCTCCGCGCTGTCGGGCTCCGTCGGGTCCGCCATTCGCACCGAGGATAGCTGATAGACTGGCTGCGATGAACGCCGGAACCCGGAGAGCCCGCGCGCGCGCCGCCCTGACGGAGCTCCGGGACGTCCCGGACCGCCTCCTGACGGGGCTCCGCGTCCTCCGTTCGACGGGGATCGCGTGGGAAGTGAGGCCGGCCGGGGTCGTCGAGCTCGTCCGCGGCGTCCTCACCGGAGCGCAGAACCCGGCGCTCGTCTACCGCGTGCACGCGAAGAACATCGGCGACAAGGTCGCCGTCGTCGACCACGGCCGCGAGGTCACGTTCGCCGAGATGGACGCACGGCTCGATCGGATCCGGGCGTCGCTCGCGCGGCGCGGGATCGGCCGCCGCTCGCGCGTCGTCGTGATGACGAAGAACCGTCGCGAGTTCATCGAGGTCTCGGGGGCATGTGCCCGCGCCGGCGCCGGCGCCGTCAGCATCTCGTGGCGCTCGACGCCGAAGGAGCTCGCCTACGTCGCGACCCACTCGGGCGCGCGTGCGCTCCTCGTCGAGGCGGAGCTCCTGCCCGTCGTCGAGCAGGCGCGCGCCTCGCTCCCGGAGGCGATGCTCGCAAACGTGTTCGTCGTCGGCGACGTCCCCCCCGGCAGCCCGGAGGGAATCGTGCCGTACGAGGTGCTCCTCGAGCCGTCCCCCGCAGAGGCGCATGCGGACGAGTCCGTCGACGACGACGCGGCCCTCGTCGTCTACACCTCGGGGACGACCGGCAACCCGAAGGGCGCCGTCCGCAAGTTCCCGAAGAACGCGATCCAGGGGGCGCTCCGGTTCATCTCCGAGACGCCGATGCGCGTCGACGACGTCCACCTCGTCGCGTGCCCGCTCTACCACTCGACCGCGTTCGGGTTCGTCACGCTCTCGCAGATCCTCGGCGCGACGATCGTGCTGATGGAGCACTTCGATCCCGAGCAGTTCCTCCGCCTCGTCGAGAAGCACCACATCACGAGCACGGCGGTCGTCCCGACGATGCTGCAGCGCATCCTCGATCTGCCGCTCGAGACGCGTCGCCGCTACGACACCCGCTCGCTCCGGCTCGTCTTCTCCGGCGGAGCGCCGCTGCCGGCGTCGGTCGCGATCGCGTTCATGGATGCGTTCGGCGACATCCTCTACAACTTCTACGGCGCGACCGAGACGGGGCTCGTCACGCTCGCGAAGCCGGCCGATCTCCGCGCCGCGCCGGGCACGATCGGCAGAGCGCTCCCGGGCAACGACATCCGCTTGCTCGACGACCTCCGGCGCGAGGTGCCCGTCGGTCAGGTCGGGGAGCTCTTCGTGAAGAACGACCTCATGATCGCCGGCTACCACGGCGACGAGGCGGCGACGCGCGACAGCATGTTCGGTGAGCACTTCAGCGTCGGCGACCTCGCGCGCCGCGACGCGGAGGGGCGCTGGTTCCTCGAAGGGCGCAAGCGCGACATGATCATCTCCGGCGGCGTCAACGTGTACCCCGCCGAGGTCGAGGGCGTCCTCGAGAAGCACCCCGACATCCAGGAGGTCGCCGTCGTCGGGATCCCCGATCGCGAGTGGGGCGAGCGCGTGCGCGCGTTCGTCGTCGCGCGCGAGGGCCGGCCGCTCGACGAGGGCGCGGTCCGCGCGTTCGCGCGCGCGCGCCTCTCCGGCGCAAAGGTGCCGCGCGACGTCGTGTTCCTCGACGCGCTCCCGCGGAACCCGACCGGCAAGGTCCTGAAGCGCGAGCTCCGCGAGCGCGAGGTCTGAGCGACCGGTGGCGCCGCGGCCGACTCCCGGAATCGCGCTCCGCCCGGCGAAGGATCTCCGTGCGCGCGCCGACCGCGCCGCGACCCGTGCGGCGCGGCCGAAGATCGGGTCGCCGCGCGCCCGGTTCCTCCACGAGCAGCGCCGTCGCGTCGTGTCGAGGCTCGTGCCGACGCTGGCTGCCTTCGCGCTCGGCTCGGGCGCGGCGGCGTTCGGCGATCTCGTGACGGGCGGCACGGCGTCGCGCACGACGGCGGTCGCCGAGGGCGTCACGTCGGTCGTGATCGCGTCGCTCGCGGCGATCGCGGCTCTCACCCGACGCCGCGTCGCCGTGCTCCACGCGGTCACCGTCGCGGGAGGTCTCGCGCACGTCGTCGGCTGGTCGATCGTGCAGTCGGTCACGGGCGGAGCGAAGAGCCCCTACGCGCTCGCGGTTCCGTTCGGCGTCGCGGTCCTCACCGTGCTCGTGCCGCTCCCGTGGCAGCTCGCGCTCGTCGTCACGGCGGCGGGCGCGGTCGGGCTCGCCCTCGCCGCGCCCGGCGCGCCGCTCGCCGCGTTCGTCGTCTTCGCGGTGCTCTTCGCCGGCAGTGTCGTCCTCGCGCGGCAGCGGCGCCGGCGTGATCTCGTCGCGTTCCGGCGGATCCAGCGCGTCGCGAGCGTCGCGAAGCTCCGTCGGGTACAGGACGAGCTCGTCGTCGTGGAAAAGCTCGAGGCGCTGCTCGTGCTCGTGGGCGGCATGGCGCACGAGATGAACAATGCGCTCACGGTGAGCACGGCCTACACGGATCGGATCAGGGCGTCGGCCGAGAGCGACCCGGCGGGCGTCCTCTCCGCGGCCGAGCGCGTCTCGAAGAGCCTCGACCGGATCCGGACGACGATCGAGCGGCTCCGCCGCTTCGCGAGCGCCGAGGAGCAGGTCCTCGAGCCGGCCGACGTCTGCGCGATCGTCGACTTCGCGCTCGAGAGCGCCGTCGGACGTTCGCGCGCTGGGATCGAGATCGAGCGCCATTACGAGGACGGGCTCGGTCCCGTCGCGTGTCACGTCTCGGCGCTCGCCGAGGCGCTCGTCCAGGTCGCGAAGAACGCGGTCGAGGCGATGCCGGAAGGCGGCACGCTGCGCGTCCGCGCGCGTCGCGAGGGCGACCACGTCGTCTTGTCGATCGCGGACGAAGGGAAGGGGATTCCGAAGGAGCAGCTCTCGCGCGTCTTCGATCCGTTCTTCGCACGCGAGGAGGGCGAAGAGGTCGCGGACGGCCGCGTCCTTCCTGCGCTGCCGGGAAAGCCGGGGCTCGGCCTCTCGACGGTCTACGGGATCGTGCGCGCGATCGGCGGCGAGGTCCGGCTCGCGAGCGACGTCGGCAAGGGCACGGAGGTCACGATCCTCCTGCCCGTGTCGAGCTGACTCAGCCGACGACGTGGACGCGGATCGAGTTCGTGCTGCCGCTCACGCCGAGAGGCGCACCGAACACGATGACGACGCGCTCGCCGGGCGAGGCGAGGCCGCTCGCCATGAGATCGCCGGTGACCCAGTCGACGAGCGCGTCGGTGTCGCTCATCGGCGGGAGCTCGCGCGGGACGACGCCCCAGAGGAGCGCCATCCGCCGGCGGGTGACCGGGTTCGGCGAGAACGCGATGATGGGCACCGGCGGACGCGCGAGGCTCACGTTCGTCGCGCTCGAGCCGCTCTCGGTGAAGGCGACGAGGAACTTCGCGCCGATCTCGCGGGCCGTGTTCACCGCGCCGCGCGCGATCGCTTCCGCGACGCTCGTGGCGCGCGTGGCGTACGGGGCGGACTCGAAGAAGGGGCTCTTCTCCGCCTCGAGCGCGATCGCGCTCATCATCCCGGCGGCGAGGTTCGGGTAGTCGCCGTTCGCGGTCTCGCCGGAGAGCATCACCGCGTCGGCGCCGGAGAAGACGGCGTTCGCGACGTCGCTCGCTTCGGCGCGCGTCGGGCGCGAGCTCTTCGTCATCGACTGGAGCATCTCGGTCGCGACGATGACCGGCCGGCGCACGCGACGCGCGACCATCAGGATCTGACGCTGGATGACGGGGACCTGCTCGGGCGGGAACTCCACGCCGAGGTCACCGCGCGCGACCATGACCGCGTCGCTCGCGGCGACGACGCTCTCGAGGTTCTCGACCGCGTCCGGCGTTTCGATCTTCGCGACGACGGGCGTGGGCTTGCCCCACTCCTGGCAGATCTCGCGGACGAGGCGCATGTCCTCCGCCCGGCGGACGAAGGAGAGCGCGACGTAGTCCATTCCCTGCGAGAGGCCGAAGGCGAGGTCCGCCTTGTCCTTCTCGGTCAGCGCGCTGATGCGGAGCGACTTCGTCGGGAGGAACACGCCGACCTTCGAGCGCATGCCGCCGCCCTGCGTGATCTTCACCCGGACGCGCTCACCCTCGATCGCGATGACCTGCATCACGATCCGTCCGTCGTCGAACATGATGCGGTCGCCGATGCGGACGTCGGCGGCGAGGCCTTCGTACGTGATCGGGATCCGGTCGGGATCGCCCTTCGCCGTGACGTCGCCCTCTTCGAGCAGCACTTCGGAGCCCGCGACGAGCTCGAACGGCTGGGTGAAGGTCCCGGTGCGGATCTTGGGGCCGCAGAGGTCCTGGAGCGCCGCGATGGGCTTCTTCTTCCTCTCGCTCGCGAGCCGTAGGCGCGCGAGGCGCGCCCCGTGCTCCTCGTGCGAGCCGTGGGAGAAGTTGAAGCGGGCCACGTCCATCCCCGCGTCGATGAGGCTCTCGAGCCCTTCGACGGAGTCACACGCCGGACCGAGCGTGCAGATCAGCTTCGCGCGACGGATCGCCATCGGAATCGGGGAGGGAGCATCCTCCGGTCGGGAGGGGATTACAAGTCCGGCACTCACCGATGCGGTACGGATCGGCCGCGTAACCATGACGCGTGGCGGCAGGGCCGATTGATCTTTGCGGCCCGGTGCCCTAAGCGGGGAGGTCCTCATGCCCACGTCGCGCCGCCCGGATTCTCTGCTCGAGCTCGGGGGCGTCGCCCTCCTGGACGTCGTGCGTGACGCGCGCGTGGGGACGCCCGCGTACGTCTACGACGTCGACGCGATGGTCGCAGAAGCGCGAGCGCTGCTCGCGGCGTTCGAGGGCGCACCACACCACGTCTCCTACGCGCTGAAGGCGAACTCGGCGGGGCCGATCGTTCGTGCGCTCGCCGAAGTCGGCTGCGGAGCCGACGTCGTGAGCGGCGCGGAGCTCCTCCTCGCGCAGCGCTGCGGGATCGGCGCCGATCACATCGTCTACAGCGGGGTCGCGAAGACGGACGAGGAGCTCGATCTCGCGATCGGCGCCGGCGCGCGGGGGATCCTCGCGATCCAGGCCGAGAGCGTCGAGGAGATCGCGCGGATCGCGGCGCGCGGGCGCGCAGTGGGACGCGTCGCGCGCGTCTCGCTCCGGGTGAACCCGGGGCTCGACGCGGATTCGATCGACACCCACCGTCACATCTCGACGGGCCACGACGAGGCGAAGTTCGGGATCCCGCTCGCCGCGATCCCCGCCGCGTTCGAAGCGCTGCGCGCCTCGAAGGACGTGTCGCTCGTGGGCCTCACGACGCACGTTGGCTCGCAGGTGACCGCGACCGACGGCTATCTCGCCTCCGCGCGCGTCCTCTTCCGCGTCGCGCGCGAGGCGCGCGCGCACTTCGCGCTGTCGTTCGTGGACACCGGGGGCGGCTTCGGGATCGACTACGGCGCGGGGTGCCCGGTGAAGCCGGCCGACTTCATCCGCGAGACGCGCGCGCTCCAGAAGGAGCACGGCCTCGAGGACCTCGCGCTCGGCTGCGAGCCGGGTCGTTCGCTCGTCGGCGCGAACGGCGTGCTCGTCGCGAAGGTGATCCAGCGCAAGGTCGTCCTGCCGCGCCGGTGGGTGATGATCGACGCGGGGATGAACGACCTGATGCGCCCTGCGCTCTACCAGGCGCGGCATCGGATCGTGCCGCTCGCTCTCGGAGCGGGCGCGGAGACCAGCGACTGGAAGGTCGTCGGCCCCGTCTGCGAGAGCTCGGACGACTTCGGCGTGCATCCGCTGCCGAGCGGCGGCTTCGACCACGTCGCGATCCTCGACGCCGGCGCGTACGGCTACTCGATGGCGAGCCGTTACAACGGCCGCCAGCTCCCCGCCGAAGTGTTCCTCCGCGGCGGTTCGATCGCGGCGATCAAGGCACGTCTGCCGATGAGCGAGTGGGTCGACGATCGCATCGTCGCCAGCTGAGCGCCGGCATCACCTTTGCGAGTCGATCGCTTCGGTGGCATCGACGATCGCGCTTCGCGCATCTCCAGGGCAGGTCAGCACCGGGCGTCCGACGCGCCGCACGGCGATCGTGGTCGCCATCTGCATCGCCGTGGCAGCCGCGCTCGCGTTCAGCGTCCACACGTGGCGTGCCAGCGAAGAGCGGGAAGAGTTCCGCCTCGCCAGCGAGATCCCCACCGCCGCAGAGGGGTTCTCGCTCGCGCTCTACCAGAGCGTCGGCGTCGCGCTGAGGCCCGGGCACGAGGTCGGTCTCGTCTCGAACGGCGCCGTGTTCGACGCGATCGCGCGCGAGATCCGCAGCGCTTCGTCGAGCGTCCACGTCGACGTCTACATCTGGCAGAAAGGGGCGGCGTCGGACAAGCTCCTCGCCGCGCTCGCCGAGCGGAAGCCGGGCGTCGCGTGTCGCGTCGTCGTCGACGAGCTCGGCAGCACGAACTTCGACGACGAGGTGAGGCCTGCGCTCGTCGATCGAGGATGCGACGTTCGAATCTTCCGGCCACTCGCCGCGAGCGACGACGCGGTCGCGCGCAACCACCGGAAGCTCGTCGTCGTGGACGGACGCGTCGCGTTCACCGGCGGCTTCGGGATCAAGGACGAGTGGCTCGGTGACGGCGTGACGGCGGAGGGCTGGCGCGACACGAACATCTCGTTCACCGGGCCGGCCGTGATCGAAGCGCAGCAAGCGATCGCCGAGAACTGGCAGGAGTCCGGCGGCGCGCTCTTCCCGCCGGAGGCGTTCCCGCTCGCCGCCGAGAAGCCGGGTCCGCTCGCGGCGCTCGTCACGAGCACGGGCGCGCCGACCGTCACGCGCGCCGAGCGGCTGATGCATCTCGTCATGCGCGCGGCGACGAAGCGTCTCTGGATTGCGAACGCCTACTTCGTGCCGCCGGAGAGCATCCTCTCGCTGATGAAGGAGAAGGCCAGGGCCGGCGTCGACGTCCGCCTCCTCGTTCCTGGCAAGAAGACCGACTCGAAGATCTCGATGGGCTCGCAGCACATGGAGTACGGCTCGCTCGTCGAGGCCGGGATCCGCACGTTCGAGTACGAGCCGTCGATGATGCACGCGAAGACGATCGTCGCCGACGACGATATCGCCGTCGTCGGCTCGATCAACCTCGAGCCGCTCTCGCTCGGGAAGCTCGAGGAGGACGCGCTCGTCGTCCACGATCGGGCGTTCGCCGGCGAGCTCGCGCGGTCGTTCGAGCAGGACTGCTCGCACGCGCGGCAGATCCAGCGCTGAGGGTCACGGCGGCGGCGCGACCGCGGTCGTGCCGCGATCGTCGAGAACGGTGGACACGACCGACACCGTCGCGGCGACGGCGGCGACGATCGCCATCGCGAGCACGAAGCGCTCGCGCGATCGCGTCCGAGTCGCCGTCGAAGGCCGCTCGACGCGGAGCCCCGGATCGGTGACGAGGAGCTCGCTCGGCAGCTCGACGGGAGCGGGCGGCTTCGTCGCCGCGCCGGATGACGACTCGGCGCCGCGACGGTGGACCAGGCGGACGCGGACGACCTCGTGGCCGAGCTCGTCCTTCCAGAGCGCACGCAGCTCGTCGAGCGAGCCGCGCGGATCGTTCTCGGCGAGCCAGCGCTCGAGCGCGACGCGCATCTCGGACGCGCTCGCGAAGCGCTTCTCGCGCTCGCTCGCCATCGCCAGCTCGCAGATCGCGCG
Source organism: Polyangiaceae bacterium (assembly GCA_039809485.1). GTDB lineage: Bacteria > Myxococcota_A > Polyangia > Polyangiales > Polyangiaceae > Labilithrix. The sequence continues at coordinate 29,486 of JBDHVE010000016.1, read as the reverse complement.
GAGCGCTTCGGGCACGTCCGGGCGCGGGGTGAACGAAGGGACGTCACCCGCGACGAGCCGCCGGATGATCGTCGCATCCGAGCTCGCGCCCCAGACAGGCTCTCCGGCGAGCAGCTCGCGGAGGAGCACGCCGACGGTGAAGACGTCCGCGCGGACGTCGATCGGCCGCGGCGCGACGTGATCGGGCGACATGTAGCGCGCGGTGCCCTTCACGAAGCCTTCGCGCGTCCGATCCCGATGGCCCCGGCTCCGTGCGACGCCGAAGTCGAGCAGCTTCACCTCGCCCTCGAAGGTGAGGAAGACGTTGGAGGGGCTCACGTCGCGGTGGACGACGCCGAGCGAGCGGCCCTCTTCGTCCTTCAGCCCGTGCGCGTGGGCGAGGCCGGCGAGGACCTCGCACGCGATGCGCACGGCGAGGGGAGCGCGCAGCGTCTTCTTCCCGAGGAGGGTGAGCACGCGCCGGAGCGATGCGCCCTCGAGCAGCTCGAGCGCCATGAAGAGGCGCTTCCCGTCGGCGCCGAGGTCGTAGGTCTGCACGATGTTCTTGTGGCCGAGCCGCGCCGCGAGCCTCGCCTCGTCGAGGAACATCGCGCGATGGCGGGGATCCTCGGCGAGCTCGGGGAGGAGCTCCTTCACGACGCACTTCTTCGCGAAGCCGCCTGGCCCGTGCGTCTCCGCGAGCCAGACGATCCCCATCCCGCCGCGCGCGAGCTCGGCGAGGAGCCGGTACCGCCCGAGTTTCATCACGGCGGATGGACGAGGGAAGGAACCCTGTGATTCTGCGCGTCTCCGGATGAGCTCCGCCGGTGCGGCGTGCGCGCGGAAGAGCTCGAGGGCCGTGCGCTCGGCCGCCAGCGAGCGCGGGGGCGCGCGATCGGACCGATCCGTCTTCGCGAGGCGACGTTTCACGGAGCGGGCGGTACGGAGGTGATCCACGTCATGGGGGAGCGTGTGATCTCTGCGCCCGACATCGTTGTCGTTTCTCGTCGGCACGCCGCATGCTGAGAGCGTTCGCGATGCGCTGGCTCCTGAAGACGATGCCGCTGCTCTTCCTCGTTGCGTGCGCGGCAGCTCCTGCCGACGACGAGCTCGATCCGGGCGACCCCACCGAGGAGTCGAGCGCCGCGGCGACGACGGCGACGTGCCGCTCGAGCGACGCCGCGCTCTTCTTCCACGGGATGAACGGTTACGGACGTGAGCTCGGCGGCGGCGGCATCTGCGCGCCGGCGATGACCAACAGCGGCACGAACGGGTTCTGGTCCACCGTCTCGAACGTGCCCGCTCCGGGCGCGAAGGTCGTCGGCGGCTACAGCGCGGGGCGCGTCCCGCTCCTCCGCCGCCTCGCGAAGGGCTCCGGCGCCGAGGACGTCGCCGTGATGCTCGACGGCTCGTGGAGCGACGGTCGCCGCTTCGACGGCAAGACCGGTCCCGAGATCGTGAAGGCGTGGCTCGAGGGCGATTCGTCGCGCCGCTTCGTCCTCGTCTACCTGACCGCGAGCGCGGGCTGGCGCGAGTACAAGGCGCTCGACACGAGCTCCGTCGCCGAGCAGATCACGACCTGCGCCGTGTCGCGCGGCTCGCACTTCGACCTGCCGAGGATGGTCGGCAAGGACCTGTTCCTCGATCCCGACGCGTGGCTCGCGTCACGATGCGCGAGCGGCCGCCTCGAGTAGCCTCAGCGGCCCTTGTCGCCCTTCTCGGCGAGCTTCACTTCGACCTTCGGCATCCGCTGCGAGGACGAGCGACGGATCGCGCCGGAAACGGTGACGGCCGGCGGCGGGAGCGTCCGCGCGCGGATGACCTGGCCCTCGAGCACGATCTCGACGCCCACGGTTCGACAGCGACGCGCGAGGCGTTCGAGATCGACCCCCGGTGCGACGAGCAGGCCGCCGAGCGGCGACGGCTCGACGAAGAGCTCCGCGGTCGAGCGGCGCGTCCGGAGCAGCTCGCGGACATTCCCGTCGTCGACCCAGAGGAAGCCGCCGGCTGGCACGAACGAGCCCCGGCCGACCACGACGCTCGCCTGCGCGAGCGTGCGTGACAGTGACTCGGGGAGAGGAGCGATCGCTTCGATCCGCTGGCGCAGCGAGTCGGCCTCGAAGCCGGCCGAGAGCGCGCGCGCGAGCGTCTGGGGCGCGACGACGAGGTCGAGCGCTTCTGCTGCGCGACCGACGTCGACGAAGCCGTGGATCGCGAGCACGTGCGCGACCTTCGCCGCGGCTCCGAGGCGGAGCACGTGCGTGTCGAGGAACTTCGACGACGCGTCCGCGTCCGCCGTCGGGGGCTTCTCCGCGACGAGCGCGCGACCGCGATGGGTGAGGCGGAGCGCGATCTGCGGTCCGTCCTCGTCGCCCTCGCTGTCGTCCTCGCCGAGGTCGAGGACGCCGAGCGCAGGAAGGCTCTCGAGCACGATCCGGCGCGCGACCTCGAGTGGCTCGACCGCCTCGACGCCCGCGCGATCGGCCCAGCGCCGGAGGAGGCGTTCGACGCCGGGGATCCGGTGATCCGTGGCGAGATACCCTTCGAAGCTCTTCCAGGGAACCCACCGGCTCTCGCCGAGGTCGCGGAGCGCTTCGAGCACCAGCTCGCGGACGACGCCGCTCGCGCTCGAGTCGCGCTGCTCGGGCGGCAGACGCAGGACCTCGGGCTCGGTGCGTGCCTCGTCCCATGCGCCGCCGCGGAGCCACGCCGTGAAGAGGAGGCGCGCGAGCTCGCCGATCGGCAACGAGCCGGGCGGAGCCGTCGCGGAGAGCGCGGACTGATCCCAGAGCCCGACGGCGCGCGAGAGCGCGATGAGGATCCCGACCTGGCTCGGGTCACGGCCGAGGCGAGTCGCGAGCTTGGTCACGAGCGACTTCGGCGTCCCGATCCCGGGGCGCGTCTCGTTGCCCGCGTCGCGCGCGCCGAGGGCGAGGGCGAGGGCGAGCGGACCGGGATCGTGCGAGAAGCGCGCGCGCCTCGGCGCGTGGTCGCCGCCGATGACGAACTCGCGGACCTGCTCGCGACGCGCTTCGCGCTCCGCGTGCTTCGCGGCGCCGATGATGCGTGCGACCTCGGTCGGGACGACGTGGCGGTTCGGATGCACCGGGATGAGGACGCCGCGCCGCTCGAGCGAGAAGCCGACGCCGCGGCGCGACGGGGTCGCGCCGGAAGCGGTGCGGAGGCGGAGCGGCTCGCGTTCGAGCTCGAGGAGCTCTTCGGTGTCGACTTCGCCGCCGAGCTGCTCGACGCCTTCGAGGACGCGCCGCTCGGTCGCGGAGAGCTTCGCGATCTCTTCGGTGAGGCGCTCGGGGTCGCCGAGCACTTCCCATGCGGCCTCGAGCGAGAGCGCGATCGGCGGCGTCGCGGGTCGACCGAGGTAGTGCGCGGCGATCGCGCTCACGGTCTCGAACGGCGCCTGCGCGAGGAGCGCGCGGATGCCTCGCGGGTCCTCGCCTTCCCACGCGCGGAGCTGGACGAGGTACGCGGCCGGAAGGAGGAGCTCGACGCCCGACTTCCCGTGACCGCGCGCGAACACGAGCGCGCGCTCGACGAGCGGCTGGAGCGCGGGAGGCACCGCGGCGACGACGAGCGATCCACGCGCTTCGGCGATGCGATGGAGGAGCTCGACGCTCGCCTGCGGCAGGCGCGAGGGATCGCGGAGGTCCGGGAGCGACACGAGAGCGCGCGCGATCTGCTGCGGCGGATCGAGGCGCTTCGCCGGGTCGATGCGGATCCCGAGGCGACCGACGAGGGAGGTGACCTCCTTGTCGGGGAGCGCCTTCAGGATGTCCACGAGGCGCGGCGGCATGCGTGCGTCGACACCCATGGGACTTCCGAGCGTAGCGCGAATCGCGGTTCGATTGCACGTGAGCGACCGTGATATGTAAGAGCGAATGCGTGGTCGCGACACCTCCTCGCTCCTCTCGTCGCGCCCCGGCCGCCGCGCGACGAGGACGGTCGGCGCGGTGACCACCACACCCGATCTCCGCTCCGAGGATCGCGGCGCCGCGTCGGCGGAGAAGAGGCCGTCAGATGCGGCGCACGTTCGCGGAAAGGCGTCGCGTAGCGCGGATGTTCCGCAGCTCGCGTGGCCTGGGCGGACGTGGTCACCGGACAGGGCGCGTTCGACCTCCGTAGCAGCTACCGGCTCAGCTCGATCGACGTCGGACATCGACGCGCTCCGAGGGTGGGAGGACGCGGAAGGTTCTTCGGTGCGGATCGTGCACGCCGACGTCCTCGAGCTCGCGAGCGCGCTCGGGCGGGAGGGGTTTCGTGGACGGGTCGACCTCGTCTACGTCGATCCGCCGTTCGCCTCCGAGCGTGACTACGTGTCGGAGGCTCGCCTCGACGGTCCGGCCGACGGCCGCGTGCTCCGCACGAAGGCGTACGACGACCGGTGGGGCGTGCGCGACGGCGGGATCGGCGCGTACCTCGAGATGCTCGCGCCGCGGCTCGAAGCGCTCGCCTCGCTCCTCTCGGAGCGCGGCACGATGTGGGTCCATCTCGACTGGCGCGCGGCGTACCTCGTCCGCGTCGTGCTCGACGAGATCTTCGGACGTCAGGGTTTCGTGAACGAGATCGTCTGGCGCCGCGCCCCGAACCTCGGACGTCAAGCGGCGAGCGGCCAGTTCGGGCGGACCCTCGACACGCTCCTCGTCTACGGCGGCCCCGGCGCCGTGATCGTCCCGCCGACCCGTCTCGAGCCGATCGAGCCGAGCGCGATCCGCTGGGACGAGGAGGGGCGTCCGTTCACGAGCGCCCCACGCGGCGACTACACGGACGAGTCGATCGCGAAGCTGGACGCCGAAGGGCGCGTCCACCGCAGCGCGAGCGGTCGCGTCTACATCAAGTACTTCCTCGTGAAGGACGACGCCGGCACGTGGTGTCGCGAGCGCCGCGTCGATGCGCTCTGGACCGACGTTGCCCCGCTCCGCCACGCGCCACCGTCGGAGCGCACGGGATATCCGACGCAGAAGCCTCGCTCGCTGCTCGAGCGGATCGTCGAGTGCGCGACGCCGGGGCGCGGGCTGGTCGTGGACGCGTTCGCCGGGAGCGGCACGACCGGCTCCGCTGCCCACGCGCTCGGGCGTGACGTCGTCCTCGGCGATCGGAGCCCGGTCGCGATCGCGGCGGCGCGCGCGCGTCTCCTCCGCGAGGGAGCGCCCGTTCGCGTCGACGTCGGCGCGACGGGCGATCCGATTCCCGCGTCACGTGCGCGCGCGAAGGCGACCTCCCGCGGCGACGTCGTCGAAGTCGATCTCGTCGAGCCGGCCGAGCCGCTCGCATGGGCCGTCGGGAAGGACGAGGGCGGCGTCTTCCGCCGGCTCTGGCACTCTGAGCGCGCGCCGGGGACGAAGCCGGTCCCCGCTGCACGCGTCGCGACGTTGCGCGGTGCACGGGGGCCGCTCGTCGTGCGGGTGTGGAACGACGACGGAAGCGTGGGTGAGGTCGAGGTGCGCGCATGATCTTGCGCGACGCGGTCCACGGGCTCGTCTCGTTCGAGGCGGAGGAAGAAGCGGTCATCCCGCGGTTGATGGACACGCCGGAGGTCCAGCGGCTCCGGCGGATCCGTCAGCTCGGCGTCGCTTCGGTCGCGTTCCCCGGCGCGGAGCACACCCGCTTCGCGCATGCGATCGGCGCGGCGTTCGTGATGAAGAAGCTCGTGGCGCGCCTCCGTCAGATCCACGGCGAGCTGCCGTTCTGGCAGCAGGTGACGAGCGAGCGCGCGCAGGACGTCCTCGCGGCGGCGTTCCTCCACGACGTGGGGCACGGACCGCTCTCGCATCTGTTCGAGGACGCGATCCCCGGCACCGCCCATCACGAGGAGTGGACCGAGCGCATCGTGCTCGACCCGTCGACGGGCGTGAACCGGGTGCTCGTCTCGATCGACCCGCACATGCCAGAGCGCGTCGCCGCGCTCGTTCGCGGCGAGCACCCGCTGCCGTTCCTCGCGCGCGCCGTGAGCGGCACGCTCGACGTCGACCGGTGCGACTACCTCCTCCGCGACGCGCACGCGACCGGCGTCGGCTACGGCCACTTCGACCTCGACTGGCTCTTGCGGAGCCTTCGCTTCTCGCCGGCGAAGGAAGGGCAGGCGCCGGGCCTCGCGATCGACGGCGCGAAGGGCCTGCCCGCGATCGAGGCCTTCATCCTCGCGCGCCTCTTCATGTTCCAGCAGGTGTACCTGCACAAGGCGACGCGCGCGGCGGAGTGGATGATCCGCACGGTGCTCGCGCATGCGAGCACCGTGATCGCCGGCGGCGAGCGCCTGCCCGGCACGCCGCGCGCGCTCGAGCTCGCGGCGCACGGACAGCCGCCGTCCCTCGAGGACTACCTCGAGCTCGACGACGCGGTCCTCGCCGTCGCGATGCACGGCTGGGAGAAGTCGCGCGATCCCGCGCTCGCCGACCTCTCGCGTCGCGTTCGTGTCCGTCGCCTCTTCAAGACGTACGAGCTGTTCGGCGAGCAGGCGACGCCGGAAGGTCGGCTCCAGGCGCTCGAGGTCGCGCGGAACGTCGCGCGCGAGCGCGGTCTCGTCCCGGAGCTCTACGTCGGGCTCGATGTCGCCGCCGACACGCCGTTCGGCGGCGAAGAGGAGCCGCTCGTCGTCGTGTTCGCGAAGGGACCGCCGCGCGCGCTCGCGGACGTGTCGTTCCTCCTCGCGCGCCTCGCCGGCCAGGAGATCTCGCGCGTGCGCCTCATCGTCGCCGACGAGCTCCGCGACGACGTGATGCGCGCGCTCGGGTCGTGATGCGCCGCGCGTCGGTCGCGCTGCTCGTCGCGTCGGTGACGTCCTCCGGCGTCGCGTTCGGAGCCGCGCCCGATACGAGCTACGGGCGAATCGACGGCGATCTCGCCGTCGCCGGCGGTCTCGGCACGACGTTCGGCCCGCGCGGCTCGCGCGCGTCTGCCGAGATGCGTGGAAGATACATGCAAACGGTGGGTGTCTTCGCGACGTACGAGGACGGCCCGCTGCTCGGCTCGAAGGCGGAGCCGGTCCGCGTCCTCGCGACGGGGCTCGAGCTCCGTCCGCTCTTCCTGGCGCGGTGGCTCCGCGGCTGGGAGCTCGGGAGCCCCGTCCTCGACCTCGCGATCGACTCGCTCGGCCTCGAGCTCGGCGCGAGCTTCGCGGAGCCCGAAGGGCGTGCGTTCGGGTCGCGAGCGGGCCTCCAGGCCGGGCTCGGGATCGAGGTCCCGCTCTTCGGGCGCGCGACCGGGCTCTACCTCGGCGTCCACGGCGGCGCGCGCTGGAGCGACACCGCGCTCGCGGGATCGGTCGCGGGGCCCGCGGACCGCGCGGGATACCTCTCGCTGACGCTCGGGTGGCAGCAGATCTTCGGTGCACACGTGGTCGACGCGGGAGACCGCGCGCCGTGACGCGTGGCGAGCTCGCGAGGCTCGTGCGTGCGTCGCTCCGAGAGATGGACCTCCGCACGCGCGTGCGGGAGGCCGCCTCGGGGCTGCATGGCCCCGTCCGCGTGATCGCGATCGGGAAGGCCGCGCCCGAGATGACGACCGGCGCGCTCGAAGCGCTCGGTCGCGCGGCGTCCGCCGCGCTCGTCGTGACGAACGACGGAACGGAGGTCGCCGTGGTCCGTGCGTCGGCGCGTCGCCTCGGCGTCCCCCAGCGCGTGCTCTTCGCTTCCCATCCGCTCCCCGACCGCCGGAGCGTCGCCGCCGGACGCGCGTGCCTCGCGTTGGCCGCGACGCACGGGGAAGGGCGCGGCACCCTCCTCGTGCTCGTCTCCGGCGGCGCGTCGTCCCTCGTGTGTGCGCCCGCGGCCGGGATCACGCTCGCGGAGAAGCGTGCCGTCGCGAAGCGGATGCTCGCTTCGGGTGCGGACGTCCGCGCGATCAACGTCGTTCGCAAGCACCTGTCCCGGATCAAGGGCGGCGGGCTCGCGCGTGCGGCGCTGCCCGACCGCGTCGTCTCCATCATCGCGAGCGACGTCGTCGGCGGCGAGCCGTCCGACGTCGGCTCCGGCCCTGCCGTGGCCGATCCGTCGACGGTGCGTGACGCGCGCCGGCTCCTCGCGCGCTTTGCCGAGGATCACGCCGGCCTCCCGCTCGCGAGGACGCTCTCACCGCGCGACGCGGGCGGCGTCGAGGCGCGCGTCGTCGTCGCGCCCGAGCAGCTCGCGCGCGTCGCCGACGCACGCCTCCGCGCAGCCGGGCTCCGCGTCCGCGTGCTCGCGCCCTCGACCGGCGACGCCGCGACGCTCGCCGCCGAGTACGTCGCGCTCGCACGTCGCGCGCGGCCGGGAACGGCCTTCGTCCGCGCGGCGGAGCCGGGCGTCGTCGTGCCGACGAAGGCGGGCAGGGGAGGGCGCTCGAGCCACGTCGCGGCGCTCGTCGGTCGTGCGCTCGGCCCGCGTCACGTGCTCTTCGCCGCGGTCGCGACGGACGGGGTCGACGGCGCGAGCGGCACCGCCGGCGCGATCGTCGACGAGCGCTTCGCGTCCCGCGTCTCCGCCGAAGCCCTCGCCCGCGCGATCGCGCGCTTCGACACCGGCCCGCTCCATCTCGCGGCGCGGACCGCGCTTCCGGCGCGACCTACGGGCCAGAACCTCGCCGACCTCCACGTCCTCGTGGTCGGCTGATCACTTCGCCGCGGCGTTGCCCTGCTGCAGCGCGGTCGTGACGTCCTGCGCCAGCGCGCAGTTGTTCACCTGACGCTTCATCGCCGCGCGCACGTCCGGATCGGTGACCGCGCGCTCGCCCGCGACGACGAAGTCACCGGCGGCGATCTTCCGGAGCCGCGCGACGACGTTCCCCGTCTCGAGGTTCACCACGTGCACGCGAACGGGGTGAGGGACCTGCTGGAGCGCTTCGGTCGCGCCCGCGTCGCCACCCACTTCCTTCGCCTCCGGGACGTCCTCGTCGAGGAGGAGGAGGAAGACCTTCGCGCGCTTCACGACGTCGATCGCGAACGGGATCTCTTCCTTCTTCGCCTTCTCGTACTGCTCCTCGAACACGCGGAAGCGGAGGTCGTCGCCCGCGTTCTCGACCTCGCTCGCCCACGCGTCGCCGAGGACGCGCGTGGCGGCGTAGGCCTGACGGAGGTTCCACGGCTGATCGTGGGCGCCGCTTCCGGCATCCTCCTCGCCTCGCGCGATCGCCGAGATCCGTCCGCCCTCGTGACGAAGGAGACACGCCGTGAAGCCGTCACGGAGCGAATTCTGCGCGTTCTTCCGGACGAGCTCCGGCGTCTTCGCTTCCTCGACGCGGAGGCGGAGGTAGAGGCCGGGCGCCGTGCGGAAGTCCCAGGTCGCGGCCTCGGGCGTGACGAGGTCACCCTTGTACGGGCCGGCCGCTTCCACCGTGATCGCTTCGAGCTTGTCGCGGAGGGGAGCCCATTCGGCGCCCACCGTCTTCACCGCGGCGCGCTGCTGCGCGAGCAGCTCGTTCTTCGCCTTGTTCAGGCCGCGATTCGACAGCGCCCACGAGATGAGCACTGCCAACAGAACGGCCCCGCCGGTTGCCAACCAGACGGGGCCACTGATGCGGGCTGGCTTCCCGCGGCGCCGGTCTTCCTGCGCGCCGCGGATTGCCTTCAGCCCGATGGGTCGTTTGTCCGCCAAGGCGTCACTCGTGGCTGCCGCCGCCGCCCGCCTTCGGGATGTTGCCGACCATGAAGCTGACGTTCGGGTAGCCCGAGAACGCCGCCGTCTGGAACACGCTCTTCACGACGACCGCCGGGACGTCCTGGTCGATCTGGAGGACGACGACACCGGGGAACTCCTTGCCCGGGTGGAGCTGCTTCCAGACTTCGCGCTTGCTCTTCAGCACGTTGAAGAGCTCCTCGATGCGCTGGAGGCGCTTGCTGTCCTCGATCGCGCGGGTGTTACCGAAGGGCTGGCCGTCGACGAGGATCTGGCTGCCCGCGATGGCGACCATCGGAGCGTCGATCATGTCGAGGGTGTTCTCGGCCTCCGGGAGCTTCACCCGCTTGTCGACCGGCGTCTCACCGGACGCGCTGAACGACATGAGGAGGAAGACGACGGTGACGACGAGGAAGTCGATCATGCTGGTGAGCGAGAGGCCCGCCGCCAGCGCGCGTCCGCCGCCGCCCGCCACCTTCTTCTGGACGAACTTCAGCGGCACCGCATGCATCAGCCGCCGGCCAGGCTCGTGGATCGTCATGGCTCGTTACTCCGTTTCCTGTTGCCTGGGCTCAGTTGACCGCGAAGGTGACGTTGAAGGCCGGGACCTGCTCCACCTTGCCGGCGACGTTGAAGCCGCGGTGCGCGTGGTAGATCGCGTCGATCACGCCGACGAGGAAGACGTAGGGCGTCTCGTTGTCGGTGTGCAGGACGGCCTGGTCGAACTTCTTGTCCGTGGGCTCGCGGTGACCGCCGACGCTCTTCCACTCCTGCTCGATCTTCGCGGCGAGCTCGGGGTAGCGCACGGTCTTGCGACCTTCACGGTTGATGACGTTGTCCTTCCGCGGGACGTCGACGGTGCTGATGACCGTGCCGCCCTGCTTCCAGATGAGGACGAACTTGTCGGGCGCGCGCATCTCGACGTGGAGCTGCTTCTCGGGCTCGACCTTGTCGGGCTCGACCTCGCGCGGCGGGCCGGGCACCTGCGCATCCGCGTTGATGCGCGCCATGTGGGTCCACACGGCCGTGATGAGGAGGAACGAGATGGTGACCATGAGGAGGTCGATCATCGGGATCATGTTGATCTCCGAGTCGAGCTTCCGCTTTCCACCGCCACCGCCGCCGACGTCTACGCCACCCATGGCTCTGACTCCCTGACTTTCGTCCCCACGAAGACGTGGGGCCCCAATGCTACGGAGACGGCGGGGGCCCGGCCCTCCGGGGCCCCGCCGCTTTCACATGGCTACTCTGCGTTCAGGAGATCGGTCTCACGCCGCGACGGCGGAGAGGTTGACCTTCTGACGGTTCGTGACGACGAGGTTGAGCACCTGGACGCTCGCCTCGTTGATGTCGTCCTCGAGCTGCTGCGTCTTGCCGTTGAGGAAGGCGAAGCCGATGAGGCCGATGATGGCGACGATCAGACCGAACGCCGTGCAGTTCATGGCTTCCGAGATGCCTTCCGCGAGGATGCGCGCCTTCTGGTCGGGCGCGACGCTCTCGCCGGAGACGGCGCCGAAGCTCACGATCAGACCGGAGACGGTGCCGAGGAGGCCCGTGAGCATCGCGAGGTTCGCCATGAGGGCGAGGTAGCCGGTGCGCTTCGCGATCTTCGGGATCTCGCGGAGAGCGGCCTCGTCCATCGCGGCCTGCACTTCCTCGTCGGGGCGGTTCACCTTGACGAGGCCGGCCTGCACGATGCGGGCGAGCGGAGCGTTCGCGGCCGAGCACATCTTGACGGCCTTGGCGACGTCACCCGCGAGGATGCACTTCTGCATCGTGGCGAGGAAGACGTCCTTGTTGATGCTGGAGCCGAAAAGGTAGAGGGCGCGCTCGATGATGATGCCGATGGTGAAGATGCTCCAGAGGAGGATCACCGTCATCATCACGATGCCGCCTTCTTTGTAGTGCTTCCAAAGAGTAGACATGTCTTCTCCGTTCTCTCCGTGAGCGGGCGCTCGCCCGTGTGGTTCGTCGCCCCGGGACAGCCCCGGGCTTCGTCTGTGTCGACCCGCCTGTGCGGTCAGCGTCTTTCGTGGAGTTCCGCGGCGGGGTGAAGTCTCCGTCTCGTCGCGATTCGGTTCTCGATGGCCCGATCCGAGGGAGCTCGAAGCGGGCGCACGATATCGTCTCGACTCTCGGCCACGCAAGCGTTCGCGATGGTCCTACTGCTCCTTCGCTGCGTCGTCGTGCCCGTACCGTCTTCTCTTGCGCGAAGAGGGACGAAGCGCGGGAAGTCTGACTGTTGGGACCGAGGGCCGTCAATAGAGTTTGGGTCGGTGGTCCATCTTCGACCCACGGTAAAAGATTGCAGTCTCGGGCGCTTGCGTAAACGTGCAGTGCGGCTGGAATATAGGGATTCCAGATTCCGCGCTAGAGATGGAGCGCTAGCAGCGGATGGTGAGGAGGATCGGCCTCACGCCGCGCGGCGCGGTCCCGTCGCGACGGACCTCGAGCATGTACGTCGTACGTGCGCGGGTACGTGTGCGTGTGCGTGCACGCGCGCGTACTCCTTGTCTTGTCAGCCCTTGTCACCTTGCCACCTTGCCACCTTGCCACCTTACTTGCGCCGGCTCGCTCCTCTTGCTCCCCCGTCTCGCCTCTTCGCGACGGTTCGTCGGAATGGAAGCTGCGCGCGCGTGTGGCTCCGAGCCGTCTCCCGAGCGCCGTCACGCGTTCGCACGGGCGATGCGTCCGCGTCGTTGACGAACGGAGAACAACACCGCTATCGTGCTCGCAGCGGTTGATCTAGACGCGCAAATTCAAGCTTTTTTTCCTCGTCTGGGAGGAGCGGCTTCGCGGTACTCGTCAGTTCGTCAGTCGGAGCGAGCGAGTACGAGAGTCGCGCGCAGGCGAGCGCGTGCAGGGGACAAGAAAGGAGCATCGGGGATGTTCGTGGCTCTTCTGAGCGGCCTTGGGAGCGCAGCTCCGGCGGCTTCGGGTGGTGGTAGCGGCAGCGGAGGCTTCATGGAAGCCTTCAAGGAGAACCCGACCTTCCTCTCGCTGAACCTCGTCGTCAGCGCGATCGTCATCGCGGTCGTCGTCGAGCGCGCGGCGTTCCAGCTCGGGAAGTACCGCGTCAACTCGAAGGAGTTCTTCGCGCAGATCAAGAAGCTCGTCACGGCGGGCAACATCGATCGCGCGATCAAGCTCTGCGACGCGGGCGACTACCCGACCCTCCAGCTCGTCAAGGCGGGGCTCACGCACGCCAACAAGGGGCCGGACGAGATCGACGCGGCGATGAGCGAGAAGATGGGCGAGCTGAAGCCCCAGGTCGAGAAGCGCATCGGCTCTCTCTGGTCGCTTGCGAACATCGCGACCCTGATCGGCCTCCTCGGCACCGTCATCGGCCTCATCCACACGTTCGGCGCCGTCGCGGCGGCGGGCCTCTCCGCGGCGGACCGTCAGCGCATCCTCGCGAACGGCATCGCGGAAGCGATGTACAACACTGCGATGGGCCTCGGCATCGCGGTCACGTGCATGATCGCGCACCTGATCCTCCACCAGCGCTCGAAGAACATCCAGCACGACCTGGACGCGACGCAGGAGCGCGTATTCAACCTGCTGACGATCCAGACGCGCCCGGGCGGCTACTGATCCTCTCCCTCTGAATCGACGAGGCTCACGTGGCCGAGGAGAAACTCAGCGCAGCACAGCGGAGCAAGATCCGCAGGCTCGCCGCTCCGAAGGAGCTCGCTCCCGACGAAGAAGGCGGCGAGCTCAACATCGTTCCGTTCCTCGACATCGTCACGAACGTCCTCATGTTCGTGCTCGCGACGGTGAGCGTGACGTTCACGGCGACGATCGACACCTCTCCGCCTCGCGCGGGCGGTGCGGGTCGTGCGCCCACGACTCCGACGCTCAGCCTCACGGTGCTGATCGTCCCCGACGGGTTCAGCCTCAAGGCGCGCGGCGGCAACGTCGCGCCCGGCTGCAACGACACCGGTCCGGGCATCGCGATCCCGCTCAAGGAAGGCAAGTACGACACGGCCGGCCTGAAGGCGTGCGCAACGAAGCTCAAGGCGGCCGCGCCCGAGTTCAAGGACGAGATGGCGGTGACGATCAGCGCGAACCCGCCGATTCCGTACCAGACCGTCATCGACGTGATGGACGCGATGCGCAAGAACGAGCAGGGCGAGGACCTCTTCCCCGAGGTCAACTTCGGCATCGCACGCTAACGGGCGAGAGACAGGCAGACCAAGATGGCCAACCTTCCGCCGCAGCAACCCCCCGGTAATCCCGCGCCTCCCGGCGCGGGCCCTGCCGCCGTTCCGACCGGCGCTCGTCAGAAGCCGGCGAGCATGGCCACGTACAAGCGCGCTCTCCGCAAGGAGATCCGCCGCAACGCGGCCGAGCCCGAGATCAACTTCCTCAACATCACGGCGATGCTGGACATGATGACCATCATCCTCGTGTTCTTGCTGAAGAGCATGAGCGCCTCGACGGCGTCGCTCCCGCAGTCGTCCGACCTCCAGATGCCGAAGAGCGTCCTGACGACCGAAGCGTCGCAGGAAGGCGTCGCGGTGATGGTCTCGCGGAGCCAGATCGTCGTCGGCGACGACGTCATCGCGCCCGTCCCTGCGGACGCGAGCCACGGCGTCGAGGGCAAGTACAAGAAGAGCGGTTCGACGGACCTCTACATCGTTCCGCTCGCGAACGCGCTCCAGAGCTGGCGCGAGCGCGATCGGCAGATCCGCCTCGCGCAGGGCAAGGACGCGAGCGGCAGCGAGGCGATCATCATCGCCGATGCCGGCACGCCCTATCGCCTCCTGACCGAGGTGATGTTCACGCTCGGCCAGAGCGAGTTCAACAAGTTCCACCTGATGGTGCTGCAAGGCAAGTGAGGCTTCCCATGCGAGCGATGCGTGCGCGTTCGGTCCTCTTCGTCGTGGCATGTCTCGCGGGCGCCGTCGCCTGCGTCGGCGGGTCGGGCTCGCTGCCCGGCCAGGCCGTCGGCAGCGAGGAGCCCACCTCCGGCGGGTCCGACTCGAGGTCGTCGACCTCGCCGAGCCCCTCGAGCGGCAGCGGCTCGAACGCGGGCTCGAACGACACGGCCCCCGCCGTGCAGTGCACGCCGGGCGCCTCGTGCGACTGCGGCTCGCCCCGTTTCGTGGGCACGCAGAAGTGCGACGGCGACAAGCCGACGTGCCAGTGCACGCTCGCCGCCGACGGCGGCTGATCGCGGAATCGGCAGAAATGGCAGCGGCTAGCGGGGGGACCCGCTAGCCGCTTTCGTCTTGCGCCGAGGGCGACGGTCGCGCGTCAGATGCAGATGCCGGACAGGCAGCACTCGCCCGCCGAGCAAGGGCAGGCCGCGCCGGAGCCGGAGCCGAGGAACAGCTTCAGGAGCACCGTCGGGTCGTTCGGGTCGCAGTCCTGGGACGTGTTCGGCGGGGGCGTGCTCGCGTCCTGCGGGGGCGTGCTCGCGTCCTGCGGAGGCGGGCTCGCATCCTTCGCCGTGTTCGTCCCTGCGTCCGTCGCGGTCGGCGCCGTCGAGGGCGGCGGGAGCTTCACGTCCTCGGTCGGCTCCGTCGGTGCCTTCACCGAGTTGATGTCCGCGCCCAGGCTGGGATCGTCGACAGGCGACGTAGCGCAGGCAGCGATGAGGCCGACGAGGAGCACGCTCGTGAACGAAACGATGGCGGACCGACGCATGGGGAAGGCCGACTCTACTTGCGGATCACCCCTGATCCCCGTGGACCTCATCCGCGAGACGCAATGGTGACTCCCACCTTTGCGCCGAATGCGGGCCGTCGCGGAGCGACAAACCGTGTCCTCTCCAGCCGTTGACCCCGCCAGCGCGCGTCAGCCGAGACCGCCGAGGAGGCCCGTCGTGCGCCCGGGCGAGACGTAGAACCGGCGCATCGAGACGTTCATCAGCAGGCCGATCCCCATCATGATCGTGAGGACGCTCGAGCCGCCGGCGGAGAAGAGCGGCAGGGTCACGCCGACGACGGGGAGGATGCCGGTGACCATCCCGAGGTTGAAGAACGCGTGCCAGAAGACGAGCGCACCGACGCCGATCGCGAGGACGGCGCCGAAGCGGTCCTTCGCGGTCGCGGCGATTCGCACCGCCCAGAGGACGAGGAACGAGTAGAGCGCGACGAGGACGAGGCACCCGAAGAAGCCCCAGTCCTCGGCGAAGACCGCGAACGGGAAGTCGGAGTGCTGGTCGGGCAGGAACAGGAACTGGTTCTGCGTCCCGCGCATGAAGCCCTGGCCCGTCCAGCCGCCGGCGCCGATCGCGACGCGCGCGTGGTGCGCGTGCCAGCCGGAGCCGAGGAGGTTCGCCTCGGGGTTCAGGAACACGAGGATGCGCTGCTTCTGGTAGTCGTGCATCACGTACGTCCACGCGACCGGCATCGCGATCCCGAACGAGATGCCGATGAACGCGAGCGTCTGCCAGCGGATCCGCGTGAGGAGGCAGATCGTCGCGAAGATGAGCGCGTGGATGAGCGCGGTCCCGAGGTCCGGCTGCTTGAGGATGAGGAGCGTCGGGATCGCGGCGAGCAGCGCGGGGACGACGAGGTCCTTCAGCGTACGCGCCTCCGTCTTCGGGTCGTCGTGGAGGTACTTCGCGAGCGCGATGATCATGAAGAGCTTCATGAACTCGCTCGGCTGGAAGCCGAACCCCCCGATGTTGATCCAGCGTGAGCTCCCGCGGATGTCCTTGCCGAGGATGAAGACGAGGACGAGGAAGACGATGCCGACCGCGTAGAGGAGGTAGCCGAGCCGCTCGTAATGGCGGTAGTCGATCACCGCGACGGCGGAGCCGAGGATGCCGCCGAGCACCAGCCAGTAGACCTGCTGGATGTAGATGTCCGAGAGGGCGGCGCGCGAGACGCTCGTCGCCGAGTACAGGTTCACGACGCCGATGACGGCGAGAGCGCATGCCGTGAGGAACAGCGCCCAGTCGAAGTTGTCGCGCGGCAGCCCGAAGAAGCGCGCGTGGTCGCGACGGCTGCGCATCAGGGCTCCTCCGGCGGAGGCGGGGGATCGACGGGTGCGGGTGCGGGTGCGGCTGCGGGGGGAGCGGGTGGCGGTGCCGCGGCCTTCGGGGCGTTGGTCGTGGTGACCGGAACGGCGCTCTCGCGCGCGTCCTTCGCCTCGCGGGCGGCGGCCGGCTTGCCGGCGCGCTGCGCCTGGAGGCGGTGGTACTCCTTGATGATCTGCATCGCGAGCGGCGCCGCGACGGTCGGACCCGAGCCGCCGTGCTCGACGAGGACGACGACCGCGATCTCGGGCACCTTCGCCGGCGAGTAGGCCGCGAACCAGGCGTGGTCGCGCGCGAGGTACCAAGCCTTCTTCGGGTCGTCGCCCGGGCTCGCGACGTAGCCGGTCTGCGCGGTGCCGGTCTTGCCGGCGACGTCGAGCGTGCGATCGCGAACGGGGTAGGCCGTGCCCTTGTCGTCGTTCACGACCGCGTACAGCGCGTCCTGCACGCGCGCGAGGTTCTCGGGCGTGATCTTCGCCTTCTGCCGGACGCGCGGCGGGAACTCCTGGACGACGGCGCCGTCGCTCGTCTCCACGGCACGCACGAGCTGCGGCGAGTACACCGTTCCGCCGTTCGCGATCGCGGCGTAGGCGAGCGCGAGCTGGAGCGGCGTCACCGTCGTCGCGCCCTGGCCGATCGCGGTGTTGAGGGTGAAGCCGATCCGGAACTGGCCCTTGTAGCGGAGCGCGTACCAGGAGCGCGTCGGGATCCGGCCCGGCGACTCGGGGTTCACGCCGATGCCCGTCTTCTGACCGAGGCCGAACTCGCTCGCGACGCGCGCGATGCGGTCCATGCCGACGTTCTCGGCGAGCTTGAAGAAGTAGATGTTGCACGACGCGGCGATCGCCTCGCGCATGTCGACCTTCCCGTGCACGTGGGTGCAGTGGAAGATGCGGCGGCCGAACGAGAGATAGCCGTCGCAGCGCTCGTGGTCCGAAGGCGCGAGGATCTTGTCCTCGAGCGCCGCGAGCGCGGAGAACGGCTTGAACGTCGAGCCGGGCTGGAACGCGCCGCTCATCGTCTTGTCCAGCATCGGACGGAGCGGGTCGGTGTAGAGCTTGTTGAACGCCTCGCGGATGCGGTCCTTGCCGGAGCCGCCGGAGAGATCGTTCGGATCGAAGTCGGGCTTCGAGTAGAGCGCGAGGAGGCGGCCCGTGCGCACGTCGACGACCACCGCGCTGCCGGCCGCGTGCGGGCGCATCGCGCGATCGATCGCTTGCTCGAGATCGATGTCGACGGCGAGGCGGAGATCGCGACCGGGGAGTGGCTCCTGCCGCGCAGGCGCGTCGAGGAGGCGTTCGGCGTCCGGGCCCGTACGGTAGCGGCCACGCGCGTCGACGACGCGCTTCTCCCAGCCGCGCTGCCCGCGGAGGTAGCTCTCCCACGAGCGCTCGACGCCGGTCGCGCCGGTGATGTCGCCGCCCTCGTAGCCGAGCGGGTTCACCTTCTGCCGCTCCTCGGCCGTCATCGTCTCGTAGCCGGGCGGACGGAACTTCGCGAGCGTCTCGGCGTCGACCTCGCTCGTGTAGCCGAGCATGTGCGAGCCGAGGCGCTTGAACGGGTAATAGCGGACGGGCTGACTGACGACCTCCGCGCCCGTCATCTCGAACGCGTGCTGCTTCAGCTCGGCGACGATGTCGCGTGCGAGGTCCTCGCGGACGAGGATCGGGCGCCAGCACGGGCTCCGATCCTCGTCGGTCGTGCAGGCTTCGCGGATGCGACCTTCGAGCCGTGCGCGCTCGTCGGGGTTCAGCCGCAGCGTGTCGGCGATCCGGCCGAAGCTGTCCGTCTCCTCCGCGGCGGAGCGGCGACGTTTCTGGCTCGGACGCGCACTCGGCATCACGCGGCCGGGCACGAGCATCACGTTGAAGGACGGACGGCTCGACGCGAGCACGCGTCCGTAGGCGTCGCGGATGACGCCGCGGGTGGTCGGGATCGTCACGCGGCGGATCACGTTCTCGTGCGCGATCTGCGCGTACTCGCCGCCCTTCAGCACCTGGAGCTGGAAGAGGCGGATGACGATCACCGAGAACGCCACGAACGCCGCCAGCGCGATCCAGCGATAGCGCTTGCGGAACTCGCTGACGTCGGAGCGCGGCACGAGCAAGTTGCTCATGCGGCTTCTCCGCGCGGCGAGCTGGACGCCGTCGCCTGGTGAATCCGCTGCGCGATCCGGAAGACGAGCGGTGCGACCGCGCCGGTCGCGAGCACGTGCGGCAGCGTCATCGGGTAGAGCGCTCGTGGCACCCATGCGTCGCGTCCGAAGATCGCGAGCAGGACGAGGATCATGATCGAGTGGAGCAGCGTGAAGGCGAGTGCGAGCGCGAGCTGCATCAGCATCGTCTGCGCGGCGAGCCGGACGCCGGCCGCGCGGGCGAGGACGAACGCCGCGACATAGGTCGACGTGTAGAGGCCGATCGGGGCGACGCCGACGAGGTCGGTGAGGTACCCGAGCGCGAAGGCGACGCCCGCGCCCCGCACGAGCGAGTACTCGTGCACGCCCATGAACAGGATGAGCGGCAGGACGAGGGAAGGGACGAGCCCCGGGATCACGAGGTCGTGACCGGCGCCGCTCGCCCAGCCGAGGAAACGGAGCACGAGCCCCGTCAGCCGGAACAGGTTCGACTGCAGGAGCAAGAGGACGACGCCGACGCCGAAGAAGGCCGAGTTCCGCATGCGGACCTCACTTGCCTCCGCTCTTCGCGGACGCCGTCGGGCCCTTCTCGTTCTTCGGCTTCGCCTCCTCCTCCTCGGAAGGCGGCGTCGCGAGGATGAGCACGGCGTCGAGACGGGAGAAGTTGACGGTGGGGACGGCCTCGATCTCCTGATCGCGGCCCGGCTCGCGCTTCAGGACCTTCGTCACGCGCGCGACGGGGAGGCCCTTCGGGAACCACTTGCCCTTGCCGCTCGTGACGAGCAGATCGCCGATCTCGACCTCGTCGCGCGAGTCGACGTTCTCGACCTTGCACGCGTAGCGCGTCGGGTCGCCTGTGCCACGGACGAAGCCGCGCGCCTTCGTGCGCTCGTCCTCGACGTCGATGCCGAACGCGGCGTCGACCGAGAGCTGCACGTCGACCGCGTCGCCGGCGACGCGGAGGACGGCGCCGACGACGCCGTCGGGCGACACGACCGGCATGTGCGGGCGGATGTTGCGCGAGCCGCGGTCGAGCACGACGCGCGTGACGCGGAAGAACTCGGTGAAGTCCTTGCCGACGACCTGCGCGCTCACCTGGTCGCCCGGGAGCGACTCGCGGAGCTGGAGGAGGCGCCGGAGCTCGCGGTTCTCGACGTCCTTCTGCTCGAGGCGGTGGACCTGCTCGCGGAGGCGGGCGTTGTCGTACGCGAGCCGCTCGCTGTCGGCCTTCACATCGACGAGATAGACGTAGCTCTCCCAGACGTTCGAGATGCCGCGCGCGAGGCTCGACGCGGCGAACTCGATCGGCGCGCTGATCCGCAGCACGACGCGATCGAGCGCGTTCAGGTTCTCCGGGCGCTTCATGTTCGCCCGCAGGAAGAAGAACGGCACCGCCAAGAGGACGATGACGACGCCTACGTCCCGGTACCGCTTGAACGCCGACACGTCAGACCTCGAGAGGACACTTCACGGCGGGCCCGAAGGCCTCAGCCGATCGTGACCTCCTTCAAGAGCTCCATGTGGTCGAGCGTCTTGCCGCTCCCGAGGACGACCGCGCTGATGGGGTCGTCCGACACCATGACGGGGAGACCCGTCTCCTCGCGGAGGAGGACGTCGAGGTTCGCGAGCAGGGCGCCGCCGCCGGTGAGCACGATGCCCTTGTCGACGATGTCGGCGGCGAGCTCGGGCGGCGTCTTCTCGAGCGCGAGGAGGACGGCCTCGACGATCGCGTTGAGCGGCTCGGTGAGCGCTTCGCGGATCTCGTCGGAGTTCACGACGACGGTCTTCGGGATGCCCGCGACGAGGTCGCGCCCCTTCACCTCGGTCGTCTTCTGCTGCTCGAGCGGGTAGGCGTTGCCCACCTCGATCTTGATCCGCTCGGCGGTCTGCTCGCCGATCGCGAGGTTGTACTTGCGCTTCAGGTAGGCCTGGATGGCCTCGTCCATCTTGTCGCCGCCGACGCGCACGCTCTGCGAGTAGACGATGCCGGCGAGGGAGATGACCGCGACCTCGCTCGTGCCGCCGCCGATGTCGACGACCATGTTGCCCGAGGGCTCCGTGATGGGGAGACCGGCGCCGATCGCGGCCGCCATCGGCTCCTCGATCAGGTAGACCTCGCGCGCGCCGGCGCCTTCCGCCGACTCCTTCACCGCGCGCTTCTCGACCTCGGTGATCCCGAAGGGCACGCAGATGATGATGCGCGGCTTCACCAGCGTCCGGCGGTTGTGCGCGCGGGCGATGAAGTAGCGGAGCATCGCCTCCGTGATCTCGAAGTCTGCGATGACGCCGTCACGGAGGGGGCGAACGGCCTTGATGTTGCCCGGCGTACGCCCGAGCATCTCCTTCGCTTCGCGCCCGACCGCGAGCACCTTGTTCCCGCCGCGCGCGTCGCGCTGCACCGCCACGACCGACGGCTCGCAGGAGACGATGCCCTTGCCCTTCACGTAGATGAGCGTGTTGGCGGTCCCGAGGTCGATCGCGAGATCGTTCGAGAACAGGCCATGGAGCCAGTCGAACACCATCCGTTGCGCGTCTCCTCTCGGGTGAAGGGTTGGGGGGAACGGCCCACGGGGGTACCGAGGCCGCGGGCGTCATAGCATTGACCTGCCTAGCGGACCAGGTAGGTCGCGGCGCTTTGTGTCGCCTCCCGACTTGCCGCGCTTCGCGGGTCAATTCTTGTTCTCGTGGGGGACTACGTCCCCCCTCCACGCGTCGCGTGGAGACCTCCCCCCTGTCGCCTTCGGCGAAGCGCGCTTCGCGCGCGCGAGACGAGACGAGACGAGACCGGGGCGACAAACGCAACGAGCCCGCACACCGAGAGGCGTGCAGGCTCGTGAGAGAGCAGAGCTCCCGGGCTGGTCAGCCCTTGGAGATCTTGCCTTCCTTGTGCGGGTGGTGCTGACGGCAGGTCGGGCAGAACTTCTTGATCTCGAACTTCTCCGCCATCGTCCGCTTGTTCTTGGTCGTCACGTAGTTCGCGCGCTGGCAGTTGCCGCACGTCATCTTGATGATGTCACGCATGATGAGATAGCTCCGGAAGACCGGGACGAGGCCCGAAGGGGAGGCGCAGGTTATTCACCGCGCCATGGATGTCAAGGAGAGCCGCACTGGCGGGCGCGCGACTCTCGGCGAGCTCAGCCGCAGATCGCCGCTCGAGCAAAGAGGCCATGAGCTCCGCGGGTCGCCGCGCGACGCGTAGCAGCGACCCGCCAGCAGGTCGCCGCGCGACGCGTAGCGGAGCGCCCGGCGAAGCCGTAAAGCTCCGCCGGAGGCGCGGACGCGTCAGATTCGCGTAGCCGCGCCGGACGCGACCACGCAAACGAGACTAGGACCACGCGAACGAGACCAGCCTAGTCATCCTCGCCGGTCGTCTTCCGCCAGTCGAAGTCGCCAGCGTCTCGGTCGCGCTTGCCGCGGCCGCCGCCACCCTTCTTCGGGGGACCGCCTTCACCTTCACCGCCACCCTGCTTGCGCCGGCGATCGGTGTCGAACGTGCGCCGCGAGGGAGGGGGAGGCCCGCCGAAGCCGGGCGCCGGAGGTCCTCCGAAGCCGCCGCTCGGGGGCCCGCCGTAGCCGCCGCCGTCGCGGAAGCCACCGCCGCCGCCGAAACCGCCACCACCACCCGCAGGACGCTCGCCCTTCGGATGCGCGATGTTGACGATGAGCCGCCGGCCGCGGAGCTCCGCCGTCTTCAGCTGCTCGGCCGCCGTCTTCGCCGATTCCGACGACGCCATCGTGACGAAGCCGAAGCCTCGCTTGCGGCCGTCGGGATCCATCGGCAGGTGCACGCGGACGACCTGACCCTCGCCGACGACGCCAGAGACGAGCGCCTCGACCTCGGGCTGGGAGCAATCGTACGGGAGATTGCCGACGTAGAGCGTGCGATCGGGCGCCTGCTGGGGCGGCCCACCGCCGACCGACCGCGGTCCGCTCGAGCGTGGTCCGCTCGACATCGGCCCGGTGCCCTCGCCCTTGCGCGGAGGCTCCGCCTGGAACGGGCGCACCGAGATGGAGCGGCCTCCTTGCATGGAGCCATCGAGCGCATCACGCGCGGACTGCGCCTCCTCGGGCGTCGACATCGTGACGAACCCGAACCCGCGGGGCCGGCCCGTCATGCGGTCCTTCGGAAGGCTGACACTGACGACCTTGCCGCCCGTCGCCTCGAAGATCTGCTTCAGCACTTCTTCCGAAACGCTGTCTGGGAGTCCTGCTACGAAAAGCTTCGCTTCCTCGTTCCCTACGCCTGCCATCTGAAAATATCCTGAAAGGGTCTCCCAGCGTGTATCGACTCGAGTGACGGCGAGCCCTAGCACACGATGCGCTTCGGATCCGCGCGCGGTGTACAAAGGAAACACGTTCCCCGGCACTCTCCGCGTGAAGCTTACGATATCGTGCTGCCAGCGCCCGTCAATGGAGCCGTCGCAAGTCGCCTCGCGGGGATGAGGAGGCTGAACGTCGATCCAGGCCGAGCATCCGGGAGGGGACTCTCGACCCACGCCCGTCCGCCATGGCTCTCGGCGATGTGCTTCACGAGCGCGAGGCCGATACCGCTGCCGCGGACGGGCGACTTCGTGGGGTCGCCACCTCGACCGTCGCGGCCGGGCAACCGCACGAATCGCTCGAAGATTCGCTGGCGGTCCTCGGTCGGGACGCCCGGGCCGTGGTCGACGACGTCGATCCGGACGCCGCCGCTGTCCTCGCGGGCGCGGACGAGGATCTCGTCGCCTTTGGGTGCGTACTTGAGGGCGTTGTCGACCAGGTTCGTGACCGCGAGCTGGATGGCGCGCTCGTCGATCCGAGCCTGCGGGAGGTCGGGCGCGACATCCACGACCAGCTGCACGCCCTCCCGCTCCGCGCGGTAGCGGTAGACGTTCGCGGCCTTGGCGACGGCGTCCCCGACGTCGCCTTCGGTGAACTCGTACGCCCCGCGGCCGCGCTCGAGACGCGCGAAGTCGAGCACGTTCTCGATGAGCGAGGACAGGCGCTCGCTCTCGCGGACGATGATGTCGAGGTACTCCTTCTGCTTCGCCTCCGACGCGACGCGACCGCTCTGGAGCATCTCGGCGAACATGCGGACGAGCGCGAGCGGCGTCTTCAGCTCGTGGCTCACGTTCGCGACGAACTCGCTCTTGAGGGTCGAGACGCGGCGCTCCTTCTCGGCGACGAGGACGATGACGATCGCGCCGAAGACGATGACGAGGCACGAGAGCGCCACCATCGTGATCTCGAGCAGGCGGCGGTTCTCGACGCGCGAAGCGAGCTCCTCGCTCGCCGCGGGCGAGACCTGGACGCGCCAGTTGTAGAGCGTGGTCGGGAAGCGGACACCGACGGTGAACTCGCCGGACCGGACCGGCGGCCCGTAGATGATGCGTCCCTCCTCGTCGACGACGTTGACGCGGCTCGCCGAGCTCACGCGCACCGACGGGTTCTGGGCGCTCGGCTCGTTGTAGAGCATCGGGAGCGTTTCGCGGACGATCCGCCCGATGTCGTGCCACGCGACGACGACGTAGCGGCGCCCCTGCGCGACGCGCTGCCAGTAGCTGACGAGGTAGCTCTGGTGCCCGTACTCGCGGTGGAGGTGGCGGAGCTCGTCGGGCGGCGTCGAGCCGAGGTCCATGTCGCCGAGGAGGCGCACCGTGAGCAGGCGCCGGAACGCCTCCTCGTCCGAGAACGCGCTCGAGGCGCGCGAGGCGAAGGCGACGACGGTGCGGGTCTCGTCGAGCACGAGGATCGCGCGGACGCTCGGCGTCTCGCGCTGCGCGGTCGGCAGCCAGCGTGACGAGAGCTCCTCGAGGCGGGCCGGGTCGGCGATCGCCATCACGACGTTGTCCTGGTCGATGATCTGGCGGTCGAGGCGGTTCGCCTTCTCGGTCGCGAGGCCGAGCGTCGCTTCGAGGACGGACTGCTGGCGCAGCTTGTCGACCTGGAGCGTGGTCCGGAACGTGAACCACGCGAGGACGATGACCGCGACGATGACCGCGGGCAAGAGGACGTAGATCTTCAGCCGGTCGCGCCAGCGCGCCATCCTGGGCGGAGGGTAGCACGAGGGGAGCGCACGCCCGCGCCTCCCACGATTCGTGTTAGTATGGCTAACATGAAATCGGAGCGGCGGCCCTACCGTCAGAAGGCGCGCGCGTTCGCCGCGGAGGAGACCGCGCGTCGGCTCGTCGGCGCGATGCAGGCTCTCTTCGCGGAGCGGCCCTACGACGAGATCACCCTCGAGGCGGTCGCGCGTCGCGCGGGAGTCACGCTCCAGACCCTCCTCCGCCGGTTCGGGTCGAAGGACGGCCTCCTCGCCGCCGCGGCGGAGGAAGCGACGACACGGATCCGTGCGCAGCGCGGCGAAGCGATGCCAGGTGACGTGCGCGGGGCAGTCGAGAACCTCGTCGATCATTACGAGGCGTGGGGTGACGTCTCGCTGCGCCTCCTCGCCGAAGAGCAGCGGTCGCCCCAGATTGCGGCGCTCACACGGACCGCCCGCGCGCTCCACGTCGCGTGGGTCGAGCGCGTGTTCGCCCCCGAGCTCCGGCGGCGGCGAGGGCGTCCCCGCGCGCGCTGTCGTGCGCAGCTCGTCGCGATTTGTGACGTCTACGTCTGGAAGGTGCTCCGCCGCGACCAGCGTCTCTCGCGCGTCGAGACGGAGCAGGCGCTGCTCGGGATGGTGCGCGCGATGTGCGGGGAGGGCCCATGAAGATCGTCTGCTACACGTCTCCGGCGCGGGGGCACTTGTTCCCGACCGTCCCGATCCTCCTCGAGCTCCGGAGGCGGGGACACGACGTCCTCGTCGTCACGCTCCGCGACGAAGTGGCGCGCGTCGCCGAGACGGGGCTGCGCGCGATCGCGATCGCCGACGCGGTCGAGGCGATCGCGCACGACGACTACGGCGTGTCGTCGCCGAAGGAGGGGCTCGACCGCGCCGTCCGCGTCTTCGTCGAACGCGCGGCGCACGAGATCCCCGACCTCGAGGCGGTGGTCGCGGCCGAGCGCCCGAATCTGCTCCTCGTCGACTTCAACGCCTGGGGCGCTTCGGCCGTCGCCGAGAAGTCCGGGCTGCCGTGGGGGCTCTTCATGCCGTACTTCCTGCCGTGGCGGCTGCCCGGGCTTCCGCCGTTCGGTCCCGGGCTCGCGCCGCGCCACGATGTGCTCGGCCGCGTCCGCGACGCGGTCGCCGGCGCCGTCGTCCACGGTCTCGTGAACCGGAACCTCCCGCGCCTGAATGCGGTTCGCGCGCGAGTCGGGCTCCCGGGCCTCGTCCACATGACGGAGCAGGGGAGGAACGCTCCGCGCCTCCTCTACTACACGGCCGAGCCGTTCGAGTACGCGTGCCCCGAACGCCCGGACAACGTGGTGATGGTCGGCCCGCTCGCGTGGGAGCCGTCCGCGCCCGAGCCGGACTGGCTCGCGAAGGAGACGCGTCCGATCGTCCTCGTCACGTGCTCGACGGAGTACCAGGCGGACGGCGCGATCGTCGCCGCGGCGCTCGAGGGCCTCGCCGACGACGACGTGCTCGTCGTCGCGACGACGGCCGCCGTCGACCCCGTATCGTTCCGTCCGCCGGCGAACGCGCGTGTGCTCCGGTTCGTGCCGCATGCGCCGCTGCTCGCGCGTGCGACGTGCGTCGTCTGTCACGGCGGGATGGGGATCACGCAGAAGGCGCTCGCCGCAGGCGTCCCCGTCTGCGTCGTCCCCTTCGGACGCGATCAGCTCGAGGTCGCGCGTCACGTCGAGGTCGCGGGCGCCGGCGTCCGCCTTCCGGCGAAGAGGCTGTCGCCGGCGCGGCTTCGCGAATCGGTGCGAACTGCACGCGGCTTGCGCGCGGGCGCCGAGCGCGTCGCCGATGGATTCAGGAGCGCGGGCGGCGCTGCGCGCGCGGCGAACGAGCTCGAAGCGCTCGTCCGCTGAGCGCCGCGCGGCTCACTGGCAGGTCCGACCCTGCGCCTTCGCGACGTCGCGCATCGCTTCGAGCGTCTGCGTGCACGCTTCGGTGGGGACGCCGAGCTTCCCCATGTTCTTGCAGTTCTTCTGCGAGCTCGGATTGCCGACGGTCGCGATCTCACAGCAGCGGACCGCTTGCGCGCAGATGCCGTCGCCCTCGGCGGCGCTGTCGAGACCGACGCCCATCACGTTCACGGCGACGGCGACGATCGCGACGACGATGCCGACGAGGGCGCCTCCGATCCCGAGCCACAGACCGACCTTCGCGCCGCCGGGGACGGCCGGCGTGGGCGCGAACCGCACCATCGGCGCGGCGCCCGGCGGACCGAACCCCGGCGCCATCCCGGGCGCGAACCCGGGCGTGAACCCCGGCGCCATCCCGGGCGCCGGCGCGCCGGCGGCCTCGAGCGCGATGTTCATCGGGTTCATCCGGTCGATGCGCACGGTGAGCTGGGCGCCGGGCTGGAGCTGCGGGATCTGCAGCTCCGAGACCATCGTCGTCACCATCGCCGGGTACGGCGGTCGTCCTTGCGGCTGCACTTCGAGCTGGAGCTGCAGCTGGAGGTGTCGGTGGCCGCCGACCTCCATCGTCATGCCGCCCATCTGCACCGCGAGGAGCCGCGCGCCGGCTTGGATGCCCTCGCGCAAGACCCGCTGCTGCTCGGCCGCGGCCTTGTTCATCCCGCCCAGCATCTTCACGACACCGAAGAGCACGCCGCCGACGACGAGCACAGTGACGAGAAGACTGCCGACGATCAGGACGAGCTCGGCGCCTCCCATGGGAACGATGCTACCACGCGGGTCTTGCAGAGCGGAACGACGCCTCCCGCCCCCGGCGGCAGGGCCACCTCGCGGACGTCGTCATCGATCGGGTGGGTCGGAGTTCCCCCAGGCGGCACGCGCGATGTCCAGCATGTAGGGACAGGTAGGCAGTGTTCTCGCGCCGTTGCGCGGCGCGTCGCCCCCGGTATGTCTCCTGCTTGGCGGCGGCCATGCGTCCTCGCTCGTCGTCGGTGCTCTCGGGATGTCTGTTGGCGGCCCTGCTCGCGGTCGGGTGCGCGTCCGCCGAAGCCGATCCGGCGGAGTCGGATCAGGCAGACGCGATCACCCGCGGCCGGACCCTGACGCTCGAGATGACGATCTCCGAGAGCAAGGTCGTCTACAGCTCGCGGCTCGAATCGTTTCGCGTGACGAGCGGCGCCGAGTCTGCGCCGTGCCGCGAGGCGGCGTTCGGGCTCTCGAGCAAGCCGAGTCTGTATGACGAAGGCTGGGCGCCCGAGAAGGCCGCCGAGTTCTCGGATTCGATCGCGGGCGCCACCTATCGCTCCTACTCCCTCGCGACGTGTCGCGATGCGGGGACCGAAGTGCTCGCGTGGTTCGGGAGCGAGCGCGACATCGAGCTCTCGGTCGGCGATCAGCTGCTCGCGAGCGACTACGATCCGGCGCGGCTGCCACTGCTGCTCCGGCACACGGCGCTCGGCCGGCAAGGGGAGCCCGGCTACTACGAGTGCAAGGGTGCATTCCAGAAGACGCTCGTCGCCGAGAGCGCGAACGCGAAGCGCTTCGACGTCCGCGTCTCGTGCACGGGCCGCCGCGCGCCGACCAAGAAGCAGCTCGGGCCGGTCGACTTCCTCACCAACCCCGGCCCCTTCGCCTCGGTCGTCACTTACAAGCCGTGGATGCTGCCGGCCGTCGAGGCCACGCCCGAACGCTTCGCGAGCGTGCGCGCCGCGCTGCTGGCGAAGGTCGCCGAGGGCTCGTACGAAGGCGCGATGAGCACGCTCGCCAAGAAGTGCGGGCTCGCGGTCCGCGCGACGGAAGATGCGCTCGTCGTCGAGCACACGATCGAGAGCAGCCGGCGCACGCGGCGTCTCGAGCTGAAGGCCGGCGATCTCCTCGGGTTCGTCGAAGGCGACCTCCACCACGATCCGATCCGGCCCGACGGCCCGGCCGAAGGCACCTTCGCCGCCGCCGAGTTCCGCGACGGCAAGGGCGGTTCGGTGGTCGTCCGCTTCGAGCAGGGCGCCGGCCTGGACGATCAGGTGGTCCGCATCAACGGCCCCGAAGCGTACTGCCGCCGTCTCGCGAAGCCGTGAGGTTCGCGCTCAGCGCGCCGCGGCGGCGGCTTCGATGCGAGCGCGATCGACGACGATGCCGCGCGAGCCCAGGTACTCGGCGTACTGCTCCGCGATGTACGTCATCGCGTTGCCTTCGTCGTCGTTGAACGGCTGACCGTCGAGCGGGTTGAGGATCTCGAGCGCGCCGAGCGCACGGCCCGCCTGCATGATCGGCGCGATGACGAGACTCTTCGCGCCGCCGAGCTTCTGGTAGCGGTCGGCGTGCGCCGCGGCGGACGCGTCGGAGATGACGAGCGCGCGCCGCTTGCGCGCGGCCTCGCGGAGGATCTCGTCCGACTCGGGCGTGCGTACGTTGAGGAGCTTCGTCGCGTCCTTGCCGCGCGTGCATGCGACGACCCATTCCCGCTTCTCGATGTCGAAGAAGTGGATCAGCGCCGCGCGCGCGGGGAGCACTTCCGTCGCGAGGGCCAGGCAGAACTGTCCGCCGTCGAGCGCGTCGCGCAGGAAGTGGAGGTCGTGCATCGACTCGAAGAGCGACGTGATGAGCTCGTCGCCCGTGACGCGACCACGGACGAAGCGTCCCGACGGCGTCCGCACCATGCCCGGCGCGGCGTCCGCGATGATCGGAGCAGGCGTCGGGATCCGCGTGCTGGCCGGGAGGTTCACCGGCGCGGGGGGCGGCGCGACGGGCGCCGGGGCCGCGGCGACAGGCGCCGCGACGACGGGTGCGGGTGCGGGTGCCGGCGGCGCGACGGCAGCGGGCG
>JBDHVE010000015.1:0-82309 GCA_039809485.1 Polyangiaceae bacterium | reverse complement strand
AAGGAGACGGTCAAGAAGTTCTTCGGCAAGGATCCGCACCAGGGCGTGAACCCCGACGAGGTCGTCGCGATCGGCGCCGCGGTGCAGGCGGGCGTGCTCGCCGGCGACGTGAAGGACATGGTCCTCCTCGACGTCACGCCGCTCTCGCTCGGTGTCGAGACGCTCGGCGGCGTCATGACGACGATGATCCCGCGTAACACCACGATCCCGACGCAGAAGAAGGAGATCTTCTCGACGGCGACCGACAACCAGCCGAGCGTCGAGGTCGTCGTCCTCCAGGGCGAGCGTACCGAGGCGAAGTACAACAAGCGGATCGGCAACTTCCACCTCGACGGCATCATGCCGGCGCCGCGTGGTGTGCCGAAGATCGAAGTCTCCTTCGACATCGACGCGAACGGCATCCTCTCCGTCCACGCGAAGGACGTCGCGACGGGCAAGGATCACAAGATCACCATCACCGCGAACTCGGGCCTCCAGCAGGACGAGATCGAGCGGATGGTGAAGGAAGCCGCCGAGCACGAGGCCGAGGACAAGGAGCGGCGCGAGCAGATCGAGCGCCGCAACAAGCTCGACAGCCTCTGCTATTCGCTCGAGAAGATGATCTCGGAGAACAAGGAGAAGCTCCAGGCCTCCGACGTCGCCTCGCTCGAGGGCTTCATCAAGGAAGGTCGCGCCGCGGTCGAGCAGCAGAACGACGCGCAGGTGAAGGACGTCCTCGAGAAGCTCGAGAAGGAAGCGCAGCGCATCGGCGCGGCGATGTACCAGAACGCCGGAGCCGCCGCGGGCGGTCCGAACGGCGCGCCTGGCGGCGGCGAGGCCGGGCCGGCGCCTTCCGACAAGAAGGGCGGCAAGGACGTCATCGACGCGGAGTTCGAAGAGACGCCGTGACGAGCTGAGCGCCTCGCGAGAGGACACCTCGTCGTGAAAGGGCGGAGCTCGGGAGACCGAGCTCCGCTCTTCTTTTTGGGGGTCTACGCACGTGCCGCAGGCAAAGCGCAACGACGTGCTTGCCCCAGGTTGTGGCGTCACGCACCGGTCTCGTTCGCAGGTGATGATGCCTGGAAACGTGACATCCGACGGAATCGCCTCGGCCTGTCACACTCATGCGCGGCTCCCGAGCAGCACGCACTGCGGAGCCATGCGACTGCGAACGACGGTGCGCATTTCGCATCCGGGGTGTCCACTCGCGCGCTGAGGGTGCGGCAACGTCCCGCCTACTAACGAAGAACGGTTCGGCTACGGTGGCACCGGGTTTGGGAGAGAGAGGACGATGAGGGTCGCCGCGACGATGCTTTTCGATCGCCTGGCGAGGGGAGGGCGCGAGCCGGCACGTCATTCGGTGCCGCTCGACATTCTCGTCGTGGACGATGATGACGCGACGCGGCTGAGCCTCGCGTGCGCGCTCGCCGACGCCGGGCACAAGGTGTCCGAAGCCGTCGACGGCGAACAAGCGCTCGCGCTGACGCAGGAGCGCACGTTCGACGTCGCGATCGTCGATGTCCGCCTGCCGAAGATCGACGGGCTCACGCTCGCGCGCCGGCTCCGCGGCGACGCGCCGACGACGGCGGTGATCCTGATGACGGCGTTCGCTACCGTCCCCGACGCCGTCGCGGCGCTCCGTGACGGCGCCTACGACTACGTCACGAAGCCGTTCGATCCGGAGGAGCTCACCCTCCGCGTGATCGGCCACATCGCCGAGCACCGCGCGCTGAAGCACGAGCTCGAAGAGGCGCGACGGTTGATGGCGAGCCGCGATGCAGGCTCGCCGATCATCGGCAGCGCGCCGGCGATGGTTCAGCTCGTCGAGCGCATCAACACGGTCGCGCAGAGCGACGCGCTCGTGCTCATCCGCGGCGAAGCCGGCGTCGGCAAGGAGCTCGTCGCGCACACGCTCCACGCGCGGAGTCGCCGCAAGTCGGCGCCCTTCGTCGCGGTGAGCTGCTCGGCCCTTCCGCCTGCGCTCCTCGAGGCGGAGCTGTTCGGCAAGGAGGGCTCGAAGAACGCGAGTCGCTTCCAGGCGGCCGACGGCGGGACGCTGCTCCTCGACGAGATCGCGGAGCTCCCGCCCTCCGCGCAGGCGCGCTTGCTCGCGGTGCTCGAAGAAGGCGCGGTCGCGCCGATCGGCGCGACGGAGAAGATCCCGGTCAACGTCCGCGTCGTCGTCGCGACGCGGTTCGACCCGAAGGACCTCGTCGCTCGCGGGGTCCTCCGTGAGGACCTCTACTTCAAGATCAACGTCGTCGACCTCGTCGTCCCGCCGCTCCGCGAGCGCAAGGCCGACCTGCCCCTCCTCCTCGCGCATTTCCAGCGCCGCTTCTATCCGGGGCGCGTCCCGCCGAGCATCTCGCCGCGCGCATGGGCGGCGCTGATGGCGTACGACTGGCCGGGCAACGTCCGCGAGTTCGCGAACGCGATCGAGCGCGCGATGGTGCTCGCGCGCGGAAGCGAGATCGACGTCGACCACCTCCCGCCGGACATCGTCGCGAGCGCGAACCTCTCGCCCGCTGCGCTCGCGTCGGGGGCGCCGCCTTCCCTCTCGTCGAACCCGCCGTCGATGTCGGGCAGCCCGCCGTCGTTCGCCGCTCCGCTGCCGCCGTCGTTCGCGTCGTCGCCGCCCTCGCAGGGGCCGTCGGTCCACAAGGTCGAGGCCACGGTGCAGATCGAAGGCGACGGCGAAGCGGAAGACGAGGACATCCCGCGCCTCGCCGCGGCGATGCTCGCCTTCGAGAGGAAGCTTCTCCTCCGAGCGCTCCGCTCCGCGCGCGGGGCTCGGACCCGTGCCGCGGAGCTTCTCGGCATCTCGCGCCGCGCCTTCGTCCGGAAGTGCGACCAGCACGGGATCACGGAGGCGGACGTCTCCGGCGCCTCGCTCGACGACGGCGAGCCGGAGGCGTCGAGCGAGCCCGGCTCGCTCTCACGTCCTCAAGGGCCCGCTTCCGGTGAGCTGAAGGGGATTCGCGCGCTCCGGTCGAAGAGCGCCACCTGATAGCCGAGCACGAGGGTGCCGAAGACGTTCGCGTCCACGCCGGCGCGCGAGCGGATGCCGGAGCGCCCGAACCACGTCGTCGTCGCGCCGACCCGCTCGTTCTCGACGCCCGTGTACGCATCGAGGGTCACGAAGGGCCCCGCCGTCTCGTAGAGCTGCACGGAGAGTCGCGCCGAGAGCACGAGATCGCCGCCGAAGACGCGGCGGCTGACGACGATCTTGTTCTCGCGACCGAGCGCGAAGCTCCCTTCCCCGATCCCGCGCCACTCGCCGTTCGTCAGCTCGACGCCGCCGCGCACGGTGCTCGTCCCCGACATGTCGAGCTCGCCGGAGACGTCGCCGCTGATCTCGACGAGGTACTCGAGGTAGAGGTCGAGGCGTACCGTCACGACGACCGGCAGCCACCCGACCATCACGATGCGCCGGAGTGGAGGTGCGCTCGCGAGCTTCCATCCCGGGTGACCGATCCGGACGAACGGCCCGTCGACGACGTGCGAGGGACGGTGGACGTCGAACTTGGCTCGGAGCGCCGCGTCGGCATGCCCGCTGACGATCACCTTCGCGCGCTCGAGCGAGCCGCCGCGCATCGCGAAGTCGACGTCGACATCCGGATCGAGGTCGAGGTGTCCCTCCTCGATGTCGACCGCGCCGGAAGACCCCATCGGGACGCGGCCGGCGATCGGGATCCGGAGGAGCGCATCACCGACGCCGAGCGGGCGGATGCTCTGCGTCGTCGTCGTACTGCTGACGACGCGCTCGCGGACGCGGCCCTGTTCGATCGCGTCGCCGAGTCCGGCGGGGAGCGTGTCGACGACGATCGAATCGCCTTCCGAGTGCGCGCGATCGACCTTGCGGAGGAACCCGTCGCCGACGCTGCACGCGAGGACGTCGCCGTGGGCGCGCGCGAGGAGGTCCTCGTGGCCCGCGCGCCGGAACACGAGGCGTGAGGGCTCCACCGTCACGTCCTCGCCCGGCGTCGCCTCGACCACGTGCGTGGTCGGCCGGACGATCGCCGCGATGTCCGCAGAGACGTCCTCGTCGCTCGCATGCGATGCGCACGCCGTCAGCGCGAGGAGCGCGACGCCGAGGCCGATCTTCCGAACCACGAGCGCTTCCGAGCAGCTTCCGTGCCGGCGCGCGCGCGCCGCGAGAGCCCGGTTTCCGCCCGCGAACCGTCGTGCGTGATCGCGGTCCTGGGGAACGGACGCCCCACCCGGTGTGAGCCGCTCAGACCTTGCGCGGCACGCTCAGCACGAAGCGGGTGGGCCCGCCCGGCGGCGCATCCGCACGGAGATGGCCACCATGCAGCTCGGCGAACCCGCGTGCGATCGCGAGCCCGAGGCCGGTGCCGGAGCGACCGGCGCGCGTCGAGTGCCACACGCGATCGAACAAGTGCGCGCGCACGTCGTCGGCGAGCCCGGGCCCGTGGTCCGTCACGCACCACTCGACGACGTCCTTGCGCGGCGTCATCGTGACCTCGACGCGGGAGCGGTCGGGGCCGTGCTTGATCGCGTTCTCGATCAGGTGGCCGAGGCCGCGCACGAGGCGCTCGCGGTCGGCGAGGAGCGCGACCGGGTAGTCCGGGATGTCGAGGACGAGGTCGATGCTGCGCGAGCTCGCCGTTTCACGCATCGAGTCGACCGCGATCTCCGCGACGCTGCGCGCGTCGTGCTCCGAGAGCTCGAGCACGATGTCCTTCGCCTCGAGGTGGGCGAGATCGCTGAAGTTGCGGAGCAGCCGATCCATCTGCCCGCACGAGCGCAGCACGGCAGCGAGGATCTTCCGCGCGCGCTCGTTGTCGGGAGAGTCCGGCGTCGACTGCAGCACGAAGCTCGTCCCCATCTGCACGGCCGCGAGCGGCGCGCGCAGGTCGTGGCACACGGACGAGAGCAGGGTCGGGTGCTGTTGGGTCGGAGCCGGCGCCTGCCGGTCCCGAGAGGGACGATCGGGCATCTTCACCAACGTGTGACGGATCACGCGCGATGTCGATGCGCTCGGACGACGCAGACGTCCGAGGACGGCTGCTCCTCAGCTCGCACGCTCCAGCGAGGCGAGCCAGGTCCGCGCCGTCTCGAGCTGCGAAGCCGTCTCGAAGCGCTTCGGAGAAGCTGCTCCCGCCGCCTCCGCGGCTGCTCCGCCTTCGCCGCGTGCGAGGGCACCGGTGCGGGACGGGAGCTCGTCGACGAGCCCGACGAGCGCGGCCACGGAAGGCGCGTCGAGCTCGCCTTCGAGCAGCTCGATCCGCTCGCGCTCTCTCCAGGGCTCGCCGGTGTCGATTGCACGCGCGAGCGCAGCGGCGGCAGCGCGGAGCTCGACGCTCTCCTGCTCCATGCTGGCCGAGGCGGCGCGCTCCAGGAGGAGCACGGCGCAGCGGCCCGCCCGGAGCACGACCTCGTGGAGCGTGTGGAACGCGACGCGGAACAGCGCATCCGCAGGCTGCTCCGTGAGGGTCGCGACGTGGCTCTTCGCGTTCGCCGTGCTCGACGCGAGCTCGAGGCCGAGCGACGTCGTCGCGAGCGCCGCCTGCACGGCCTCGACGGGGCGCATCCGGCGGCCGGCCCATCCGCAGCCGGCGCCGAGGACGTTCGCGAGGTAAGCGAGCTCCTCGCTCCGCTCGGCGAACCGCGCCGGGGCGCGCGCCTCGAGCTCGCGCATCGCTGCGGCGAGGACGCTCTCGATCGGACGCGAGCCTGCGCGCGGGAGCGCGCCGGCGACGCGCGGCTCGACCTCGGCCGCGTGCTCGTCGCGCGTGAGCTCGGCGAGGAGGGCAGCGGCACGCGTGGGGGGAAGCGCATGCGACGCGCTCGCGCGCCCCGCCGCGCGTGCGGCGTCGCGCAGGGAGCCACGCGTGACCACGTCGCGGACGTAGTCGCCGGCGGGGAGCGGCCTCCGCGCGAGCCGGAGGAAGCTCTTCGCGCTCGACGGCGCAACGAAGCCCTCCGCCGCGCGACGATCCTCGCGGTCTCCGGCCACGTCGTCCTCGAGCGACGCCTCGGACGTGAGCACTTCGTAGAGACCGCCGCTCTCCTCGATCTCCTCCTCGCCGATCGCCGCGCACCGTCCGAGGACGCGGACGAGCAGCGAGTGGTGCTCCTTGTCGAGGGCGAGGAGCGCGGCGAGGATCGCGTCCCATCCGTCGGCGTGGCGTGCGACGAGGATCATCTCGTCGAGCTCCTCGTGGAGGTGGTTCGAGAGCGCCTTGTCCACCTGCTCGCCGTCCTCGCTCTCGCCGATCTCGGACGCGAGCCGATCGAGCTCGATCACGAGGACGTGCGCGTGGAGCGCGAGGGTCAGCAGGTCCTCCGGGAGAGCGGCGAGCTTCTCGGCGACGACGTGGTCGCCTGCTTCGAGCAGGACCTCGAGCCAGGTGACGAAGCGTTCTGCGTCGAAGCGCTCGTCCTCGCCGGCCGTCGTGCTCTTCCAGAGGTCCTCGTCGAGGACGGTGAGGAGCTGCTCGCTCGTCGCGAGCGCGACGAGCTCGGATGCGTCCTCGAGGCCGACGCGCTCGACGATCCGCGCGAGCGCCATCGGCGGCAGCTCCTGGACGCATTCGGCGAGATCGGGCTGTTCGAGGAGCGAAGCGACGAGCGTTCGCGGGCTCGTCGTCCGTGTGCTCAGCGCGCGAGAGGCCATGGGCACCATCCTTTCCAAAAGCGAACATAACATTCGCTTTTGGTCGCGCAACCCGGCGCGGCGAATTTCACCCTGGAAGCCGCTTCTCGATGCGGTCGAGCCGCTTCGACACCTCGGAATAGAGGGTGTCGACCTTCTCGTGCATGTGGGCGATCTGGAGCTCGGCCTTGATGTTGACGTCGTACTCGACGTCGCTCCGGACCCGCTCCCGCTCGACCTGCCGGTTCTGGCTGAGGAGCACGAAGACCGAGAGGATGATCGCTTCGAGCGAGACGACGAGGGTGAGGAACCCGAATGGGTAGGCGTCGAACGCCTTGCTCGGGAGCATCACGTTCCATCCGATCCACACCGCGAAGAACGCGAGGTGGAGGAAGAGGAACGGCAGGCTCCCGGAGAAGTCGGCGATCCAGTCGGCGACGCGCATCACCGTCGTCCGCTTGTCCTCGACCTCCTCGTTCACGTTCCGGGTCGCCGCGTTCCGGATCCGCATCACGTTCTGCCGGAGCCTGCGGCCGGTCGCGGCGAGGAGATCGAGCGCGGCGGCCGGCTTGAGGCGGAACAGCTCGTCGAGGTCGCCGCGATCGACCTCGATCGCTTCGACGTCGGCCGTCGCCTTCGCCGTCGCGGTCCGCGGCCCTTCGTCGAGGAGCGAGATCTCGCCGAAGAAGTCGCCGCGCTCCGGGCGCTCGAGGACGACGGGCTCGCCCGTCTTCGTCTTCACCGAGAGCTCCACCGATCCCTGGAGCAGGATGTACATCGAGTCGCCGGGATCGCCGACGCCGAAGATCGTCGCGCCGGCGGGGAAGCTCACCTTCTCGACGCGTTCGGCGAGGACCGCGCGCTCCTGGTCGTCGAGCAAGGCGAAGAGGGGGACCTCGGCGAGGAACTCGGCGGTCGTCGACATGCGCTGTCGAGTGTCCGACGGATCGCCCCTCCGGGTCACGTGTTTGCCGCTTTGCACGCGCCGGAGCGAGGCGCTGTCAGATTGGCAGCTCGCCGAGGCCTCGATCGCCCTGTTTCTGGCTGCAACTCGGAGGCTTGCGTCGAGGTACGCGC
Organism: Polyangiaceae bacterium; assembly: GCA_039809485.1. Taxonomy (GTDB): domain Bacteria; phylum Myxococcota_A; class Polyangia; order Polyangiales; family Polyangiaceae; genus Labilithrix. Next base: position 74,634 of record JBDHVE010000015.1, on the reverse strand, counting down.
GTTGCTCCGAGCTTGCGCGATGGAATCGACAGCTTCCGCGTCCGACGCGACGACCTTCTGGCGAGCGCTCCTCCACCGGTGGCTCGTCGAGTTCAATCCCCTCTACCTGCTGAGCGCTGCGCTCGTCCTCGCCGGCACGTTCCTCTGCTCGAAAGGCCTCGCGGCCGACGGCAGCCTCTACGGCTCGATCGGCGTGGCGGCCGTCGCCGAGCTCTATGCGCTCGCGTTGATCGGAGGCGCGGCGATCCTCGTCCGCCTCGGGCACCGTCGCCCGGCCGTCATGCTCGCCCTCCTCACCGTCCTGTACCAGAGCGACCTCACGCTCCACACCGAGACGGCGGCGAACCTCGGCGCGGTCGGCGCGTGGGCATCGCTCGGGTGGTCGGCGTTCTTCGTCGCGAAGCTCTTCGCGCTTAGATGGGCGCTCCGCCTCCGGTTCTCGCGGTCCGCGATCGCGACGGCGCTCGTCGCCGGTGCGGGGCTCGCGGCAGGCCCGTTCGTCCTCCAGCGGAACGCGCTCGGCTCCACGACCGCCGGCGCGCTCGTCGCGATCTGGGCGTTCTCGCTCGCGTCGCTCCAGCAGACCGCCCGCGTCGAGAGCGTGGATGCGCTCGACGCGTGGGGCGAGACGGTGAAGCGGCGTGCCCTCCTCGCGACGTGGACCATCTCCGGCGGGCTTCTCGCCGGGCACGTCCTCTTCTGGTCCGGTCACACGCCGATCGCGCTCGGCGCGCTCGTCCCCGTGGCGCCTCTCGTGCTCGTGCGGCGTCTCCGGCGCGAACGTCACGTGTGGACCGTCGCCGGCGGGACCCTCGCGCTCGTCGCGCTCTTCGCCCCCTCGCTCGTCGCGATGACGTCGCTCCTCGCCGCGGCGGCGCTCGTGCTCCGCGCCACCTCGCCCGCGTTCGGTCCTCCGGCCGTCGTCGCCCAGGCCGTCGTCTCCGAGCAGCCGTACCGCGCGGGCGTCGTCCAGCCCGTCGCCTCTGCGTCGCCGGTCGAGCTCGTGACCCGGGCCGAGGCGCTTCGTTTCTCCACCGGCGCCCTCTTCGCGCTCCATTTCGCGGTCTGGACGTTCGGGTGGCGGAGCGGACCGCTCCCCGAGCACGTCCTCGCGCTCGATCTCGCGCTGACCGCGGCCGTCCTCCTCTTCGCCTCGCGCACCCAGACGCGTCTCCCTCTCGCGGGGCTCGCCACGACGTGGACGCACGCCGTGGTCGTCGCGCGCCTCGTCCCCGCGCCGAAGTCGGCGTTCCAGTGGGGGGCGACCGCGCTCGTCGTCGGCTTCGCGCTGCTCGGCGCGTCACTCGCTGCGACGTGGCGTCTTCGTCGGACGTGAGCCGCGCTCGCTCGCGTGGAGGAGCTTCTCGAGCAGCGGGTTCGGGAACCGGCGCGCGAGCGTGATCGCGAAGAACGTCTCGACGAGGTCGGGCAGGCGCGCGACCTCCACGAGGACGCCCTGCGCGAGCTCGTCGCGGACGACGATCGGCGGCACGACGGCGAGGCCACCGTGCGCGCGCGCGAGGAGGCGCAGCATCGCCATGTCGTCGACTTCGGCTGCGATGCGAGGACGGACCCCGAGCCGCGCGGCGAGCGCATCGAAGCCGGTGCGGATGCTCGACTCCATCGTCGGGACGACGACGGGCTCGGTCGCGAGGATCTTCTCGAGCGCCCGCGCGCGCCTCTTCGGGCGTCCGACCAGGCTCACCGGCTGCTCGGCGATCGCGTGGAGGAGGAACGGCGAGGCCGCGTCGCGGGCGGGCGCCATGTTCGCGAGGACGACATCGAGGTTGTGGGCCTCGAGCGCGCGGAGCATGTCCGCGAACGAGCCGGAGCGGACGACGAGCTCCACGTCTTCGCGGCCGACGAGCGGCGAGAGGAAGCGGAGCTGCAGGTTGCGCGACAGGGTGGCGAGCGCCCCGACGCGGAGCACGCGTCGTTCCAGGCCGCCCTCGCCGCCGAGCGTCGCGAGCAGCTCGGTGCCTGCCGCGAAGATCGCGTCGGCGTGGGTGAGCGCGATGCGCCCCGCCTCGGTGAGGACCAGCTGCTCGCCGCGCCGCTCGAAGAGCGCGTGGCCGAGCGTGTCCTCCAGCCGATGGATCTGCACCGAGAGCGCCGACTGCGAGACGTGGAGGCGCTTGGCCGCGCGCGTGAGGCTCCCGTCGTGCGCGACGGCCCAGAAGTAGCGCAGGTGGTGGAAGTTCAGGCTCGTCGGCATCGTTTCTCTAAAGTGAACGATACCGTGCAAACTATGAATTTTCGAGATCCGAGCAGCCGACGTACACAGAGCTGGAACCCGGAGGTCGACGACGATGATCGACGTGCTCGCGTACCTGCCTCTGCTCGCCCCGCTCGCGCTCGTCGCAGTCGGGCTCGTCGCGCGCCGCGCGACGGTGCCGACCGTCCTCGCGACGAGCCGTGCGGCGACGCTGCTCACGATCGCCCTCGCCGCCGTGACCGGTGTTCGCGTCGCGTTGCTCGGTGCGAGCACGAGCCGACTCGGCCCCGGCTTCGCGCTCCGTCTCGATGCGCTCGGGGCGGTGATGTTCGCGCTGGTCGCCGTCCTCGGCGCGGCCGTGGTGCAGTTCAGCCGCCGTTATCTGGCCGGTGACCCCCGGCACGGCCGCTTCGTCGGCGACCTCTGCACGACCGTCGGAGCCGTCGTCGTGCTCGTCCTCTCCGGTGACCTCGTCCAGCTCGCGGCGGCCTGGGTCGCGACGAGCTACGCGCTCCACCGCCTGCTCCTGTTCTATCCGGAGCGTCGCTCCGCCGTCGTCGCCGGGCGGAAGAAGTTCCTCGTCGCGCGCGCCGGTGACGTCTGCCTCGCGGCCGCCGTGCTCCTCGTCGCACGCGCGTTCGGCACGACGGACATCGCCGACGTCCTCGCGCGAGCGCGTGTCGTCCGCGAAGCTCCTCCCGGGATCGAAGCCGCGGCCGTCCTCCTCTGTGCCTCGGCGATGCTGAAGTCCGCGCAGTTCCCGACGCACGGGTGGCTCGCGGAGGTGATGGAGACGCCGACGCCGGTGTCGGCGTTGCTCCATGCCGGCATCCTGAACGGAGGGACGTTCCTCGTCGTGCGCCTCGCCGACGTGGTGCTCCTCGGCAAGACGGCGCTCGCCCTGCTGGTCGTCGTCGGGGGACTCACCGCGATGTTCGCCTCGGTCGTGATGGTGACGCAGCCGAGCGTGAAGGTCGCGCTCGCGTATTCGAGCGCAGCGCACATGGGCTTCATGCTGCTGCTCTGCGGGATGGGCGCGTTCAGCGTCGCGATCCTCCACCTCGTCGCGCACTCGTTCTACAAGGCGCATGCGTTCCTCTCTTCGGGGAGCGTCGTCGACGCGGCGCGGGCGAGCCGTGAGACGAGGGCCCCGCGCATCGTCTCTCCGGCGCGCGCTCTCCTCGCCTTCGTGCTCGCCGCCGGGGTCTACGTCACGGTCGGGCTCGCGCTCGGTGTCCACCTCGCCGAGAAGCCCGGCGTCGTCGCGCTCGGCCTGATGCTCGTCCTCGCGCTCACGCACCTCGTCGCGCAGGGGGTCGCTGATGCGGCGCGCGCCCCGGTCGTCGGTCGGGTCCTCCTGGCTTCGGCCGCGACGGCCTTCGCCTTCTTCGCGCTCGAGATGCTGGCGTCGCGTGTGCTCGCCGGCGCGGTGCCGGTCGCGCCGGCGCCGGAGGCTGTGACCGTCGCGCTCGTGGGGCTCGTCCTCGTGGGGTTCGCCGTCGTGACCGCCCTGCAGCTCCTGCTCGTCGCGACGCCGAAGTCGCCGTTCTGGCGCGCGGTCTGGGTGCACGTGCGGAACGGCTTCTACGCGAACGCCCTGTTCGACCGCGTCGTGGGCGCGCTGCGCACCTGAGGAACACGGAGATCGGAAGAAGGAGGAGACGATGTCGAACCCGCTCGTACGCGCGACGAAGAAGATCGCCCCGCTCTGGCCGCTCGAGCACTTCGTGGCGGTGAACCCGTTCCTCGGTCTCTCGGACATGCCCTTCGCCGCAGCGGCGCGCACGCTCCGCGCCGTCTCGGGCGCGCGGATGACGATGCCGCGCCGCTTCTATCTCGACGCGGTCGACGAGGGCAGGATCACGGAAGCAGACCTCGCTGCCGCGCTCGCCGAGAGCGACGCACCCTCGCTCCCGCGCAGCGTGACCGCGCTCCTCGCGCTCGCCCGCGCGGGCGAGACGCGCGAAGCCGCGGTCGTCCCCACCGTCGCGGACGTAACCGCGCACGTCACCGGTCGAGACTGGTCGCGTTTCGTGACCGAGCGGATCTCGGCCTGGGCATCGAGCTACTTCGACGAGGGACAGGCTTCGTGGACCTCTCCGTTCCGCGACCTCGCTCCCTATGCAGCCTGGCGCGAAGAAGCTCGGATCGACCGGACCCCCGAGGCGGCCGGCATCCCGCGCTTCCGCGCGCTCGTCGCGGATCTCCCGGACGATCCCCGCGCGCTGTCCGACCACGCGCTCGCGTCGCTCGGCGTCCCCGCCGCAGGAGTGGACCTCTACCTGCATCGTCTCGTGATGACGACGGCGGGTTGGTCGGCGTGGGCACGCCGTCGCGGCTTCGCGGCCGAGCTGGCGGGGGGCGCAGACGACACGCTCTCCGAGCTCCTCGCCATCCGGCTCGCGTGGGAGGTGATCCTCCGGCGCGCCTTTCCGGGGGTCGAGCGCGCGTGGAGCCAGGCGAAGGCGCAGATCGCGCAGAAGCCGGACGTCGAGCTCGAGATCGATCTCGTCCTCCACGCCGCTCTCGAGCGCGCCTTCCAGCGGGAGCTCGTCGCGAAGCTCTCGAGCCCGCGCAGCGCGCCGCGCGAGGGGCAGAGGTCGGTGCAGGCGGTCTTCTGCATCGACGTGCGGTCGGAGGTCTTCCGCCGTGCGCTCGAGAGCGTCGACGCAGACGTCGAGACCATCGGCTTCGCGGGGTTCTTCGGGTTCGCGCTCGACTGGGTTCCGTTCGGTCGAGCGCGAGGCGGCGCACGTTGCCCCGTCCTGCTCAGCCCGAAGCTCGTCGCGCACGAGACGGTCCACGGCACGAGCGACGAGGAGGAGGCGCGTCTCCGCGACGGCCGCCTCTCCCGCCTCCGCGCGTCCGAAGCGTGGCGGTCGTTCAAGACGAGCGCGGTCGCGTGCTTCGGGTTCGTCGGGCCCGTCGGGCTCGCGTACGCGCGCAAGCTCGTGACCGACACGCTCGGTCTCTCCCGTCCCGTCGAGGCGCCCGCGGCGGCGGCGCTCGACGCCGCGGTCCACGCGCGGCTCGGGCCGAGGATGGATCGCATCCCGCACGGCGACAAGCTCGCGACGGCGCGCGGCGTCCTCCGCGCGATGTCGCTCACCGAGCGCTTCGCGCGCGTCGTGCTCCTCGTCGGGCACGGAGCGAGCACGGTGAACAATGCGCACGCGACCGCGCTCGACTGCGGTGCCTGTGGCGGCCATGCCGGCGACGCGAACGCGCGTGTCGCGACCGCGGTCCTGAACGACCGCGAGGTCCGCCGCGCCCTCGCCAGCGAGGGCATCGTCGTCCCCGACGACACGCTGTTCGTCGCCGCTCTCCACGACACGACGACCGACGAAGTGACGCTCTTCGATCTGCATGCGGTGCCCGCTTCGCACGCGGACGACCTCGCGCGGCTCGGCGATCGCCTCCGCGAAGCGGCGCGGCTCGCGCGTCGCGAACGCGCCCGGAAGCTCGATCTCGACGGCGCGGCCGACATCGACGCGGCGGTCGTCGCGCGTAGCCGCGATTGGTCGCAGGTGCGCCCGGAATGGGGCCTCGCCGGGTGCGCTGCTTTCGTCGCTGCCCCGCGGCACCGGACCGAAGGGCTCGACCTCGGCGGGCGCGCGTTCCTGCACTCCTACGACTGGCGGAACGACGAGGACTTCGCCGTCCTCGAGCTGATCATGACGGCGCCGGTGGTCGTCGCGAGCTGGATCAGCCTCCAGTACTACGGGTCGACGGTCGACAACGGCGTCTTCGGGTGCGGGAACAAGACGCTCCACAACGTCGTCGGCACGCTCGGCGTGCTCGAGGGCAACGGAGGCGACCTCCGCGTGGGCCTGCCCTGGCAGTCGGTCCACGACGGCACCCGCTTCGTACACGAGCCGGTGCGATTGAACGTCGTCGTCCTCGCGCCCCTCGCCGCGATGAACGCCGTCCTCGCGAAGCACGAAGCGGTGCGCCAGCTCGTCGACCACGGCTGGCTCCACCTCCACGCGATGGACGACGCAGGCCGCATCACGCACCGCCGCGTCGGCGGAGGATGGGAGCCTCTGCTCGGCGAGCGGCCGCGGGCGGCGGCCTGAGGTCCGAAACGCGCGTCATTCCCAAGGCTTCGACGAGGGCCGTTCCATGTGGAACAATGCGGCCCTCTCCGCCCCACCGAAGCCCACCAAAAGCCCCGAGAGCACGCGCATGTCCCAGACTCTTCCCACGGTTGGTCACTGGATCGACGGCCAGAACGTCACGCCCGAAGGGCACCGCTCGCAAGAGGTCTGGAACCCGGCGACGGGCGTCGCCGAGAAGCGCGTGCTCCTCGCCGACAAGGCGACGGTGCAGGCGGCGGTCGCCTCCGCCGAGAAGGCGTTCCCCGCCTGGCGCGATACGCCGCCGCTCAAGCGCGCGCGCGTGATGAGCAAGCTGAAGAACCTGCTCGAGATGCACGCGGAGAAGATCGCCGCGATGCTGACCGCCGAGCACGGCAAGGTCTACGGCGACGCGATGGGCGAGGTCCAGCGCGGGATCGAGAACGTCGAGTACGCCTCCTACGCGACGGAGCTCCTCAAGGGCGAGCACTCGCGGAACGTCGGCCCGGGCATCGACTGCTGGACGGAGCACCAGGCGCTCGGCGTCTGCGCCGGGATCACGCCGTTCAACTTCCCCGCGATGGTGCCGCTCTGGATGTGGCCGATGGCCGTCGTCTGCGGCAACACGTTCGTGCTCAAGCCCTCCGAGCGCGATCCTTCGAGCGCGCTCTTCATCACCCAGCTCGCGCTCGAAGCCGGGCTCCCGCCGGGCGTCCTCAACCTCGTCAACGGCGACAAGGAGGCCGTCGACACGCTCCTCGAGGATCCGCGCGTGAAGGCGATCAGCTTCGTCGGCTCCACGCCGATTGCGGAGTACATCTATTCGAAGGGCTGCGCGACCGGCAAGCGCGTGCAGGCGCTCGGCGGCGCGAAGAACCACGCGGTGGTGATGCCCGATGCGGACATCGACAACGCGGTCAGCGCGCTGATGGGCGCCGCCTACGGCTCGTGCGGCGAGCGCTGCATGGCGATTCCGATCGTCGTCGCGGTCGGCGATGCCGCCGGCGACGCGGTCGTCGCCGGTCTGAAGACCGCGATTGCGAACATGAAGGTCGGTCCCGGCACCGACGCGAAGAACGACATGGGCCCGCTCGTCACGAAGGCGCACTTCGAGAAGGTGCGGAGCTACGTCGATCAGGGCGTGAAGGAGGGCGCGACGCTCCTCGTCGACGGCCGCGGGATGAAGGTCGCTGGCCACGAGAACGGCTACTTCCTCGGCGCGTGCCTCTTCGACCACGTGAAGCCGGAGATGGTCATCTACAAGGAAGAGATCTTCGGCCCGGTCCTCGGCGTCGTCCGCGTGAACACGCTCGACGAGGCGATGAAGCTGATCGACGACCACGAGTACGGCAACGGCACCTGCATCTTCACGCGCGACGGCGAGGCGGCGCGCTACTTCACCGACAAGATCCAGGTCGGCATGGTCGGCGTGAACGTGCCGCTCCCGGTCCCGGTCGCGTACCACTCGTTCGGCGGCTGGAAGCGCTCGCTCTTCGGCGACCTCCACGCCTACGGCCCCGACGCCGTCCGCTTCTACACGAAGCGCAAGGCGATCACGCAGCGCTGGCCGTCGGCCGGCGTGCGCGAAGGCGCCGTCTTCTCGTTCCCGTCCACGAAGTGAAGCGGGCAGAGGCCGAGACGAGCACGCACCGCGTGTTCGCCTCGGTCGTCCTCGTCCTCGTGTCGTTCGCCGAGAGCCTCGGGCTCGAGCGCGCGCGGATCTTCGCGATCGCCGGGCTCGAGCCGGGGGCGCTCGACGACCCGGACGAGATGGTGCCCTACGAGGCCCTCGTCCGGATCTGGCAGGAACTCGTCGCGCGGCACCCGCGCGAGCCGCTCGGCCTCCGCTACGCGACGCTGATCACGCCGGCGGCGCTCGGCGTCGTGGGCTACGCGGTCCGCCACGCGAAGGACGGCCACGAAGCGCTCGCGCTCACGCTGCGCTTCTCGCGGCTCGTCGACCCCTTCCTCCGCTTCGCCGTCGCGCGCGAGGGCGAGCTCCACGTCGTGCGCCTCGAGCACGAGCCGCGCGTCGTCGAGATGGTCGAGCCGCTCGAGATGCTCGTCCTCGCGACGGTGCTCATGGCGACCTCGCTCTTCGCCGAGGGCACGCGGCCGGAGGAGGTCCTCTTCCGTCATCCCGCGCGCCATCCGCCGGAGCTCTACGCCGACGTGCTCGGCTTCGATCCGCCCGTGCCGGTTCGCTTCGGCGCGTCCTTCGACGGCGTCGTCTTCCCGTCCGTGCTCCTCGATGCGCCGGTGCGCACCGCCGACGCGCGGATGGCGATGTACCTCGCCCGTCACGCGGAGGCGCTGCTCGAGGACGTCCTCGACGTGGATGCGCCGCTCGAGGAGCGCGTGCGCCACGCGATCCGCAGCGCGCTCCCGTCGGGCGACGTCACCGCCGAGGAGATCGCGAAGACGCTCCGGACGAGCGTGCGCACGCTCCAGCGCGAGCTCCAGGAGCGCGGCACGTCGCTCTCGCACGAGGTCGACCACGCGCGGAAGGAGCGCGCGCTCGTGCTCCTCCGCCGCCCCGAGCTCACCGTCGCCGAGGTCGCCTTCATGCTCGGCTATGCCGAGTCCCGCGTGTTCCTCCGCAGCTTCAAGCGATGGACCGGGCTCACCCCGACGGCGTTCCGGCGCACGAAGTGACTCTTCTGGCGCGTCGGGTCACTGTCCCGTCGCCCGGCCCGAGCCCAAGCTCGGAGTCATGAACGCCGAAGATCTCCGTGGTCCCCGCGGCCGTCTCCTCTCCACCTACAGGTTCCTCGCCGACCCCTACGCGACGACGCTCGCGTGGCGCGAGCGGTACGGCGATCCGTTCCTCGCGCGCGTCGTGAACGGCGACATCGTGATGACGGGCCGGTCCGAGCACCTGAAGGCCGTCTTCGCGGCGCCCCCCGATACGTACGAGCCGTTCGGCGTCCAGGCGATCGCGCCGGTCGTCGGACCGGCGAGCCTCCTCGTCCTCCGCGGCGAAGCACACCGGCGCGAGCGGAAGCTCCTGATGCCGCCGTTCCACGGGCAGCGGATGCGCGCGTACGCCGAGACGATGCGCGACGTCGCGGTGCGTCGCCTCGCGGCCGCGGCAGACGCCGCCGACCCGACGACGATGAAGGAGCTCGCGCAGGAGATCACGCTCGAGATCATCGTGCGCGCGGTCTTCGGCGTGGAGGACCCGGAAGAAGTGGATGCGATCGCGTCACGCGTTCTCGCGATCCTCGAGTCGGTCCATCCATCGTTCCTCTTCGTGCCGTGGCTGCAGAAGGACTTCGGCGGCTTCGGGCCGTACGCGAAGTTCCGGCGCGCGACGGAGGAAGGCGATCGTCACCTCCAGGAGCTCGTCACGGCGCGACGCGCGCGCGGCGAAGGTCCGGACATCCTCGGTCTCCTCCTCGCGGCGCGCTACGACGACGGCTCCCCGATGAGCGACGCCGACATCCGTGACGAGCTCCGCACGCTCGTCACCGCCGGGCACGAGACGACGGCGATGGCGCTCTCCTTCCTCGTCGACCTCCTCTACCGCCGGCCCGAGGTCCTCGCGCGCGCGCGCGAGGAGGCGGCCGGTGCGGAGGCGAAGCCGGCGGAGGCGCTCGCGGCGCTGCCGTACGTCGACGCGGTCGTGAAGGAGACGCTCCGGATCCGGCCGATCCTCACCGAGGCGGTGCGGACGCTCGCGAAGCCGCTCGACCTCGGCGACCTCCACGTCCCGGCGGGCAAGCACATCGGGATCAGCACGGTGCTCGCGCACTACGACGAGGGCGTCTTCCCCGAGCCGCATGCGTTCCGACCCGAGCGCTTCCTCGGTCGGACGTACGCGCCGACCGAGTTCCTGCCCTTCGGCGGCGGTCACCGCCGCTGCATCGGTGCCGCGTTCGCCGAGATGGAGATGCGGATCGTGCTCGCCACCCTGCTCTCCGCTTTCGACGTGACGTTGCTCGCGCCGACACCGGCGGTCGCCGTGCGGCGCAACCTCACGATGGGCCCGAAGGACGGTGTGCCTGTAAGAATCCAGCGATCGCGGCGCGAGAGGCAGAGTCTCTTTCGTGCCCCCGTCCTGGCGGAAGGCGTTTCCGGGGGTACAGTCCCCGCTCCTGGTCCGTAGACCGGAGCACCCACGATGAACAGCCGCACGCGCCTCCTCTTCGCCGCCGTTCCCTTCGTCGCCCTCGTCGCCGTTGCGTGCAGCAGCGAATCGAGGAGCAGCGGCTTCGAGGACCCGAACGCGAACGGAAACATCCCGCCCGGCGGACAGCTCGGCGGAGGCACGAGCTCCGGCGGGCCTTCCGGCTCGAAGCCGTGCAGCCCGAACCCCGCGAACGCGGAGATTCCAGGCAACAACTGCGACGACGACGCGGACGGCACCGTCGACAACGCCCCGACGTGCGACGAGTCGCTCGCGAAGGACGGCGACGCGGCGGCGGTCGCGCGCGCGATGGGGATCTGCACGACGGCGAGCGAGAAGGGCTACGGCCTCGTCTCCGCGACGTTCTCGCAGGGCTATGGCCGGACCGAAGCGCCGGCCGCCGAGCAGCACGGCATCCTCCCGAAGTTCGGCAACGTCATCAAGCCGCGCCAGGGCTCGAAGCTCGCCGTGCTCAGCACCGGCTACGCCGACGAGTACAACGGCGCGCCCGGCGCGCCGTTCGGGGGCACGACCGGCCGCGGCGGCAGCTTCCAGGCGATCGGCAAGGCGTGGTTCCCGCCGTTCGGGATCGGTCCGTTCGTCGACCCGAAGGGCTCGGGCACGCTCCCGCCGGGCTTCCCGAAGGCGGCCGAGGGCTGCTCGCAGGCGACGCAGACGAACGACGTCGTCGACCTCAAGCTCGAGCTGAAGGCGCCGCCGAACGCGAGCGGCATCAAGTTCGACTTCAACTTCTACTCGGGCGAGTGGCCGGCCTACATCTGCTCGCGATTCAACGACGGCTTCCTCGCGTACCTCTCCGCGAAGGGCTTCAACGGCGGGACGCCGGACAACATCTCCTTCGACAGCAAGAAGAACCCGGTCAGCGTCAACAACGGCTTCTTCGACCGCTGCACCGCGAACGCGAAGATCGGCTGCGCCGACGGCGCGAAGCCCGGCGTCTCGCAGTGCCCCGGCGGCACCGACGAGCTCGCCGGCACCGGCTTCGGGATCGACGGCGCGTGGTGCTCTTCGTTCGGCGACAACGCGTCGAAGAGCGTCAACGGCGGCGCGACGGGCTGGCTCTCGTCGCAGGCGGCGGTGCAGCCCGGCGAGACCTTCACCCTCGAGCTCTTCATCTGGGACACGGGCGACGCGGTGCTCGACTCGAGCGTCCTCCTCGACAACTTCCAGTGGGTCGAGGGCGAGGTCCAGACGTCGACCGAGCGTCCGCCGCGCTGAGCGTGGGATCGGGCCGATCCCACGCGGCTCGCCGCGCTCCGAGGCACCTGCACCAGGGGGCCGAGGGATCGCGGCTTCGTCGGGGGATGTAGGCCTCGATCGCCGTCTCGCCGCGTTCACGCGAAGGCTTGCTCTGGAACGTGCGCTGCAGCAGCGACGCGCCGGAGGAGCTGCCATGTCGTTCACGTCGTCTCGGATCTTCCCTGCCGTCGCGTCGCTCGTCTTCGCCGCTGCCGCGTGCGCTCCGCCGGACGTCGAGGCGCCGCCCGTCAACGTGCTCGCGTACGGCGATCCTCCGCCAAAGGCGAAGGCAGAGGCCGGCACGCCGGCGCCGGCGGTCCTCGACGGCGCGTCGACGACGACGGACCAGGGGATCTCGTCGGTCGCCGATCAGCCGCGGATCACGAGCGTCACGTACTTCGCGCGCGACGAAGGGCTCCCCGCCTACCAGGCGCACCTCCTCGGGACCCTCTCGCACTTGTTCCCCGAGATCGCGATCGAGAACCCGACGAGCCACAAGGTGCAGGTCGAGCTCCGCGGGGCGCTCCAGGGCTTCACCGTCGCCGACGCCGTCGCGACCCGTGACCTCGCTCCGGGCGAGAAGGTGAAGGGCTTCCTCGACGGTACGCTCGACTTCCAGAAGCTCGATGCGGTCTCGGCGCCGACGAACGCGACCTACGCGGTGCAGCTCCTCGTCGACGGCAAGGTCGTCAGCGCGTTCTCGCAGGTCATCCGCGTGCTCCCGAAGAGCACGGTGTTCTGGACCGGCGCCGACCCGAAGAAGATCGACCCGATCGAGCTCGGCGTCGTCGTCGGCTCGCTCACGACGCCGCACGACTCGTGGAAGGAGGTCGACAAGCTCCTCCGCGCTGCCGCGCCTCGCAGCGCGCGCGGCGCGCTCGTCGGCTACCAGTACCAGACGCCGACCTCGACGCTCGACGCCGACGCGGCCGGCGCGAGCGACCAGCTCGCTGCGCTCTACGCGACGCTCGCCGCCTCCGGCTACGTCTACACGAGCGTCGCGCAGGACTTCTTCGCCGGCTCGCAGACGGTGCGTTTCCCGTCGGAGTCGCTGCGCAACAAGAGCGGGAACTGCATCGACGGCTCGCTCGTGTTCGCTTCGGCGCTCGAGGCGATCGGGATGGCGCCGTTCGTCGTCTTCGTCCCGGGGCACGCGTTCGTCGGCGTGCACATCGGGAAGAAGGGCACTCCGAGCTGGGACAGCGCGTTCTTCGTCGAGACGACGGTCCTCTCGACGACGCCGTTCCAGCAGGCGATCCAGCTCGGTCTCCAGCGCTGGAACACCACGCCGGCGACCGACAAGATCGTGATCGAGGTGGAGGACCTGCGCGCGAAGGGCTTCCTGCCGAGCCCGCTGCCGATCTGAGCGCTCAGCGAGGCCGCGGCGCCGCGATCCGCGCTTCGGCCTCCGCCATGTCCTCGGCTGCGAAGTACGACGCGATCATCTCGCGCGCGCCCGGGCGCGTGTAGACGTCGGCGCGCGGGTTCTCGATCACGTCGGCGATCACCGCCGCGACCTCCTCCGCGGTCTGTGCGCCGGCGAAGCCGCGCGAGTCCATCCCGCCGTGGAGCGCGTTGTTGCCGAACTCGGTCGCGACGATGCCGGGGTGGACCGACGAGACGTGGATGTCGGGGCTCACCGCGCGCATCTCCATCCGGAGGTTCGCCGTGAGCGAGTTCAGCGCGTGCTTCGAGGCCGAGTACGCGGAGCGGATCGGCGCGAAAGGAATGCGGCCGAGCATCGACGACACGTTGACGACGTGACCCTTCCCGCGTTCCAGGAAGTGCTTTCCGGCGACCTGCATCCCGTAGAGCGCGGACTTCACGTTGACGCGGATCATCTCGTCGATGTCCTCGTCGGAGAGCTCCATCACCGGCCGGCTGATGCCGCGCCCGGCGTTGTTCACCCAGACGTCGACGTGCGCGAAGCGCTCGACCGCGCGTGCGAAGAGGCGCTCGACCTCGGCGCGATTCGTCACGTCGGTCGGGACCGCGAGCGCGTTCGGGCCGAGGCGCCCGGCGAGCTTCTCGAGCTCCGCGCGACGACGCGCGGCGAGGACGACGGACGCGCCACGCGTCGAGAGCAGCTCCGCGAGCGCCGCGCCGATGCCCGCGCTCGCGCCGGTGATGACGACGACCTTGTTCATGGCGCCGACGTTAGTCGATCGGCGTCGGGGCAGGCACCCAGGCCGCGGCGTGGTTCGCTGTCGCATGCTCCTCCGTGAGCCGCGTGCGGAGCCGCTCGAGGTCGCGCCGGACGCGTCGCCGGAACAGCCAGCCGAGGAGCGGCGCGAAGACGGCGAGGAGGCCGCTCACCTCGGCGCGGAGCGTGACCCGGAGGCGAGCCCCACCCGCGACGGGCGACACGGCACGCGAGCCCTCGAACGTCCCGTCCTCGCCGCGGAAGCGGAACGAGCGGCCAGGGGCCGCGCGCGTCGCCGCCCCGGTCGCGCAGCACACGGACACGAAGCTCGCGATGCTCGGCCTCGTCGCCTCCGGGCTCGGCGTCTCGGTCGTGTCGGCTTCGATGCAGCGAGTCCGGCGTGACGGCGTCGTGTTCCGGCCGCTGACCGGCCTCTCCGTGCGTCTGCCGCTCGTCGTCCTCGCGCGGGCGGACGCGTCCCCGCGCGCGGCGGCGTTGCGGACGCTGTTGGGCGGACGCCACTGAGGGCCGCTGGCCGGTCGGAGTCAACGGCCAGTTGACACCCTCCGATCCAGAACATGCCGTAATCACTCGCGGTACCGTGCGGCACGTCCGTTGCGGTGAGCCCTACGTGCGTCCGGAGCGGTCGGGGGGGCTCGCTCTGGACGTGCGTTCCGACCTTGGAGGAGAACAGATGAAGCACGCACGGACCGCGGCGGTGAGCCTCGGAGTCGGGAGCCTCGCGGCTCTCATCATCATGGGCTGTGGCGACGACGGGAGCCGCGCGAGCGAGCTCGACCCAGCCGTCGGGGAGACGTCGGCCGCGCTCACGCCACGGACGACGGTCGTCGCGCTCCACTCGAAGAAGTGCGTCGGTGTCGAAGGCGCCTCGACGACGAACGGCGCGCCGTTCGTGCAGGCGGAGTGCGTCTCCGGTCAGGCGAGCCAGCTCTTCGACGTGAAGGACGTCGGCGGCGGTGCGGTCCAGATCGTCGCCGTGAGCTCCGGCAAGTGCCTCGACGTGTACCAGGCGAAGTCCGAGAACCTGACGCCGATCATCCAGTGGGAATGCAACGGCACGTACCCGAACCAGCGTTTCTCGCTCGTTCCGCTCTCCGACGGGACGGTGCAGATCAAGTCGACGCACACCGGCAAGTGCGTCGACGTCTACCAGGGGCGTCAGGAGAGCGGCACGCGTCTCATCCAGTGGGATTGCGTGGCGGCCTACTCGAACCAGCACTTCACGCTGCAGGCGCCGCCGGCGACGGGGCCGAAGCCGAGCCCGACGCCGACGACGACCGCGAGCACTCCGCCTCCGCCGCCGCCCGCGGCCGGGATCGCGACCGAGACCTCGGTCGGCTTCCGCGGCGACCCGGCGACGTTGAAGAAGACGCTGCCTGCCGGTGCATCGCTCGACGGCAATGTCGTGTACGTCACGCAGGACGGTGTCGTGTTCGACGGCTACGACTTCCGCGAGAAGGTCTTCGTCGTCAAGGCGAGCAACGTCACCTTCCGGAACAGCCTGTTCACCGCGCCGAACGGGGCGTACTGGACGGTGCTCCTCGACAGCGGGAAGAACAACCTCACGGTCGAGGACTCGACCTTCGACGGACAGAAGCGGAACAACTCGATCGCAGCCGCGATCTGGTCCTACACGGGCTCGACCACGATCCGGCGGAACAAGATCATCGACTGGCCTTCCGACATGCTCAACATCCGCGGCGGTCTCGTCGAGCAGAACTGGCTCGCCGGCGGCTCCTACGCGAGCGGCGCGCACGCGGATGCGATCTACGTCCCGACGACGAGCTCGGCTGTCGAAGTCCGTTACAACTACGTCGACTTCCGCAAGCGATCCGACGCACCGCAGGGCACGAACAACTGCGTGCGCATCACGAACGAGGGCGGCGGCGGCGTGAACGGTGTCAAACTCCACGACAACGTCTTTCGTGGTGGAGGCGGCTACACGCTCTCGGTCGACTCCGTCGCGCGGAACGTCTCGATCACGAACAACCGGCTCGAGGACACGACGGAATACGGGAACGGCAACTACTACTTCTATCCGAGCTACCCCCCGGACCTCGTGTTCACTGGGAACACCGACTACCTCACCGGCGCGCCCGTCGCGGCGAAGTGAGCGTCACAAGCAGCCGGGCTTGATCCGACGGATTCCCGTCGCGTCCTCGACGTACGGCGGGTCACACGAGGACGCCGGCGCCACACGCTTCGGGTGTGTCGCCGGCGTCGTGCGCTTCGCCGGCGGAGGGGCGCGTGTCGGGACCGTCGTCGTCTTCTTCACGGTCGGAGGCGGATCTGCGCTCTCGACCGGCGGCGGCGGCGCCGGCGCCGCAAGGACGAACGACGGAGCGAGAGCCTCGGCGGGCGGTGCCGGCTCGGTGACGGCCGGCTCGCGGCGGAGGCGCACGAGGCCGAGCGTCGCGATCGCGCCGAGCACGGCGGCGCTCGCGATCCAGGTGAGGGTGCGCCGGCGTCCGGGATCGGGCGAGGACCGCGGCGAGGCGCTGCGGACGGGAACGTCGGTGACCGTCGCCTCGGCGGCGCGAGGCGACGTGACCGCGGGCTCCGCGACGTGCATC
Organism: Polyangiaceae bacterium; assembly: GCA_039809485.1. Taxonomy (GTDB): domain Bacteria; phylum Myxococcota_A; class Polyangia; order Polyangiales; family Polyangiaceae; genus Labilithrix. The sequence continues at coordinate 58,217 of JBDHVE010000015.1, read as the reverse complement.
GCGCCGTCGGGCCCGAGCGCGTCCATCGCGTCGACGTACGCCGAGCGTTGCGCGAGCGCGCTCCCGGCGACGCGACGCACGAAGTCGCTCACCTCCCGCGGCGTCGCGGGCGCCATCGCAGCTTCGAGCGCGGCGGCCATCTCCTGAGCCGACGCGAAGCGCCGCGCGGGGTCGCGCTCGAGACCGCGCATGACGACGTCGCCGAGGGCCTGCGGCACCTCCGGCGCGACTTGCTTCGGGTGGACGACGACGCCCTCGAGGATCTTCGCGACGACCGCCCCTTCGTTGCTCGCCGCGAAGAGGCGCTCGGCGGTGAGCGCTTCCCAGAGCACGACCGCGAGCGCGTACAGGTCGGTCCGAGCGGTGAGCTCGCGATCGAGCAGCTGCTCGGGGGCCATGTACCCGAGCTTGCCCTTCACGTGTCCGTCACGCGTCGTCTGAGCGCGCAGCGTCGCGCGTGCGATGCCGAAGTCGAGGAGCCGCGCCATCCCGTCGCTGCCGACGAGGATGTTCTGCGGAGAGACATCGCGATGAACGATACGGAGCGGCTCCTGGTCGACGTCGACGGCGCGGTGCGCGGCGTCGAGCCCGTAGAGCGCGTCGGCGCAGATGCGGACGGCGACCGGTGGCGGGAGCCGCTCGCCTCGCGCCGCGCAGAGGTCGAGGAGCCCGGCGAGCGATTCCCCGAGGACGAACTCCATCACGAGGAGGAGCTCGCCGTCCTCCGCGACGCTGTCGATCGTCGGCACGACGTTCGGGTGCCGGATCCGCGCGGCGACGCGCGCCTCGTCGACGAACATCCGCGCGACGGCCTGGTCCTTCGCGAGGTGGGGGTGGAGTCGCTTGATCGCCACCGTCCTCGCGAAGCCCGCCTCACCCACGAGCCGGCCGAAGTGGACCGTCGCCATGCCGCCCGTGCCCAGCTCGCCGAAGACCTGGTAGCGGCCGATCTGCCGCACGCAGCTCGCGCTGACCGCCACCATGATGGCATCTTACCAGAGCCGGATGGATCGCAGACCCAGCCAGACCTGCACCCTGACGCGCCTCCGCCGCGACGCCGTGGAGCTGCCCTCGCTCGAGGTGGTGCTGCTCGACGTCGAAGCGCCGAAGGTCCCGCTCGCGATGGACCCGCTCGTCGTCGGGAGCAGCGATGATTGTGACGTCGTCCTCGCCGATCGCCGCGTCTCGCGCCGCCACTGCTCGCTCGCGCTGACGGAGGGCGGAGTGGTCCTCCGTGACCTCGGGAGCAAGAACGGCACGTTCGTCGGCGAGCTCGAGATCCGCGACGCCGTGCTCGTGCCCGAGATGATCGTGTCGGCGGGCGGCGCACGTCTGACGGTGCGCGTCCGAGGGGAATCGTCGGTCCTGCCGCTCTCGCCGGGGGCGCGATTCGGCGAGGTGATCGGCGGCTCGCTCCCGATGCGTGCTCTCTTCGCGCGCCTCGAGCACGCGGCGCTCACCGACGTCAAGATCCTCCTCCGTGGCGAGTCCGGCACCGGGAAGGAGCTGCTCGCACGCGCGATCCACGACGCGAGCCCGCGGCGCGACGGTCCGTTCGCGGTCTTCGACTGCGGCGCCGTCGCGCCCAACGTCGTCGAGGCGGAGCTCTTCGGGAGCACCCGCGGAGCGTTCACCGGGGCGGAGGACCGACCAGGCGTGCTCGAGGCGGCGCACGGAGGGACGCTGTTCCTCGATGAGATCGGCGAGCTGCCGGTGGACGTCCAGCCGAAGCTCCTCCGCGTGCTCGAGTCGGGGCAGTACAGGCCGGTCGGGTCGAACGCATGGCGGCCCTTCGACGCACGCGTCGTCTCGGCCACGCACCGGGACCTGCGCGCCGCGATGCGCGAAGGAACGTTCCGCGCCGACCTCTACTACCGGCTCGCGGTCTTCGAGGCGCGGGTGCCTGCGTTGCGTGAGCGCGGTGAGGATCTCGAGCTCCTTGCCGAGAGGATTCTCGCGGAGAGCTCACCGCCGCGGACGCTCCGCGACCTGCCTCCGAACACGATGGCGATGCTCCGGTCGCATGCCTTCCCCGGGAACGTGCGCGAGCTCCGCAACGTGCTGGCGCGACTCTCGCTCTTCCCGGAGATGGGCATCGAGGCGATCGAGCGCGCCCCCGCGTCCGAGCGCGCCGGCACATCGTCGCACGAGGGGCTCGCTCCGTTCCTCGCGATGCCGCTCCGCGATGCACGCGAGCAGGTGATCGAACGCTTCGAGGCGAGTTATCTCACGGCGAAGCTGCGTGAGAATGCGGGGAACGTGGCGAAGACGGCGCACGCGATCGGCGTCTCGAGACAGTTCCTCTATCGCCTGCTCGAGCGCTACGGCCTCCGCAACGAGACGTGATCAGCGGAAGGTGCCGCCGAGGCCGACCGTACCGGCACCGACGACGAGCGTGGTCGAGCCCTGCGCGCTTCGCGGCCAGAGCAGCGCCGCGAGGCCGACCGAGATCGCGCCGACGCCCGCGGTGATCCCGGAGGCCCACCACAGCGTCCGGATTCCGCTCACGTCGTCCGGACTGCATGCGGGGGAGCACGCGCTCTCGAGATCGGCGCGGTCGACGTGGCCCTTGATCGCGAGACCTCCCGCGATCGCGAGCGCGCTGATGCCCGTCGCGCCGAGGACGTACGACGGCACGCGGCTCGGCTCGGTCCGAACGGCACGCGAGGCGACCGTCACTTCGACGAGGTGGTCGCGCTCACCGGGCTGGAGGGCGACTCGCACTTCGACGGGGTCCGCCGACGGCCGTTCGAACCGGAAGACGCGTTCACCGGGCTCGAGGACGACGGCCTGCTCGGGAGGCGGGTCGCCGAGGAGTCGGCCGTCGACCGACACGCGGACGTCGCGGACCCGCGCGCCCTTCTCGTCCTTGGCGCGGACGATCGCGGTCGGCAGGAGCGTGTTCACTTCGTCCAGCCAGCGGTCGCAATCGGGCGTGAGCGAGGCCGGACACGTCTCCCTGCAGACGAGTAGCTCGACGCGGGCGGCGGCGAGCCTTCCGTCGCGCCGGAGCTGCTGGCCGTGCTCGTAGGCGACCTGGCAGCGCGCCTTGCTCTCTGCGCTCGTGCTCTGGGCTCGTGCTTCGGGAGAGCTCGCCGCCACCAGCGCCAGGAATGCGCTCACGCCGAAGATCCCGGAGCGCGACACGAGCGAGGAACTACTACGCGGCACGCGGCCGGGCAACGTCGCTCAGCTCCCACGATGATGCTAGAACGTCCGCATGTCCGCGCGAATGCGCTGGGGCGCGGCCCTCGCGCTGGTCACGCTCGTCGGCGTCGCGTCCTGCTCGCTCGAGGAGCTGTCGCGGGAGTACGGCGTGACCGATGCGGGACCTTCGCCGCCTCCGGGGCTGCTCGCGGACGCCGGTGCGGACGGAGCAACGGGCTTCTGCGCCTCGCGCGCCTCGCGCGGGCTCGTCTGCGACGACTTCGACGAGGGCCTCGGCTTCTCGCAGTGGCCGGAGGTCGTGCAGGTCAACGGCGGTACGCTCGCGATCGATCGCGAGGGGGCCCTCTCCTCACCGGCTTCGCTCCTCGTCACCGTTCCCGACGCGACGAAGGACTCGCCGATCGCGTATCTCGAGCGGCGGCTCTCGACCGACACGAGCGCGGCGACGCTCTCGTTCGCGATCCAGACCGACGACGTGACCGGGCGTACCGAGCGCGCGCCTTCGTGCGCCGTCCGCGCCTACACGACGAAGGGCATGCGCGAGCTGAGGCTCACGCTGGCGGCGCCACCGCGCCTCGACGAGATCCACCTCGACGCGACGAACCAGGTCACGCTCGGCAAGCAGCTCGTCCTCGCCGAGCCGCTCCGGCCCGGCGTGTGGACCCGGATGGAGATGCGCGTCTCGTTCGTCGGGGCGGGTCACGTCACCGTGACGGTGGGCGGCAAGACGGCGGTCGACCAGGACCTGAGCGGAGGGTGGGGCCCGGCGCCGGCGAGCGCGCTCGTCGGGATCGCCTACGCCGTGCCGCCGACGAAAGCGTTCCGACTCCGGCTCGACGACGTGCTCTTCGAGGCGCGCTAGAACGTCCCGCTCACCCAGAACCCGCGCGTGCCGATCCCGATCGCGGTCCAGCGCTTCTCCGAGCGCTGGAACACGAGGTCGGCGCGGACCTGCGACGCGGGCGGCACGAAGTGGCCCGGCGCGAGCTGCGGCATGTGGACGAAGCCGCCGCTCAGGACGAGCGAGACGCCCTTCTTCAACGGCACCGTGTAGGCCATGCCACCACCGATCACGCCGTCACGCGCGCAGCCGAAGCGCGAGAAGGTGGAGAGCGTGAGGCGAGGAACGAGCTCGATCTGACGCGCGCGCTCGGTCGGGATCGTCGGCGCCGCGGCGGTCGCTCCATCGGCGCTGGCACACGCCGGGTCGCCCGTCCCGATCCACGGCGACTCCGCCATCAGCCCGAGGCGGAGCGGTCCGCCGGCGTCGAGGCCTTCGATCGCGCCCGCGTCGCCCGACGCATCGCCGATCCCGCCGAAGAAGAACCACGCCGCCGGCCAACGCGCCGCGATCGCGCTGCGCGGCGTGACCGGCGCCGGAGGAGTGATCGTCGTCGGCGGCGCGAAGATCTGCGCCTGCGCGTGAGCCGTCGACGCTACGAGCAGGACGGCAACCGTCGCGAATCCCCGCGCGCAGATCATGCCGCCGAGTTGGTTGCCCGCCGCCGGCGCGGGGTTCACCGTTTCGTCGGCTCGCGTTTCGTCACCTTTTTGGACGATCGGATCAGAGGGCTCGAGGCAGCGCGGACGAAATGAGCATTGCGGCGTCCGCCCAGACGGCTACGTAGAGACCGAACACCATCGCGTCCGGGCCGGGGGGGCAGCGGCGCGATGTTGTTCCGCGAGGGCGCGCAGGAAACTGCGCGCCCTTCGTCGTTTGCCTCACGGAAGCGGGACGCTCGTGCAGACGAAGTCTTCCGGCGCGGCGCTCAGCCGGCCCGCATTGCCGAGTGTGCCGTTCGCGGTGACGTTCTTGAACGTCTGCGGAGGCGTCGCGCCGGAGAGGAGCGGGTCGTCGACGCGGAACGCGCCTGCGTTCACGAGCGTCTTGCCGGCGACGAACGGCGCTTGCTCGAGCGTGAACGTCGTCGTGAGGCGAGCCGGGAGCTCCCGACCGAGCGCGAAGATCTCGGGCGCTCGCTTCGTCACGTCCATCTCCGGGCTGATGGCGGACCACTCGCCGCCCTTCCGGTAGGCAACGAGCGTGTGCACGACCGGACGCGCCGCCCCCGAGTCGACGGCCTTGCCCTCGGAGCCCGCCGGGCACATCGCGCCGTACGCGGCCGAGTCCATCGCGACGAAGATGCGGAGGTCGTCCTTCGCCATGCCGTACGACTGCGCGCGATCGGCGAGCGCCTTCGCGTAGTCGATGCAGTGGAGGAACGCGCTGTTCCGGAAGGCTTCCTCGCCGCTCCGTGCGAGCCTCACCGAGTCGCGGTCGCGGCTCGCGGCCGGGAGCTCGTCGTAGGCGAGACGCACGATGCGGAGGTAGGGCGCGAGCCGTTCGTCGAACGCCGCGTCGACGTCGCGTCCCGACTCGCGGAGCTCGAATGCAATCGCCTCCTTCGCCTTCGTCGCGATCGGCGTCATCGCCATGACGTTCGCGGCGCGCTCGTCGGCGGACACGCTCGGGTCCGCGTTGCGGACGACGTAGTACGCGTAGTCGTAGAGCGCGCGATCGCGGAGGTGGTTCTCGGCCGTGCGCTCACGCAGCGCGAGGACGGCGGAGAGCATCGGGCGCGGGAGCTTCGCAGCAGACGCGCTGTCGATCGGGTAGCGAGAGGTCCTGACCGCTTCCTCGCTGCCGTCATCGTCACCCGGTTGGGCCTCTGCGGCGCACCCGGCGAACGAGGCGACGAGCAGGAGGCAGAGCGGGAGACGCTTCGGAAGACGCTCGAACATGGTGCACCGGTTCCCTTCAGGTGCAGGCTCGAGGGCTCTGGCATACGGTTGCGTACTGCGCAACACGATTGCGTACATGAGTCCACATCATCGCACCCGCTAACGTCGCAACTCGTTGGAAGTGCAGCAATCACGAACGTCCGAAAACGTGTGCGATCGGGGTGATCTCACCGCGGACCGGTCGCCGTCGCTAGACTCGCCGCGTGAGCGACACCCCGACCCGAGCCTTCGCCCGCGCGCGTGACGCGCTCCTCCGGAACCACGGCGACCTCGACCGCGCGCGCGCCGAGTTCCGCTGGCCCGCCCTCACGGACTGGAACTGGGCCTTCGACTGGTTCGACGTGCTCGCTTCCGAGGCGCCCGACCGACGCGCGCTCGTCCTCGTGAGCGACACGCACGGCACGGCGACGGTGACCTTCGCGACGCTCGCCGAGCGTTCGAGGCGCCTCGCACGCTGGCTCGCGGACCACGGCGTCGCGCGCGGCGATCGCGTCCTCCTCATGCTGCCGAACGCCGTTCCGCTCTGGGAGACGATGCTCGCCGCGATCCGGCTCGGCGCCGTCGTCATCCCCGCGACGATGCAGCTCACCGAGGACGACGTCGACGACCGCATCGCGCGCGGTCACGTGAAGCACATGGTGACGGACGCGAGCGGCGCGTCGAAGCTCCGCGCGCCCGAGCGCCTCGCGGTGAAGCTCGCCGTCGGCGGGGCGCCCGGGTTCACGACCTTCGAGGATGCGATGAACGCGCCTTCCGAGATCGCGCGTCTCGCGACGCGCGCCGACGAGCCGCTCCTCCTCTACTTCACGTCCGGCACGACCGCGAAGCCGAAGCTCGTCCTCCACACGCACGCGAGCTACCCGGTCGGTCACCTCTCGACGATGTACTGGCTCGGTCTCCGCGAAGGCGACGTCCACCAGAACATCAGCTCGCCGGGGTGGGCGAAGCACGCGTGGTCGAGCTTTTTCGCGCCGTGGAACGCGGGCGCCACGATCCTCGTGCACGAAGCGGCGCGCTTCTCGGCGAAGCGCACGCTCGACGTCCTCCGCGAGCACGATGTGAGCACGCTCTGCGCGCCGCCGACGGTCTGGCGCATGCTGATCCTCGAGTCCCTCGGCGACAAGCCGCAGGCCCTCCGCGAGCTCGCGAGCGCGGGTGAGCCGCTGAATCCCGAGGTGATCGAGACGGTGCGCGGCGCGTGGGGAATCACGATCCGCGACGGGTACGGTCAGACCGAGACGACGGCGCAGATCGGCAACCCGCCCGGTCTTCCGGTCAAGCTCGGCTCGATGGGCAGGCCACTCCCGGGCTACGACGTCGTGCTCGTCGACGCGAACGGCAACCGCGTCGACGAAGGCGAGGTCGCGCTCGATCTCTCCGAGCGTCCGATGGGGCTCATGGCGGGCTACCTCGGGGACGACGAGCGGACGCAGGCGGTCACGAGCGGCGGCGTGTACCGGACCGGCGACGAGGCGACGCGCGACGCCGACGGCTACTTCCACTTCGTCGGGCGCGGCGACGACGTCTTCAAGAGCAGCGACTACCGCATCAGTCCGTTCGAGCTCGAGAGCGTCCTCGTCGAGCACCCGCTCGTCGCGGAGGCGGCCGTCGTGCCGAGCCCCGACCCGGTCCGCCTCTCGGTGCCGAAGGCGTTCGTCGTCCTCGCCCCCGGCGCCGCGCCGGATGCCGACACCGCCCGCGCGATCTTCGCCTTCGTGAAGGAGAAGCTCGCGCCGTACAAGCGTGTTCGTCGGATCGAGTTCGCTGCGCTGCCGAAGACGATCTCCGGCAAGATCCGCCGCGTCGAGCTCCGGAAGCTCGAGGAGGCGCGCGTCGCCGCGAAGGAGCGCGGGCCCGCCGAGTTCTGGGCCGACGAGCTCGCTTGAGCGAGCGCGTCGTTCGCGCTCACCGGTGGAGCAGGCGGATGCCCATGTTCGTGCCGAGCCCGAGCGTGTAGCCGAGCTGGATGTTGAAGAAGCCCATCGTCTCGAGCGAGCGCGCGTTGGCGAGAGGGCCCGCGTCGATCGCATCGAAGCCGATGTCCTTCGCGAGCCGCACGACGCTGCGGCGCGCGTTCTCGTCGTCGCCGGCCGCGAACACGGTGAGCTGCTCGCCGCCGACCTTGCCCTTGTCCATGTGCTCGGCGAAGACGGTGTTGAAGCACTTGACGATCTTCGCGCGCGGGAGCTTCTTCTGGAGCTCCTCCGCGCCACTCGTCGAGTAGCCGAGCGCGAGCTTCATGTCCGGCGTGAGCGCATTCGTCACGTCGACGACGATCTTCCCGGACACGGCGTCGCCCACCTCCCGAACGACGTCGTCGAGCGCAGGGAAGGGGACGGCGAAGACGACGATGTCACCCCAGCTCGCCTTCTCCTTCGCGTCTCGACGCTTCGCCGTGCGCACTTCGTGTCGTCCCGACCGTGACAGGCCACGCTCCAGCGCGGACCCCACGTTCCCGCTTCCGATGATCGCGACCTTCGTCATGGTGTCCTCCTCTTCGCGTCCGGTTCACTCGTAAGCACGCCCCTTCGCTCCGCAACGAGGCTGCCGATCACAAAGCGTGCGCAGGACATGCGGTCATGCGACGATCGTTCGCGTGAAGAACCTCCTGACCGCTCTCTTCGTCGGCTCCGTCCTCGTCGTCGCTTCGTCGACCGCGTGCAGCAGCTCCGACACGACGACGAACACCTCTGCCTCGGACGCCGGCGAGGACGCCACGTCCGCCGGCGACGCGGGAGGGACCAAGCCGACCGGTGACGGAGGCGGCGGGGCGAGCGACGGGGGCGGCGCGTGCAACGCGATCGTCAACGCGGCGCCGGAGTCGACCTCGGCGACCGTGAAGGGCGCGCCGCCGGCTCCGACCGGCGGCAAGATCGCGGACGGCACGTATTTCCAGACCGAGTTCGTGCTCTACGATGCGACCGCCGACGCCTCTCCGCCGGAGCCCGGTGGGCTCAAGGCCGTCCTCGTCGTCGCGGGCAACGTGATGAACACGGTGCTCGACATCGGAGACGGCGAGAACAAGACGTTCACCGAGACCTTCACCACCAACGGTACGGCGCTCGATCGACAGCTGACGTGTCCGAAGGTGACGCCCGACCTGAAGGCGACCTACTCGGTCGACGGCAACAAGCTCACGATCTACGAGACCGACCCGAACACGACCGCGATCGCCGGCAGCGTCTACGTGAAGCAGTAGCGCGGGCAGCACGATTCCTGCATCGCCGCCGCCGGGCATCCACCGATGCCGAGGAGGGTCATCGCTGCCCCGTCCGCGCCGCCGCGCCCGGCGCCGGGCGTGCTCGCGCCCGGCACCTGATTCACCCGAAGCCGATCTCGCGTGCGCTACGCCGGAAGAGGTCGAGGGCGTCCTTCGACAGACGGAACGCGCGGAGCAGGTCGTCCACGACGTAGTCGGGCGTCCGGCTCCGCACGCGGGCGATCAGCTCGCGCGCTTCGTCGCGACGATTCGCGAGCGCGAGGCTCACGGCGGCGATCGCGAGGATGTGGGCGTGCGCGTTCGGGCGGGCGGCGGCGCGCACGGACCACTCCGCGGCCTGATCGAGCTCGCCGAGGCGGATGTGTGCGATCGCGCGCGCACAGAGCATCCCGAACTGGAGCGGGTCGAACGGGCTCAGCTGCCGCGAGTGGTCGACGGCGTGGATCGCGGCGTAAGGGTCGCCCGACTGGCACTCGACGAAACCGAGCGTGTAATGACCGAGCGCGAAGTTCGGGCTCAGCTCGATCGTGCGCTGCAGCTCCTCGACCGACTCGCGCTGCGAGCCGCGGAGCCAGTGCGCGCGTCCCATCGCCCAGTGCGCGGCGGGATCGCGGTCGTCCGCGGCGAGGCTCCTGCCCGCGGTCTCCGTCGCGAGAATCATCTGCTGCTCGCGATCGGGCGTCAGGCCGAGGAACACGTTCTGGAAGTGCGTGAACGACAGGCCCGCGTAGGCCCGCGCGAACGTCGGGTCGAGGTCGACCGCCGAGCGGAAGAAGCGCTCCGCGACGCGATTGTCGTCCGCCGTGAAGCGGTACATGTGCCAGAGGCCGCGGTGGTATGCCTCCCATGCGTCGAGGGAGGTCGGCGGCCGGATGAGCGCGCGCCTGCACTCGGCGGCCTCGATCTCGTCGGCGATCCCCGTCACGATCCGGTCGACGATCTGATCGAGCGCGGTGAACGTCTCGTCGGCGACCATCTCGAGCTGGTCGGTCCAGACGATGCGCGCATCGCGGGTCTCGGCGAGCTCGACGAGGACCGACACGCGGTCACCCGTCCGGCGCACGTGACCGCTCACGACGTACTCGACGTCGAGGATGCGACCGGCCTCCTGCGCCGACACGCCTCGGTCCCGCAGCGCGTACGTCGTGCCGCGCGCGATGACGAAGAGCACACGGAGCTTCGCGAGCCGCGTGATGATGTCGTCGGTCAGGCCGTTCGCAATCGACGAAGCGCCGGCCGCCTCGGAGAACGGCATCACGGCGACCGAGCCGTGGCGTGAAGGCCGGACCTCCGGCTCGGGCTCGAGCGATGCGACGACCTCGATCCGCGGCGCGTCCTTCGCGGCGCGCACCTCCTGCCACGCGGCGCGGAGCTCCGACCAGTCGAGGCCTTCCTGCTCGAACGCGCGGATCGCGGAGGCGACGTGGGCCTCGGCATCCCGGACCCGCCCGGCGCGGACGAGGCTCTCGAGCATGATCTGGTGGGCGCGGAGATCGAACGGCGCGCGCTGCAGCCAGGCATCGACGCGCCGGAACCGTTCGGGAGAGCCGGCCTCCGCGCGCGAGGTGTGCTCGGCGAGGACGGCGACGTGGTGCGTGACGAAGCGCCTCCGTTGCGCTGCGATCCACGTCGTGAGCTCGGGGCTCGCATCGACGTCGAGCCCCTCGAGCAGCTCGCCCCCGAAGAGGCCGACGAGCGCATCGAGCTCCTCGTTGCTCGCGTTCGCGAGGCCGGTGCGGACCGCGCGCTCGATCGCCAGCGCGTCGACGAGGCAGTCACGGAGATCGAGCTCCACGACCGACGTTCCCGCGGTGACGACGCGCTTCCGGTCCTCGTCGTCGAGGACGCCACGCAGCTTGCTGAGACACCAGCGGAGCTCACCGCGCGGGTCGTTCGGAACGTCCCAGAGGAGATCGCACGCGCGCGAGCGCGAGACGGGCGCGGCCTCGAGGGCGAGGAACGCGAGGAGCACGCGTACCTTGCGGGACCGGGGGAGCGCCACGGCGACGCCGTCGCGGACGAGGCTCACGGGGCCGAGGACGCGCACCTCGAGCTTCGGCGCGCTCATCGCGCCGTCCCCGCTACGGTCCCCCTCTCGACACGCCACATGACGGCGTCCCATGGTCACCCTTCGGGGTGGGGGATTTCCACCTCAATCGCTGCCCGCGACGTTTCCACGCTTCTTCCCACGGGGGTTCCCATCCGCGTGCGGCAACGTCTCCACCATGGAAACGCGATCTCTGTTCGAACGCCTCGGGAAGTCCGCCGGAATCAGCGCTCTCGTCGACGACATCGTCGTCGCGCACATGGAGAACCCCCGGATCCGAGCCCGGTTCCTGCCGGTGCTCGACACTCCGGACCGGCTCGCGGTGATCAAGAACCACCTCTGCATGTTCCTCGAGATGGGGAGCGGTGGGCCGGGCGCCTACGCCGGCCGCGACATGCGCACGGCGCACCGCGGCATGAACATCAGCGAGGCGGAGTACATGGCCGCGATCGACGACATCCTCCTCGTCCTGAAGAAGCACGCGATCGACGAGCAGACGCAGAAGGACGTCCTCGCGATCGCGTACTCGCTCAAGGGCGACATCATGCACTTGTGAGCGCGTGTCAGCGCGCGCTCGCGAGGGCTCGCTCGAGCGCGCGCCGCTCCGTCTCGATCTCGCGCGCCGAGCGGAAGCCCATTCGGCGGAACACGGACGAAGGCGGACACCAGCCGACGATCGCGTGCCACGCGAGGAAGCCGAGCTGCACGGTGGTGAAGATCTGCCAGCCGTTCAGGCCGCGCGCGAAGGCGCGGCGGCGTGCTCCGGCGAGAAACCCTGCCCCGCCGACGACGGCGAAGTTCAACATCAGCACACGATCGATGTCCCACTCGTGCTCGAGCTCGGCGAGGCGACGAACGATCGCGTCGCGTCCCTGGCGCACGGTGTCCTCGACCTGGAAGCGCGTGAGCGCTTCGATCCGTTCGTTCGGTGCGGCCGCCGTGTGACGACGAACGCGGTCGCCTGCGTGATCGATCGAGAGCTCCGGGGTCGTCGTGGCGTTCATGGTCGATTCACCTCGGACCGTGAGCGATACAAGAGCGGTGCCACGGGCGTCGTGAGCGCATCCTTGTAATCTGCAGATAGCGAGGCGCGTTTGCGACGTGCCGTGCCCCTTCCGCGCGCCGCGTGGAGGCCCAACGTGATCCGATCTGCGCGCGATGCCGAGCGCGCCGAGGAGGATCGCATGCGACGACGGATGGTCGGTCTCGTCACGGCTGGGGTCCTCGCCGGAGTCCCGCTCGCGTCGGCTGCCGCTGCGACGTGGGCGGAGCCGACGAAGCAAGCGAACGCGGGTGACAGCATCTCGCAGGGCTTCGGCGCGGCGGGCATTCCCTTCGACGACCCGGCGCAGAGCTGGGTCCTCGGGATCGACCCCGCCGTCTCCTCGATGTACCTCCGGTACTCCGCGATCGAGCCTGGCTTCGAGCAGGAGGGCGAGTCCGTCACGGGCGCCGAGATGGTCGGCGGCGAGGACAACTTCCCGGCGCAGGCCGCACGCATCTGTGCGCAGTCACCGCTGCCGACGCGCGTGGAAGTGCTCCTCGGGAGCAACGACGTCTGCAACCGTCCGCGCTCGTGGACGACCGACGCGGCTGCGAACCTGTATTCGGTGACGACGTTCACGTCGGCGCTGCGCGCGGGGCTCGACCAGCTCGCGGCGTGTCTCCCCCCGCGGTCCGTCGTCGAGGTCCTCAGCGTGCCGCGCGTGGATTACCTCTACGAGGCGGGGCGCGCCAAGAGTTGGTGGTGCGTCTGGGGCGTCTGGCCGATCGCCGGGATCTGCCGGGTCGTCACCGCGGAGAGCAGCGCGTCACGCCGCGCGCGGATCGGCCAGCGGATCGACGCGTACAACGACGCTGTCGCCGCGGAGATCGCTGCCTATGCCGCGAACGCGAACGGACGGAACGCGCGAGGGGTCGGGTTCGTGACGGATTGGGTCGGGAGCTCGGCGGCGGGCCATGCGAACACGTCCGTCGGCACCTTCGTGTTCACGAAGGACGACATCAACGGAACGGATTGCTTCCACCCGAACGTGCAGGGGCAGTCACGGCTCGCGTGCGTGGCGTGGGGGGCGAGCACGGAGGGCGCCGGCGTCTCGTCGGCGTGCTTCGCGCGATGAAGCTCGCATGCTGCACGGTGCTGCTCTCGGTCCTCACGGCCGGGTGCGACTCGGGCCAGCGGTCCGCTTCGTCCACGTCGCGTGACGACGAGCCGATCGTCGTGCCGCCGGAGCCGGCGACGTCCCCCGTTCGTGCCGACGAGATCCTCGCGCCGCGCGAGGGCTCGCTCGACCTCGCCGACTACGTCGCGACCGACGTCACCCTGCGCCTCTTCGGTGTCGAGCTGGGCGACGGCTCGCGGCCGCCGAGCGCCGTGCTCGCCGACACGACGACGTGGGCGACCCGCTCCTACGAAGAAGGGGCACTCGTCGGGCGAGGATGGCGCGTCGACGCGATCGGGCCGGACGTCGTGCGGCTCCGCTCGTCGAGCGGGACGACGGAGCTGCGGCCGGGCGAGGACGTCCGCCTTCGCTGGGTCCGTCACCTCGACGACCGCGTTGCACGCTCGCTCGGACGGCATCGCTACGTGCTCTCGCTCCGCGCCGCGCGCGCGGCGGAGGAGGTCGTCGTCGTCGACCCGGAGATCGTCGAGATCTACGGGCGGCGCGCGTGGCGGCTGCCTCCGCTCCACGAGCGCTCACTGCTCGCGGCGGCGGGGTTCCGCGAAGGAGACCTCGTCGTCGAGGTGAACGGCGTCGAGGTCGACCGTGGGGCGCCGGGGGCGCTGCGCTCGGCGCTCCTGTCCGGCGATGCGGCGCGCGTTCGGGTCGTGCGGGCGGGCGTCCCGCTCGTGCTCCGCTACGTCGCCGACGCGCGCTGAAGCGTCACACTCCGGCCCGTCGCTCCGACGGGCCGACATGCCTTCGTCTCGTGCGGTTCTCTTCGCGTTCGCCCTCGGCTCGACCGCGTGCGCGTCGGTCGCGAGCCCCTCGCCCGAGAAGCGCGGCGATCCCGCACGGCCGGTGACATCGGAGACGGAGGAGCTCGCGAGCGGCGTCGTCACCACGTCGAGGATCGGGAGCGAGATCGTCGTCGCACGCCTCGAGGCCGAAGCGCGGATTGCCCTCTACCGGGTCACGCCGAAGGGGCTCGTGCGGTCGTTCGCGCCCGCCGCCCTGCCGAAGACGGAGCGGGTAAGGTCGCTGAGCGGTCACGACGACGTGCTCTCCGGCACTCCGACCGCGTTCCTCGGCGACCTCGACGGTCCGCTCTGGATCGGCTGGTCGACCTACTCCATGTTCGGCGCCACATCGATCTATCGCGCCGAGCGCGGCGTCTTTGCATGCGTCGGCATCTGCCGCCCGAGCACGGACGCCGAGCCGTGGGCGGACCGGCTCGAAGCGCTGCCGGAGGCATCGAAGGGGCTGGTCCACACACGGAGCGGCCGCGGTCATCTCTTCGTCGTGACGAACCTCGTCTCGGGCGAAGGAGACGAGTGGTACGCGCTGCCGGACCCCGTCCCGCGCGATCCGAAGGATGCCGTGCGCCGGATCGTGCCGATCGGCGTCGGGGGGATCGCCTACGAGCTCGAAGGCGGCGCGATCGTCCACTACGACGAGACCCGCGTCACGTGCCTCGCGCACGGGCGCACGACGAGCTGGCCGATTCCGGACGATGCTCCGTTCGCGCACGTCGCGCGTCGAGGGTTCGGCGCGCTCGGGTGTCGCGACTACGTGTTCCAGGTCGGCCTCGGCGAGCTGTGGAGGTGGCGCGAAGGACGTGCGACGCGCCTCGAGGCGCCGCGCCTCGAAGCGCAGCTCCACGTCGCCGACGATGCGACGATCTGGCTCGAGGGCGAAGACCGCCAGGCCTACGGCTTCGACGGCGTCCGCTGGACGCGGCTGACGTGGACGGGCCCGCCGCACGCGTGGGATCGAATCGTCGCCATCACGCCCGACGCGCTCTACATCGAGCGGTCTCGGCGCAACGAGCCGACCTCGCTCCTCCGCGTCGTGCGTCACCAGTGAGCAGGGAACATCTCGCCGAGCGCATCGAGCACGACGCGGATCCGTGGCACGCGTCGCAGATCGGGATGGACGACGAGCCACGCCGTGCCGCGCGCCACCGGCGGCGACAGGGAGCGGACCCGCGGGTAGGTTCGCGCCGCGCGGACGGGCAGCACGCCCAGCCCGACGTCCGCCGCGATCGCCGCCGCCGTCACCTGCATGCTGGGCGCGGCGAGCACGACGTTCGCGCTCCGGAAGGCAGCGGCACACCACGCCGCGGCGGGCTGGGGTCCGACGTACGCGACGACATCGTGTCCGGCGAGGTCGGCGGGATCACGCGGCGCCAGTCGCCGCTCGAGGTAGCCTTCGCTCCCGAACAGCGCGAAGGGCTCGTCGCCGAGCTTGCGCGCGACGAGCACCTCGGGCTTCGGACGGAAGCCCTCCGGCCGGAAGCGGATCGCGATGTCCGCCTCACGGCCGAGGAGGTCGGCTTCCGACGAGCCGAGCACGAGCTCGACGTGGATGCCGGGATACATCGCCCGGAGCCGGACGAGCGCGCCGGGGAGGAACACGCACGCGAACAGCTCGTTCGTCGCGATCCGTACGACGCCCTCGAGGTCGCGGTCGTTCACGCTCGCCCGTAGCGCGAGCTCGCGTGCCGCCTGCTCCATTGCGTGTGCCGACGCGACGAGCGCGGTGCCGTCCGTCGTGATGCGGAGCCCGCTCGGTACCCGATCGAAGAGGCGGACCCCGAGCGAGGCCTCGAGCGCTTCGAGCCTGCGTCCGCACGTGGGCTGGGTGACCCCGAGCGGACCTGCGGCGGCCGACAAGCTGCCGGCGCGATGGATCGCGAGGAAGAAGCGGATGTCGTCCCAGCTCGGGATCTTCGCGTGCAGCGCATCGCGCTCGGATCGGCCCTTCGGAGCGGAGCTCTTCGCCATGCATTTTTGTCTACCCCCTCGAAGTCCGGCACGGGTGCCGAACCGCACGCGAACGGGACATGTTCGTGGCGTCCCATGACTGCGTTTCCCACCGCTCGCGATCGAGCTCACGTGACGTCTTCCGTCCTCCCCGTCGTCGCGCTCGGCGCGGCCTCATGGCTCGCGGCGCCGTTCCTGCCGGTCGGGTCGGCGCCGGCCTTCGCCGGGATCGAGCACCTCTTCCTGGTCGTGCCCCTCGTCGCCGTCCCGCTCGCGCTCACGCTCGTATCGCGCACGACCGGGACCTCGTACGGCAGGGCCGCGCTGGTCCAGCCGATCACCGCAGCGATGGTGACCACGTCGTTCTTCGTCGAACGAGGCCCCGTCGCGGGCGCACTGGCGGTTCCTTGGCTCGCGATGGGGATCGTCCTCGGCGTCCGCGGCGCAGGCGCGGCGCTGCACGCGCGTGGCATCGCGCGGGTGAGCGCGCTCGCCGCGCACGCGTTCCTGCCGATCGGCTCGCTCTGGCTCGTCCTCGCGCGGGTCGGAGCAGGGCCGGCGAGTGTCTCCCAGGCGACCGTCCTCCACGCGGCCGTCCACTTCCACGTGAGCGGCTTCGTCCTCCAGATCCTGTTCGTCGCCACGATGCGACTGACCGGCTCGCGCCTCCTCCGCGTCGCCGCGGTCACCGCCGTTGCGGGGATCCCCCTCATCGCCGCTGGCAACCTCCTCGCGACAGCATCGGTTCGTCTCCTCGGCGTGGCCGCGATGGTGGTCGCGACGACGGGCCTCGCTGCCGTCACGTTCGGCACCGCGTCGCACGTCGCGCCGCGAGCCGCCAAGGTCTTCCTCCGCGTCGCGGCGACGTCGCTCGCGTTCGCGATGCCCACCGCCGCGATCCACGGTGCCGGTGAGCTACGCGGCGGAGCTGGCCTCCCGGTCCAGGTGATGGTGCTCCTCCACGGCCTCCTGAACGCGCTCGGCTTCGTCGTCTGCGGCCTGGTCGGGCATCTCGCCGTGACGGAGGTCGAGATCCCTGGCGCGCCGTGACCCCACCTCGCCCGCGATCGATCCGATCGTGTTGTCTCGCCGAACACCGCGGATCTTCATGTGAACGGGGCATGTCGGCTCATGTAGGACACGGGCGTGTGGCTTGCAGCTCGGCGCCCCGATGCGCTTCCGCTCCTCTGCTCGCTTGGCGTCCTTCGCGCCCCTCGCCGTCGCCGGAGTCACGCTCGTTGCGTGCGCTGGCGCCCACGACGAAGGACCTGCTCCCGACGTCGCAGAAGCGAGCTCCGAGCTCGGGAGCCGCGTCGGCGTCGACCAGCTCTCCACGTTCGAGCCCGCCGTCTCGCTCCTCGACGGCTACGAAGCGACGCTCGACGCTCGGCTGACCAAGTGCGTGGACCAGGTCGGCGACCGCGCGCCGCTCGTCGGCCAGGTCGTGCAGCAGACGACGATCCAGCTCGTGAAGAACGAGCAGGAGCTCACGCGTGATCTCGGCGTCGACGCGAGCGTCACGCTGAAGATCCCGTTCGGGAACGTCGCGGGGACGCTCGGGATCGTGCGCAGCTTCAAGGAGTCGCGCGAGCACGTGAACTACCTCATCCAGTCCGTGCAGTCGTACCGGGTCACGAACCTCGCGCCCGTCGCGCTCACGCCAGCAGCGCGTGACATGCTCGACGCCAGCCCTTCGCTCTTCTTCACCCTCTGCGGCGACCGCTACATCACGGACGTCACCTACCAGGCGAAGATCGTCGCGCTCCTCACGTTCGAGACTGCCTCGGAGGAGAGCGCCCGCACGCTGAAGGGCGAGCTCGGCGCGAACCTCGAGCTCGGACCGATCAACGCCGACACGTCGATCAAGACGCAGCTCTCGAACCTCGCGAAGCGGACCGACGTCACCGCGCGGATGAACGTCGTCGCGCAAGGGTTCGACGTTTCCGCCGACGACGGTGTGCTCGGGATCAGCGGGAACGTCGAGGAGAAGCTCGCGCGGATGGACGCCGTCACCGCCAAGCTCGCCGCCTCGCTCCGCGCCGACCGCGACCGCGACGCGCAGGGGTACGCGACCGTCACGCTCCGGAATGCGATCCCCGCCGCGGTGGGCCTCGCCCGCTACGGCTACGCGACGAACGCGCCGGCCGCTCTCGAAGCCTCCGAGGCGTTCCGGACGCGCCGCGACAAGCAGCGCTCCGCGGAGCGCTTCCTCCGTGCGTTCGCGGGCCTCGAGTCGTCGATGGATCGGGCGTACTCGGACGAGATCTTCCCGCTGCTCGTCGCGGACGCCGAAGCCGAGCGCCAGTACAACGTCGTTCCGCCGGCTGCGCCGAAGCGCTTCGCGGAGGAGATGCGGCGCGTCGCCGAAGAGTGGTCCGGGCGATTCGAGCCCGACGCGGACGGGACGCGGCGGTCGGACCGGCGACCGGTCCAGGACGCGCTCGCAGCGTGCGCCGAGGACATCCGGTTCGGGACCTACGAAGCGTGCAGCCTCGACAAGGATCCCGCCACGCTCCCGACCTACGTCGGCGCGCGCGCGGCGCTCGACGAGTACCAGCGCCGTGGTCGCATCGCCAAGGTGCGCACGACGGCGGCCTCCGCGACGGAGGTCCCGTACCCGCAGGCGGTCGAGCTATGCCAGCGGAGCAACGGGCGCCTCCCCACCGTCGAGGAGGCGAACGTGCTCGCGCCGCTCGTCGCCGGCACCGCCGGTGGGGTGAACCGGACGGTGTGGACGGCGGCGGCGCCGAACTGTGACCCCTCGAGCGGCGGGTTCCCGACGTTCGTGAACACGAGCCTGAACAACGGCGCGCGATGCCAGTCGCGATCGCTCTTCGGCGAGGTGCGCGCAGCCGTCTTCTGCGTTCCGCAGGCGGGGCCGCTCCCGAAGGCCTCGCTCCTCTGATCAGTTGCAGCTGGTCTTCGTCGGAACGAAGATCACCGCGCACGCGGGATCGTGATCGGATCCGTCAGGGCACGAGGGTCGTCTCGGGCCGAAGGCACGTCAGGACGATCTGGTCCCGCGCGACGCCGAGGCGGAGGAGCGTGCTCGCGCAGCTCGCATTGGAGGCCTGACCGCGTCCCGCGCAGAGTGCGACCGCCTGCGGCCGCGAGAAGCCGCTCGCGACGGCGGACGCGGCGCACGTCGCGGTCTCCACCGCGCCGCGCCCCCGACAGAGCGCGACGGCCTCGTCGCGCGTGAACCCGAGCCCGCTCGATGCACGGCGCGCGCACTCCGCCGTGCTCGCGCGTCCGCGCCGCGCGCAGAGCGCAGCGGTCTGGTCGGCGCCGAACCCGGCGCTCGTCGCGGCGCCGACGCGCGCCACGACGTTCGCGTCACCGCGATCGGCGCACGCCACGACCGCCTGCGCGCGCGCGAGGCCGAGCGCGACGACGCCCTCCGCGCACGTCGCGGCGTCGACCGAGCCGCGGGCGCAGAGCGAGACGGCCGCATCGCGATCGAACGTGCGCACCGCGCGGAGCGCACACGTGGCGGCATCGAAGCGATCGTCGCGGCAGAGCGCAGCAACCTGCGTTTGGCCGAAGCCGCTCGCGAGCACGCGCGTCGCGCATGCGGCGGCTTCCGCCGCGCGGCCGCCCGGGCTCTCCGCGCGCACGAGGGCGAGCGTGAGGAGGTCGTCCAGGTCGCCGCGGTCGACGTCGTCGTACGCGGCCGCGTTCGCCTCGATCGACCGCACGAGCTCGCTCGCGACGTTCGTCCCGGCGTCGAGCTCGTCGACGCTCGTTCCGGTCTCGCTCGTGCCTGCGTCGGACGTCGTCGTCGTCGGCTGCGGGCCGATGCTCGCCGCGCCGCCGGAAGCTTCCGGCCGGGCGTCCTCGCAGCTCGCCACGACGGCGAGCGCGGGCACGACCCATCCGATGAGCTCCCAGCGCTTCGCCATGCTCGACGGCGAAGCAAGACGCGTGCGTGTGCGTCAGTCGAGGTAGCTGACCTCGCAGTTGTCCTGCGCCCACGAGCGATAGTCACCTGCGCAGTACGGCGCCATCCGCGGCGAGACGATCGGCATGCAGTTGATCGTGCGCAGCGACTCGGGCGGGCACGCGAACTCGTTCTCCGCGTCGGCGGCGGCGATGTTCAGCGTGAACTCGAACGTCTGCGCGGCCGCGCCGGTCTCGCCGCGGCTGTACTTCAGCTTCACCGGGTGCGAGCCGACCATGTTCAGCGGACCGTCGGTCTTCCACGTCATGACGGCGGTCCCGCCGGAGCCGACGGGGCCGCTCGCGCCGGGGCCTTCGAAGGTCTTCGTCGGCTGGCCGAGCGTGCGATCGACGGACTCGACGTACCACCGGTACCCGGTCGTCGGGTTCTCGGCGAGACGCACCGTGACGACCTGACCGACCGTAGCCTGGATCGTCGACTTGTCGTGCTCCTCGAAGAGGACGATCGGACGACCCGGCGGCGCCGGCGGCGGCTCGGCGGCCGCCTCCTTGATCTTCACCTTGAACGTGAACGTCTTGGCAGCCGGCGCGTCATCGCTCTCGAACGGGCGACGGTACTCGAGCACCACCTTGTGAGCCGCCGTGCTGGGGCGGAGGATCGGGCTGTTCGTCTTCCAGACGAACGTCGTCTTGCCGCCGCTGCCGACCGGGCCGTTCGCGCCGCCGCCCTGGTACGTCCCGTCCTTCGGCGTCGGATAGCCGAACGTGCGGTTCGTGCTCGCGACCTTCCACTTGTAGCCAGTGGTCGCGTTCGCCGGCAGGACGACCTTCACGTCCTTGCCCTTCTCGACGGTGAACGTCTTGTTGTTGCCCGCTTCGGTGATCGTGAGCGCGGTCAGCGCCTCGTCGCCCTGCGAGACGTCGTCGTCCTCCGTCGAGCCGGCGCATGCACCGAGGACGAGAGCCACCGCGAGAACCGAAGCCGAGAGAACGCGCATCACGAAGACCTCCGTTGGAGTTGTGTGCGCAGGTGTAGGCAATCGCCGTACCTCGACCGCGGCCGTTGAAATGATGCGTGTTCCCGGCGGTGCGCCGCGGACCACAGCCCGCTTCGGGTGGATCGCGGGACCCCCAGATCACTCCGCGAAGGCGGCGTACGTCGACGTCCAGAAGTCCTGGACGACGGGCGCGCTCCCGAGGACCGGCGGCCGGCACTGGGTCATGAGCACGCCGACGAGCTCTTCGTGCGGATCGATCCAGAGCGAGGTGCCGAACGCGCCGTCCCACCCGAAGCTCCCGGGGCCGCGGCCGAGATCGCCGCGTCGGGTGACGACGCCGAGCCCGAGCCCCCATCCGTTGCTGTCCCAGAACGCGGGGAAGAAAGGCGAGTGGGCTTTCTGCTCGGGCGTGAGCTGGTCGCTCGTCATGAGCTCGATCGACGCGCGCGAGAGGATGCGCTCGCGGCCGTGGATGCCGTCGGCGAGGAGCATCTTGCCGAAGGCGAGCAGGTCGGGCGCCGTCGACACGAGGCCGCCGGCGCCGGACTCGAACACGGGCGGGCGCGCGTAGAGCCCTCCGCGCGGCGTGTCGCTCGTCGACACCTGTCGCGTGATCGGATCGGCGACGTAGCACGTCGCGAGCCGATCGAGCTTCGCCTCCGGGACGTGGAAGCCGGTGTCGTTCATCCCGAGCGGCTCGAAGAGGCGCTCGCGGAGGAACGTCGCGAAGGGCTTGCCGGAGGCGCGCGCGACGAGCACGCCGAGGATCTCCGCGCTCATGTGATAGAGCCAGCGCTCTCCGGGCTGGTGCGCGAGCGGGAGCGCGCCGAGGCGCTTCATCAGCTCGTCGGCCGAGTCGGGGAACGGCCAGACCGCGAGCGGGAGGCGCGCCTCGGCGAGCGCGATCTGGAGCGGCGCGCCCGGCGCGGCGAAGAAGATCTCGCCGTAGCCGGCGCGGAACGTGAGCAGGTCGCGCACCGTGATCGGACGGCTCGCCGGGACGGTGTCGTCGAGTGGCGCGTCGATCGCCCGCAGTACTCTTCGATTCGCGAGCTCGGGCAGCCAGGGGTCGACCGGGTCGTCGAGCCTCAGCTTGCACTCTTCGAGGAGCAACATCGTGGCGACGGCGGTGATCGGCTTCGTCGTCGAAGCGAGACGGAAGATCGTGTCCTCTTGCATGGGGGCACGACTGTCGAACGCCAGCGTACCGATCGCCTCGCCGTGCTCCTCGCCGCGCCTGCACACGAGGTGCACGAGGCCCGAGAGCTCTCGACCGTCCACGTGGGTGGCCATGATCGCCCGCATGCGCTCGAGCCGCGCAGGCGAGAAAACCGTGCGCTTCGCGCGAACGTCTCGCGCGCCGCGATTCGATCGCACGCCGTGCGCGGCCACGTCATCCAGCTGTTGTGCGCCCATGATTCCCTCTCGCGAACGCGATGGACGGCGGCGTTGCAACCGATGCGCCGCGCTGGCGACCTCGGCAAGGGAGCCGACCTCCGCAAGCTGTTCCACGGCATGCGCGAGGACCGCTGTCAGTGTCCGCACTGGGCGTACGTGATCACTGGCAAGCTCCGCATCCACACTGCGGACGGTGCCCACGAGGTCCAGGCCGGGCAGGCGTTCTACGTCGAGCCCGGGCATGCGCCCGAGGCGATCGAGGACACCGAGAATGTTCGAGATCTCGCCGGTCGCGCCGCTGCGCGAGGTCGGGGAGCATCTCTTCCGACAGATCGCAGCGGGCGCGGGCTGATGCGGGAGGGGAGAACCGCGCCGAGCCGTCCGTACCACAGCCCGTGATCCGGCACCTCGTCCTCGCGTCCTTCGCCGTGCTCGGCACCGGATGCGCGAGCGTGCGGCCCGCTCACGCCCCTCCACCGACCGCGGTCGAGGTGCCGCACGAGGTCCGCGCAGCGCCGCTTCGTCCGTCGAGCACGCCTGCGTCGAGCTCGACGTCGTCGGTCGGCGAGGTGGTCGCTGGCGCGCTGATCCTCGGCGCGATCGGCGGTGCCGGCGTGTGCTGGTACAAGTGCCCCGAGCCGTGGGATTCAGCCGTCCCGATCGGCGTCGGTTCGGCGACGCTCGTCGGCCTCGTCGTCGCGTTCGCGATCGCGGCGCCGTCGATGGGCGCGACGAAGTGAGGGCTCAGCGGTCGGAGACTTCGAGCTCTCCGCCGCACGGGACGTCGACGAGGAGCCTCCTTCCGGCGCTTCCGATCCGGACCGCGTGCGCTCCGCACTTCACGAGGATCGGCTCGGGCGTCTGACCGAGCGTGCGCTCGTCGACGAAGATGCGCCGCCCCGTCGTCGCGGCGGCCGTCACGAGACGGCCCATCCCGACGGGAATCGGCGAGCTCGACGGCGCTTCGACGACCGGCGGAGGTGCCGCAGGCGCGGGCGGTGCGGGCTCCGACGTCGGCGGAGGCGCCGCGGGCACTGGCGTGCGGTCGATCGCGCTCCGCATCTGCGCGCCGATGCCCTCGGGGATCGACGCGTGGACGTCGCCGAGTCGCTCCGCGCCGACGACGGCGCCGTCGGAGAGGACGGCGAGGAGCGGGAGGACGCCGGAGGGGGACCGCTTCGGGATGACGAACGTCTCGCGCTCTTGCGGAGGAGGCCCCGCGGGCGCGATCACCTCCGTGTCCGCGATGCTCACGTGCACGTCGAGAGCGGGGTCGGACGAGGGCGCCGAGGGCGGCTCGTTCGCCCCCGTCGACTCCACGGCGGCGAAGTCGACGACGAGCACCTTCGGCAGCGAGACGAACGACGATGGGTCGCCCTGCTTCGGCGTCACCGGCGGCGGCTCCTCCGCCTCGGGGCGAACGGATGGCGGCTTCCTCGGCGTCACTGTCGCGATGGGCGCGATCGGCGCGACTGGCGTCGGCGGCTTCAGCGCGCGCGCGGGAAGCGGCGGCGGCGCCTTCGGAGCGACGGGGATCGTCCGGCTCGTGATCGGCTTCGCGGGCGTCGCGATCCTCCCGATCGACTTCGCCGGCGTCACCGCGCGCATCGTCGCGCTCGACCGGGTCTTCACCGGCCGGACGATCGGGATCTTCCCGCTCGAGAGCCGCGCCGGCTGCGGGATTTGCACGTCCGGCAGCGCCTCGGCGGCGGCACCCTTCGCCCGTGACGCCATCGCGTACGCGCCGCCGATCTGCGCCGGCGCGCCCGGCGCCGGAAGCGCGCGCGTGGGAGAGGACACGTCGACCGTCGGCATGCTGCCACGCACGTCGAGCCTTCGTGCCGGGCCGCGCGGCGTCGTCACCGGCGTCTTCGTCTCGAAGGAGCGCGACGGCGCTGCGCCTCGAATCATCTCCATCCGCATCGCGAGGTGCTCGCGTCCGCGGTCCTCCGAGACGAGCTCGCGGAGCGTGGCGGCGATCTCCTTCGCGGTGACGGCACGCTTCTCGATCCGCGGCTCGAGCGCCTTCGCGACGAGATCGCGCACGCGCCGATCGAGCTCCGGCCTCGACGCCTCGAGCGGCTCGATTCGGGGCATGGCCATCGAGCGCCACATGTCGCTCTGGCGCGTCGTCTTCGGGAACGCCCGCTTTCCGGTGAGCAGCTCCCAGAAGATGACCGCCGCAGCGTAGACGTCGCTGCGTGGCGTGAGCTCCTTCCCGTTCACCTGCTCCGGCGCCATGTAGCCGTCCGCGCCGCGCGCGATCTCGATCTCGTGCGCCTGGGCGCCGTCCCGCGGCTCGGGGAGCCCGAAGTCGCGCACTTTCACGCTGCCGTCGGCGCCGACGAGGATCTTCGACGGCCGCAGGTAACGGTGAAGGACCGGCGCGCTACCGCCGCCGTCGTCCTTCGCGCCGTGCGCCGCCGCGAGGGCGGTGAACACTGCCGCCGCGACGTGATACGCGACCGTGTCGTCGAGCTCGTGACCGACTTCGGCGAGCCTCCGCCGGACGTCGTCGAGCGCAGCACCTTCGACGTGCTCGAGCACGACGACGGGGCGATCCTCGACGTCGAGCAGCCCGTGGAGCTGCACGACGTTCGGGTGCACGAGGCGTCCGTAGCGGCTCGCTTCGCGGACGAACGCCTTCGCGAAGCGTTCGTCGCGCGCGTACTCCACGCCGACGATTCGCAGCACGAAGGTGCGCTCGCCACCGTGCGCGGTGCTCTTCGTGGCGAGCAGCACATCACCGGCGGCGCTCGTCGCGAGCGTGCGGATCACGCGATGGCCGCCGATGTTCTTCGTCGACGTCGTTGATTCGCGCTTCACACCGACAAACGTATCGGCGCCCCCGCTCGTGCGAAATCGGATTCCAAGTCAGCGACGGAGCCATACGCGTCGGCACACGCGAGTGCGCTCGAAGGTGAGCGCGCACACGCACGCGTGCGACAACGCGACTGACACGACGAGTTGCCAGCGCGATCGTGCGCGATCGCGCGCAGTTCGAAGCGGCGATCGCTCGTCTTGCCACTGTCACGTTCGCGGGCGCAGGAACGAGCGGCCGAGGTGGAGGAGCCAGCGCTCCATCTCCTTCGGTGACCATCCACGCTCGACGACGAGGTGGTGGAAGCTCGAAGGGGCGCCCGCTTCCCAGAGGATGTCGGCGATCTTGTCGACGGACCAGCCCGGAGCGAGACGTCCTGCGCGCTGGAGCCGGCGCAGCATCGCGACGATCCCTTCACGCCGACCCTGCATGCGGTCGTCGAACGCTTCGCGCGCATCGGCGTCGGTCTGCGCGAGGGTCGCGAGCGCCATCGCGACACCGTGGACCTTCGGCTGGTACGTCGCGACGAGCCGGAGCGCCTCCTCGAACGCTTCGACCGGGTCCTCGAGGGCCTGGATCTCGGCAAGGCGATCGAAGAGGCCGAGCGACACGTCGATGTGCTCGACGAGCGCGACGAGGAGCGCGCCGCGCGTTCGGAAGTGGAGGTGGACGCTCTGGCGCGTCACGCCCGCGTCGGACGCGATGTCCTCGAGCCGCGCAGGGTCGCCCGAGATCGAGAGGCGTTTCCACGCCGCTTCGAGGATGGAGAGCCGGGTTCGGTCGCGCTTACTTGACACGACGTAAAGATATGCGAAGGATGAACTTTACACGACGTAAAGAAAGACAGGGTTTCGATGGATGGTGCCGCGTTCGAACGTTCTCGCCTCGATCTCTTCCACCGCGCCGGCTTCGCCGGTGAGAGCCGCCGCTTCGAGGACGGCCCCGGTCGCGCGACCTACGCCGTCGTGCGCGAGCGCGGCGGTCGGCCGACGATCCTCGTCCACGGCGGCCTTGCCGAAGCGAGCGTGTGGACGCCGCTCGCCGGCCTCCTCCCCGGGACAGTGGTGATCCCGGACCGGCCCGGGCACGGCCTGAGCACGACGATCGACTACGACGGCCTCGATTATCGTGCCGCTGCGGTCGCCTGGATGAAGAACCTCGTCGACGCGCTCGGTGCACCCGAGGTCGACCTCGTCGGCAACTCGATGGGCGGGTTCTTCTCGATCGTGTTCGCCCTCGCGTACCCGGAACGCGTGCGCCGGGTCGCGCTCGTCGGCGCGCCTGCGGGGCTCGACCGAGAGCTGCCGCTCATGCTCCGCCTGTGGGGACAGCCCGTCGTCGGCGCCGCGATCTCGAAGATGGTCGCGACGACGCGCGAGCCCGAGCAGCTGCGCGATCGCGTCTACGGCCCGCTTTGCGCGCACCCCGAACGCGTGTCGGACGAAGCCCTTCGGATCGCCGGCGCCGCGACGTCGAAGCCCGGATGGGACGTCACCGTTCGGAGCATGCTCCGCGCCGTGACCGATGCCGGCGGCTGGCGGCCCGCGCTCTCGATCCGCGAGGACTCGACGAAGCTGCGCGTCCCGACGCTCTTCGCGTGGGGCGACAAGGACGCGTTCGCGCCGCCGAGCTCGGGACAGGCCGTCGCCGCGCGCATGGCCGACGCCCGCTTCGACGTGATCGCCGACGCCGGCCACATCCCGCATCTCGACCAGCCGGAGGCGGTCGCCTCCGTCGTCCGCGACTTCCTGGGCGCCGCCGACGCGACCGCTGCCGCCGCGCAGTGACTAGCGACCTCCGTCGCGCGCTCCTCCACGGCCCGCGTCGGCTGCGCCGCCGTCCACGACGCGCGCCGCTGCCGGTGCGCCCGCATCCTGCTTCTCCTCGAACACGGGGAGCTCGGTCACGTTCGGCAGGAGCACGAGCTCGATTCGCCGGTTCTCCTGCCGGTTCGCCTCGGTCGTGTTCGGCCGCACCGGCTCGTGCTCGGCGTAACCGGCCGCGACGAGCTGGTTGGCGCTCATCCCCGAGTGCGCGAGGTGCTGCGCGACGGTGACCGCGCGCGCCGTCGACAGCTCGAGGTTGTTCTTGAACGCCGAAGGCGGCACGATCGGCACGTTGTCGGTGTGGCCGGCGACCATGAAGCGCCGGTCGCGCATCGTCCGGAGGACGGCCGCGACGTCGTGGAGCGCGTCCTTGCCTTCCTTCGAGAGGTCGGCGCTGCCGGAGGCGAAGAGCACCCCGGCAGGGAGCTTCACGACCATCCGGCCGTGGACGAGGGCGACTTGCAGCTTGCCGCTGTCGATCATCTTCCGGAACTTGTCGGTGAGCGCCTTGAACGCGGTGAGGCGCTTCTCGTTCTCGGCGTGCTCGGCACGGAGCTCGTCGAGCTCGGCGCGGGTCGCGCCGAGGTTCGCCGTTGCTTCGCCGAGCGCCTTCTCCTTCTGGGCGCGCTCGTCGTCTCGCACGCGCGCGCACTCGGAGAGCTTCGAGCCGCAGTCGCGCGCCTCTGCGCTGCTGCGCTCGAGCTGCATCGTCTGGTAGCGGGCATAGCCTGCCGCGACGACCGTCGTGACGAGGAAGCCCAGCGACGTCACCTTCCAGAATCCGGCGCTCACGCCGCGATGGTAGGCGCGTCGGGCTTCCGGCCGGAAATGAAGTAGAAGGGACCGCCGACGATCCCGTGGTACGTGCCGTCGTCGAGGCCGCGGACGATCGCCGCACGCGATGCGAGGGCGCGCGCGAACAGGGCGTCGAATTCCTGTGCCGCACCGCCGCCGGCGAGGAAGAGCCGGCGCGTCTCCTCCTCGCTCCAGTTCCAGAAACCCCGTGCGAGGCGGTTGCGCGCGTCCTCGACGAACGCGCGCTGCGCGGGCGCTTCGTACGGCGGGAAGACCGCGGTGGCCTTGTCGTTCACGTACACCTCGACGTCGACGAGGCCCTGCGCGACGAAGAGCCCCGGCACACGGTCGCCGAGCGAGCTGTCCCCTTCACCGAGCGCGACCTTCCCGCGCTCGCACACGAGGTGGAAGCGTACGAGGGCGACGACGTCCTCGACCGACGCGCGGCTCGAGATCGAGTCGAGCAGGAGCGACTCGCTCACGTTGTTCGGCTCCGCGACCGCGATCCGCCCTCCTGGTTTCGTGACGCGGAGCATCTCGGCGATCGCGACGGAGGGATCGGGCAGGTGGATCAGGACGGTCTGGCACGTCGTGAGGTCGAACGTGTCGTCCGCGAACGGAAGACGCTGCGCGTCTCCCTGGACGTACGTGAAGCGCTGGTCGAGCCCGCGCGCCGTCGCGCGGGCAATCGCCTCCTCCACCCACACCCGCTCGCGATCGACGCCGGTGACGCGCGCCTCGGGGTGCAAGAACGGGGCGAGCAACAGGGTCCAGTGACCGACGCCGGAGCCCACATCGAGCACGGCGGACGCGTCTCCGAGGCGCCAGCGCTCCGCCATCAGAGCGAGGAAGTCAGGACTCCACCAGTGGTCGCGCGTGTCGCCGAAGTGCTCGGCCGAGTGCGCGGCTCGCCCCTGGAGCTCGTTGCCCATCAGCTCGGGCGCCAGTCCTCGAGTGACGCATGGAAGGCTTCGAACGAGGAAAACACCACGTGGAACCCTCCTTCGCCCGTCCAGAGGAAGACGGGGTTCTCCGTCTTCGACGTGTCGACGGCGAGGAACCACTCGTCGTAGGAATCGAAGTGGTACTCGGGCTTGGCCGCGAGCACGGCGCCGTGATCGATGATGGCGAGCAGCGCGTACTGCGGGAACTTCGCGGGGAAGTCCTGGACGAAGTCCTCCATGTCGTGGTCGCCCATGAAATCGCCCATCACGGGGAAGTCGCCGACGAGCTCGGCGAGCTCCTCGGCTTCACCGAAGTAGAGGGGGCCCGACACCGCCGACGAGGTCTTGCCGGTCGGTCTTTCGGCGAGCTCCGAGAACGACTCGTAGTTCATCGCGTTCCTTTGGCGTCGGTGAGCAGGCCTCTCGACGAGCCCCGATGCTCCCACGACACTCCAGGCCCGGCTACTCGAATTCGACGACGAACGAATTCGATGCAGCATGCCAGCCCCACCTGCCAGCTCGGAAAGGATGTCGTGGTCCTGTGGACCCGAAGGTCCTCCGCGACGCCGCGACCTCGATCGACAGGTTCCCGAGAGGGTCGCTCGCGAACGCCGCGCACGAGCAAGAGCCGCACGCGCGGCGCTAGACTCGGTCCGCGATGAGACCGCGACCGCAGCGCACGATCCTGCGCCTTCTCCGTGAGCGGGAAGAGGGAGCGTCGATCTGTCCCTCCGAGGCGGCGCGCGCGCTCGCACGCGAAGGCGAGGATTGGCGGGTGCACATGGACGCGGTGCGCGACGCGGCGGCCGTCCTGGCGGAGGCTGCGCTCGTCGAGGTCACGCAGCGCGGAGCGCGCGTCGCGCCGCCGTGGCGCGGTCCGATCCGAATCCGACGCCCCGCGCCGCTCGTGACGCCCGACGGTCGCTACCTCGTCGTGCGCGGCCGTCTCTGGCGGCACGCGAGGCCCGATCTCGCGCCCGAAGAACGCGACGCGCTGGTCGCCACCCTCATGACGGCGCGCCGCGACGTCGCGCGCGCGAAGAAGATGAACGACGAGGCGCTGCTCGTCTCGGCGCGACGACGCGTCCACGCCGCAAAGGTCGCGCTCGGCGAGCGCGGTCCGGTGTGGTGGACGGACGGCGCTCCCGACGAGAACCGCCGACGCGTGGAAAATACACGCTACGCGCGATGGTACGCCGAGCGCACGGCGATTCGGGCCGGCAGCTCCACGTCTCGCGCACCGTCGCGAAACCGGGAATGAACATCGACTTCGCAGCCATCACGTGGCCGACCTGCTCCAAGCGCCGCTGAGCGTCGGCGCGGTGCGAGGGCGCTCTCGAGCCGCGCGACCTCCGCGTCCGCCCTCTCGAAGCCGCTCGACACAGCGTCACCGAGCATTCATCGGTGCAGTCGGCTCGGCCTCTGATCCGCTCCGGACGTCGCGTACTCCGCGGGAGAGAAGAAGATCCAGCGTCCGCGCGAAGGTGTGCGCGTCGCCCGGCCAGCGCGCGGAGACGTATGCGCCGTCCCGGACGACGAACGCCGGCGTGTCGTCATCGGCCGTGTCCCGCACGCGACCGCTCGTCTTGCGCGCGTAGTGCGGGTCGTCACGCGGCACGTCGCGGTAGTCCGCGGGATCGGCGAGCGCGCGCGTGACCTCCGCCTGCACGCTGCGATGGCCGGCGGGCTCGCCCGGCTCCTCCACGTACGTGCGGTAGTACGTCGGATCCCAGAAGCGCGTCACGCACGCGATGCGCGTCGCGAGGCGCTCCTGCGCCCACGTGAGGGACGTCGTCCGGAGACCGTGGAGAACGGAGCGCCCGGTGCGCGGGGACGTCGCGCGCGCGGCGACGACGACGCCGTGGCAGATCGCGCCCACCGGCTTCTGCGCGTCGAACATGGCGGCGACGAATGCATGGAGCATCGGATCCTCGAGGTACGGCCGGATACCGCGCGCGCGATGCCCGCCCGGCAGGACGAGGGCGTCGATCGACGACGGATCGAGGTCGGCGAAGCGGATCGGATGCAGGAAGGCCCGATCCGCTTCGAGCTCCGCATGCGCGCGCCGCGCATTCGCGTCGGCGCCGAGGATGCGCCCGACGACGGCGAGCTTCGAGAGGCCCGGCACGCAGCTCCACGGATCGAGCCCTTCGCCGCGGAGCATGAGGAGGTCGGGCTCCGGCCGTACTCCGCTCGCCGTCGCGATGACGACCTCGTGGCCGGCGCGGCGCAGCACCGCCCACGGAATCGCGACCTCGGTCGGATCGTAATCGAGTGACGCCGGCGTGATCACGACGCGGGCCATGGCTGGGACCTCCCTTCGTGCGGCAATCCGGTGACGAGGGAGCCTACTCGAACTCGACGACGAACGAGTTCGGCGAGCTTCCGACGTCGTTCCAGTCCGAGCTGAAGCGCGCATAGAGCTGCACGTGGTCCTCTTCGAAGCCGCCCGACGGCTCTCCGGGGGACCACGCCGTGAACGAGAACGGCTCGCCGGTCACCCAGGTCCAGCCGCCGGCTGGCTCCTGCGACCCGAACGGCTGGTATCCGCCGAGGTAAGGGCCGCCGCCGCCGGTCCAGGCCGACTCCGTGTTGTTCGCGAGCGCGGAGACGTAGGCGTTCTCCTCCGGGGAGGCGATCGTCGCGAGATGTCCGCCGAGCGCGATCGCCTCCTGCTTGGCGGCCTCGAACGTGATGCTGCCGGGGTGCACGACGACGAGGTAGGCGTGCCCGTTGCCCTGCCAGACCTTCGCGGTGTCGGGGATGACCGTCGCGTCGCGTACGAGCGGCGCGTCGGCGCCGGTGTCGGTCGTGCTGTTCGCGTCGACCGTGGTGCCCGCGCCGTCGGCGGCGCCGTTCGCGTCGTTCGCCGCGTTCGCATCGCTCGATCCGTCCGCTCTCGCCGGATCGAGATCGCCGCCGCTCAGCTCCGCCGAGTCGACGAAGAGGCTGCATCGTGCCGTCGTCGCCGCGACGAGGAGCGCGCCGGCGAGCTGCCACCATCGCCTCACGCCTCGCCGTCCACGTGGCATCTCCCCGAGCGTACCGAGCTTCGTTCTGCTCGGCCAGGTTCGTTCAGAGTGCCCAGTACGCTTCCTCGTTCAGCCCTTCCTCGCGCTCGGGGAGGCCGCGCGTCAGGCGCGGGGAGGACTGGACGAGGACTTCGTAGCTCACGCGATTCGCGTAGCGGCACACCTGGCTCATCGACGAGTAGGTGAGGAAGTTGCGGACATGCTTGGCGGAGGCCGGGACGCGCGCGCGGTGGTAGCGGTTCGCCGAGATGTCGTGGAGGAGCGCGGAGAGCGCCGCGTCGCCCGCGCCGTTCGCGCTCGTGATCCGCGCCGGACCGCCGTGGTACGGGGCGATGTGCGCGTAGACCTTGATCGGCTTCGTGCAATCGCGCTTCCGGATCGGACGGCTGAACTCGTGGCGGTTGAACTCGGGGATCGCGCCGGGGAGGAGCGGGTAGCGCGTGGCGCGCTTCACCTCGTCGTCGGTCCAGCCCGCCATGTAGAGGCCGGTCGGCCCCGCCGTGCACAGGACGAGATCGGCCCATTCGATCGCCCGATCGCACGCGATCAGCGGATCGTTCGAGCCGGTGAGAGCTTCGCCCTCTTCCTCGTTCATCGCGAGGATGTCGACGTGCTCGGCGATGAAGGCGCGCCAGAAGTCGGGCCGCTCCGCGATGATGAAGCGGGTGCCGAGCGTGAGCACGACGGGCACGCCGTGCTGCTTCGCGAGCTCCACCGCGCGGAGCGTCGCCTGCGGCATGGGCTCGCCTTCGTCGGCGCGCATCAGGTACGCCGAGATGACGAGCGCGGCGGCGTCGGCGAAGATCTTGGGCGGGACGCTCTCCGGGCGGAGGTCGTTCATCTTGCCCGCGCTGATCGCGAAGGTGCGTTCTCCGTCGGGCGTGACGAGCGCGAAGCAGCGGCCGATCGGGCCGTCGACCGGCTGGAGGTGATCGAGGTTCACGCGGCTCGACGTGTTCGAGAGGTAGCGGTACCCGGAGGTGCCGACCCGGATCACGTCGCTCATGACGCCGAGCAGGATCGACGCGTCGTCGGCGAGCAGCGAGTAGTTGTGGAGCGTGTTGCCGACGGTGCCGCCCGCGAACTCGGAGACGATCTGCCGGTTCGCGAAGAGCTCGTCGTAGAGGCGCGCGGCGCGGTCGCCCGGGATCACGGTCGAGTCGCCCTTCGGCAGCCCGTAGCGCGCGAGCACCTCCTCTTCGACCCGCGCGTCGATGTCGACCAGCGTCTGATCGATGCCGATGACGTGGATCCTCGCCTCCGGGCCGTCGACGCCGGCGTGGTGGAGGAGCGGGTCTCGCTCGCGGACGGGGAAGTAGTGTTTGTGCTTGCGACGGCCGGGAAAGCGCACGGAGCCGTCAACTTCGCGCTGCGGCGCGCCGGCGGCAAGCCTCGCCGCGAACCACGCAGACCGCGGCCGTAGGGACGAGCCTCCTTCCCCGTGAGTGTCGTGGACTCTATGTCGAGAGAGCGATAAGCCGAACGACGGAGGCGAACGCTTGGAACGGCTCGAGCTCGAACCGCGGGAAGTCCTCGCCGGCCTCCGGCT
Source organism: Polyangiaceae bacterium (assembly GCA_039809485.1). Lineage (GTDB taxonomy): Bacteria > Myxococcota_A > Polyangia > Polyangiales > Polyangiaceae > Labilithrix. The sequence goes on along the minus strand of JBDHVE010000015.1, from coordinate 24,850 downwards.
GATGAAGTCGATCGCGCTCGCCGACGGCGCGCTGGCGGAGAAGGAGGTCGCTCTCGTCGAGGCCTCCGCGCGTGCGCTCGGTCAGCCGTGCGATGCGCACATGCTCGAGCCGATCACGCCGGAGGATGCGTCTGCCGCGCTGGCCTCGCCGCTCGTGCGCGAGCGCGCCCTCCAGGCCGCGATGCTGGTCTCGATGATCGACGGCGAGGTGAGCCCGGCCGAAGTGGAGGCGATCGAGCGCTTCGCCGCCGTGCTCGGCGTCGAAGAGCCGCGCGTCCAGAACCTGCGCCAGCTCGCCCGCGGTCACGTCCGACGCATGTGGCTCGACCTCGCGCGGCGCTCCTTCGCGCGGCCCATCTTCGAAGAGGCGCTCCGGAAGCGAGGGCTCGCGGGGGTCGCAAGGATCGTCCTGCCGATGATCGGGCTCGGGGCGGACCCGGAGCTCGCGCGCCGCTACAACGATCTCGGCAAGCTCCCGGAAGGAACCCTCGGCCGCGCGTACTGGCGCTTCGTCGTCGACAACGAGCTCGGCTTCCCCGGGGAAGGGGTCGTCGCCGAAGAAGGCGTCTGGCACGACGTCACCCATGTCCTCGCCGGCTACGGCGTCGATCCCGCCGGGGAGGTGTCCGTCGTCAGCTTCATCGCGGGGTACCGCCGGGAAGACCCGTTCTTCTGGCTCTTCACGATCGCGCTCCAGTTCCACCTCGGGATCAAGCTCTCGCCGTACTCGCCGGCGCTCCTCGGACACTTCGATCCCGAGCTCGTCCTCCGCGCGCTCCGGCGTGGGATGGCGATGACGCGTGACCTCTCCGTCGACTACGACTGGTGGCCCGACATGACGCGCCCGCTCGAAGAGGTTCGCCGCGCCTACGGCGTGCCGCCCGCTGGATGAAGCTCGGGCTCGGCGCGCTCTCCGGCCTCGCGCTCGTCGGGCGTCGCAGCGCTCGTCCTGATGCTCGCGGTGGGCGTCGCCGTTCCGCTCGGCCTCGGCGTCGCGCTCGAAGGCGACGTCGGTCGTGCCCCGCGCCTCGTGCGCCTCGTCGCGCCCGTCCCCGCGATTGTCTCGCTCCTCGGCTCCTCGCCCGCGGGGGACGCCCCGCGGCGAGCGCGTCGAAGAAGCGGCTCTCATCCGAGCTCTCCCTTCCCCCGGGGTACCGTATCGAAGTCGCTGGTGAAGCCGCGGCAAGAAGCGAGGCGGCACACGCCTCCTCGTCGCGCGTGGGCTCGTCCTCGTCGGGATCTTCGTCCTTCCTGGCGTCGCGTTCGGGTCGCTTCGTGACGATGAAGGTGAGGAACGAGGACGCCGACGCCGGCACCCGCGAGCGCGCCTGCGACGTCGTCACTCGGGAAGTGAGCTCCGGCGCCGACGCGTTCGTACCCGACGACGCCCGTGATGACGGTCCCGATCCGCAGCGTGATTCAGCCCCCTGGAGCTCGTCGATGATCGGCTGAATGCGAGGTAAGTGGCGTGGGGGTCGTCGCCGCCACGAGGGCAGTACAGCCCGAGAAACGGACAGGCTGCTGTCAATGTCCGTTATGTCCGGTGCGCCGAATCCGAAGCGCTGGACGCTCTCGGCGCCCTTGCGAACCGGGTCGCCGTCGTTCGTCCGCGGTTGTCCTTCCACGGCCGGAGCCGCCTCGAGCGCGACCCACTCCGCGGCGGGCTCGCCGGTGAGCACGAGTAGGCGTTCGGCGGCGCTCATCCAGCATGTCAACGCATGCCGAAGCGGAGGTCCGGAGAGCCGAACGTCGTCGTCGCGTACGTCTGCGTGTCCACCGACGAGCAGAAAACCGGGCCCAAGGCGCAGCGAGCGGCGATCGAGGGGTGGGCTCGCGGAGCTGGCGTGCGCATCGTCGCTTGGCACGAAGATCTCCGCGTGAGCGGCGGTAGCGAGCTCGGGGCGGCCTCATCACCGCGATGACCTCGCCCCGAGCCTACGGCGCCGGAACCCTCGTCGTAGCCAGCGGGATCGACTCGCGCGCGACGTTGGCGTCAGTGCCCTCCTCGAGCGCGCCGTCAGAGAAGCCGGGTCGCGGACTGTGAGCGCGGACGGCGTCGGGAGACCTCGCCAGCAAGCGCGAGGCGCGCTACTGTAATTCAAGCCGGCTGGTGCTCGTCAGTCGCGAAATGGAGGGAGCCGTGACCAGGAGCTCGACTGGGTTTGTCCTCGGAACCTGGGCCCTTGCGTTCGGCATTCTTGCCGCTTGCGGGAAGGTGGCGAATGAGGACGTTGATCCTTCGGTTCCCGAGGACGGCGGAGGTCCGGACACCGCTGCGTCTCGGCCATCCCTCGACGCGTCGCTCGCTGACGCTCCCTATGTCGAGCTCGACGGCGTGACGCGCACGGATGCGAGCCAGCCCGTCGCGGACGTTTCGTCCTGTTCGAGTCATACGCCCTGCGACTGCGACGAGGACGGGTTCGCCGCGCTCGACTGCACTGTCGACGCTGGCAGCATCGTGACGCCACGAGGAACGCCGCTTCAGCCGGGCGACTGCGACGACCTTGATCCGTTGCGCTTCCCGGGCCAGAGATTCGTGGCCGAGCCGCCGCCGCCCGGTCAGGACGGCGATTGGAACTGCAATCAGGTAGTCGAGTTCTTCGCGGTGAAACCGCCGACGTGTGAGGCATTGGGCCCCGACGATTGCTTCGCGCCGCCGCATTTCATCAAGGCGTCGTCCGCGTCGTGTGGAGAGCTCGACGAGCTCTGGGCCTGCACACCGACTCCCGCGGCGCCCAATGGCTGCGCAGCGGTCGTGGTCGGCGTTGCAAGGCATCCTTGCAAGTAGCGTCAGGGAGAGGAAACAGGAGGTTCGGCGGGGCTCCCAGTGCGCGTCCGCGTTTCCTCGAGCGCTCGCCGGCGTTCGTAGTGGATCCCTCGGTCGGCGGGTTGTCCGTGTTCCTCTGGATGCAGGAACAAGCCTTTTTCGGCGTCCGACTTGTCGCGTTCGACCACGATCGGATGGGCCTTGGCGAACGCATCGTTGCGCGTGCCGGTCACAAGCCAGCAAATCTTCTGCCCGGGCGCAGCTCCGGCGATGACAAACCGTCCGCCATGCAGCTCGTCACGAATGTGAAGGTTCGGGGATGGTGCACCGATAGATGTGAGCAGGTACCGAATGTCTCGATTGAGGGCTTCGAAGTAGGCGGGTAGTTGGACTTCGAGGAGGCCGGCGTCGTTGGCTAATCCACTTCCGTCATAGATGTTCTTCATCTCGGGTGACTCGACGCATGCGTGTTCGAGATACCGCGCGGCGGGGTCGAGCGGATGATCGATGAGGAAGCTCTTCGTCGCGGCGGACATATTGCCAGAAATCTGGACGTTGCCGCTAAACAGACCTGCGTACGCGCCGAGTCCATTGTCGATCGCCCAGATGCCCGCGGTCCCGCTGGAACTCGCGTTCGCGATGACGCCGTAGTACCCGTAGCCCTGCACTCCCGAGTACTCACCGACACCGTATACGCCACGCGTGCCGGCCCCGACGCCGTAGCCGTAGACTCCGTAGGCGTTCGGGTTGTCGTTTCTCCCGTACACAGCCCAGCTGTTGTATCCAGTGGAACTCCCATAGGCATACCCGTGCACCGCGGCGCCGGGGCCGTAAATGGTCGCGTACATGGCAGACGCGCCTGCGCTCGACGTAGCCTTCACCCCGTTCGCGGTGTTGATCGTGGAGTCGCCTTCGATCCCGGGGGTCGATCCGACGGCATTCGCCTGGTAGGTCATTTCCCTTGCTCCTCTGCGACGCAGACTGCGTCGCGCTGCCCGATGAGAAACGCTGTCGCGCGTTGTTGCAGTGCGGGATATCCACAATGCGCGCCCGTTCAGAGGGTGTAGACCTCATCCTGGCGCCGTTCGCCTGAGCCGCTTCTCGGGCTTCGGCGTGATGTCGACGACGTTGGCGAGCACGTGAACCTCGCGATGGTAGGTCGCGGCGACGAGGGCCCAGGCCTCATCGAAGCGCTCGCTCTGGTCCCAGCCGCGCATCGTGAGGATGGCCTGAGCACCGCGACTCCCCCAGCGCATGCCGCTCAGCTTGAGGCGCTGTGCGACGAGCGTCTTGCAGGCGGCCTCGACGACGCCGCTTCCGATCATGAAGCCCTCGCGCTTCCATTCTGCGTAGCGCATCTGCTTCCTGTTCTTGCGGAAGTACCGGAGAACCTGGCCGAGGCGCTGCAGGCGTGGGTGCTTGCGCTGCAGGTACGCGAGGGCGTTGATGACGGCGTCGACCCCGTCGTCCTCGGTGAGCAGGCGGTGGCGCAGCTCCTCGAACTTGTGCCGCGTCGCGAACGTGCCGTCACCGTGCACCGCAGCGATGCCGCTCGCGAGGTGCTCGGTCGCGTGGAAGAAGATCCAGGATCTCCGGCCCGTGTGGCAGCGTCGCGAGGTACTCCCAGTTGTCGCCGCCCGCGTCGGTGATCTTCGCGAGCCGCAGGTCCGGATGGCGCGCGAGGACGTGGGCGAGATCCTTGCGCAGCGTATCCTTGAGGGTGAGCTTCTTGGACTCGGGGCCGCGACCGAAGCGGATGGCGGAGATGAGGTCCCCCTTCGCGTCGCAGAACGCGAGCGTCGCGCAGCCGACCTCACGGTACCCCGCAGGCCCCTTGCTCAGGCGCCCCTCCGATGCCGCGGTCCTGCGCACGTCGGTCGGGCTGTTGCCGCCGTCGATGGGGGCCAGGACACCGCCGATGGAGACCGCGATGGTCGTGGCACCTTCGGGGACGACGATGGCATCCCGAAGCACGTGCTCGAACGCTTCGCGCCCGCGCTCCCACCGCTCGCCGAGCGCCTTCGGGAGCCGGTCGAGGCTGCTCTTGGAGGGCTCCATGTTGCCGACGCGTTCGAAGAGAGCCTCGGCCTTCTGCGGCGTCATCTGCGTGACGACCCAGGAGGCTTGCTCCGCGGCGCGCTGGGTCCAGAACCCCTCGACGATGCCGAGCCGCAGGTCCAGCGCGGCGAGGGCGTGCGCCGTCGGGTCCGCCCGATCCTTGTAGAGCCACCTCTCGACGGCGACCTCGCCGCACGCGGTCATGTACGTCTGCGCGCTCCTCAGCACGCGGCGATGAACGCGGCCCTCGATCACGATCGCATCCGCCTCGACATCGGAGGCGGCCATGACGTCCGCCACGATCTCGCGCTCCGCCTCCAGCAGGCGCTCGTGAAGGGCCTTCTCGAACTCGTAGAACTCGCGCGGCCCGGTCTTGCCCGCCATGGCGTGATCTTCGAGGAAGCGGCGCACGCCGTGGAGCACACGCTGCTGGAAGGCAGAGCGCGCCTCCGAAGCGCTGACGCGACGGGAGACCTCGGCGGGAACGGCAGAACGAAGCGCGCGGAGCATGGTCATGCCGGCCTCAACCCGTCAGATCGCGCGAAAGTTCCGACGGTCGGGCGTCAGGATGAGATCTCCACCGTGTTCAGATGGAAGTCGAGTTCAGGAGCATCACAATCGAACTCCGTAATGAGACATACCGACGATGTCGGCCTCACGCCGTGGTGCCGCGCGAAGGCCAGGCGTGGCTCGATGCGCGGCACCCGCGCCTCGTCGAAGTCCTCGCGCCCGACGGCACGTATCGCGTGCAGCATGCATCGACCGCGGCGTTTCCGCCGGACCGCTCCGGTCGGTCGCGTTCGGCTCCGGCCGCTGAAGACCTGGAGCGAGCGAGCATTCGGACGGGGCGGTTCGCCGCCGCCCTCGGCGTCGACGAGCCGCGCGTCCACAACCTCCGCCAGCTCGCACGTGGACACGTCCGCCGAATTTGGCTCGACCTCGCGCGGCGCTCCTTCGCGCGGCCCATCTTCGAGGAAGCGCTCCGCAAGCGAGGGCTCGCCGGCGTCCTTCGCATCGTCCTCCCGATGATCGGCCTCGGCGCGGACCCGGAGCTCGCCCGTCGCTACAACGATCTCGGCAAGCTCCCCGAAGGAACCCTCGGCCGCGCGTACTGGCGCTTCGTCGTCGACAACGAGCTCCGGTTCCCCGGCGAAGGGGTCGTCGCCGAAGTGGCACGACGTCAGCCACGTCCTCGGCGGGTACGGCGTCGACCCCGAAGGCGAGGTCTCGGTCGTGAGCTTCATCGCCGGGTATCGGCGGGAGGACCCGTTCTTCTGGCTCTTCACGATCGCGCTCCAGTTCCACCTCGGGATCAAGCTCTCGCCGTACTCGCCGGCGCTCCTCGGACACTTCGATCCCGAGCTCGTCCTCCGCGCGCTCCGGCGTGGGATGGCGATGACGCGTGACCTCTCCGTCGACTACGATCCGTGGCCGGACATGACGCGCCCGCTCGAGGAGGTCCGGCAGGCGTACGGCGTGCCGCCGGCCGGATGAGACCGCTCCGCTTCGGCGCGCTCGCGGGGCTCGTGCTGGTCGCCGTCGTCGGCCTCCGCGCTGCGCCCGGTCTCGCGGCGCTCCTCCTGATGCTCGCGGTCTCCGTCGCCGTGCCGCTCGGCCTCGACGTCGCCCTCCAGCGCGGCGACGGAGGTGTCCCTGGTCGCGTCGTGCCGTTCGTCGCGCCCGTCGCGGCGATCGTTGCGGTGCTCGGGTTCCTCGACCCACCGGGGACGAGCCTCGCGATCGGCGCTGCCTGCGTCCATGCGCTCTCGTGCGGGCTCGCCGGCCTCGTCGCCGTCGTCCGCGCGTGGCACCGCCGTCACGATCGTTTCGGTCCTCTCCCCGAGGCGGCGATGGACGCCGGCCTCCTCTTCCTCCCGCCGGCGAGCGTGTGGCTCCTCGCATCGCGGAGCGCCTCGTCGCTGATGGGCTTCGTCGAGCCGGTCGTGACGTTCACCGCCGCTCACTTCCACGTCGCCGGCTTCGCCGCGCCGGTCGTCCTCGGCGGCGTCGGACGCCTCGTTGCGGGCCATGCGCAGCGTCGCTACGTCGTCGCGACCCTCTCCGTCTGCGCAGGCGTGCCGCTCACCGCGATCGGGATCGCGACGAGCCCGCGCGTCGAAGCCGCCTCGGCCGTGCTGCTCGCGTGTGGGATGCTCGTCGCATCGACGGTTCTCGTCGCGACCGCCTCGCGGCTCGCTCTTCCGCGATCGCGCATCGCCGCGGCGCTCTTCGTCGTCTCCGGAGCGACGCTCCTCCTCACGATGACGCTCGCCGCTTCGTTCGCGCTCACGTCGTCGGCGGGGCGCGGCTCTTCGCTCGCCGGCATCGTCCCGCTCGGGACGATGATCGCGTGGCACGGCGCGGCCAACGCGATCGGCTTCGCGCTCGCAGGGCTCACCGCCCTGACGCTCTTGTCCTCACGGACAGGGCGGTAGCGCGGCGACCCACGCATCCACGTTCGCGCGCCCGTTCTCGTCGACGACGTGGGTGAGGATCGGCGGCATCTGGTTGACGATGCTCTCCTGTCCGGGCGCCGCGCGCGAGCCGAGCAGCTGAGAGACGAGGCTCGCGCCCGGCGAGCCACCGGCGATGTAGAGGAGGTTCCCGCCGCTGTTCGGGTCGAAGCGCTCCGAGACCTTGCACACGCCCGTCTTGTGCACGGCGAGGTCGCTTGCGGAAGCTGCGCCGCCGTCCGCGACGAGCTCGGACGCGTGGACGAGCATCTTCAGCGACGACCCGACCGCGCCGGCGCCGTCCTTCGGCGAGTGGCAGTGACCGCAGTTGGCGTGGAGCCATCCGATCGCGGGTGCGGCCTTCGTCGTGCCGTCGTCCGGGATCACGAGCGCCGTCGCGGGAGGCGGAGGCGAGAGCTTGCCCTCGGCGGCGAGCGTCGCGAGGGTGACGCCCTTCGCGCCCGCGAGCCCGAGCCCCACCGCGTCGAAGCCGAGCACGGGCTCGACGCGGCCGGCATGGCAGAAGTCGCAGTCGGCGGGCTTCGGGATCTCGTACGGCGTCCGGCCCGCGAGCGGCACGGTGATGGCCGAGTCGAGGCGCTCGCCCTCGGTCTCCGCTTCGTTCCAGCGGTAGGTCACGTGCTTCCATCCCGACGCGGTCTTCGTGTAGAGGCGCGTCTCGATCCGCTTCCCCGCGATCGCGAACTCCTTGAAGAAGCGCGTCCCGATCGGGAAGCGCCACTCGTCGAAGCTCGTCGCGTCGATCGTCGTCGCGGGCGGAAGGGAGACCCACCGCCGCTTCTCGGCGCCGTCGCTCCAGAGCTCCACGCCGGGCGTGAAGGCGACGTTGCCGGGTGCGACGACCTTTGCGCCGACGTCCGCGTAGAGACCCGCGCACGAGAGGTGCTTCGGGAGACCGTCCGCACCGAGGTCTGCGCCGCAGTCGAGCGGCGCAGCGGCGTCGGGCACCGATGCGTCGGCGCTCGCCGGCGTCTGCGCGTCGCTCTCCGTCGCGGCGTCGGGCGTCTCGACGACGGCGGCGGAAGGCTCGCCGTCGTCGCACGCGAGCCACGCGAGCGGCGTGAACGCCGTGAGGACGAGCGCGAGCCGCTTTCCACGCATGGCTCGAATATACCCTGGCCGGCATGTGATGATGGAGCCGTGAGGCTCGCCGTCGCCCTCGTCGTGCTCTCGAGCTGTGCCGCGGCGTCGCGCCCGAGCCCCACGCCGCCACCGACTCCGGAGGCGCCGGCGATCGATGCGGGGAACGAGGCGCCGACTGCGCTCCCGCGCTACGAGAACGAAGCGCCGACTGCGCTCCCGCCCTACGAGCCGATTCGTGGCCAGGTCCCGGTGCCTGCGGCGGAAGCGAGCGAGCCATCTCGACCCGCAGCGACGCCCGCGGAGGAGAAGGCGTGCGCCGCACGCGGTGGGAAGATCGAGCCCGTCTGCATGCTCGGCGCGCTCACGTGCGTCCTCCGCTACCGCGACGGCGGCAAGCGCTGCACGGACAAGAAGGACTGCACCGGAGCGTGTCTCTACGAGGGACCGCGGCCCGCTCCGCCGAAGCCGGTCGGCGTCTGCCAGCGGACGAGCGATCCCTGCGGGTGCATGTCGTTCATCGTGAACGGTCGCGCGCTGCCACCGATGTGCGTCGACTGAGCTCGGATGATCAGCCCGAGCCGTGCGCCGCCTGGGCTGCCGCGGCGGCATCTCCGCGTCGCATCGCCGCTTCGACCGCGAGGCTCACCGCATCGCGGTTGATCGTCGCGACCGCCATGACCACGCCGGCGCTCTCGTAGACGATCGTCGCGTCGCGCGCCTCGAGCGATCCGTGCACGGTCACGCGGTCCCACTTCGAAGCGTGACCGACGTACGAGATCGTCACGTCGTGATGCGCGCTCCAGAAGAACGGCACGTCACGAGCGTCCGCTGCGCGGCCGAGGATCGCGCGCGCGGCCGCCTGGCCGTGGCGCTCGGCGACGACCCAGTGCTCGATCCGCACGCGCTCACCGGTGCGCGTGTCGGGGAAGCGCGCGACGTCGCCCGCCGCCCACACGGCGTCCGCGCTCGTCCGCAGCGAGGTGTCGACGACGACGCCGTTCTCGACGACGAGCCCGGCCGCTTGGGCGAGCGACGTCCGTGGCCGCACGCCGATGCCGACGACGACGAGCTCCGCGGCGAGCGTCTCGCCGTTCTCGAGCTCGACCGCGCCTTCGCGGATCGCCTTCGGCTTCGTGCCGAGATGGAAGCGCACGCCCTTGTCCTCGTGCACCTTCCGGAGGAACGCGCCGACCTCCTCGCCGAGGATGCGTCCGAGCGGGACGTGGTCCGGCGCGACGACGTGCACTTCGAGCCCGCGTGCGACGAGCGACGCGGCGGCCTCGAGGCCGATGAAGCTCGCCCCGACGACGACGGCGCGCTTCGCGGTCTTCGCGCGCTCGATGATCGCCCGCGCATCGGTCAGCGTCCGGAGCGTGGAGACGTGCGGGAGGTCCCCCCCCGGAATGGCGAGCCGCACCGGCTCGGCGCCGGGCGCGTAGAGCAGCGCGCCGTACGGGAGGACGTCGCCGCCCTTCGTCGTCACCGTCCGGCTCTTCGTGTCGATCGCGACCGCGGGATCGTTCGGGCGGTAGTCGACGCCGAGCTCGACCCAGCGCTCACGGCCGCCGAGCGGCATCCACTCCTCCGGCGCGGTCCCGGCGAGGTAGTCCTTCGAGAGGTTCGGACGATCGACGGGCTCCTCGTCGCCGAGCATCGTGATCGGCCCGGAATAGCCCTCCTTCCTGAGCATCTCGATGCACGCGGCCGCGGCGGCACCGGCGCCGACGAGGACGACCGACGAAGGCGCGTTCGGCGCCGTCCGCCGCGGCGTCTCCTTCCGGGCGCGGACCTGCACGAGCTCTCCGCGGCGGGCGACCTCGAAGCAGGGGAGGTCGCGGAGCGCGGGCGCGCCCACGGCTTCGCCGGTGCGGAGATCGAAGCACGCGTGGTGCCACGGGCAGACGACGACGTCGCCTTCGACGCGCCCCTCGGCGAGCGGTCCGCCGTAGTGCGAGCACGTCGCGCCGATCGCGTGCACGTCGGCGCCGACGCGGACGAGGACGACGGCCTCGCCGTGCGCATGGCCGAGGACGGGCTTGCCGTCCTCCAGCGCCGCGAAGGCGACGCCTTGTTCCAGATCAGGCCCCGAAAGCTCGTTCGTGCTCCCGCCCATGTCGATCTCCCTCCCCGATGGAGCGCGAGGCTACACCGCGCGTTCCCGACCGGCGTGTCGATTTCTGGCGAAGCCAGGTGCCAGCGCGACGCGGTACGGGTGCGAGCGGGACGGTGGCTCCGTATTGCCTTCGCGCAGCTCGATCTCGACGAGCTGCCGGCGGAGGAGCTCCTGGCCCATCCGGACGCGGAAGGCGAGCGCGAGGTAGACGAGCGCGAGGAACACGACTGCCGTGATCGCGATCGCGGTCGGACGATCCTCGGCGAGGAGGACCGCGCGGACGGCGACCGCGACGAGGGCTCCGATCGCGATCGTGCGCTGGGCGGACTCGAGGACGACGAGCCCGAGGAGATCCCGACGGAGCCGCTCCGCCTCGTCCCGTGGCGGGCTCACGCGCCCTCCTTCACCGGCTCGGACGCAGACGCCGCGACGCGCTCTTCGAGACGTGCCGCGGCCTGGCTCACCGCGACGTAGACGTCGGCGTCGATCGCTTCGACGATGATGCTCCGCGGCGGCGACCACACGTACGCCGCGATCCGGCATCTCCGGTCGGCCCGGCGATTCGGCGCTTCCAGCGCGGCGAGCCGTACGACGACGCGGTCGATCCGCGTCGCGAACCGGCGGAGCGCGAGATCGAGGCGTCGCAGGACGTGCTCTTCGAGGGCCTCCGAGATCGGCAGATTCGAGCCTCGGACTTCGATCCACATGGGCGACTCCCCTCGTCGCGAGCGTAGGGGCCTCGAACACGCGCCTGTAGGTCCGATGCGCGGTCAGACTGTCCTCGTAGGCGGACAGTCCCGCGGACGTTCCCCGGGCGAGACGTCTCTGCTACTCCCGTTCGTGAGGCATGCGCGCGAGCCCTGACGACATCCTCGGCATGGCGTTCTTCGCACGCGTCGTGGAGGCGCGCTCGTTCAGCGACGCGGCCCGCATGCTCGGGGTCTCGAAGTCGGCCGTGAGCGCCCGCGTCGCGAAGCTCGAGGAGCGGCTCGGCGTCCGCCTCCTCCACCGGACGACGCGCCGGCTCGCGCTGACCGCCGACGGCGTGCGCCTCTACGAGCGGTGCGCGCGCGTGGTCGCCGACGCCGACGAAGCGGCCGAGATCGCCGCGGGCGCGAGCGAGGTGCCGCGCGGCACGCTGCGGATCTACGCGCCCTCCGGCTTCGGACAGACCTATCTGGCGGAGCCGATCGGCGCGTTCATGCGCATGCACGAGGGACTCCGGGTCGATCTCCGCCTCGGCGAGCGCATCCCTGACCTCACCGTCGACGACGTCGACGTCGCGATCGTCGTCGCCGGGAGATGCGCCGACTCGGGATTGACGACGCGGAAGCTCGCGAGCGTGCGCGTCGCGGTCTGCGCGTCCCCCGAGTACCTCCGCCGGAAGGGGATCCCGTTCCGGCCGCAGGACCTCGTGCTCCACGACTGCCTCTCGCACTCGATCCGGCAGAGCGTCGAGGACTGGCGCTTCCACACCGAGGAGGGCGCGGTGTCGATGGCCGCGCTCTCGAACCTCGTCGTGGACGACGCGCGCTTCCTCCGGCAAGCGGCGCTGAGCGGCCTCGGGATCGTGATGCTCCCCGAGTTCCTCGTCGCCGAGGACCTCGCGGCCGGGCGGCTGTTCCGCGTGCTCGACGACTTCCAGACGATCGAGCTCGGCGTGCACACGCTGCATCCACACGGGAAGCTCGCGCCGGCGAGCGTCCGTGCGTTCATCGACCATCTCGCGGCGTGCTTCCGTCATCCCCCGTGGGAGCGCCGTCCCGCCGCCGGCTCGACCCCGCCCGCGGCGAAGCGCACCGGGCGCGGCATCGCCCTCACCGAGCAGGACGTCCGGCGGCTCGGCGCGGTCGCCGCCCTCTACGCCGACGTCGATCCGACCGGCTCCGCCGAGCTCCTCGCGCTCGTCCTCTCCGCGAAGACGACGCTCGCGTCGAAGATCCCGAAGACCTCGGTCACGATGAACACGCGCGTCGTCCTCACCGACGACGCCGGTGCCGAGCGCGAGATCTCGCTCGTCTACCCGTGGGACGCGGCGCGGGACCGGATCGCGGTCACGAGCCGGCTCGGTCTCGCGCTGCTCGGCGCTTCCGTCGGTGCGGAGATCGCCGACGGGAAGCGCACGACGACGGTCACATCGATCCGGTATCAGCCCGAGACGGCCGGCGATCATCACCTCTAGCCCGGCGCTTCCGCGCCTGCATCTCGGGCGACTCCTTCACCGCCATGCCGACGAGGCGGATGCCCTCGGCGAGGTGCTTCGCGCCGACCTCGACGAGGTCGGGGCTCGCCGGTCCGACGTCCGAGAAGCCGCGCTCGTCTCCGGGGACCTTGCCCCAGTTCGCGAAGAGGCGTCCCCAGTCGCTCTCGAGGATCGGGGCCATCCGCTCCTTCGCGAAGCGCGGGTACCAGAACATGTCGTGGTAGACGACGCTCGCGACGTACGCCCAGGGCGCGAGCCACGTCTTCAGCGACCACTCGACCGGCTTCTTCAGCGGACCCCAGTAGATGCGATGCTGGTTCTTCGAGGCGAAGGTCATCTCCTTGTAGGGGCCGTCGAACCGCCAGTTCTCGGCCGCCGCGTCCTGATCGCCGACGATCTCGATGTCGCGCGGGTCTCCGCAGCCGAGCCCGAGGTCGTGCGCGAGGCGGACGAACTTGCAGTCGCGCATCGGGTCGAAGCCCATCAGCTTCGCGGCGACGGCGTCGATCGCGACCTGATCGCTCGACGCGAGCAGGACGTTCTTCACGTGCGGGACCATGCAGCGCGGTCCGGGACCGTCGCCCGCGAAGGTGCCGTCCATGACCGCGAAGACCCCGCGATGGATCTTCTTCTGGATCATGAGGAGGTCGACGAGCGTCTCGTGGATGACGGGATGCGTCCAGTGGCGGTGCTCGTTGAGGAGCCCGCCGAACGCGTTTTTCATCGCGCCCGTGCTCGTCGTGAAGACGTGGGTCTTCACCGTCGGCAGATGGATGATGTTCTCGCCGATGAAGCGCTTCGGGATCGAGAAGCCGCGCGGGTAGACCTCGTTCAGGCACAGGAACCTCTTCGTGAGGTCCCCGACCGCGTCACGGATGTCGATCCAGTCCTCGCCCTCGTAGAGGTGGACGTTCCTGATCCCGTGATCCTGGATGACGTCGAGCTGCTTGTTCTCGCGCTCGCCGAGGTGCGCATCGATGACGACGGTGCGGTTCTGGCAGGCATGGATCAGCGACTTGTCGTAGCCGTCCTTCTTCATCGCGCCGATGACGCCGTCGAGCTGCCACGGTGTCGTCGACGCGCTCGGGTAGAAGAAGTGCCACGAGATGTTCACTTTCAGCGCGGTGTCCGCCGTCTTGTCGACGACGTCCTGATAGCCCGCGAGGTTCATCACCCGGTGGTAGTCCTCGCGGACGGTGGCCGGTCTCGTGCGGAGGATGGCGACGCGCGATTTGCTCATGGGTACGACCTGAACGTAGGGGCCGGCCCCGCGCGGAGGAGTTCGTTGTCGTGGCCAGACTGTTCGCGCTCGCGGACAATCAGGTCGGCGGGCTCACGCGCCGGTCGGAGCGGATCCGGCCGTCGACGATCTCGACGATCCGATCGCACCGCTCCGCGATCCGCGGATCGTGCGTGACGACGAGGAACGTGGTCCCGAGCTCGCGGTTGAAGCGGCGCATCAACTCGAACACGTCGTTCGAGGACTCGGTGTCCAGGTTCCCGGTCGGCTCGTCGGCGAGGACGAGGGGCGGGCGACGCGAGAGCGCGCGGGCGATCGCGACGCGCTGCTGCTGCCCGCCGGAGAGATCGGTCGCCTTGTAGTGCATGCGGTCCGCGAGCCCGACCGCTTCGAGCAGCTCGGTCGCGCGCTCCTTCATCGTGCGGGAGGGGACGCCTTCGTCGCCCCAGGCCGGCAGCATGACGTTCTCGAGCGCGCTGAACATCGGGAGGAGGTGGTGGAACTGGAAGACGAACCCGAGCGTCCGCGCGCGGACGCGGGTGAGGCCTTCCTCGTCGAGCCCGGTCGTGTCCTGCCCGCCGACGACGACGCGCCCACGCGTCGGGCGATCGAGGAGGCCGATGATGTTGAGGAGCGTGCTCTTGCCCGAGCCGGAGGGGCCGATCAGCGCCGCGAACTCGCCCTTCTCGAGCGTGAGGTCGACGCCGGCGAGCGCGCGCGTGATCACGCCCTCGCCGTATTCCTTCACCACGCCTTCGACGACGAGGAGCGGCTCAGCCATTGCGGATCGCCGTCGCCGGATCGAGCTTCGCCGCACGCCGCGCCGGGATCACCGCCGAGAGGAGGCCCACCCCGGTCGCGAGCACGGTCGCGAACACGAAGAGCTGGAGGTCGAGCTGGACGGGGAACTTCGGCCCTCCGTCCGGACCACGCGCGATGCCCTCGAACAGCTTGGAGAGGAGCGCGCCGAGCGCGGAGCCGACGAACGACCCGGCGAGCCCGAGGACGGCGCCCTGGATGAGGAAGATGCGGAGGACGCGACTCGGTGCGGTGCCGACCGCGCGGAGGATCCCGATCTCGCGCGACTTCTGGACGACCGAGACGATGAGGACGCTCGCGATCCCGAGCGCGACCGCGACGACGACGAAGAACTGGATCATGCTCTTCGAGCTGCTCTGCGCCGAGAGCCCGGTCAGGAGCTCGGCGTTGATCTTCATCCAGCTGTCGGCCTGGAGCCCGGTGCGCCCGCGGACCTCGCCTGCGATCCGCTCGGCGGCGAAGACGTCCGCGACCTTGAGCTCGATCGACGTCGCGCCGCCGGGCAACGCATAGAGCGCCTGCGCTCTCCGGAGCGAGGTGATCACCCACGTCTTGTCGACGCCCTCGTTGCCGAGCGAGAAGACGCCCGTGATCGAGACGACGTCGTCGATCCCCTCCGTCGTCGTGATCCGGATCTTGTCGCCGACGCCGACGCCGAGCTCGTCGGCGAGCACGGCGCCGATCACCGCGTCGCCGCCGGCGACGTCGAAGCGGCCGGCGGTCATCCGCTTCCGCACGTCGATGATCGCGAGATAGCGCTCCGGGTCCACGCCACGGACGACGACGGCGTTCTTCGCATCCGAGCGGACCGCGAAGCCCGCGCCGATGATGGTCGGAGCCGCCGCCGTGACGCCGGCGGTCCGCTCGGCGTCCGCCATCACGAGCGGCCACTGATCGATCGACCGGAGACGCTGCGGCGCGGGCTGCACCGCGCGCGCGACGGCGCGATCGGCATCGGCCATCACGAGCGGTCGCGGCTCCTCGCGCATCACCCGCAGCGTGACGTGAGGCTGCGAGCCGAGCGTCTTGTCGATCAGCGACGCTTGGAGCCCGTTGATCAGCGCCGAGAGGAACACGATGACGCTGACGCCGACCGAGACCGCCGCGAGGATGAGCGCGGTCTGGCCCTTCGCGTCGCGCATGTACCGGAGCGCCACGAACCACTCGAACGGCATCTCACTCGCGCTCCGTGCGCACGCGCTGGCCGGGCTGGAGGAGCTGGCCGTCGGGCAGGACGACGGTGGTGCCCTCGGCGACGCCTTCCGTGATTTCCGTCGCGCCCTCGCCGCGGATGCCGAGCTTGACGTCCTTGCGCACGAGCCGCCCGCCTTCGACCGTGAAGAGCCAAGGCGTCGGCGTGGCGGCGTCCCTCACGGCATCGCTCGGGACGACGAGCGCCCTCTGCCGCTGCGCGACGGTGAGATCGACGGAGACGGTCATGTCGGGGAGGAGGAAGCTCGGCGCATGGGGCACGCGGAGCCTCACCTCGACGCTCCCTCGCTGGGGATCGATCGAAGGCGCGATGTAGCTCACCTCGCCGTCGAAGACCTGCTGCGGGTACGCGTCGGCGGACGCGCGCGCCTTCTGTCCGAGCTTGATCCAGGCGAGGTTCCGCTCGTCGGGCTGGAAGACGAGCTGGGGATCGGCGTCCGCCGCCACGACCATCAGCGTCCGCGAGGGCTGCACGACGTCGCCCGGCTCGACCGAGCGCGTGAGGACGACGCCGTCCTGCCGCGCGACGATCCGCGTCTGCGCGAGGCGGACGTTCGCGCCGGCAAACTGCGCCTGCGCCTGGAGGAGCGCCGTCAGCGCGATGCGCGAGTCGGCGCCCATCGGCGCCGAAGCGATCCGCTGCGCTTCCGCTGCCGTCTTCTGCGCGCGGGCGAGATCGACGGAGCGCCGCGCGTTGTCGAGCTCGGTCTGGGCGACCGCGCCGGAGGCGGCGAGCTTCTGCACGCGTTCGAGCTCCACCTCGGCGCGCTCGAGATTCGTGTCGGCCTGCCGGAGCGCTTCGGTCGCGACGATCGCGCCCACGCGCCGGAGCTGCTCGACCCGCGCGCTCGCCTGATCGACCGCCGCCTTCGCCTGCGCGACGGCGGCACGTGCCTCGGCGTCGTCGATCTGGACGAGGAGATCGCCGGCCTTCACGTGCTGGCCCTCGATCGCGCCGACCGCGACGACGAGGCCCGGCGTCTGCGCGGCGACCTGCACGCGCGCCTCGACCCAGACCCGTCCGCTCGAGACGACGTGCTGCTCGAGATCCCGCCGTGTCGCGGAGGCGACCTTCACCTTCGGTCCGCGTGCCCAGAGCACGAAGAACGCGACCGCGACGACGACGCAGGCGAGCAGGATCCAGAGTCCCGGACGACGAAACGAGAGCCGCATCGATCCCCGTCGTTCTAACACCAACGCGGGCGCCGCTGTCACTTTGGCAACGGGCGGCGGACGGGCTGGTCAACCCGTCGTGGAAGTCGGATCATGGGGCCTCCTTTCGTCGCAGGATCGTTCGCACCGAGGCGTGGCACGCGACGTGGAGGAGGGGACGGGCATGCTGCCCGTCGCGGTCCTCCTCCTCGGCTACGCCGTTGCGCTCTCGGTGGCCGCCGCCCGCGTCGTCCGGGCGGTGCCGCTCGTCGAGCAGCTGGATCCGCCGGAGCCCGCGCGCTGGCCGCGGGTGTCGGTCGTCATCCCGGCGTGCAACGAGGAGGCGACGCTCGGTACGGCGCTCGCCTCGCGCCTCGGCGAGGGCTATCCGAACGCGGAGTACGTCGTCGTCGACGACCGCTCCACCGACGCGACCGGCGCGATCGTGGACGAGCTCGCCGCGCACGACCCGCGCGTCGTCCCTATCCACGTCGAGCACCTCCCGGAGGGCTGGCTCGGGAAGGTGCACGCGCTCCACGTCGGTGTGACGCGCAGCGCGGGGGAGTGGATCCTGTTCAGCGACGCGGACGTCCACCACGAGCCCGGGACGCTGGCCAGGATCGTCGCGTACGCGGAGGCCCGTGGTCTCGATCACGTGGCCGTCGTCCCGACGATCTGGTCTTCGACGTTCTGGCTCGACGTGCTGATGAACACCTTCCTCCGTTTCATCGTGATCGCGTCGCGCGCCTGGACGCTCGAAGACCCGCGGTCGCGTGCTTCGGTCGGCGGCGGCGTCTTCAGCCTCGTCCGGCGCGCCGCGCTCGAGCGCGCCGGGGGCCTCGCGCCGCTCGCGCTCGAGGTCGCGGACGACGCGGCGCTCGGACAACGACTGAAGTGGTCGGGTGCGAGGCAAGCGCTGCTCGGCGCGCGCGGCTTCGTCGGGCTCCACTACTACCGCTCGCTGCCGGAGGCGATCCGCGGGATGGAGAAGAACGGCTTCGCGTCGATGGGCTACAGCGTCGCGCGGGCGCTCCTGTTCGCCTGCGTGCTCGCCTTCGCGGAGCTCGGTCCGCTCTTCGTCGTCGCGTTCGGCAGCGGTCCGTCGCGGCTCGTCGCGACGGCCGCGCTGATCCTGCTCGTCGCCACGCAGCTCTTCGCGTGCCGCTGGATGCGGAGGCCGCTCGTGCCGGCGATCTTCGCGCCGCTCGGGATCGCGCTCCTCGTCTTCGGCACGATGCGATCGATGCTGCTCACGCTCGCCCGCGGTGGCGTGTGCTGGCGCGGGACGCGCTACCCGCTCGAAGCACTCCGCCGTGGGAGGTGCTTCGTGCCCACCTGAGCGATGTGCTACGGGGACGGACGTGACGAGACTCGGTCTCCTGCCACCGCTCGTGCTCGCGCTCGCGGGGTGCACGAAGCGACCGCCGCCCGACGCGCGGCCCGCCGCGGCGGACGCGTCGACGACGCGCGCCGATCTCGAGCCGGTCGACGCGGCCGTGGCGCCGGCGCCGCCGCGCCCGATGAACGTCGTCCTCCTCACCGTCGACAGCCTCCGTGCCGACATGCCGTGGGCCGGCTACCCGCGCGCGATCGCGCCGCGCCTCACCGAGCTCCACGCGCGGTCGGTCTCGTACACGCGCGCGTATTCGACGTCCTCGTTCACGTCGAAGAGCGTCGCGGGCTTCCTCACCGGGAAGGTTCCGTCCGAGCTCGCGCGCACGGGGACGTTCTTCACGAAGTACCTCGACCCGAAGGACTTCTTCTGCACCACGCTCGGCGAACAGGGCATCCCGTGCGTGGGAGCCCACGCGCACGCCTACTTCGGCAAGGGCCAGTCGGGGTTCGAGAACGGCTTCGCGACGTGGCGCCTCGTGCCGGACATCCCGTTCGACTACCAGACCGATCCCTACGTCACGAGCGACAAGCTGACGCCGCTCGCGATCGAGGTGCTCACGAACGTCGCACGCGAGACATCGTCGAGCGGCCGCCCGTTCTTCGCGTGGTTCCACTACATGGACCCGCACGACGAGTACAAACCGCATCCGGGGCAACCCGCGTTCGGCACCCGCGCGCGAGACCTCTACGACGGCGAGGTCCTCTTCACCGACACGTGGATCGGCAAGCTGCTCGACTTCATCGAGTCGCAGCCGTGGGCTCCGCGCACGGCGATCGTCGTCACCGCCGATCACGGCGAAGCCTTCGGCGAGCACAACATGACGCGGCACGCCCACGAGCTCTGGGAGGAGCTCGTCCACGTGCCGCTGTTCTTCGCCGTCCCCGGCGCCGTGGCCCGCACGATCGACACGCCGCGCGGCCACGCGGATCTCGTACCGACCTTCGCCGAGCTCCTCGGCGCGAAGACAGGCGAGCTCCGCGGTACGAGCCTCGTCCCGGAGCTGCGCGGCGGCCCGGCCGAAGCGCGCGACGTCCTCGTCGATCTCCCCGAGGACGACTACAACGAGCGGCGGCGAGCCCTGATCCACGAGACGTGGAAGATCGTCGCCTACGGCAACGACGTGCGCTTCTCGCTCTTCGACCTCGAGGCCGACCCGAAGGAGAGCGAGGACCTCTTCTGGAAGCGGCGTGACGTCGCGGAGGACATGCGGCGCCGCTACAGACAAGCGAGCAAGGCGGTCACGGAGAAGGAACCGCGCGGCGGCGTCCCGGGCAAGGACGCCGGCGCGAAGCGCTGAGAGACGCGCGCCGGCGTGACACGGAGGGTCGTCCTCGCGCACGATGGTGCGCATGCCGATCTCCTCGCGTGCACGCTTCGGCGTCGTCTTCGCCTCCGGTCTCTTCGCCCTCGCGCACCTTCCGGCGTGCGGTGACGACGATCCGCCGCCGGCGGAGAACGTCGGCACTGCGTGCGCGTCGGCGGCCGAGTGCTACCCGGGTCTGCAGGAAGCGGGCACGCTGAAGGGCGCCGTCCAGTGCCTCACGCGCGTGCCGAACGGCTACTGCACGCACCTCTGTCAGGCGGACACGGACTGCTGCGCGGTTGCGGGAGAGTGCCCGGGAGGACGCGCTCAGGTGTGTGGGCCGTTCGAGTCGACCGGCCAGCAGATGTGCTTTCTCAGTTGCGAGGCGGCCGACGTCTCGCGCGCGGGCGAGACGGACCCGAACGTCTACTGCCAGAAGTACGCGAACGCGGCCTTCAACTGCCGCTCGACCGGCGGCGGCGCGAAGAACCGGAAGGTCTGCGTGCAGTGACGCCGCTCAGAGGTGCAGGAGCTCCTTCACGCGCGTTCGCGCGTTGACCGTCGAGGTCATCACGCGGTCGCCGACGGAGCCGTGACGTGGGAGCACGCCGGCTTGCGCCGCGAACTCCATCCCGTCGAAGGCGATGAAGTTCGCGGCGACCGTGCCGTCGCGCACCGTGAAGCAGTCGGTCCCGCGCAGATCGATTCGTCGCCCGGTCGCGCGGATGCCCGCGAACGGATCGCCGGAGAACCTGCCCGTGACGTGCCAGTGCACGAAGACGGTGTCGTCTGCAGCCGCCACGCGCAGCACTTCGAAGCGCAGGTCGGGCAGCGCGCGGAAGAGGCCGCGGAAGTGCTCGAGCACCGCCTCGCGCCCGACGAGGCGGCCGACGATCGGCCACTCCTCGATCAGGTCGTCGGCCGCGAGCGGGACGAGCGCCTCGACGTCGTGACGGTCGAGGTGCTCGAAGATCGTCCTGACCAGGTCGATCGCGTCGGTCGTGGTAGCCATCGCGTGCTCCTTCCCTTTCGTCGAGTCCGGCAGATCCACGAACGGTGCCAGCGTCACTGGCGCGTCGACCGAGACGTGTCACACTGCGGCCGCGCGATGACCCTGCGGCACTGCCTCGTCCCGATGCTGCTCTCGGCGCTCGTCGGCTGTGCCGTCGACGGCAGCACGACGGCGGAAGAAGAGGTCGCGAAGGAGCTGCCGGAGCGCGCCGAGGTCAAGGTGCTGCTCGCCGAGGCCGCCTTCGATCCCGCCTCGCTCGGCGCACGCCCGAGCACGCGCACGATCACGTTCTACGACACGCCGCGGCTCGAGCTCTCGAAGGCGGGGCTCCTCCTCCGGTCGCGCGACGGCGAGGACGGGGACGACGACATCACGGTTAAGCTCCGCCCCTTCGTTCCGTCGCAGGTCGTCCGCTCGCTCCAAGGTGAAGCCGAGCTGAAGTGTGAGCTCGACGTGAACGCGGGCTCGCAGGGCACGTCGTCGTGCTCGTGGACCGAGTCGGTCGACGGCAGCCGGATCAAGCGCGCCGCGCGTGACCCACGGGCGATCGCCGCGCTCTGGACCTCGAAGGCGGAGCGGTTCGCGGCGCAGCGCGGTCACGCGATCACGACGCTCGACGTGCGCCCGTTCGGCCCGATCTCCTCCACGGTGTGGAAGCTCGAGGCCGAGGACCTCGCCGAGGAGATCACGTTCGAGCGCTGGGACGTGCCCGGCGGGAACACCACGCTCGAGGCGTCCGTGAAGGTGAAGACGGCCAACGTTCGGGCGAAAGAGACTGCGCTGCTCGCGTGGCTCGACGCCCATCGGCTCACGCAGGCGAAGGTGCAGCAGACGAAGACGGCGGCCGCGCTCGAAGCGCTCGCGCGTCCCGTGCGCTGAAGCCGCGTCCCTCGTCTAGGATTGCGCACGTGAGCTTCTCCGTGCGCGCCCATCACCTGTCCTACGCCGTCGTCGTCCTCGTCGCTGCCGCGGGCGGCGCCTGTCTCGGAGAAGACGCCGCTGCCCCGGTCGAGCCGACGACCATCCCCGACGGCGGCACCCCCGCCGCCGACGCGGCGACGAGCGACTCGGGAGGTCCGACCCCGGATGCGGGCTCGACGTGTCCCGCACCGCTCGCGGACTGCAACGGTGATGGCGTCTGCGAGACGTCGCTCGACACCGATCCGAAGAACTGCGGGAAGTGCGGTCACGATTGCGGCGGCGGCGCCTGCGAGAAGACGTGCAAGCCGAGCACGCTCGTCAGCGGGCTCACCGGGCCGGTCGCGGTCGCGGTGAACCAGACCGCGCTCGTCGTGCTCGCGACCGACGGACCGCGCGTGTGCCCGAAGGACGGCTGCGTGAGCGCCGGGATCTCCCCGGTCACGCTCGAGAACGGCGAGACGATCGCGCGCGGTCCGCACACGGTGCACGTCGACGCGACGAACGCCTACTGGCTCGGCAACCAGAACGGCACCCAGCAGTTCGAGCTCCGGAAGTGCGCCGTTGCCGGCTGCGGGCTCGCGCCGACGACGATCGACGACGCGCAGCTCGGCACCGAGCTCCGCGTCGAGGGCAACACCGCGCTCCGCTACGACCCCACCGGCGTCGTCACGAAGATCTACCTCGATGGCTCGAAGGGCAAGGAGTACCTGACGACGGCGACGATCGCGGAGTCGACGCGCTTCGCGCTCTCGGGTGGTCAGATGGCGTTCACCAACTCGGACGGCGCGACCGGCGGCAATCGCGGCGTGTGGGCCGGTCCGTTCTCGAACACGAAACCGACGCGCCTCATGAACGAAGGCACGTGGGTCACCATCTTCGCCGACGTCGTCTACGCGTCGCGCTCGGCCGACGCGACGTACGACGCCGTCTTCTCGTGCCCGCTCGCGGGCTGCGGCGGGGTCGGCACGAACGTCGGCGGCACGGGGCCCGCCGCCGGCACCGGGAAGATCGCCGACATCGTCGCCGACGCGAGCGGCCTCACCTGGGTCGAGTCGATCGGGACGACCGGACGCGTGATGCACTGCACGCTCCCCGGGTGTCCGGGCGGCCCGCAGGCGCTCGCCGTCTCGCAGGACGCTCCCGTCGCGCTGACGACCGACGACAAGTTCGTCTACTGGGTGAACGCCGGGAAGACGGCGGGCACCGGCGCCGTGCTCCGCGTCGCGAAGTGAGCACGAGCGTGGCGACGTGAGGCTGTGTCGCGAGCGCGCGCGCCGGCGCCCGCGCATCAGGCCGCGCCGCCCGGGAAGCGCCGCATCCGAATGACGGCACGGGCGATGCTCTCACCTGTGCCGATGAAGCTGCCCCACACGCAACCAGCGCCTTCGCCGCGGCCGGGTCAGGAGCCTTCGCCGCCTCCGCCGATCGATCCGCCGCCGGCCCCGGAACCCGATCCGGATCCGAACCGGTGAGGGGACGCCGCTTGCGGTCCACGAGCTCGTCGAGATGATGCTCACGCGCCGTCGCGGGATCGACGAGGAGACGATCAGCCGCTTCGACGTGCGCTTCGAGGAGGCACGCGAGCGCGGGGAAGTGAAAGGCGAGCCCGGCGACGCCGGCGACTCGCCGTACCGGCACGAGCACTTCTTCGCGACCAACCTGGAGCGCCTCCTCGCCGCCGAGCTCGGGGTCGACTGGGCCGTCTACGAGCACTACGTCGACCACCTCGGCGTGAAGCGCTGAGCGACGCGGTTTTTCGGTCGAATTGGCTTGCATCGCGGCGCCGAGCGCTGCCGTGAGCAGGATCCGTGCTCGGCCCTACCGACCGACGCGCGACAAGCTGGCTTTCAGGCCCGGTGTTCACTATGTGGCGATCGCGGCCGCGGTGCGGCCGGGAGCTTCCGCTCCCGTGGGCGCTGCCGCTGAGGAACGACCATGAGCGCTACTGCTACGAACACCTCGAATCCCGGGTCCCGGTTCTACCGAGCGACGATCGGCAAGAAGGTCGTGATGGCCGTCACCGGCCTCGTCCTCGCCGGCTTCGTCGTCGTCCACATGGCCGGCAACCTCGGCGTCATGGGCGGCGCCGAGAAGTTCAACCACTACGCCGAGCTGCTGCGCACCTCGATGCCCTTGCTCTGGGCCGCGCGCGCCGTGCTCCTCCTCTCGGTGGTGCTCCACATCCGCGCCGCGATCCAGCTCTATGCGCTGAAGGCCGCCGCCCGCCCCGTCGCCTATGCGAAGCACGCCTACCGGGCCGCGACGCCCGCATCGCGCTTCATGATCTGGACGGGCTACGCGCTTGCCGCGTTCATCGTCTTCCACATCCTGCACTTCACGACCGGCACCGTGCACCCCGACTTCATCGAGGGTGACGTGTTCCACAACGTGACGAGCGCGTTCAAGAACCCGCTCATCGCCGTCGTCTACATCGTCAGCATGGGGATGCTGTTCATGCATCTCCAGCACGGCCTCTTCAGCTTCACCCAGTCCCTCGGCCTCAGCCATCCGCGCTACGCGCAGAAGGCCAGGGTCATCGCGTATGCCCTCGCCGCGATCGTCGCGGCAGGCTTCGCCGCCGTTCCCGTCGCGGTCCTCGCCGCCGTGGTCAGGTGAGAAACATGGATATGCCGCCCGCGTCCCTCGACGCCCGCATCCCCGAAGGTCCCATCGAGAAGAAGTGGGACAAGCGCCGCTTCGACATGAAGCTCGTCAACCCGGCGAACAAGCGCAAGTACAGCGTGATCGTCGTCGGGTCCGGCCTCGCCGGCGCCGCCGCCTCGGCCTCGATGGCCGAGCTCGGCTACGACGTGCACTGCTTCTGTTTCCAGGACAGCCCCCGCCGCGCGCACTCGATCGCCGCGCAGGGCGGCATCAACGCCGCGAAGAACTACCAGAACGACGGCGACAGCATCTGGCGCCTCTTCTACGACACGGTGAAGGGCGGCGACTACCGCGCGCGTGAGGCGAACGTCTACCGCCTCGCGCAGATCAGCGTGAACATCATCGACCAGTGCGTCGCGCAGGGCGTCCCGTTCGCGCGCGAGTACGGCGGCACGCTCGCGAACCGCTCCTTCGGCGGCGCGCAGGTGTCGCG
>JBDHVE010000014.1:0-83411 GCA_039809485.1 Polyangiaceae bacterium | reverse complement strand
TCTTCCACAAGGTCCGCATCGAGTACTACCCGCCGCGCGGCGACGCGAAGGAGGGCTGGGACAACATCGACATCTTCGGATGGCTCGGTTACCCGATGCAGATCAAGATCGATTTTCTCTGCCGGGACTCGATCCTCGCGGCGCCGATCGTCCTCGACCTCGCGCTCTTCATGGACTTCGCGCAGCGCGCGGGGCTCCGTGGAACGCAGGAGTGGCTCAGCTTCTACTTCAAGTCGCCGATGGCGGCTCCGGGCCTCACGCCCGAGCACGACTTGTTCATCCAGCAGAAGAAGCTGAAGAACACCATCCGCTACCTGATCGGCGAAGAGCTCATCACCCACCTCGGCGCCGAGTACTACGACTGATCACGGAGAGGCTCGCCCCGTGCACGCCCGGCGCGCATGCGCCGACGTCACGAGGACCCCGCGACGGATCTCCACCGCCTCGTCTCGCGCAACGTGAGGACGTTGCTCGAGGCGAGGGCGGCAGAGGAGCGGCGGAAGACGCGCGCGGATCGGATCGCCGACGCGATCACCGGGTTCACCGGGAGCATGAGCTTCGTGCTCGTGCACGCGGTGCTGTTCGGCGGTTGGTTGATCCTGAACACCGGGATCGTCCCGTTCATCGAGCCGTGGGACCCGTTCCCGTTCGTGATGCTGGCGATGTGGGCCTCGGTCGAGGCGATCTTCCTCTCGACCTTCGTGCTCATCAGCCAGAACCGGATGGCGGAGGTCCAGGATCGGCGCGCCGACCTCGACCTCCAGATCAACCTGCTCGCGGAGTACGAGATCACGAAGCTGCTCGAGATCGTCGACGCGATGGCGGGCAAGCTCGGGATCGAGGTGCCCGATCGTCGGGCGGTCGACGTGCTGAAGCAGGAGGTCGCGCCCGAGATCGTGCTCGCCGAGATCGAGAAGCAGGAACAGCGGATCGAGACGACGGGCACGCTTCCGACGCCGGCATCGACGCCGACGCGCTAGGTGCGTCCGAGTGACGCGGCATTACGGTTTCCCCTCATTTGAGGGATCGGGGAACGCCCGTACTCTCCGGGGCGGTGCTGTTCGAGCCCTCACTTCGCTCGCGCGCAGAAGCGCGTGTCGGTCGGGTTCTCGGATCGCTCGCGCTCGAACGACTGCTCGGTCTCGGCGGGATGGCCGCCGTCTACGAAGCGCGCACGCGCGACGCCGAGCGCGTCGCGGTGAAGGTCCTCCACGCGGAGCTCGCGACGGTGAACGGCGTGCGCACGCGCTTCCTCCGCGAAGCGCAGGTGGCGAACCGGATCGAACACGACGGCGTCGTCCGCATGCGCGACGCCGGCGAAGAGGACGGCATCGTCTACCTCGTGATGGACCTCCTCGAAGGGCGCACGCTCGAGGCCGAGCTACGCGCACGCGGCGGCACGCTCCCCGCGCCGCGCGCGTTCCGCGTCACCGCGGACGTGCTCGCCGTGCTCTCGGCGGCACACGAGAAGGGCATCGTCCACCGTGACGTCAAGCCCGCGAACGTCTTCCTCACGACGGCCGACGACGTCCGCGTCCTCGACTTCGGGCTCGCCCGTCGGATCGGCGACTCGCGCTCCACGCCGGTGGGCGACCTGGTCGGCACCGCCGACTTCATGTCGCCCGAGCAAGCGCGTGGCCGGAACGCCGAAGTCGACGCACGGAGTGACGTCTTCTCGGTCGGCGCGATGTCGTTCACGATGATCACGGGGGAGCTCGTCCACGCGAGCGGGTCGCCCGTCGACCGCCTCATCGCGGCGGCGACCCGTCAGGCGAGGACGATCCGATCGGTCTGCCCCGACGTCCCGGACGCGGTCGCACACGTCGTCGACATGGCGCTGTGGTTCGATCCAAACGACCGCTGGGCGAGCGCGGCGGAGATGCGGACCGCGGTGCTCGAGGCGCTCCGTGGCACGACGGGGGCGGCGCAGTGAGGAGCGTGCCTTCGACGCCTTCGGCGGTGACGTTCGCGCGGCTCCTCGGCGACGGGCCGATGGCACGCGTGGCGCTCCAGGCCTCGCTCGACTTCGTCGGGGCGCCTGCGTACATCGTTTCGTCGAGCGGAACGGTACTGTGCGCGAATCGTCGTGGTGACGTGGCGCTCGCGGAGGCGCCCGACGGAGGCGCCGAGCTCCGCGCCGCGCTCGTCGAGGCAACGCAGCTCGACCACCCCCCGCGGAAGGGCGCCCCGCTCGTGACGCCGCTCCGGTGCGAAGGGGCCTCGCACGTCTACTTCCTCGTCATCCTGCGCTCGCCTTCGTCGCTCGAGGAGAACGTGGCGCTCGTCGCGCAGCTCTGGGAGCTCACCGATCGTCAGGCCGAGGTCCTCCGCCTCGTCGCCGAGGGCTACACGAACAAGACGATCGCGACGAAGCTGAAGTGCACGGAACGCACCGTCGAGTCCCACCTCACCCACATCTTCGGGAAGTCGGGCGTGACGAGTCGGACCGCGCTCCTCGCCGCCCTCGCGCGCGAACGGCGCTGATCCCTCGACTGTAAGGTCCTCGCCGCTGCACGCGTTCGGGGTGCATGAAGGATTTTCTCTCGCGGACGATCGGCTTGGCTTCGGCTCTCGGCGCAGCAGGGCTCGTGATGGCGTGCGGAGGCAGCGACCCCCAGCCGAACACGGCGACCAACGTCCCGCCCGGACCTCCGCCGACCGCGACCGCGACGGCCGCGCCGGCGCCGACGACGCCCCCGACGGCGGCGCCGACCGGGATCCCGACCCTCCCGCCGATCGGGACGCCGCCGCCGGGGAACACGGCACAGGCGCTCGACCCGAACGCCGCGCAGGTCGCGACGGCAGCCCTGAACATGCTGGCGGCGACGGAAGCGCCCGGCATGACGAAGGACGGACCCACCGTCGCGGGGATGTTCCAGGAAGGGCAGACGCTCGAGGCCGCGTTCACGTTCCAGCCCGGTCGCTGCTACACGCTCGTCGCGGCCGGCGCCGGCCCGCAGGCGGTCGAGGTCGAGATGATGTACACGACCCCGCTCCCCGGGTTCTCGCCGAGCATCGGGACGGCGGGCGGCTCCGGCCCGCAGGCCTCGATCGGTGGGAAGGGCAACTGCCTGAAGCCGATCAGCCCGATGGCCGCACCGGCGAAGTTCGTGCTGCGCGCGAAAAAGGGGGGCGGCCTCGCCGCCGCGCAGCTCTACGTGAAGTGATTCGGCGGGAGGAGCTCGATCCCCGCCCGCGCGATCGCGCGTGACGCGTGCTCCCGGTACCCCGCGAGCGCGCGCGCGACGCGATCGTGCTCCGGCGTCCCGTGGAGCGACGCCGCCGCGACCGCCATCGTTGCCGCGCGCGTCGTCGCGTAGGCGACGACCCACGCGTCGATCCGCGAGCTCGCGTCGTCGTCCGCGAGGGCCGCGTACCGCGCGACGAGATCGCGACATCCGCGCTCGGGCAGGGACCACTCGACGATCATCCCGGCGAGGTCCCACGCCATGTCGGTGGGGCCGGGGAAGAAGTGATCGTCGCCGTGCGACACCGCATCGGTCGCGATGACGCGGCCGTCCTTCGTCCGGAGCCACTCGTGGGGCGCCATCCGTCCGTTCACGATCGCGGGGCGCGGCGCCGGCAGCGCGAGCGGCTCGCGTGGCGACGCGCCGAAGAGGACGCGGAGGTTCTTCGTCACGACCGGCCCGAGGTCCTCCGCCGGTCGCGTCGTCGGACAGAGGCGCGCGCGCGCTGCGCACGCGGCCGCGAGCTGCTCGAGGAGGCTCTCGTCGAGGTCGGCGCCACGGAGCGGCCGAGCGCCTTCGAGCCACGGATACGAGACCCACCCGTCGCCTTCGTCCCGAGGCTCCAGGCTCGTGCCGGCTTCCGCGAGCGTCCTCGCGCGCGCGAGCGCCTCGTCGCCGGAGCGGCCGAGGCCCTCGTACTTGATCAGCCGAGCGCCGTCACGATCGAGGAGCTTCCGTCGCTCCGCCTGCGGCCACACCGCAGGCCACTCTCGCTCGTCGTCGTAGAGACGCGCGCGCCAGGAGCCGCCCGAGATCTCGGCGGCGTGCGCGGGCTCGCGCGTGTCGCCCGGCGCGACGCGCGTACGGAACGCGCGCCACCGATCGACGGCACGCGATGCGCCGAGCTTCGCCGGGTCGGGCCGATGGCTGCACACCATCGTGATGCGATCGCTTGCGAAGCCGACGCGCGCGAGCGCCTCCGCCGTTGCGAGGAACGTCGAGCCGCTCTGGCCCGGGCCCTCGTCGACGACGAGGACATGCGCGCCGCGCCCCCGCGCCCACGCGAGCGCGTTCGTGTGCGCGCCTTCGAAGGCGAGCGTCCGTCCGGCCGGGGAGCCGCTCGGCCGGACCGTCGTGCGCTCGGCCGCCACGCCGCGCGCGCGGAGCGCGGCGCGCGCCATCGCGGACAACGTGGTGCCGATCGAGCGGATCCCCACGACGAGCACGGAGCTCGCCCCTCGTGCCGCGATCTCGTCGACCGCCGCCCGCGCGTACGCTTCCGGCGCGAGCGCGTAGTAGGCGAAGCCCTCGGGCGGCGTCACGACGAGGCGCGCCGGGACCTCGACCCGCTCGAGGAGGGCGAGCGCACGCGCGACCTCGACCTCGGTGCACGTCGCGAGCACGAGCCCGGCGAGCACGTCGGTGACGGCTGCCGTCCGGAGGACGTCGTCGTCGGACATGGCATCTCCGCGCGCGTCGGTCAGCCCCGCTTCGAGCTCACCCGCGACGACGAGGGCACGTACCGCAGCTCGACGCCGCGCCTCCGCTCTCTCGCAGAGCGCGGCGCGAGCTGCGCGCACGACGGCCTCTCGCAGCGGCGGACCGTCCTCGGTCCGCCGCCCGTCGCGGTAGATCCACGGTTCCTCCACGCCTCGGGCTCGATCAGGCGCGGCCTTCGCGCACGTCGATCCGGAGCGACTCGCCCGGGTGGAGCGTCGTCTCGCGCGTGCGCGAGCCCTTGCGACCGCCGCTCCGCCTCGCGCCGCCGGCCTTCACCGTCGTGCTGCGGGTCGCGCCGTTCATGCCGCTGTTGCCGTTCATGTGACGCGTCGAGCTCGCGCTCGTGCGCTTCGTGTTCGAGCGCGTCGACGCGGACGCCTTCGCGCCGCCACGTGACGTGCGCTTAGCGGACGAGCCCGTGCGCGCGCGGGACGACGTCTTCCGCGTCGAGCTCCCGCCCTGCGCCGATCGGGCCGAGCTCGACGTTCCCGTCCGGCCCCGCGCGCTGCTCTTCTTCTTGCTCGCGCCGCCCGAGGACGTGCTCCGCGACGTCGCGCCGGTGCTCGTGCCGCGGCGCGTGCTCGCACTGCCACTCCGGCGCGTCGTGCCACCCGAGCTCGCCGAGGCGCTCCGCTTCTTCGCGCTCGCCTTCGCACCATTTCGCCCCGACGAGGCACGACCGCCACGTGCGCTCGCCGACCCGCGGCGGCTGCCCGCCCGAGCCCCACGCCGCGACGCGCGCTCGTTCTCTGCCACGGTCTCGCGCGAGACGAGCTTGGAGAAGCGGCTCGTCTTCCCGCCCGCGACCTCGTCCTGGTAGAGGAACGCGAGCTTGGATTTGTCGAACGTCTGGAACCACTCGTCCCAGGAGATCTTCTCGAGGCTCTGCACGCCGGAGAAACCGGGATAGTCGATGCGCAGGACGCCTGCGTCGGCTCCGCGGCCGGTGCGAGCAGTGCGCTTCACGCGAGCCGGGCAGCCGCCACGCTCCTCGACCCAGGCCTTGATCTCCTCGTGGTCCGTCGTCACCAACGCTTTCGACATGTCGTCCTCCAATCCGTACGGGGCGGCGAGCGAGCAAGCGTCGTGCCCCCGGCGCGCTCCGCGTGTGGGCTCGGAGGGGCGATCCGCGAAGAGGATCTTGCCGTGCGCGGCGAACGACCACTCGACGCGAGTCGGGCGTGCCGAGTATCTTGGGCGGCCGAGGGCTTAAACCGCGAGATGCTTCCGTTCTACCCGGTGCACATGGACGTCGCGCAGCAGGCGTGGGTCGGCGCGCGCGTCGAAGAGCGAGCCCGCACCGGCAACGACGTCACGGCGATCGAGACCGAGCTGAAACCGCTCGCGCGGTACGACCGGATCTGGAACGGCGGCCAGACCCACTTCGTCGCGCTCTACCAGCCCCGGTTCGTCTACACGCGGACGTCGGGGCAGCCCACGATCGACGACCGGCTCGTCAACCGCGCAGCGCTCAACACGCGTGATCCGAACGAGACGCCGCTCTCCGCGCTCCACAACGGGGGCGTCGGGATCGAGGTGCTGAGGCGGCGCTGGCGTTTGTCGGCCTACCAGTTTGCGGCGTACGGACCCATCACGACGACCTCGCTCCTCGTCCAGGACCCGTGGAACGGGGAGGGGTTCCCGGCCGAGCCGAACCCGATCATCCCGTCGACGATCGCCGCGCGCTTCACGCTCCTGTTCGCGCAGACCCAGATCTTCGTCCCGATCCGCGTCACGCGTCGCGTCGCCCTGATCCCCGGCTTCGTCTACAACGCGTTCGGCGGCGCCAACAGCGACGCGCGCGCCGTCATGGCGATGACGACGGGGCCGGGCGCGACCCTGGCGCTCGAGGTCGCGGCGACGCGGAACGACCGGTTCGTCACCACGGTCGGCGGCGGTCAGATCCAGACCCTCTTCCAGGGCGACCGCACCGGCCCCGTGATCTACCGATCGGAGGCTCGGCAGTCGTGGCGTCACTGGTTCACGGAAAAGCTCTCGACCGAGCTCGAAGCGGGCGCGACGCTCGGCGGCGACGCGATCAACGGCTTCAGCCTGTACTCGCTCTTCGACGCCGGCGTTCTCTACGACGCCTACGGCCTGCCGAAGCTCGATCCCGGCGCACCGCTCATGGCGCCGCCGCCGGGACGTGGGCCGCGCCTCCAGATCGGCGCGTTCGCGCGCGTCCAGCCATGGCTCGATCTGTTCTCCGGCGAGCTCGTGCAACGCGGCGTCGCGGTCGGCGCCGCGAACTACGGCGTCGACCGCACGACGTTTCGCGTCCAGCTCTCGGCGGCGAAGACGCTGGCGACGCCGCGCTCCGTCGCCGAGTACCAGATCTTCCAGCTCGACACCGGCCTCCGCTACAACTTCACGCGGAGCTGGTCCGGCGACGTCGGCGTGCGCTTCGGTTCGCAGGACTTCGAGAACGCGATCCGCTTCAACCAGACGACGCAGGGCCAGGTGTATGCGGGCATCAGCTGGGCGCCGCTGCCAGCGCGGTTCTGAGGCCTCTCGCGACCTGGGGAGCTCGGTACGGCCTGCGGGCGTGCCCAGCAGCGCGGCAGAAGCGAGACGACCTGAAGCCCGAGAGGCTCTCGGGCTGAAGACTGAACACTCGCGTCAGCGCGCGTCAGCGCAGGCGGCCCTCGAAGATCTCCGCCAGCGTCCGGCACGCATCCACCGTCGTGAACACGCCGACGACCTTGTGGTTCTGCATCACGATGGCGGCGCCGTACTTGTGCTCGGCCATCTCCGAGGCGACGCGGTCGATCGTCGTGTCCGGCTCCGTCGTGTACGGCTCCTGGGACATGGCGTCCTCGACCGTGACCGTCTTCGGATCGACCCCGGCGAGCGACTCGACCAGCGCCACGTCGCGCTCGCTCAGGAGCCCGACGATGCGCCCTCCGTGGAGGACGGGGAGGTGGCGGATCTTGTGCTCGCGCATCACGTCGCGCGCGTGGGCGATGGTCTGCTCGACGCCGATCGTGATGGGCGAAGGGGTCATGTACTTCTGCACCTGCGGGATCGGCTTGCTCATGCACGGATGTCGAGCAACGTGGGTGCCAGCGTCGCACCTCCGGAAAATCCCGCAAAAGCGGGCTGATCCGCTCCGTGAATCGCGCACGCCTTGCGGTCGCGCGCGAGCATCGCGTCGTTTCAGGCCGCGGCCGGCTGGGCCTTCTTCCGATCCTTCACGGCGCGGAGCACGAGGAGGATGTCCTCCGGGCGGACGACGCCGAGCACGAGCGCGAGGACCCCATAGAGCGCGCCGTCGACGACGAGGCGCCACGTGCCGAGCTTCACGAGCGACAGATGCGCTCCGACGACGGCCGCGCAGATGACGAGCGACAGGAGCGTCGACCGGATCACGCGCGCGTCCACCGCGCGACGCCCGATGAGCACGTACTGGACGAGCGCGTTGACGAGCTCGCGGACGCTCATCGCGATGGCGCAGCCCATCGCCGCGCCGCCGGGCCCCCACTTCATCGTCACCGGCACGATGAGGTAGACGAGCACGGGGAGGAGGACGAGGCCGACCAACGACGCGATCGACACGGTCCAGGACCGGTCGAGGATCATGAGCGAGACCCAGAGGAGGACGTTCGCGTAGGAGAGGACGAACGTCGGCGCGAGCCAGCGCAAGCTGTCGGCCGCGTGCGCGAACTTCGACCCGACGAGGATCCGGACCGCGAGCTCCGCTCCGAGCGCGAGCATCAGGGTGAGCGGGATCGTCGCGACGTTCACGGCCTCGATCCCGCGGCGGAGGATGCGGAAGAACTCGTCCTCGCTGCGGGCCTTCGCGCGGCTCATCATCGGGATGAGGACGCCGCTCAGGATCGGCGAGAGGAGCGCCGAGAGCTTCGCGATCTTCTGCGCGGCGCCGTAGAGGCCGAGGTCGCCGTCCTCGGGCGGGAGCAGGCGCTGGAGGACGATGACGTCGCCCTGCGCGCCGAGCGTGACCGCGACGTTCGCGATGTAGAAGGGGAGCGAGAGCGCGAGGACCTCGCGGAGGACCTTCACGTCGAGGCGGAGCTCGAGGTCGACCGCCTCGCGCGTGGCGCGGTAGAGGACGACGGCCTTGAGCGCCTCGGCGAGGACGTAGGGGAGGATCAACGCCCAGAACGGCGCCTTCAGGAGGGCGAGCGTGAGCGTGCCGCCGCCCCAGAGGACCTTGCTGATGACGTTCGCGATCGCGAGACCGCCGACCTTCGACGCTGCCTGGAGCATCTGCTGGAAGGTCTGGTTCGCGGCGGTGAAGACGTAGCCGATCGAGAAGAGCGTGCCGGCGATCTGCACCTCGTCGGGCTTGCCGGGGAGCCAGACGAGCCACGTGTAGAGCGCGAGCGGCATGAGCACGACGGCGCGCGCGAGGAGGAGCGCACCGAAGAAGTCGCTCGCGTGCTTCGGCCGGACTGCGATCTCGCGCGAGATGTACGTGTCGACGCCGAGCGTGAGGAACACGGCGAGGCACATGCCCCACTGCTCGCCCACGACGTAGCTGCCGAAGGACGAGTCGCCGAGGTAGTTCGGCAGGACCTTGAGCGTGGCGAGCGCGATGCCCCACGTCATGATCAGCGACGCGAACAGCTTCAGCGCGTTCCGCGCGGCCGTGACGCCCTCGTGACGGGTGTGCTCGCTCGGCGGCGGCGGATCCGGCCGTGCTAGGTCCGGCGGCGGTTCCTTCGCGGCGCTCGTGGCCATGACCGGTCACATTAACAGACTTCGCGCGAAGTCCGGTGCTCGCGCAGCGCGGATGTCACTCGAATGGGGCTCGCGCCGAGAAGACGCACCGCGTAGGATTCGGCTCGTGCAGCTCCAGCCCGGCTCCCAGCTCGGGGCCTACGTGCTCGAATCGATGCTCGGCTCGGGAGCGTTCGGCGTGGTCTGGCTCGCGCGCCGCACCGTCGACGGCGTGCGCGTCGCGATCAAGGTCCTCCATCCCGAGGCCGCGGTCTCGCGCGAGAGCGTCGAGCGGTTCCGGCGCGAGGCGTGGGCGCTGTCGCGTCTCCAGAGCCCGCACATCGCGCGGATGTACGAGTTCCTGACCGGCCCGCCGTTCGGGATGGCGCTCGTCATGGAGTACATCGAGGGCGAGCTCCTCTCGGACGTGTTCAAGCGCGCCCGCTTCTCGGTCGAGGACGCCATCGGGCTCGGCGTGGGGATCCTGAGCGGCGTGGCAGAAATGCAGTCGATCGGGATCATCCACCGCGACCTCAAGCCGGAGAACGTGATCCTCCGTCCCAACGAGAACGGCTGGTACGCGGTCATCTTCGACTTCAACCTCAGCCGCGTGAAGGACCCGAAGGGGAAGATGAGCAGCCTCACGTCGATGCACGCGGCGATCGGGACGGTGCCGTACATGGCGCCGGAGCAGCTGCTCGACGCGCGGAGGGTGAACGAGTCGTCCGACGTCTACTCGTGCGGCACGATCCTCTACCGTGCCGCATCGGGCGCCCTCCCGTTCGACACCCGGGAGAGTCTCCGGGAGAAGCTCCAGCAGGAGGCCCGACCGTTGCAAACGGGACGGACGGATGCCCTCGGTCGAGGGTTCGAGACCATCGTCATGAAGTCCCTACGTCGCCGCCCCGCCGAACGTTACGCCAACGCGCAGCAGATGCTCGACGACCTGACTGCCCTCGTCTCCGGAGGCGCCTGATGGGCGCGGACGGCCACATGCCCGACAGC
The DNA here is from genome assembly GCA_039809485.1 of Polyangiaceae bacterium. Lineage (GTDB taxonomy): Bacteria > Myxococcota_A > Polyangia > Polyangiales > Polyangiaceae > Labilithrix. The sequence continues at coordinate 73,038 of JBDHVE010000014.1, read as the reverse complement.
GCCGAGGCGAAGACCACCGGCAGCATCACTGCCGCCCCGCTGACGAGCGCGAAGGCGCGCCTCGCGATCGGTTTGTCGGCCCTCGCGTTCTACCTCCTCTTCGTCCTCCGGACGTCGTTCGACATCGGGGGCACGCGCTACTTCGTCTTGTTCGAAGACGCGATGATCTCGATGCGCTACGCGCGTCACGTCGCGGACGGCCACGGCTTCGTGTGGAACATCGGCGAGCCGCCGATCGAGGGGTTCACGAATCTCCTCTGGGTGCTCTGGATGAGCGTCGCCCACAAGCTGGGGCTCTCCGAGTCGAAGATCTCGCTCTTCATCATGCTCTCGGGCGTCGCGATCCTGCTCGCGACCGGCCTCGTCGTCAGCAAGATCGCGCGGAAGATCACGGACGCCCCGTGGGTGCCGATCGCCGTCCTCGCCGCGACGCTCTTCGACTACCCGCTCGTCTTCTGGACGCTCCGCGGCATGGAAGTCGGCGCCCTCACGCTCGCCGTCTACACGCTCCTGTGGCTCGCCCTCGAGAACGAGGACGACTTCAGCGTGAAGCGCACGGTGCTGATGGGCATCGTGACGAGCGCCGCGCTCCTCATCCGGAGCGACTCGGTCGTCCCGGTCGGCCTCATCTCGCTCTACGCGTTCCTCTTCTGCGCGAAGCGTTGGCTCTTCGCTGCGATCATCGGCACGTTCGCGGGCGGCACCGTCGTCGGCCAGACGCTGTTCCGGAAGGCCGTCTTCCACGAGACGCTCCCGAACACGTACTTCCTGAAGCTCTACAAGATCCCGATGAGCGCGCGCGTGAAGCGCGGCGCGTTCGTCGCGCTCGAAGTGCTCGCCCTCCACCTCGCGATCCCGATCGCGACCGTGCTCGCGAGCGTCACGGGCATCGACAAGCAGTTCTGGAAGGACAAGGCGATGCGCCGGATGGTCCTCCTCGGGGCCATCTTCTCGGCGCAGATCGCGTACGCCACCTACGTCGGCGGCGACGCGTGGGAGTGGATGCTCTACGCGAACCGCTATATGTGCGCGGGCATGCCGGCGCTCGTCGTGCTGGTCGCGGTCGTGCTCGAGCGCACGATCTCGCGGCAGGGCGCGGACGCGGACGCGCTCCGGGCGAGCTTCGGTCGCCGCCTCGGCGTCGCGATCGGCGCCGCGGGCCTCCTCCTCGTCCTCCTCAACGTCTACGCGAAGCTCCGGCCCGAGCAGGGCATCGCGGCGACGATCGTGTTCTCGAAGACGCCGTTCGCGGCCGGCGCCGCGTTCATGGGCCTCGGCGCGCTCCTCTTCTTCATGAAGGACCTCCGCGAGGGGACGACCGAAGCGCTCGCCGCGCTCCGCCGTCGCTTCGCCTCGCGTCGCACCGTGACCGTCGCGGCCCTCGTCCTCATGGCGGTCGTGTGGCTCCCGAGCCACCTCCTGCCGCTCGGGCGGTGGGCGGCGCAGAACGCGGCGCAGTACAAGGACGAGGCGAACTACACGCGCCTCGGGCTCCTGATCCGATCGACGACGGCGGAGAACTTCCGGATCGCGGTCGCCGCCGCCGGCGCGACGCCGTACTTCGCGCAGCGTCCGACCGAGGACCTCCTCGGCAAGAACGACCGCGTGATCGCGAAGACGGCTCCGCGTGGCGTCTTCTCGCCCGGCCACGACAAGTGGGACTACGCCTACAGCCTCGGCGAGCGGAACAGCCAGCTCATCGTCGAAGCCGTCGACGTGAACGACGCCGACGAGCAGTACATGGCGTCGCTCGGCTTCAAGGAGCTGCCGAACCACATGCGGCTCCGCGAGGGAGCCGACGTGAAGAACGCGGAGATCCTCGGCCGCGAGATGCCGGACGGCGCGACGCTCGCGACCGCGCTCGGCGAGCTCGGGGTGTCCCTGCCGGGCGGCTTCGGCGGCGCCGACATCGGGATGATGCTCGTCTTCGGGCTCGTCATCGCGGCGGCCGCGCGCGGGATCGCGAAGGACGTCGAGCCCTACAGCGCGCTCGAAGAGGAGGCGCCGGGCGAGACGCCGGTCGACGACCCCGCCGTGCAGAAGGCGCTCTCCGGCGCCGACGCGCGGACGATCCCGACCCTCGACGGCATGCGCGGGATCGCGGTGCTCGCCGTCCTCGCGTTCCACTTCGCGTGGACGTTCCCGGGGGAGAACCCGGACGTCGTCGCGGGGACGTTCGACAGCTTCGCGATCCGGATGCACGGCTTCCTCTGGTCGGGCTGGACCGGCGTCGACCTCTTCTTCGTGCTCTCCGGCTACCTCATCACGCGTGGCCTCGTCGCGCCGTCGAAGAAGCCGCTCGGCGCGCGGATGAAGTCGTTCTGGATGCGCCGCGTCCTCCGCATCTTCCCGCTCTACTACGCGGTCGTGATCGTCGGGACGATCGTGGGCCTCGTCGTGGGCGGCTGGATCCCGGGCCCGGCCTACTGGCTCTACATGCAGAACTACGTGCTCGCGTTCGACGAGCACGTGATGCGCTGGACGGCGCACTTCTGGTCGCTCGCGATCGAGGAGCAGTTCTACTTCGTGTGGCCGATCGTGGCGCTGATGGTGTCGCGCCGGAAGCTCATTCCCACGATCGCGATCCTCACGCTCGGCGTCGTCGGCCTCCGCGGGTTCCTCACCTTCAAGGGCGCGCAGATCCCGGCGCTGTCGGGCGTGTGGCACGCCGACCACGAGGTCGCGAAGTTCGTCTACCGCGCGACGTTCACGCGCGCGGACGGTCTCCTCCTCGGGGCCTTCGTCGCGGTCACGCAGCGCGAGGCGACGCATCCGGTCTCGGCGATCTGGCGGCGCGTGCGCTTCCCGCTCTTCGTCGCGACCGGCTTCGCGCTCCTCGGCCTCTACGCGCTCGCGAACGGCCTCAACGACTACGACCGCCGCGTCATCGCGATCGGCTACGTGACCCTCGCGATGTTCTTCGCGAGCGCCGTGTCGATGTGCGCGGATCACGTCGTCCGGCCGGCGACGGAGAAGTTCCTGTCGTGGCGCCCGCTCGTCGCGTGCGGGAAGGTCAGCTACGGCATGTACATCTTCCACTGGCCCCTCGTCGTCCTGCTCGTCCCGAAGCTCGAGGCGATGCAGAAGGGGATGCCGATGCCGACGCAGATCGCGCTGGGCCTCGGCGTCGTCGTCGGCGGTACCGCCCTGATGTACGTGCTCGCGGCGATCAGCTTCCGGTTCTTCGAGACCCCGTTCCTGAAGCTGAAGGGCAAGTTCCACGACTGAGCCTGGCGTACGCCTCCTAGGTCAGGACGTCGCGATAGAGCTCGTCGACCTCGAGGCGTGCGCCGAGCGCAGGGAGCTCGGCGACGTTGCCGGCCCCGCTGGCGGCGAGGGACCACGCGTCATCGTCACCTCGCGTCCAGACCTCCACACGGAGCGCGTCCTGCGCGACGAGCACGTAGTGGCGGAGCGACGCGATCTGCTTGTAGCTCTCGAACTTCTCACCACGGTCGTAGGCTTCGGTACTCGCGCTGAGCACCTCGAAGAGGACGGTCGGGTTCACGATCGTGTTCCGGTCCTCGAGATCCGACACGCGCGGGCCGCACACCACCGTCACGTCCGGATACGTCGCGAGCCCCGTCGCGAGCACGCGAATGCGGAGGTCCGCTGCGAACACACGGCATGGTCCACCCCGAAGCTGAGCGTAGAGGAGGCTCGGGATCCGCGCCTGGAGCGCAGCGTGCTCCGGCGTGCCGCCCGCCATCGCGAAGATCTGGCCGCCGAGGTACTCGAGCTTCACGTTGCTCGCCTCGTCGAGCGCGAGATACTCGCGGTACGTGTAGTGGACGGGATGCGCGACCACGCCTGGAGTCTAGCACCGTCGGGGACGCGTCATCCCCCCGCTTCCCGCTGGAGCGCTTCGATCCCGCCGCTCTCGGTCCACTTCTTCAGCATCGACGGGATCGCGTTCTCGATCAGCTGGCCGCAACCGGCTTCGAACGTCACGTAGGAGTCGTTGCTCTCCGACGTCCCCGCGAAGGAGTAGGCGTAGTCCTTGTCCTCGCTCCGCCGGAGCGCGAACCCCCATGTCATCTGGATGATCTCGTACGTGAGGGGGCCGCGGACGAGCGGATGGATCCGGATGTCGTCGATCTTCACGTCGGCGACGACGGCGGCGCCCGCGGGGATCGGCTGACCGGGCGCGACCAGCTCGACGCGCGTGAAGTAGCTCTCCATCGCCCGCTTCAGGTCGCGGCGCACGAACTCCTGCACGTCGAAGAGCTTGAAGCGCTCGCAGCCGTCGCCGCCGATCTCGCACGGCGCGGTGGCGAGCGACCACTCGTTCCGCACGCGCGCCGGATCGAGCACGAGGTAGAGCGGCCGGTCGATCTTCCGCGCGACGAGGAGGTTCGGAGGCGTCGCGCGCGCGTTCTTCAGGCTGTAGCCGCCGACGGTGCCGTAGGCGCTCCGGGCGTAATTGCCGCCGTTACATCCGATGGCGGACGCGGCGAGGAGCATGACGAAGAGCGGAGCGGCGAAACGAACGACGCGAGAGCGGGTCATGCCCCCCAGAGCCGCCCCCGCGCGCGCGGTCGCGAACTTTCTTCCGTCCGTCAGCGCCTCACGAGCGCGTGACGGTTCCGCCATTCGATCGTCGCGAGGGTGGCGACATAGGCGCCTTCGAAGAGGATGTGCGCGAGCCCGAGCGGCCGCGCATCGCGCCACGAGGAGACGACGAGGACCGCGCAGACGGCGAGCCAGGCGTAGTTCGCGCACGCGAGCGCGGTGACGAGCGCAAGTGGCCGGCGTCGGCGCACCGCGAGCCAGAGCCCGAGCGGGGCGTACGCGAGGTTCACGACGCCGATCGCGGTGATCAGCGCACCTGACAGGCCGTACCAACCCACGAGCGTCGCGCGGACCGAGAGCACGACCAGGCCGGCGCCGAGCGCCGAGAGTCCGTCGATCCAGAAGATGCGCGGGAGCCAGCGCGAGAGCACGGGAGCATCGTGGGGCCGGGCGTCCCGAGCGCCAAGGGGCGCGATCCGCCTGCGGTTGCGGCGCGTGCACGCGGCCGGCATCATGGGGAGATGGCCTCTTCTCGGCATGTTCGCGTCGTAGTCGTGTCCTCGCTCGCGATCGTCGCGAGCCTCGCCGCCTGCTCGGGGGCGACCGACACGACGGTCGAGGAGCCGCTCGACGACGCCGGCGCGGACGGTGCGCCCTCGCCGCCGGACGACGCGGGCGCGCGGCCGGACGACGGCGGCGGTGGGAGCGACGCGATGCCGGACGCCGCGTCCGACGCGGGCGGAGATGCCGCGCCGGACGCCAGCTCGGATGCGGGCCCGTGCGTGGCGGGCGAGTGCCTCGAGGGAGCGACGTGCGCGCTCGACGCCGACTGCAAGAGCGGTGCGTGCAGCGCGCTGACGAAAAAATGCGTGACCGCACCTTCGTGCAAGGGCGCGCTCGGCGCGGCGGGCGTCGAGACGTGCGGAAGCGGCGAGCCCGGCGCTCCGGGCGCCGTCGTCGAGAGCTGCTGTCGATCGCTGCCGCTGCCGACGCGCACGACGCGTCGGCTCGATCGCTACGAGATCACGGCCGGTCGTCTGCGCGCGTTCGTCGCGGCGCTCGCGGCCGCGAACGGCGGCACTCCGAACGTGCGCGCGTTCGCGAAGGCGTACGCGCAGGCGAACCCCACCTCGCAGCTCGGCACCGTGGCGGCCGGCTACCCGGGCTTGCTCGACGTCCTCCCCGACTCCGCGTCGCCGACCGCGCCGCTCCCTCTCCCGGTGCACCTCGGTGCGTTTCCGCTCGATCCGATGAACGCGCTCGACGGCTGCTACATGGAGGCGGGTGGCTTCGGTCACGCGACGTACTGGCAACCCGTCGCAGACGTCTCGCCCTACGGCCTCGAGGCGCGGAAGTACGCGCGCGAGACGCTCGACGCGAAGCCGATGAACTGCGTGATGCCGATGATGCTCGCGACGTTCTGCGCGTGGGACGGCGGCGAGCTCGCGCGCACGGCGGACTTCCGCGAGGTGTGGGGCCGCAACCCGGTTGCCGTCGGGACGGCGACGGTGTTCGTGCCATGGAATGCGATCCAGCCGGTGGGCGACTTCAACTGGCGGAACGGCCACGGCGCGACGTGCGTGCCCGCGGGCTGGCCGGGCTGCGTGAACCCGCAGCCGTACCACTACACGTTCCCCGCGCAGGGCTTCGTCCCTGCCGACGACGACAGCCCCGCGATCGGCGCGCCAGGGCGCTTCGCGAAGGACGTCACGAAGGCGACGAGCGCGAGCGGCGAGGGGTGGCTCGACGTCGGCGGCAACTTGATGGAAGCCGCGTGGCCCGTCGGCGCCGTGAACCCCGGAGCGAACTCGATCGCGGACGTTTGTGACGTCAGCGCCTCGCCGGGACCCGGCGACACCGCGTGCACACGTCGCGGGCGCAACGGCGTCCGCCGCTATGCCGGCGCGCTCCCGCACATCGCGCTCGTCGGCTACAGCTTCGAGGGGCACGCGCGCCGGAGCGAGGCCTACCTCGCGTCGCAGGACGGCGCGGAGTCGCGCATCGTCGCGAGCGATCTGAAGCCGATCACGTTCCAGTACGGCAAGGTGGGCGGTCGCTGCGCGCGTCCGGCGCCGTGAGCTGTCGGCGGCGAAGCGTTCGCCTCGGTCAGCGGCACACGCCGGTGCCGTTCGGCTGCGGGATGCAGCGCGTCCCCGCCGGGCACGGGCGCTTGTCCCACTGTCCTCCGGCGCAGATCTCCGCCTCGCCGGCGGCGGTGCAGCGCATGCCGCCGGAGACGAGGGCCGCGTTGCCGTCGTCGCAGTCCGACCCGCACTTCTTCCGTCCTTCGCCGGTGACGTTGCAGCACCGCGCGTCGGGCTGCCCGTCGCGGTCGACGTCGCGGACGCCGAACGTCTCCGTGTTGCAGTCCTCGTCGTGGTGGTAGGCGTCACACGTCTCGGCGTTGCCGGGAAACGCCGAGGGGTCGGAGTCGTCGCAGTCGTCGCCTCCGTACTCGACGCTCCGGCTGCCGTCGCCGTCCGCGTCCCAGAAGGTGTGGGCCGGCGTGAAGCACTTGCCGTCGTCACCGATCATCGAGAACCGCCCGCACTGCGGCACCTCGAGGACGCAGCCGCGCGCATCTGCCCCGGCTTTCGAGGGCGCGCAGTCGCCGTAGCCGATCTTCGGCGTCGTCAGGTACGCGCAGTCGCCGTCGCGCGTGCAGCGAGGGCCCGCGGGGGCCGGACGCGGCGGCGGCCGACCGGGCCGGTGCAGCTCGCAGCCGTTCCTCCGGTCGCCGTCGCCGTCGACGAACCCCGGCGCGCAGGTGCGGTAGTCGCAGCCCTTCGGTCCGCAGAACGCGTCGACCGTGTTCGCGAGCCAGCATCGATTGCACGTGCCGCAGCCGAACCGCGGATCGTCCAGACGCGCGCACGTCTTCATCCGGAAGCTCGCGGCCGATCCCTCCGCCACGGTGGTGGGCACGCGCCCTCCGGCGACGAAGCACTGCACCTGCGCGACGCCGCACGCGCCGGTGTTCAACACCTTCGGGAGCACCGACACCTTCGGCGGGAGGCGCACGGTCGCCGCCGGCGGCGTGAGCGGCGGGCTCGAAGGCGACCGCAGGACGGTCTGCGCCGTCGCCTCCGTCGTCGCGAGCGCCGCTGCGAGCGCGCAACCCACGAGCGCCGTACCCGTCCACCTCACTGCCGTGCTCGACATACCCGTCTCGTGTCACGGGACGGCGCTGCGGTCACGCCGGTTGGCACATGGTCTCGTAGACGCGCCGTGGCCAGCGAGGGCCGCCCTCGCGCTTCCAGCGCTTCGAGTGGGGCGCCGTAGCCGTCGTCGGAACGCCGACACCGCCTTCGTCTCACCGAGCTCCCGAGCGCGGCGGAGGAGCGCGAGGTACTTCGCCGGATCATGCGCAGAGGTACCGCGCGAACGATCCGAGCTCCGGAGCGCGCCGCTGCGACCCGTCCGGGGCGAACCGGGACACCGGTCGCGGCGGGTGCAGAACGTGAGCCGCACGGCGCGGAAACACGTGGGATTGCCGGACCCGCGTGCTGGTCCGACGGTTGCTGATGGCGAAGGCATGCGCTCGCGCCACCTCGCCTTGGGCCTCCTCGTTCTCTTGGTCACGTCTGCAGCCGTCGGCTGTGCCTCGCCGCCGTCGGAGGAAGACGCCGGTGGAAGCGCCGACGAGGTCAAGCTGTCCGAGGTGCTCCCGAGCGGCGCGATCGAGCTCACGAAGGACGAGCAGGCGAGCGCGCCGGCCGGGCGCGCGCTCGAGATCGCGAGCTGGAGCCTCTATTACGTCAACGACACGGCGAAGCATCTCGAGGGCGTCGTGGCGTACGGGCTCGATCCGACGGGTGAAGTGAAGCTCGCCGTGTCGCTGGGCGCCTCCGACAAGACGGCGAGCGGGACGGCCGCCGCGGGCATCGTGCGGTTCGACGCCAAGGGCGTGGCGGCGGATCAGGAGATCCCCGAGGCCTCGCGCCGCGTGATCGACGACGAGATGCACCGCCTCGGTACGATGCTCCGTGCCATCGCGACGCGCGCGGAGAACGATCAGCGCGCGGCGGCCGAGAGCCAGGAGGCAGAGCGTCGCGCTGCGAACTACCGACGCCTCTATCCGCGCAGCGCCGTCGACTGCTTCTACACGACCTCGATGACGCTCCTCATGGGCGTACAGTTCGCGGCCGCCGGAATCGTCGTCGCGGCGTCCGCGGCGGGCGCCGCGACCGCCGCCGTCACCGTGGGCCTCATCACCGCTACGATCACCGAAGCGCGCCGCGAGGACGACGAGACGACGCTGCAGAGCCTCGGCCGTCTCGTGTCGGACGCGGGGGACTTCGCGCGCGGCTGGTTCGAGTGGACGACCCGCTCGTGCGGAGTTCGTCGCTGACGGCAGTGGTCGCGCAGAAGGACGACGACGCGCCGTCCTACGGCGCGTTCGACGCCTTCAGGTCGTCGTACTGCATCCGCACCTGCGCCGGCGTGATCGTGTGGCCCTGATCGAACTCGTGGAGCGTGAAGACGTGGCCGGCGGCCTCGAAGTCCTTCTTGTCCTGGTAGGTGACGCTGATCGGGTTGAAGTCGGTCTTGCCGTGGACGTGGCTCACCGGGATCTTCCACGGCGCGGTCGACGGCGGATAGCCGTTCTGGCGCGCGAAGGAGGTGTTCGCGCCGCCCATCGCGAGGCCGGAGAATTCCTCGGCCGCGCCTACGCCGAGCAGGTAGCCGTAGAAGCCGCCTTCGGAGAAGCCCCACAAGATGTGCTTCTTCGCGAAGACGTTGTAGCAGCCGTCGACGGTGGCCTTGATCGCGAGGACCTTGTCGAGATCCGCGACGGCCCAGTTCGCGCCGTTCGGATCGTTGTTGGTCGCGGCGCGCGAGCCCTTCGGCGCGATGAGCACGAGCTGCTCGGTGTCGGCGATCGGCTTCCAGAGCGCGTTGAGCTCTGGGACGCCGTTCGAGTCTTGACCGTGCATCAGGACGACGACGGTGTGGCCGACGTTCTTGTCGTAGCTCGCCGGCGCGTAGATCGAGAACGAGAGGCCGCTCGCGTGGACGAGGCCGGTCGTGAGGCCGGTCTTGTGGGCCTGGTTCGGGATCGTGCAGTTTCCGTTCGCGCCGGTCGTCGCACCACCGGAGGACGACGAGCCGCCGTCGGCGCCCCCGCTGCTGCTGCTCGACGAGGACGTCGAGGAGGTCGAAGACCCTCCGCCGTCGGTCCCGTCGCCGACGTCGCCGCTGCTCTCGCCGGAGCTCCCGCCCGAGCTGCTCGCGCCCGACGTGAGGGAGCTCGCATCGTCGCTGCAGGCGACCGCGCCGAGCCCGGCGCCGAGCGCCGCGACCAGCACCGAGACCGAGAGAGCCCGTTCGCGCCCCGAGATCATGTGCGACGGATGAGCAGGACGTGTGCCGGGCAGGGTGCCGCGCGTAAGGCGCGAGAATCGTTCGCGCAGCCCTCCTACCGCTGCGGGCAGCGCCCCCCGCGAGCGAGGGATCGGCCGGATCCCAGGTTGCTCGGGAAGCACGGCCCCGCGCGGCATGACGGCGGAGGCGACGCCGCGCCGCGTCGACGCTCCGCCCACCGGCGGCGCCGCTCGCGGTAGACTCGCGGATCCATGAGCGTCCTCCTGCTCGGCGCCGACTACTACGGAACCCTCGCGGCGGTTCGCAGCCTCGGACGGCGCGGCGTCGCCGTGACGATGGCCGACGACAACCCGCGTGCCCGTGCCCTCTTCTCGAAGTACGTGGCGGAGAAGCTGGTCCACCCGCCGATCTCGGAGCCTGCGGCGCTCCTCGAGTGGCTGCTCGCGTGGGGCCGCGATCACTCCGGCACGCTGCTCTATCCCCCGAACGATCACCTCGCGTGGCTCTTCGCCGCCGAGCGCGAGCGCCTCGGCAAGGTGTTCACGATGTACTCGCCGCCGGAGGAGACGATCATCACGCTCCTCGACAAGAAGCGGCTCCACGACGCGTGCGCCGAGGTCGGGATCGAGGTGCCCGAGACGCACGCGCTCGGCGAGGCGGGCGTGGAGAACCCCGTCGTCGAGAAGCTCCGGTTCCCGGTCCTCCTCAAGCCGCGCACGCAGGTGTTCCTCGAGGGCGGGATCAAGGGCTTCATCGCGAAGGACAAGACCGAGCTCGCCTCCGAGCTCGCGCGCTTCCGCGAGCTCGTTCGCTACAACCGGATCCTCACCGATCGACACCCCGACATCGCCGAGCCGATGGTGCAGGAGTACCTCACCGCGGCGGAGACGAACATCTACAGCCTCTCCGGCTTCGTCACGGAGAAGGGCGACTTCGTCGCACGCTCCGCGATGAAGGTGCTCCAGCGGCCGCGCAAGGTGGGGATCGGTCTCTGCTTCGAGGGGCGGCCGATCGAGGACGCCGTCGCCGAGAAGCTCCGCGCGCTCTGCAAGAAGGTCGGCTACTACGGCGCGTTCGAGTCGGAGTTCATCGTGGACGGCGACCGGCGCCTCCTCATCGACTTCAACCCGCGCTTCTATTCGCAGATGGGCTTCGACATCGCGCGGGAGCTGGCGCTGCCGCAGCTCGTCTGGCATGCGGCGAAGGGCGACGAGGAAGCGCTCCGCGCGGAGCTCGATCGCGCGCGCGCCTGGAAGCCGACGGGGCACGAGGTCTACTGCCACAAGACCATGCTCGACCTGGTCCTCACGTTGCAAGGGCTGTCGGGGCAGATGCCGCGTGACGAGATCCGGAAGTGGCGCAGCTGGTACGCGGAGCATCGGACGGGCGTGACGGACGCGGTCCGTGACGCCGACGACCGCGTGCCCGCACTGATCGACACCGCGCAGTGGGTGCAGCACTTCGCGAAGCACCCGCGCAGCTTCGTCCGGAGCTTCGTCCTGAATCGCTGAAGAGGGAATCGAGACCATGAGGACGCCGTCGTTCGAGGACAGGTTCGGGCCCGGGATCTGGGTGAGCGTCGTGATCGCGACGTACAACCGGCAGGATCTCCTTCGCCGTCTGCTCGCGCAACTCGACGAGCAGACCATCGACGCGAAGCGCTACGAGGTCATCGCCGTCGACGACGGGTCGAAGGACGACACGCGCGCGCAGCTCGCGGACGTCAAGACGCGCTACGCGCACCACATCGAGCGGCAGGAGAACGCCGGCCCAGCCGTCGCGCGCCAGCGCGGCGTCGAGAAGGCGAAGGGGAAGATCGTCGTCTTCCTCGACGACGACATGCAGGTCCGGCCCACGTTCCTCGAGCGTCACCTCGAAGCGCACCTCCATCCCGAGATGGTCGTCCTCGGCCGCCTCCGCCCCGACGCGAAGATCGCCGAGATGCCGCTCTTCGAGCGGTTCTACGCGCGCGTGCTCGCGCGGCAGGGCGATGCGTTCGCCGCCGGCGAGGAGAAGGTCCGCGGCCACAACCTCTACACCGGCAACGTGTCGATGCCGCGCGAGCTCTTCCTGCGCGTCGGCGGCTTCGACCCGCAGTTCCGCGCGCTCGAGGACGAGGAGCTCGGGATCCGACTCGAGAAGGCGGGCGCGACGTTCGGCTTCGCGAACGACGCCGAGAGCGTCCACGGCTCCGACTGGACGTCGATGAAGAAGTGGATGGACCGCTGCTTCCGCGACGGCGTCTACCAGACGAAGGTGTCCCGGAAGCACCCCGACGCGCCCGAGTCGAGCCCGTGGCGGCACCTGCCGAACCTGAACCCCGTCTCCCGTCCCTTCATGGCGCTCGCGCTCGCGTCGCCGGGGACGGCGAGAGTCATCGCCGGCACCGCGATCCGCACCGCGGCCGCGCTCGACAAGATCGGGCTCGAGCCCGCCGCGATCGCCGGCGCGACGTTCGTCTACGGGCTGCAGTACTACCGCGGCGTCCGCTCGGAGACCGGGAGCCTCGACGACGTCCGGCGGGAGTACGCCGAGTTCAAGCGCGGCCTCGCGATGATGGCGCGCGAGGGCGTGAGCGACGGCGCGACGCTGCGCGACATGCTCGACGCGATCCGCGAGGACCATCGGATGATGGAGTTCTACGCGGAGAAGTACGACGACCGCCGGGAGGGGACGCTCGACGAGAGCGCCGTGTCGCTCGGCGCCCGCGCGATGCCCTACGCGAGCCTCGGACGGATGGGCGGCGACGCGGTGAAGAAGATCGGCTTCCAGCTCCTCGTCGCCTATCGCGTCATGCGCTGGTTCCGCGCGCGCGGGATGATCCTCGGCGCGCAGTTCGTCTCGCGTCTCATCCGGCACGCCTTCGGCTCCGACATCCACTGGGATGCCGACTTCGCGCCCGGGATCATGGTCGTGCACGGCTTCGGGCTCGCGATCAGCTACGCGGCGCGCGTCAGCGAAGGCTGCATCCTCTTCCAGAACGTGACGCTCGGGTTCGGCCCGGGGGAGGACAAGAGCGCCGGCAGCGGCGCACCCCTTCTCGAGCGCGGCGTCCACGTCGGCATCGGCGCGACGCTCTACGGCCCGATCGTCGTGGGGGAGGGGAGCAAGATCATGGCGGGCTGCGTGCTGAGCCGTTCCGTGCCGCCGCGCTCCATCGTCGAGGCGGCCGTGCCGCAGGTCTCCGCCCGCGCGCCGGCTCGCAAGCCCGTACAGGGTGGCGTCTCGTGAAGAGGATGCCTGCGGACGTCGACATCCGGTATGCTCGTCGCGTGATGAGGCTCTCGATCTTCGCGGTGGTGGTGTCCCTCGGTCTCGGCGCGTGCGCGAGCACGGGGCCGTACGTCTGGGTGGACGCGGTGCCGGCGAGCGCGCAGTCGACGTCCGACGTCGTGATCGCCGACGGCGACACGGTGAACGTCCGCGTCTTCAACCAGGAGCCGCTCTCGACGCGCGAGAAGGTCCGCTCCGACGGGAAGATCGCGCTCCCGGTCGTCGGCGAGATCATGGCGCGCGGCAAGCGTCCGATGCAGCTCGCGGCCGAGATCCAGGACAAGCTGAAGGCGGTCGTCGTCGCGCCGTCGGTCACCGTCATCGTCGAGCAGGCGGCCGAGGTGAAGGTGTCCGTCGTCGGCGAGGTCCGGCAGGCAGGCGTCTTCCAGCTCGAGCCGGGCGCGAACGTGCTCCACGCGCTCGCGGCGGCCGGTGGTCTCTCGGACTACGCCGACTCGGACAAGGTCTTCGTCGTCCGCAAATCGCTCCCGCAGCGCGTCCGCTTCCGCTACGCCGACCTCCGCTCCGCTGATCCGCGGAGCATCGGGTTCACGCTCCAGGCCGGGGACGTCGTCGTCGTCGAGTGATCGCGCTACCCTGACCGCCATGCGAGCGGTCCCGACGGCTCTCCTCCTCGGCGTCCTCGCGTGCGGTGGCTCGGCGACCGGCCCGACCGGCGACGCGCCGTCGGGCTCGGCGACGAGCTCCCTCCCGCGTGGATGCACCGTCGCGGGCGCCGCCGGCGCGACGAAGGGATTTCTCGCGAAGCAGAAGCTCACCGTCTCGGGGGTGAAGGACGCCGGCTACGCGAGGCGCACGTACAACCTGTTCGTGCCCGATCAGCACGACGGGGATCTGCTCTTCCCGCTCGTCTTCGTGCTCCACGGCAACGGGGGCGACGGCGCGGGGATGCGGCGGACGCTCGACCTCGAGTCGGCGTCGGGCGGAAACGCAATCGTCGTCTATCCGGATGGCTTCGGCGGCTGGGACCTCGAGAGCGCCGCCGACCAGAACGACGACATCACGTTCGTGAAGGCGCTGGTCGAGGCGGTGTCGAAGACATACTGCGTCGACACGACCCGGATCTTCGCGACGGGGTACTCGAACGGCGGGTACTTCGCGAACCAGCTCGGGTGCAAGGTGGGCGCATCGCTGTTTCGCGGGATCGCTTCGCACTCTGGTGGGGGCCCCTTCGGCCAGAACGACGAGTACGACGCGCAGGGCAACCTGGTCTGTCCTGGAAAGCCCGTCGCCGCGCTGATCTCGCACGGCGCCGACGACACCAACGTGCAGCTCTCGGAAGGGCAGCAGTCGCGCGACGAGTGGAAGCGCGTCAACGGCTGCAAGGACGCGACGAAGTCCTTCGCTCCGAGCCCGTGCGTGCAGTTCGAGGGCTGCGCGGCGGACCGGCCCGTCGTGTACTGCGAGGTGCCGGGCCTCGGGCACGTCGTGTGGCCCGACAGCGGCGCGAAGGCGACGTGGCGCTTCCTCTCGGGGCTTTGAAGCGTATGCGGGGAACCCCGTATATGCCCGCGGCGTGACCTGCGATAGAACCCCCGGCCTCTTCTCTCCCGGGGGTCTTCGATGCGACGACGTGGAGCTTTGTTCAGCGGCGCGACGTTCTTCGTGCTCGCCGCGTGCAGCGGTTTCGGTGGCGATGACGCCGAGGTGCCTCCGCCGGAGGCGACGACAGGAAGCGCGACGGACGCGGGCGGCAGCGACGCCGAGGGCGAGCCGGTCGTCGGGAGCACCGGCGATTTCTCGTTCTCGATCCCGCAGGGGGAGCTGCGGCTCGTCACGGGAGCGACGGCGCCTCTCGAGGTGACCGTCACGCGGCGTGGCGGTTTCACGGGGAACGTCTCGATCACGCTGACGGGCTCGACGCGCTTCACGGCGCCGCCGATCGAGATCGCGCCGACCGAGACGAAGGGGGTCCTCCAGGTGAGCGCCGCGGCGGATGCCGCCCAGGGCGAAGTGAAGGACGCGCTCGTGCAGGCGAGCTCGAACGCGCAGAACACCGCGACGCTGCCGCTGAAGGGCTTCATCCGCGGCGCGGCGGGCGTGGTCGACACGACGTACGGGACCGACGGGAAGGCGGACCTCGCTTCGAGCGCCACCTTCGACCCGCTCCGCGCAACGGTCGACGAGAAGGGACGCGCCGTCGTCTGGAGCGGCACGTCCCTTACCCGAGCCACGGTCGACGGCGTGACCGATTCCTCGATCGTGCCGCAGGCGACCGGTCTCCGCGTGGCGAAGCTCGCGTCGATCGCGAACAAGATCTACGTCTGCGGCGACGGAACGGAGGCGGGGCAGCCGCGGCTGGGCATCGCCCGTCTGCTCGAGAACGGCATGCTCGACATCTCCTACGGAACGAGCGGCTTCACCGGCGTCGTCGGCGGGTTTCCGGCAGGCAACAACACGGGCGTCGTCGGCTGCGCGGTGAGCGCCACGAACAGCGTCTTCTCCGTCGTCTCGAGCGACGTCGACCAGCAGTACTTCCAGTACGTCCTCTACTGGCGCAATGCGGACGGAGCGGTCGCGTTCAACCCTGCCGGGTACTCCTCGCCGGGCGAGGCCTACTACGGCGGCGCGTTCGCTCCGGCTGGCTTCTTCGGCATCACCGGCGGGACGCTCACGAAGTTCACCTCGACGGGGCTCTACGACACTCCGTGGGGGACCAACGGCAAGAGGCTACTGCCACAGTCCGCCAGCGACATCGTTCGCATGAACGACGGCAAGCTCCTCGTCGCCGGCCCGACGCTCCTCGCGAAGTACCTCGATACCGGCGTGGAGGACTCCGCCTTCGCCGGCGCGGTGCCGCCGCAGAGCAGTGGCACCGGGAGCAGCATCGCCCTCCAGCCCGACGGAAAAATCGTGAAGCTCGTGTGGGCCAACGCCAGCAAGTGCCGGCTCGAGCGTCACGAGGCGACGGGCGCGTTCGACACGGCATTCGGTGACAACGGCATCGTCGACCTCCCGACGCCGTGCATCGTTCGCGCCGTCGGGCTCCAGCCCGACGGCCGTATCATCGTCGCGGGGCAGCCGACGTTCCGCGTCTGGAACTGAAGCCGCCGCCGAGCTCGCAGGCGATGACGTTCGAAGACGTCATCGCCTGCGCGTGCTCACGTCACTCCGCGGAGCCTGCGACCTTCAGGCCCGTGACCTCGTACACCGCGCCCTGGGCCGTGATGTAGAGGGTCTTCATGTCAGCGCCGCCGAACGCGCAGCCGGTGGCCTGCTTCGGCGTCGCGACGGTGCCCCACTTCGTGCCGTCCGGCTTGAAGACTTCCACGCCGCCCTTCGCAGCCACGTAGACGTTGCCGCCGGTGTCGACGTTCATGCCGTCCGGCTCCGTGACGGTCCCGAACGCCGCTTCTGCGCCGAGCGTGCCGTTCGCGGCGACCGGGTACTTCGCCACCTTGCCCGTCGCGGAGAAGCTCACGTACAGCGAGTTGCCGTCCGGCGAGAGCGCGATCCCGTTCGGACGCTCCTCGTTCGCGAAGAGCTTCTCCTCGAAGACCTGACCCGTCGCGGTGACGCGCACGATGCGGTTCGTGAAGTTGCCGCCGGCCTGGTCACGCTGGTAGCCCGGGTCGGTCACGTAGAGCGTGCCGTCCGCGCGCGCGACGACGTCGTTCGGCGAGTCGAAGGGCGAGGGGCCGGAGCCAGCATCGAAGGAGAGTGTGATCGCGGTCGTCGCGCCGGCATCGGCCGTCCAGCGGACGAGGCGGTTCGCGGTCGGGTTCGCCGAGATCTCCGCCTCCGCCGTGATGACCGTGCTCGTCTTCGTGTCGAAGGTCTGCCCGATCGGCGCGAAGATCGGATTCGTCGCGTTGTAGTCGCGCACCGTCGCGAACGTGCTCGGCGGCGTGAACTCCACGACGAGGTACGAGAGCGGCAGCGTGTAGTAGAGCTTGTTGTTCCGCCAGATCGGCCCGTCGGCGAAGTCGTTGAAGTCGCCCGGCGTGATCGCCTTCGCCGCCGCGACACCGTCAATCGGATTGCCGGTCGGCGTCACGGGTGCGTCCGGTGTCCCGCCGTCTTCCTTCGGTCCACCCGAGTCGGTGCCGGGGTTCGACCCGGAGTCGTTGTCCGTGTTGCCGCCGCCGTCGACGTTCGTGGCGGGCTCTTCGACCTTGTCGTCGGAGCACGCGTAGATCCAACCAGCGGACGCAACGACCAAGGCAAGGGGCAGGATGCGCTTCATGGAGCGCGAGCGTAGCACGGTCCATTCCACTGGCGAGCCCACGTGCGAAAGCGCCCGGCCGCTGACCGCGGAGTCGATCCGCGGTGCGACCGGGCGCATCCCCCTCACCTCCGGCGCACGGATTTCGCGCGCCTAGAGGGACTGCTTCACTGCACGAGGCCTGCGATCTTCGTCTTCAGCTCGAGGACCTTGCCGTCCGTCGTCGTGACGTAGACGCTCTTCTTGTCCGTCCCGCCGAACGTCACGCTCGTGGCCTGCGTCCCGAGCTTGACCTGCGGGACGGCGCTCGCGCCGCCGTAGGGCTCGCCCGTCGACTTGAACACCGCGAGGCCGGTCTTCATGGCGACGACGAGGTTGTCCGACTCGTCGATCGCGATGCCGTCCGGCTCGGAGCCCGCCGGCAGCTCGCAGAACTTGCCTGCGTTCTGCACGGAGCCGTCCGCCGCGACGACGTACTTGCGAACGAACGGGAGCGCGCCTTCACCCGGCGCCGTGAAGCTCACGAAGAGGGACTTCTGGTCCTTCGAGAGCGCGATGCCGTTCGGGCTCGGGTTGTCCATGTACGTATCGAGGACGGTCGCGAACGTCGCGGCCGGCGCGATGCGGTACAGGTATCCGTTCGCCGGACGCGGCTCCATGTTGTAGCCGGGGTCCGTGACGAAGATCGTGCCGTCGTCGCGCACGACGAGGTCGTTCGGTCCGTTGAACGGCGTGACCGGATCGGCCGGGCCGGTCGAGACACCCGTCGCGACGACCACCGGCGCGCCCATCGGACCCGACTGCGTGACCGGCGTGCGCGTGATGACCTTGAGCTCGGCGGAGAGGAGGTTGCCGTCCTTGTCGATCGTGTTGCCGATGACGCCGGTCTGGGCCGCGTCACCCGCGCGCACTTCGAGGTAGTTCGTGCCGTCGGCCTTGAAGGTCGTCAGGATGCCCTTGCCGCCGCCGCCGAGGTTCGACACCGCGAGCGGGAGCGACACGAACAGCGCCTGACGCGTCGGGCTCCACTGCGGGCCGTCGACGAACTGCGGAGTGCCGCCCGCCGGCGTGAACGTGCGCACCGTGCGCGGCGTTCCGAGGAGGATCGGGCTGCCGGTCGGGTCGTCGCCGCCCGGCGGCACGACGTTGCCGCCATCGCCGCCGGCAGGGGTGCCGCCGTCTTCGCCCGGTGCGCCGGCGTCTTCGCCGTTCTCACCGGTGCCCGGATCGGTGGGATCGCTCGGCGCCGCCTGGTCGGTGCTCGTGTTCACCGAGCACGCGTAGGCGACCGTGGCGGACGCGAGGACGAGGACGTAGGGGACGATGCGCTTCATCTTGGTTCTCACTGGTTGATTCCGGGGACGTTGACCTTGAGCTCGAAAATCTTGGTCTTGGCGGTCGTCACGTAGAGCGTCTTCATGTCCGCTCCGCCGAACGCCATACCGGTGGGCTGGTCGGGGATCTTGACGAGGCCGATTTTCTTGCCGGCCGACGTGAAGACCTGGATCCCGTCCTTCGTCGCGACATAGACGTTGCCCGCCTTGTCGACCTCGATCCCGTCGGGGCTCGAGTCCATCTCGAACTCGACGAACTTCGAGTGCTCGAGGAGGTTCGCGTCGTCGCTCAGGTTGTACTTCTCGATGTACGGCTTCGTGCCGGCGACGGGCTTCTCGAACCCGAGATAGAGGACCTTCTGATCGGGGGAGAGCGCGACGCCGTTCGGGCGCGGCACGTCGGAGAACGTCGCCGCGACCGTCACGTTGCCGTCGGCCGCGACGCGGTAGACGCGGTTCTCGAGCGGCGCCGGGTCCGCGAAGTACCCCGGGTCGGTCACGAAGATGACCCCGCTCTTGTGGACGACGGCGTCGTTCAGCG
Organism: Polyangiaceae bacterium; assembly: GCA_039809485.1. Taxonomy (GTDB): domain Bacteria; phylum Myxococcota_A; class Polyangia; order Polyangiales; family Polyangiaceae; genus Labilithrix. The sequence continues at coordinate 53,867 of JBDHVE010000014.1, read as the reverse complement.
TGTCGAACGGCGTCGGCCCCTTGTCGGTCGTGTAGCCCTGCGCGACCGGCACCGCGTCCGAGCCAGGACCCTGGCCGCCGCGCGTGATGCGCTTGGCCTCCATCGTGAAGAGCTCGCCGGTGGCGGAGACCGCGTTCCCGATCGGGAGCGTGCCGGCCTTCATGTCGCCCGGGCGGACCTTCATCGCCGAGCCGTCCGGCTTCACGCGGTAGAGGCCCGGGATGTCGCCCTGGTTGAGCGGCACCGTGTAGACGAGCACGTTCTCGGACGCGACCCACACCGGACCGTCGGTGTACTGACCGGTCTCGATGAGGACCTTCGGGGCAGGGATCCCCTGGATCGGGTTCTTCTTCAGATCGACGTTCTCAGAGTCCCCGGAGCTGCCGTCGTCGCTGCTGCCGCACGCCACGACCAGGCTCAGGGGAAGAGCGAAGAGCAACGTGAACACGCGCTTCATGACATTCCTCCGCAGACGTTGAGTTCGTTGAAGAGAGCGCATCGCTCTCAGGGGCAGGGGTTTCCGCCCTGATCGCCGGACGACGTGCCCGGCTCCGTGGTCGCGCCCGGGTCCGTGGTGTTCGGCCCGGTGCCGCCGTCCTGCGCGGCCTGCCCGCCGGGGAGCAGCTGCGCGATCGCGGGGACCTCGTCGGCGCGGACGAACTTGTATCCGGCCGCCTTGAGCTTCGGCACGATGTACTGGGCCATCTGGTACGTGCCGCCCGACTCGGGGTTGTTCTGCTCGATGAAGTACGGGTCGTGGAGCAGCACGATGCCCTTGCCGACGTTGTCGATCTCCTTCAGGTACATGTCGCCGCAAGCCTGGACGGAGATGCCCGCCTTCCAGCACTCGGTGTCGGCGGCGCGGTTCGGCGCAGCCATCGTCCCGCCGACGTCCCAGAGGATCGGGCCGACGTACTTCTTCATCGCCGTCTTCTCGAGGGTGTCGAACGTCTTCTGGTCGAACTGGCCGTAGGGCGGGCGGAAGAGGAACTTCCCGTCCTTGATGAACGGCGAGATCATCGCGTCGACCTGCTCGAGCTCGGCGACGACTTCCTGATCGGTGAGCGGCGTCGGCTCGTTCGCGGTGAGCGAGCGGTGCGTCTCGGTGTGGTTCGCGATGAGGTGACCGTCGTCGACGAGCTGCTGGAGGATCGACGTGCCCGAGCCGTCGTTCTGGACGGCCTGACCCCAGACGAAGAAGGTCGCGCGGATGCCCTCGCCCTTCAGGTACTTCGAGAGCTCGATGGTGCGCGCACCAGGGCCGTCGTCGAACGTGAGCGAGAGGGTCTTGAGGGGAAGCGACGCGCCCGTCAGCGCGCCGTTCGTGAGAGCTTGCGCTCCGCTGCAGGTGCTCTCGTTCGTCGTGTTGTTCGACTTGGAGCACCCGGCGTAAGCGACGGCGGCGATCGAGAGAGCGAGGACGGTGAGGAGCCCACCGGCCCGCGCGCTGCGCCCGATCGAGGAAACGGTGTTCTCGGCATCGTGCATCATGGTTGGTGACTCATGCGAAGGGCGGGCCACGGTGGAGCTGCGACAGTCAGCGGGCAGTTAGCGCGTCCAGAGCGGGTTTCGGCGGGTTCGCGCGCCGATCGAGGCGACACGCTCGTGACAACGCGCCACGACGCGCGCGCGCGGCGCGTCTCAGCGCATCGACGACGGCGCGCACGGATCGGCACCGGCGTCGGCCGCGCTCCCGGCATCGACGGGCGTGAGGACGCGCGCAGCGGGCTCACCGGCGTCGACGCCCGAAGCCGTCCCCGCTTCCGGCGCGTCGCCGGCGTCGACTGCAGCGGGCGGCTTCGCCGGCAAGAGCGCCGCGATCGCCGGCACGTCCTCGAGGCGCGCGAACGTGTAGCCCTTCGCCTCGAGCACCGGGACGATCAGCTTCACCATGTCGACGGTGCCACCCTGGGCGGGGTCGTCGTTGATGAAGTACGGATCGTGGAGCAGCACGATGCCGCGGCCGACCGCCTCGATCTGCGCGAGGTACAAGTCGCCGCATTGCTGCGGCGTCATCACGACGTTGTCGGCGCCGGGCTTCCAGCAGTCCCAGTCCGCGGCCTGCGCCGGACCCATCCGATCTCCGATCTCCCACGTGACCGGCCCGATGTACTTCTTCATCGGCGACGCCTCGACGGCGGCGGCCGCGATCGCGTCGAAGTCACCGAACGGCGCGCGGAAGAAGAAGTGCCCGCCGGTGAACGGGGCGATGATCGCGTCCGTCTGCTCGAGCTCGCTCACGACGTCGGCATCGGTGGGGCGCGGCGTCGTCGTCGCGACGCCGGTGAGCGAGCGATGGTGCTGGGTGTGGTTCGCCACGGCGTGACCATCGGCGACCATCTGCTGGAGGATGCCGGTCCCTTCGCCGAGGAACATCCCGTTCACGAAGAACGTCGCATGAATGCCGCGCGAACCGAGATACGCGGAGAGCTCCGCCGTTCGGAGGCCGGGCCCGTCGTCGAACGTGAGCACCAACGTCTTCGGCGGCAGCGACGCGCCGCCGATGTTCTCGGCGCTGATCGCGAACGTGCCGCGACACGTCCTCTCGGGCGTCGCCTTCGTCTGATCACATGCGGCGACGGCGAGGAGGGAGGCTGCGATCGCCGACGCGAAACCGCGGATGGTGCTCGTACGCATGCCGCGCGGGCATGCAGCCGGCGAGCCTCTCTCAGCCTTCGGCGTCGACGTCCGCAGCCGCTGCGGAGCCGTTCGCCGACTTGTCCTTCGGCACGTGGATCTTCGCGGGGATGCCCGTCGCGATCGCGCCCGGCGGCACGTCCGTGAGCACGACCGCATTCGCGCCGATGAACGCGCCGCGGCCGACGCGGATCGGCCCGAGCACGCGCGCGCCGCAGCCGATCACGACGTCGTCCTCGATCACGGGGCACCCGTTGTCCTTCGCGGTGCCGATCGTGTTGTTGCCCATGAACTTCACGCGATTGCCGACCTTCGACGTGCCGCCGATGACGGTGCCGAGCGTGTGCGTGAAGTTGATGCCCTCGCCGAGCTCGATGTCGTTGCCGATCTCGATGCTGTAGAGCACCGTCGTCACGAGCCGCAGCGCATGGTTCACGCCCGGGACGTGGTACTTCCGCGCCGCCTCGCGGATGCGGCTCATCAGGAGGACCTTGTAGCCGTCCTGCGAGAGAGCGGCCTTCACCGCCTCCTTCGCCGAAGGCGTGCTGCCCTCCTCGGGTCTGCCGTTCTTCATCGCACGCGCGAGCTCGACCGCATCGCGCATCGCCTGCGTGAAAAGTCCCATCTCAGACTCCCGAGCCCTTGATGACGACGCCGAACGTCTTCGCGAGGATGTGGATGTCGAGCCAGGGCGACCAGTTGCGGACGTAGTAGACGTCGATCTGGACGCGCTGTGCGAACGACGTCGCGTTGCGATCGCTGACCTGCCACATGCCGGTCATCCCCGGCGGCGCGCGGAGGATGATCTTCTCCTGCCCGTTCATCTCGGTGAGCTCGCGCTCGATGTACGGGCGCGGTCCGACGAGGCTCATGTCACCCTTGATGACGTTGAGCAGCTGCGGGAACTCGTCGAGCGAGAACTTGCGGAGGATGCGGCCGATCCGGGTGACGCGCGGGTCCTTCCGGAGCTTGTGATAGATCTCGTACTCCGCGCGGAGCTGCGGATCGGCGTCGAGGATGGCCTTCAGGCGGGCCTCTCCGTCACCGTGCATCGTGCGGAACTTGTAGGCCTTGAAGAACTCGCCGTCACGGCCGAGCCGGTTCTGCGTGTAGAAGATCGGCCCCTTCGAATCGAGCTTGATGAGGAGCGCGATGAGGAGGAGGAACGGCAGGACGAACAAGCTGCCCGTCACGGTGAGCGCCGTGTCCATGATGCGCTTCGCGAGACGCGGACCAGGGAGGAGGAGCTGCTGCCTGACCTCGACGCCGAGGATGCCGCCGAGGTTCTTCGCCGGGACGCCGAGGGTCGCGAAGCCGAAGAGGTCGGGGATGACGAGGAGGTGGCTGAACTTGCCGCCGACGCGCTCGACGATCTGGAGCAGCTTCGGCGAATCGACGCCCGGCATCGCGAGCACCGCGTACGGGATCTTCAGGCGCTGGGCGAGAATCGGCGCGAGCGACAGATCGCCGACGACCGGCACGCCCTCGACCTCGGCGAACTTGCCGCGCGGATAGACGCTCGCGTCCTTCGGCAGGGCCTTCCGCGAAGGCTTCAACGTGCTCTCGGGGCCGAGGAACTGCCGCTCGTCGGACTCGCTGAGGTCCTTCGTGACGTCGACGCGAGAGCTCCACGAGCTCGGCGGGAGCGGGATGTGGTCGGAGCTGATCGGCCCGCTGAGATCCTCCTCGTCGTTGCCGAAGAGATCCTCCGCGAGCGCCTTCCGCTGCGACTCGCTCATGAAGTGCGCGGCCGAGACGTTGACCGAGTAGACGTCCATCGTCTCGTTCGCGAAGCTCGCGCGGAGCGTGCCGTGCTTCGCGGGGTCGTCGTCGAGGAGCATCACCGGCTTCAGGCCCGATCGCGGCTGCGCCTTCAGCGTGCGGACGATGAGCCGTCCCGTCTTCGCTGCGCCGAGGACGCAGACGGGGATGCCCCACCACGGCTGCACGCAGAGCCAGTTGCGCACGAGCGAGCGCACGATGGGCACGAGGAAGAGCGTCGCCACCCACCAGGTACCGCGGACGAAGATGCCCCACTTCACGATCGGCAGGTCGCCGAGCGAGGACAGGAGCGAGGCGCCGAGATGCACGAGCGACGTCGCCGAGACGATGTCGCGGATCTCGTCCGGCGTGCTCTTCGCCATCGGCGAGTACAGCTCGAGGCCGGCGTACGTGAGCAGGCAGAGCGCGATCGAAGGACCGACGACGAGCCACGAGGACCAGTCGATCTCGCCGAGCTCGGAGTAGGTCCGGATCCAGTGCACGCTCGTCGCGATCAGCGCCGCGAGCACGAGCGAGAAGATGTCGGTCGCGAGGAGGACGCCCATCGTCCGCTCGGGACGCGTGAGCACCTTGAGGCCGGCGACCTCCTTGTGCTCGCGCGCGGCGACGGAGACGTCGGTCGCGCCGCCCTCCTTCTTGCGGAGCTTGAGCTGCTCGATGAGGGCGCGCGCGATCGCGTCCTCCGTGCACGCGCCCATCGAGACGAGGATTCGGCCGATCTGGCCGCCGCGCTCCTCTTGGATCGCGATCCCCTTGTCGACGTTCTCCTGCGTGACCTCGCCGTTGCGGAGGAGGATTTCGCAGAGGAAGCTGCCGGCGTGGATCCCGGTCCGCGGCGTCGACGGGCCGAGGAGACCACCCTGCGGGATGCGGATGACGGGCGGGACGATGTCACTCGCCGCCGGCGCGGGGAAGACCTTCGGCGCCGCGTGCTGCGCGACATCGGGCGGAACCGGCGCGGCCACCTCGGTGAGCGCGGTCGCGACCGCCGGAACCGGTGGCGTCGGCTCCGGCGGCTTGCCGGCCGCGGGGATCACCTTCGGGATCACCGGCGCGATCGTGCCGCTCGCCGGGGTTCTCCGGCGCGGAACGATGGGGGACGGTCCGGTACCGATCAGCGTGTTCGCGAGCGCGATCGACCCGACGTCCGCGCCGGGGCGGTTCGTCACCGGACGCGGCGGCGGTTTCGACGCCGAGCTGCCGCCGGTGAGGGAAGGGGACGTCGGCGGCGGCGCGGGGACGGAGCCGTTCGTCGACGGCGGCGTCGACGGCTTCACCGGCGGGCTCGTGGGGCTCACCGGGGTGTTCGACGGCCGCGCGGAGGGACGCGCAGGCGGAACGGGCGGCGGCTTCGAGACCTTCGGGACGCCTTCCGGCGGCGTCGCCTTCGCCGCGAACGGGCTCTTCGCTCCGTGCGATGCGAGCGTCTCCGTCAGTCCGAGCGGCGTGTCGCGCGGATCCGTCTTCGCCGCAGCAGGCGTCGCGGCCGCTTCCTTCGTCGACGAGACGTCGGTCCCGTTCGTCACGTCGCGCGCGGTCGAGGGCGCGTTCGCATCGAGCGCGGCGAGCTGCGCGGGCACGCTCGTCACGTGCGTGACCTCGCCGACGTCCTCGTCGTCTTCTCCAACCTTCGGCACGGGCGGGGGCTCGCTGCCCGGCGCTCCGGACGTGCCAGCGGACGGCCTCGCGTCGCCGGTCTCGTCGGGGTTACTCACGGCAGGGAGTATAGACGAGGAGATCTCCCGTCTTCCATAGCGGAACAACGGAGAGATCCGGTGCGAAACGCCTCGGTTTCAGGGCGCGCCGTTCGTCCCGTGCGACGCCTGGCCGACGACGACCGCTTCGGGCCGCTTCCACGCCGGGATGATCCACGTCCGCAGCGCCTCGCCGAACAGGTGCAGGTGGTCGAAGTGATCGCGCGGTCCGGCGCCGCGGAACCCGCGTACGTGGAGATTGCCCTGGTCGGCGCGATAGCTCGGCCGCATGTTGCGCGCCCGCGACGCGGCGGAGCCCTCGTCGGCCGCCTCGACCGGCGCGACGCCGACTGCCCCGAGCACGGCCCGCGTGGCTTCGGTCGAGCTCGCGTAGTCCGGCGGGACGATCGCCGAGTGGGTCATCACCATCGTCTTGGTCCCCGCGGCGGCGTCCTTCGCGAAACGGACGAAGCTCTTCAGCATCGCGAGGTCGACGCGCGCCTCGCCCTGGAGCGGCCGCTTCTCGACGCCCTTCGGCCCCGGCGTGTACTGCGCGTGGAGGCTGTCGTTCAGGACGATGCTCTCGATCATCCCGTAGTAGCGCTCGACGGCGAGGATCCTTCCGACCGCGGCGAACCCCGCGCTCCACGACGCGAGGCCGAGGTGCCGGACGGACAAACCCGTCCGTCCCGAGGTGCGCTCGAGCGAGGCGACGAGCGTCTTCAGCATGTGGCCGAAGCGATTCGGATCGGCGAACGCGTCCGCGTACGGCCCGCTCCCGATCCCGTAGCCGCACGACACGAAGACGGCGCCGCCGGCGCTCTCCTTCACCTCGCGCTCGATCATCTGTCCCGCGTGGAAGTGCACGACGACGTCCACGCCGCCTCCGGGCGTCGCGCCGGCGTCCTTCGGCGCGAGATACGAGCAGCCGCTCGTGAGCCCCTTCCACCCCTCGTACGTCGCCTGCGGGACGAGGAGGTCGTACGGGACGACGGGCTGCGCGGGAGCCGCCTCGCCCCGCCGCGCGATGACGACCGCGGTCGGCGCGGCGCTTCCGGTCGCCGCCTCCGTCGCGCCCGGCGCCGCGTCGGCCTCCGGTGCTCCGAGGGCTGCGCTCGCGAAGGTGAATGCCGCGAGCCCGAGGAGACGCGAACGGAACGTCACGGGGCCATCCTATGCGCGATGCACGACGTGGGAACAACGGGGTTCTACGTCTCGAACGAGGATCGGTAGCACCCGCGCGCAGGCTCGCCCCCGCGCGCGCACGGCGGCCTCCGGTGGACGCGATCGTTTTACGTCAAAGCAATTGCTTTGAAATCAAACGGGTCAGGGCTCCCGCTTCTCGAGGAAGCTCGGCGGCACGTCCTCGGTGAGCCACACGCCGTTCGCGCTCCGGAGGAACACGTATCCCGCGTCGTGCATCGCACGCGCGCGCACCGCGAGGAGCGCCTTCGGACCGGAGCGGCGCGCCGCGACGAGCCGCGCGGTCTCGACGTCCTCCGAGAGATGCACGTGCGTGCGTGCGCCGCGCACGAGGCCGTCGCGCTCGATCGCGCGGAGGAAGCGCTGCACCGTGCCGTGGAACAAGATCTCCGGAGGCACCTCGGCCGGCAGCCCGAGATCGACCGGCAGCGAATGTCCCTGGCTCGCGCGGATGCGCAGCCCGTCGGCGCTGATCGCGAAGCGCTGCTTGTCGCTCGTCGCGACGATCTCCTCGAGCTCGTCGCGGCTCGTCGAGAGCCCGGTCGCAGCGAGCCCGGCGAGGACGCCGTCGACCTCCGCCCAGCCGTGCGCGTCGAGCGAGACGCCGAGCGCGGTCGGATCGTGACGGAGCGCGAGCGAGAGCAGCTTGCTGATCCGGATCAACCGCGCTTCGCCCGCGTCCTGGCTCATCGCGCTCGACCTTAGCGCGCGTGAGGTCTCCTGTCGGTCTCCATCGTCCCAGGTGCGGACCGAGCAACATGCGTTTCGCGCGCGTGCGGCTCGGACTCTGCGGGGGGCCGAGGATCACCCGCGGATCGCGCTCGCGCGCGCGATAGAAGGTCTGCCGTGCGCCTCTCCTCTCGCTTCTCCCGCTTCTCTCGCGCGCTCGCTCCGTTCGCGCTCTCGGTGACCGTCGTCGCGGCATGCGGCGACGGCACTTCTCGCGCGCAGGACGACGCCGACGACCCGAGCGCTCTCGACGCGAGCCCGACGACGCCGCCGGAAGGAGCGGCGGACGGCGGCAAGAGCGTCTCGACCGACGCCGGCGACGGCGGCACCGTCTGCGTGCCGTCCACCGCGACGTGGAACAGCCTGATCCCGGGCCCCGGCCAGGCCGGCCACGACGCGGAGCTCGCCGCGAACGTCGCCCGCTACGACCGGCTCCACGAAGCGGTGACGACGCGCGCGACGGGCCTCGCGGGAAGCGTGAGCTTCAAGGCCGATGCGTCGATGCGCCAGAAGGTCGATCAGCTCCTCGCGTCACCGTGGGACGCGAACGACGCGGATCCGACCGACGACCTGAAGCAGTACACGGGCCTCGAGCCGGAAGCGCTCGTGACGTCGTGGGGGATGGCGACGGGCATGTACGCCGGCAGCGAGATCGCCGCCGACGCGTACCGCTACGGCGTCCTCCGCGATCGCGGCGGCAGCTGCAACGACGTCGCGCGCGCGCGGAAGATGCTGCAGGTCTCGCTCGATGCGCTCCACGTCGTCGTCGACATCACCGGCAAGCCGGGGAGCATCGCGCGCGCGCTCATGCGCAAGGACCTCCCCGGCGACGGCGCCGCGTTCCCGATCACGCCGCTCTTCGACGGCAGCGGCAACCCGCTCCCGGCCGAGAAGAACAACGGGACCTGGCGCGCGGACAACTCGGGCGGGAAGTACCCGACGTACACGTGGGTCGACTCGTGCAGCCGCGACATGCTCTTCGGCTGGACGTTCGGCGCCGCGGCCGCGTGGGAGGTCATCAAGGACGACCCGACGTTCCCGGCCCCGACGCGTGACCAGCTGCGCGCCGACGCGAAATCGGTGCTCGACGGCCTCATGAAGGTGAGGCCCGGCGGCAAAGACCTCGAGATTTGGGACCCCGACAACCGCCGCACGTATCACGGCAACCTGCACGAGACGAGCATCGACCGGAACTACGTCATCAAGAACGGCGTCGCCTCGATGATGGCGCTCGGCGAGGTCGCCGGGCTCGTCTACGTCGTCGACGACGCGCCGGCGAAGGCGTACCTGACGTCACTCCTCACGACGCGCGGCCTCCCGGAGGCGACGACCCAGACGATGAACGTCATCGCGCTCGGCGGCGATTCGTCGAATCACTCGGCGTTCAACATGCTGTTCATGACGGCGTGGCTCGCCGATCGCTACATCCCGGACGCGGGGGCGCGCGGCGTGCTGAAGAACCCGATCCGCGGTGTGTACGCGCCGCTCTTCGGGGAGAACCCCTCGAGCTGGGGGCAGTCGTTCTTCGATCTCGTCGCCGCGCACGCCTCCGGGGACGGGACGGCGGGCAAGGCGCTCGCGAGCGTCGACGCGACCGCGCTCTCGCGCGCCGTGACGACGCTGCGCGGCTTCAGGCCGGCGCCTTTCTATGCGACGACGGTCGAGAACTGCGACCCGAACGAGGTCGCCGCCGGCACCTGCGTGTTGAACGACGGCACCACCGTCGTGAAGCTCTCGAACGTGAAGTGGGGGATCGTCGCGGACAAGCCGCTGCCGATGGCGCTCCGCCCGCCGAGCAACTTCTTCTGGCGGACGAGCCCCTTCCTCGTGAACGGGCAGGGCGATGCGAACGCGGTCTTCCCGGGCAGCGACCTCCGCATGGCCTACTGGTTGGGCCGGTGGGTCCGCGCGAGCTGAGGCGAGAGCCCCGCAGCGAGGAGCGGGGGTGGATCGGCCGCGATCGCCCTGCTTCTCCGAGGAAGCAGGGACGAAAATCGTCATACGAGCGATTTCGAGGGGGAAGGAGGCGATGTAGGTCGGCGTAGGAGTTGCTGGAGAAATTCCCGCCATGTCCAACCTCACTCGCGTCAGCGCCCTCCTCCTCCTTTCCCTGTCCGTCTCCGCCGTCGCCTGCTCGGCAGAGACCGAGCCCGAGGCCGCGTCGAACGACGATACCGACGAGCAGGACATCAAGGCGCAGGTGATCGGCGAGGAGTCGAACGGCAAGACCGTCGAGGTCCAGCTCGGTCGCTCCTTCACCATCGCGCTCGCGGAGAACCCGACGACCGGCTACCGCTGGCGCGTCGCGAGCGTCGATCGCACGATCGGTCAGCCGAAGGACGCGTACACGCCGGGCGGCGCGCCCGGTCAGGTCGGCAGCGGCGGCACCCGCAAGTTCACCTGGAAGACGAAGAGCCCGCTGAACCTCGCCGGCAAGCACGAGATCTCGCTCGAGCTCCAGAGGCCGTGGGCGGAGACGGCGCCGCCGGCGAAGACCTTCAAGGTCACGATCGACATCAAGGACACGTCCGCGACGGCCGCGAAGTGCGGAGGCCTCGCGGGCTTCCGCTGCGGCGCGGGCACGTACTGCGAGTACGAGCCGGCCCAGCGCTGCGGGAAGGGCGATCAGATGGGGGCTTGCCAGACGCGCCCGCAGTTCTGTCCGCAGGTCTACAGCCCGGTGTGCGGCTGCGACAACAAGACGTACTCGAACGGCTGCGCCGCGAACGCGGCGGGCACGAGCGTGTCGTCGTCGGGACCCTGCCGCTGACGAGAGTCTTCAGGCTTCAGTCTTCAGCAGGGCGACGGTCGACGGACGACGCTCGTCTTCCGTCTTCCGTCTTCCGTCGAGGCAGAGAAGAGAACCCGGCAACGGCACGAGGCGCTCATTGCCAGTTGCCAGTCCCCTGTTTCCTGTTTCTTCTCTCTCTCAGACGCGCAGACCCGGCGCAGGGAACCTCTCGCAGAGTGCCTTCACCTCGCTCGCGACCTTCGCGAGCAGCCCTTCGTCCGTCGGCGCGGCGACGACGCGCTCGATCCACGCGGCCAGCATCTTCATCTCTTCGCGGCCCATGCCGCGCGACGTGATCGCCGGGGTGCCGAGGCGGAGGCCCGACGGATCGAACGGCTTCCGCGGGTCGAACGGGATTGCGTTGTAGTTGCCGACGATGCCCGCCTTGTCGAGCGCCTGGGCGGCGGGCTTGCCGGCGATGCCCTTCGGCGTGACGTCGACGAGGAGGAGATGGTTGTCGGTGCCGCCCGTCGTGACGGCGAAGCCGCGCGCGACCAGCTCTTCGCCGAGCACCTTCGCGTTCTCGACGACCTTCTTCGCGTAGGTCTCGAACTCGGGCTGCGAGGCTTCGTGCGCCGCGACCGCGATGCCCGCCGTCGTGTGGTTGTGCGGACCGCCCTGGAGGCCGGGGAAGACCGCCTTGTCGATCGCGGCCGCGTGCTGCTTCTTGCAGAGGATCATGCCGCCGCGCGGACCGCGCAGCGTCTTGTGCGTCGTCGACGTGACGACGTCGGCGATCCCGACCGGCGACGGGTGCACGCCCGCGGCGACGAGGCCGGAGATGTGCGCGATGTCCGCGGCGAGGATCGCGCCGACCTCGTCGGCGATGGAGCGGAACGCCGCCCAGTCGAGCTGACGCGGGTACGCCGTCGTCCCTGCCCAGAGCAGCTTCGGCCGGTGCTCCTTCGCGAGCGCGCGGACCTCGTCCATGTCGATCCGGTGATCGGTGCGGCGGACGCCGTACGGGACGCTCTTGAAGTACTTGCCGGTGATCGAGACGGTGTGGCCGTGCGTGAGGTGGCCGCCGGCCGGGAGGCCGAGCCCCATGATCGTGTCGCCCGCCTGGCAGAACGCGAGGTAGACCGCGAGGTTCGCGGGGCTGCCCGAGTACGGCTGGACGTTGACGTGGATGTCGTCCTCGCCGCCGGCGGCGGCGGTCTTGCCGAAAAGCTTCCGGAGACGCCCGATCGCGAGCTCCTCCACCTGGTCGATGACCTGCTGGCCCTCGTAGTAGCGCTTCTTCGCGTATCCCTCGGAGTACTTGTTCGTGAGGCAGGAGCCGGTCGCCTCCATCACCGCGCGCGACGCGTAGTTCTCGCTCGCGATCAGGCGCATCGTCTCGTGCTCGCGCCGGTTCTCCTCGTCGATAAGACGCGAGATCTCGGGGTCGACGGTGGCGAGCGAGGGGCCGTGGGGCTGGGCGCGTTCGGTCATGGCGAAGTGCCGATTAGCTCGTTTCGGACACCGCGTCGACGGTGGGCGGAGGGCGCCGTCGACGCGCCGCGCCGAGTTGGTGTAGGGTCGGCCGCATGGTCAGGGACGTCTTCCGTCCTCGTGCCCGCGGCCTCGCGCGTGCTCTCGCGGTATCCGTCTTCGTGCTCGCGGTCTCCGTCCCGTCGCTCGCGTCCGCCGACAGCGGGAGCCCGAGCTCCGTCGACGGCGGCGAGACCGGCGCGAACCGGCCGGCGCCCCATCAGCGGCGGAACGGTGCCGTGCTCGGCGCGGTGGGCGGCCTCGCCTTCGCGGGATCGAGCGGGTACCCGAACGACGTGAAGCTCGACGGTAACCCGAAGTTCTACTCGGAGAGCCCACTCCTCGTCGGGTACTCGACGTCGCTCTTCCTCCTCGGCGCGCTCAGCGACTACGTCAGCTTCGGGCCGCTCTTCGCGACGGCGAACTTCGAGAGCGCCGAGTGGAAGTCGACCGGCTTCGGCCTCGGCTTCCGTGGCGAGGTCTTCCCGTTCGTCCACCTCCTCCCAGTGCTCGCCGACACGGCGATCTTCGGTCAGATCGGCTTCGGGACCACGGAGCTCCGCGCCAAGGGCAACTATCCCTCCGCGGAAGGGACGCAGTCGCTCGTCGGGCTCGGCGTGCACCACGAGGTGCGCCTCGGGCAGCTCCTCGGGGGACACGCGGCGATCGGACCCGAGCTCGAGTGGAATCTGATCGACTCGAAGACGGCCCAGCGGCACTGGGTCACGACCGGTCTCCGTGTCGTGTGGTACGGCGGCAAGGTCGGGCTCGACGGGCCCTGAACCGCGCGCGATTCGTCGCGCAGGTGCGATTGTCTACGCGAAGGCCGTGAGCCTGGTATCGTCCTTCCCGTGAGCACGGACCCGTTCGGGCTCGTCGGTCAGGTCCTCGACGGGCAGTTCCGCGTCGACGAGATCGTTGGGGAAGGCGGGTTCAGTGCCGTCTACCGGGGGCACCACGTCGGCTTGAACGAGCCGATCGCGATCAAGAGCCTGAAGCTCCCGGTCGCCCTCCAGACGTCTCTCGTCGACACCTTCGTCCAGCGATTCCGCGACGAGAGCCGCCTCCTCTACCGCCTGTCGCAGGGAAACCTCCACATCGTCCGCAGCATCGCGGCGGGAACGACGACGTCGAAGACGGGCGTCCTCGTCCCGTTCATGGTCCTCGAGTGGCTGAACGGTCGCTCGCTCGCTGCCGACTTCACCGTGCGGCGCGACCTCGGCAAGACGGGGCGTTCGCTCGCGGAGGTCCTCCAGACGTTCGCGACCGCCGCCGACGCGCTGTCGTTCGCGCACGCGCAGGGCGTCGTGCACCGCGACCTGAACCCGGGCAACTTCTTCCTCTCGAGCACGCCGGCCGGGATCAAGATGAAGGTGCTCGACTTCGGCGTCGCGAAGGTGATGCACGACTCGACCCTCGGTCTCGGCCCGCGCGCGCAGACGATGGGGCAGTTCCGGATCTTCGCCCCCGCCTACGGTGCGCCGGAGCAATTCGACGACAACATCGGCAACATCGGCACCGCGTCCGACGTCTATTCGTTCGCGCTCGTCCTCCTCGAGGCGCTCCGTGATGCGCCGGTGAACGAGGGACAGAACCTCGCGGACTTCGCTCGGTTCGCGGTCGACCCTGCGCGGAGGCCGACCCCGCGTCTGTTCGGCATCCAGGTCTCGGACGAGGTCGAAGCCGTGTTCGCGCGCGCGACGCAGCTCGATCCGCGGAAGCGCTGGCAGACCGTCGCCGAGCTCTGGGACGCGCTCACGTCGGCCCAGAGCGCGACCGATCGGCCTCCAGTGCTCGCGAAGCCCGCGCCCGTCGGCGGTCCCGCGCCGAAGACGCTGCCGCTCGGTGCGACGTTCCCGTTCCCGCGTCCGGCGCCGCGTCCCGCGGCGGGCGCGCCTGCGACCGGAGGCGTGACCGGCGCGCGCCCGGCGAGCAATCCGTCGATCGCGAAGTCGACGCAGCGCTTCGGCAATGCGTTGCCGGCGCCGGCATCGATCCCGTCCTCGCCGTCGTCCGGTGGAAAGGCGTCGGCGGCCGCGCCGAGCTCGGCCTCGGGCGGTGCTCCGGGCGACGCTCGTCCGACGTCGCGCCCCGGCGCTCCCCAGCCCCCGCGACCTCCGAGCGGTCCGCCTCGCGCCGCCGGCGCGGACGACGAGGACGGTGACGAGCCGACGAAGGTGGCGACGACCGACCCGCGCATCCTCGAGATGGCGCAGACCGGCGCTCTGCCGCGCGACTCCGTCCGCGAGACCGCCCACGACCCGATGGCCGCCGCGAGAGCGAAGGCGCCCGCATCCACGTTCGAGGACGACGAGGATCCGACGACCGCCACGGAGAAGCCGCCGCCGCGTCGGTTGCCGCCGAGCATGCCGCCGATCCCGGCCGCGGGTCGTCCCGCGTTCGGCGAGACGATCGCGATGGCGGAGCCGCCCGCCCACCCGCCCGTCGCCGAGGAAGAGGACATCGAGCGCGCGCCGGACTCGGGCGGCACGCTCATCATGGCCCCCGGCCAGGTGACGGGGCAGCCGCTCCCCGCTTCGGCGCCCGCTTCGTCCGGTGGGATGCCGGCCGCGCCGCCGCATGCGCCCGGCGCGTTCGCGAGCACGGTCGCGTTCTCGTCGCCGCAGACGCCGCGTCTCTCCGGCCCGGCGCCGGACGCAGCGTGGCCGAGCACGCAGCTCAGCCCAGGCGCGCCGCCCCCGGGGCAGAGCCAGATGTACGCGCAGGGGCAGGGCGGCATGCCGATGCCCGAGCAGCTGCCTCCGGGGCAGAGCCAGCTCTACGTCCAAGGCGGGTATCCGCAGCAGCACGGGGCCCCCGGTGCAAACATGTATCCTGCACATATGCACTCGGCCTCGATGCCGGGGCAGCCGATGCAGGGAGGCCCGCAGCCGTACGCGGCCGGCGCTTCCTTCCCGGCGCAGGAGCCGCCGCCGGCGAAGAAGGTGCCGGTCGCGGTGCTCGCGGTCGCGGGGCTGCTCCTCCTCCTCGGTCTCGGCGGGATCGCCGCGTTCCTGATGATGGGCCGGAACGAAAAGGGCCCGGGTCCGGTCGCGTCGGCGTCGGCGTCGGCCGCCGCGTCGGAGACGCCGCCCGTTCCGGCGGAGCCGACACCGACCGCGCCGCCCGTGGTGCCGGTCGTCGCCGAAGTCGTCGACGCGGGCGCGGCTGCACCGGCGGCGGAGCCCGATCCCACGCCGGAGCCCACGCCGGCGGCCACCGCCGCGACTCCGACCGCCACGGCCGCACCGACACCGACGACCGCGCCGACGTACACGTGGCCGCCGCCGGCGAGCACGGGGCAGGCGCCGACCCCGGTGAGCACGGCTCACGCCGCCGTGCCGACACCGGTCGCCGTGCGTGATGCCGGCTCGTCGGTCGACCCGAATGCGTTCAGCGAGTCGGCTGCGCGCGCGCGCCTCTCGCAAGCCAACGGCGTCCTCATCGCGTGCAAGCGTGAAGGCGGCGTCTCCGGACCGGGCAAGGCGCTCGTCACGTTCGCGCCGGACGGCACCGTCGTCGCCGTCGCGCTCGACGCGCCTTACGTCGGGACGAAGGAAGGCGACTGCGCCGCGCGTCAGTTCCAGCGCGCGAAGGTGAACGCGTTCAACGGCGGTCCGCAGACCGTGAAGCACTCGTTCGAGATCCCGAAGTAGCGCTCAGCGCGCCTTCGGAATCGAGCCGCGCGTCAACGACAGCTCGATCTTCGACGCCATCGCCGGCGTTCGCATCACCTTGTGCGTCGCGACGCGGAAGTCGTCCGCCTTCGCTTCGTAGATGCTCGGCACGAACGACTGGGGATTGCGGTCGACGAGCGGAAACCACGTCGACTGCACCTGGACCATGATGCGGTGGCCGCTGCGGAAGGAGTGCGCGACGTCCGGCAGCGCGAAGCGGACGAGCGCGGGTTCGTTGGGACGCATCGGCTTCGGCACGTCGAAGCCGTCGCGGAAACGCGCCCGCATGACTTCCGCGCGCACGAGCTGCTGGTAGCCCGCCATCTTGATCCCGTTCGGGTTCGGATCCGGATCGGGCGCGTCCTCGGGATGGACGTCGACGAGCTTCACGACGACGTCGGCGTCGGTGCCCGTCGTCGCGAACAGAATCGAGGCTTCGAGCGGACCGGTGGTCGTCACGTCCTCGGTGAGCTCCTCCGTCGTGTAGACGAGGACGTCCGGGCGTCGGGCGGCGAAGCGCTGGTCGTCGGTCACCCAGTCGTGATCGAGCTCGGTGCCGGACTTCCCACGATAGGGGACGGGCTTCGCCGGATCGCTCGGGAAGGAGTCCGCGCCGGCCTCGTCCTCACCGGAGGCGGGCGGCGACGTGTCGAGTCGGCCACGTGCGTGGAAGAAGAGCGGCGTCTTCTTCGCGGACGGCGGAGGCCACGTCGCGTAGGACTGCCACGTGTTCGTACCGGTCTCGAAGATCGTCGCTTCGGCGAGCGGGGCGCCGACCTTCCCCTTCAGGTGGCGACGGAAGAACGGGAGCTCGATCTCCTCGCGGAAACGGAGGCTCGTCTTCTGTCCGAACGTCACGTCGCCGACGCGATCGCCGTCCGTCCGCGCCCACCCGCCGTGCTTCCACGGCCCCATGACGAGGACGTTCTCGTTCTTCGGCCGCTGCTTCTCGAACGCGCCGTAGGTCCAGAGCGGACCCCACGGATCCTCGGCGTCGTACCAGCCGCCGACGGTCATGATCGCGGGCTTCGAATCACGATAGTGGGGGCGCGGATCGCGCGCGAGCCAGTAGGCGTCGCGGTTCGGATGCGCCATCATCTCGTTCCAGAAGGCGATCTTCCCTTCGAGGTAACGCGCGTTCGCGTTCGAGAGCGGGCCCATCCCGAGGAAGAAGTCGTAGACGTCGGCGACGTCGTGCTCGACGCCCTCCCACTTCGTCTTCTTCACGGGCTTCGGCCGGGCCTTCCCGAAGGCGGCCTCGAAGTCGAACGAGTCGGCGAGGAAGAAGGCGCCGTTGTGGTGGAAGTCGTCGCCCATGAACCAGTCCGTGACCGGCGCCTGCGGGGAGACGGCACGGAGGGCGGGATGCGCGTCGATCGCCGACTGCGCCGCGTAGAAGCCCGGATAGCTGATCCCCCACACGCCGACCTTGCCGTTGTTCGACGGGACGTGCTTCACGAGCCAGTCGATCGTGTCGAATGCGTCCGTGCTCTCGTCGATCTCACCGGGCTTCTGCGCGTGGGGGCGGACGTCGACGAACGTGCCCTCGCTCATGTTCTTCCCGCGGACGTCCTGCTGGACGAAGACGAAGCCCTCGCGGATGAACGCGAAGGAGGGAGCGAACCTCCGCACGACCCGGGGCTCGGCGACCGTCGGATAGCTGTCGGCGCCGTAGGGCCGGACGGAGTAGGGGGTGCGGTGCAGCATGATCGGCCAGCTGCGCGACGCGTCCTTCGGGACGTAGACGGCGGTGAAGAGCTTCACGCCGTCGCGCATCGCGATCTTGTGCTCGTACTTCGTGTAGTGCTCACGGATCGCCCGGGCCGCGTCGGCGTCGGACTCCACCGCGTAGCGGACGAGCGGCGCGTCCGTGTCGGCGTTCTTCGCATCCGGCCTCCGCGGCTCGGCGATCGCAGGAGGCGACGACGCGCAGGCGAGACACGCCGCAGCAAGGAGACTGGAGGCCGACAGGAGCAAGAAACGGACGCGCATCGAAGGGCCCCTATAGCCCACCGGTCCCGGGCGGCCCATTGCCAGTTGCCCGTTGCCAGTTCCCTGTTCTCTCTCTCTGAAAATCGTCTTCTCCCCGGGAACCTTCTCGCCTCGGCGGCGTGTCATCGGGTGATGATGGCCGTGGCGATGACCGTTCCGTCCGCAGCGCCGCAGAAGGCCGCCGTGCCCCAAGCGCTCGACGCCGACGTGCTCGCGCGCTGCCGTGCGCAGGATCCGATGGCGTTCCGCGCGTTCGTCGTCCGCCACGAGCGGATGGTGTTCGCCCTCCTCTCGCGGATGCTGGGGAGCGGCGCGCCCGACCTCGAGGACCTCGCGCAGGAGACGTTCGTGCGCGCGTTCCGCGCGTTCCCGCGGTTCGACCCTTCGGGGACGGCGAAGGTCTCGACCTGGCTCCTCACGATCGCGACCCGGCTCGCGCTCGACGCGAGGAAGCGGCGGCGGCTCGAGGCCGTCCCGATCGAGGACGCCGAGGCGCGTCCGGCCGACTCGACGCCGGAGCTCCGGACCGAGCGCCGCCAACTCGGCGACGCGCTCGCCGAGGCGGCCGCGTCGCTCCCCGACGAGCAGCGCGCCGCGCTCCTCCTCGCCGATGTGCACGGCCTGTCGACCGCCGAGATTGCGAGCGCCCTCGAGGTGCCGGAGAACACGGCGAAGACGAGGCTCTTCCGCGCGCGAGAGAAGATGCGCGCCGCGCTCCGTGACGAGTGGAGGACGCCATGAGCGACGAACGCGAGGACTTCGAGCCCGGAGCCGAGCAGCCGCTCGACCTGAGCGCGTTCGAGGCGGCCGCGCCGCCGCCTGGATTCGCCGATCGCGTGGTCGCGAAGGTGCGCGCCGAGCAGCGGCCCGCGCCGAAACGCACGCGCTGGGTCGCCGCGGGTGCAGGAATCGCCGCGGCGGCGGCAGCGCTCGTCCTCCTCCGTGCGCGCGGGGCGCCTTCGATCGGCGAGACCGTCGCCGAGGAGCGCACCGACGTGGCGATCGGGACGCGTGCGAAGGCGGTGCTCGAGCCGGGTGCGAAGGTGCAGTGGCACGGCGACGACGTCGTGCAGTCGCGTGGCGACGTGTTCTACCGCGTCGAGCCGGGCGCGACGTTCCGGGTGCACACGCCGGCAGGTGAGGTCGACGTGCGAGGCACGTGCTTCGCGGTGAAGGTTCGTGGTGAGGAGATGCAGAAGCGAGACGTGAAGGCAGGGGCGATCGGCGCGGCGATCTCGACGTTGGCGTTCGTCGCCGTGTACGAGGGCAAGGTCGGCGTCTCGTACGCGAACGACAGCCTGGTGCTCTCGGCGGGCGAGAGCGCGAAGCTCGGCGGCGGCAAGGTGGAGCGATCGGGGACGCCGGCAGAAGGCGAGCGCGCGTTCGCCTCGGCCGCGGAGCAGAGCGCGGACGACGTGCCGCTCGCGAAGGCGAACGAAAACCTCGCCGCGCAGGTGAGCGAGTACAAGAAGCGCCTCGAGCTCGTCGCGACGAAGAAGTCCGAGCTCGAAGCCGAGCTCGCGAAGGCGGAGGCGAAGCTCGCGGGCGCGCAGGACGGCGCCGTGCCGAGGACGAGGAGCGAATACGACCTCGATCAGTCCGACTGGGCCGAGCTCGCGAAGCAGGGCCAGGTGAAGTTCCGGGTTCCGTGTCTCATGAAGGGGGGCTGGACGCCGAACGCTTCGCAGCTCGACAAGCTCGGTCTCGCGCCGGGCGACGCGCAGACGATGAAGGAGGCCTACGAGCGCTCCTACCAGCGCGTGTGGAAGGAGATTCGCCCGATGTGCCAGACGGCGCTCGGCTCCTCGGCCGACGCGGTCGACAAGATCGGCCCGCAGTCGTGCATGCACCTCGTCTACGACATCGCGTCGACGACGGACCCCGAGGCGGCCGCGGAAGCCCACACCGCAGCGGCCGAGATCCGAGCCGGTCTCCGCCCGATGCCCGGGCCGAACGAGCGCGTTCACCCGGTCACGAAGATGTTCCTCGTGCTCACCGGCGAGCTCCCGCAGTTCGAGGCGGACCTCGCGAAGTCGCTCGGTCCGGAGGAAGCGCACCGGATCGCGTTCTCCGACACGATCTGCCGGTCCGACGATCGCTGGGGTGGCGGGAAGAAGCGCGAACCGGAGAAGCGTCCGTGACGTCGACTTGATCCCCCGCCGGGGATCGACGACACAGCGTCCGTGCCTCGTCGTGCCTCGACCATTCTCGTCGTCGCCGCGTGCGCGCTCGCCGTGCGCAGCGCTCGCGCCGAGGACCGCGTGGGACCTCCCGCGAAGGACGGCGAGACGGTCGTCGTCACCGGCACGCGGACGCCCGAGCGCGCGCAGCGCGCGACGGTGAAGACCGACGTGATCACGCGCGAGGAGGCGGACCGCCGGGGCGCGACGAACGTCGCCGATGCGCTCTCGAGCCAGCCCGGGCTCGTCGTCAACCCGGGGTCTTACGGGTTCCTCGGCGGCGTGAGCGCGCTCCAGATCCAGGGCTTCGACCGCGACCGCGTGCTGATCCTCGAGGACGGTGAGCGCGTCGTCGGCGACGTCGGCGGCGCGATCGACCTCGCCGCGATCCCGACCGCCGATCTCGAGCGGATCGAGGTCGTCGCGGGCCCGACGAGCTCGCTCTACGGCTCGGCCGCGCTCGGCGGCGTCGTCAACATCATCACCGCGCCGCCGCGGCGCGAGGGCCCGAGCGGACGCGCGCGGCTCGAAGGCCGCTCCCTCCGCGGCGTCGTCGTGCAAGCGAACGGCGCGTACCGGAGAGGGGCGCCCTGGGTCGGGCTCGATCTCAACTTCACGCGCCAGGACGGGCTCCTCCGCTACGACGACGGGCGCCCCGACCTCCGGATCCCGGAGACCGCGCGCGGGATGATCGGCCTCCGTGCCGGCACGAGCCTCACCTCGAACATGGACCTCCGGATCCGCGCGCGTGCGTTCCGTGACCGCCTCGACGGGCTCGAGACGAACGTGGCGCCGGGGCTCGGCCGCTTCCTCGTCGACCTCCCGGAGCAGACCGACCGCTACACCCTCCACGTCATCCACGTGACGCGGTTCGGCAAGGGCTCGAGCCTGCGGCTCACGCTCGGCCGCCAGCAGTTCGACAACTTCACGTCGAAGGACCGACGCGATTCCCCGATCGACGAGCGCCGCGACCGCACGCAGCGCATGCAGAGCTTCGAGAGCGTCCTCACCGTGGCCGACGGCCCTCGCACCTGGGTCGGGGGCGCGCGGTTCGAGGCCGAGCACTTCGAGCAGACCATCTCGAAGACCGAGAGCACCGCGAGCGGTCCGGTGACGGAGACGGGCCAGGAGGTCCTTCCGCTCGCCTACGGCATCGCCGCGGGCTACGCGCAGCTCTCGTGGAAGCTCGGTGCGCTCACCGTGATGCCGGGTGTCCGCGTCGAAGGCCACACGCGCTACGGCGAGTCGGTCGCGCCGCGCCTCGCCGGAGCGTGGGCCGTCACCGACACGCTGACGCTCCGCGCGTCGGGCGGCCGTGGCTTCCGTGCGCCGAGCGCGAAGGAGCTCGGCTTCGTCTTCGATCACTCCTTCTACGGCTACCGCATCACCGGCAACCCCGACCTCCGGCCCGAGAAGTCGTGGGGCGTCAACGCGGACGCGTCGTGGACGCCGACGAAGACGATGGCCTACCGCGCCTCGACGTTCGTGAACTGGGTCGACGACCTCATCGACCTCGACCTCGCGAACGGTCAGGTCACGAACAACGTCGCGTCGTACTCGTACACGAACTTCGGTCGCGCGCGGACGGCGGGCGGCCAGGTGGACGCGCGCTTCCGTCCCGCCGCTTGGATCACGGCCGAGACGAGCTACGCTTACACGTGGACGCGCGACGACGTGAACGACAGGCCGCTTCCGGCGCGTCCGCCGCACGCCGTGACGTCCTCTCTTCGCATCGACGGACCGTGGAAGACGGAGCTCTACGTGCGAGCGCGCGTCGTCACGAACGCATTCCTCGACGTCGACCTCCGCGCGCCGGGGTACCAGACGGTGGACGCCCGTATCGGGCGTGCGCTATGGCCCAGGGCGCAGGCGTACGTGGGGGCGCTGAACCTCCTCGACGTCCGCCAGGAGCCCGGACGTCTCGGCGACACGCGACCACCGCTCGGGCGCATCCTCTACGTGGGGATCAAGGCTGACTTTCCTTGGGAGGACGACTGATGCGAACGACGTTCCTGCTCTCCATCGCGGCGCTCTCGGTGGCGCTCGGCATCGCGCCGGGGTGCAGCGACGAAGCGGGCTCGAAGGCGAGCTCGTCGGGTGGGACGACCGACGGGGGCGCCGACGCGGGCGAGACGTTCACGATCGGCGAGGAGCTCCGGGTCCCCGTGACGGGGCGCGTCCACGTGAAGCTCGCGAGCCCGCCGGCGATCGTCACGCCGGCGGACCCGAAGACGGACAAGGGCTGGGACCTCGCGTTCGACGGCGCGGACGTCTTCACGAACGGCGGCGCCTCCGGCTCCGGCGCGTGCAACGCATTCGGTCCGCTCGAGCCGATCGTGTTCCTCGAGGACAGCGCGCCCCAGGTCCCGTTCACGACGACGGACGCGACCGGCGGCGCGTTCCTCCGCTGGTACTTCTACGAAGGCGCGCCGAACCACGCGCTCTACAGCCGCTACCACGTCTACGGCGTGAAGGACGGCGACCGCACGTTCAAGGTCCAGATCCTCGGCTACTACGGCGAGCGTGACGGCGCCCCGGTGAGCGCGCTCTATCAAGTGCGCTGGGCCGAGGTGACGGCGGCGGGCTCCGGGCCGATCCAGGAAGCGAAGAACCTCGACGGCACCGCGGGCGGCGCGCAGGGCGGCGCGGACGCGCCGGGCGAGTGTCTCGATCTCGGAACCGGCGCACGTTCGATGCTCGCGCCTTCGGCCGCGCGGACGTCGAGCGCGTGGCACCTGTGCTTCCACCGCGAGGAGATCAGCGTAAACGGGGAGCTCGGCGGTCCGCGCAACGTCGGCGCGGTCGACCTCGACGCCGATGCGACCGGCACCGAGACGCTCGCGCAGGTCGTCGCGCGCGACGAGACCACCGAGAAGCCGAAGTTCGACGCCGTCGATGCGGCGAAGCTCGCGGGGCAGACGTTCCGCGGGGACCGTGTCGTCAGCGCGTTCAGCGGGCTGTGGACCGAGCGTGGAGTGACCCCGCTCGCGCCGCGCAAGAGCGCGTGGTTCGTGCAGGGCGCCGACGGGAAGAGCAAGTACCTCGTCGGGTTCGCGAGGTTCGAAGGGGCCACGGCGACGTCGCCGGGCACCGTCGTGATGCGCGTGAAGAGCGTGCAGTGAGGCCGTCATGAAGAACGTTTGGAACACTCTGGTGGCGTGCCTCTTCGGTGCGCTCGCGGTCGTCGCGTGCTCGAGCAGCTCGAGCTCGACACCGGCGCCGGCTTCCTCTTCCGGCGGCGAGGAGGCCGACGCGGGGGAGACGACCGAGGACGCCGGTGCGACGCCCGGCACGCAGTGCAGCGCGGCGCGCGAGCAGCTCCTCGTGCCGATCGACAAGGTCTCGCAGGCGCAGGTCTCGATCGTGTCGACGAGCGGCAACGTGAAGAAGATCTACGTCGAGGCCGCCGCGGGCGGTCAGGCGGGCGCGGCCAAGAACCCGCGCGTCTACGTCGACCTCTCGACCGGCTCGCGCGTCGACGTCACCGACAAGAGCGCGCTCACGTCGACGGCGTGGGATCTCGCGCTGAAGCGCACGGTCATCTTCACGAACGGGGGTGACGCCGGGCCGGGGCAGGGCGCCGGAGGCGACGCGCTGAAGGCGTTCGATGCCGTGACCGCCGCCGACGCGACGAAGGCGAAGCCGGAGAAGTTCTTCGACGCCGAGTGCAACCCGCAGACCGATCCGATCGGGGGCCCCGCGACGACGTTCTCGGACTGGTACGAGTACAACCAGGCGAACAACAACACGGTCACCCCGCGCGACACGACCTACGTCGTCCGCGGTGGGACCGGGAAGCTCTTCAAGGTGAAGATCCTCACGTTCACCGCGAACCCGGACGGCACGACGAACCGGACCGCGACGGGGTACTTCCTCCTCGACGTCGCGGAGCTCTGAGATGCGCCGCCTCGCCTTCGCGGCGGTCGTCCTCGGGTCGCTCGGCGCGCCTCGCCTCGCCGACGCGCAATGCGCCGGCCGCCCGACCGATGCGCAAGGGATCCAGGGTTATGCCTATGCGCCCGCCGAGGTGAAGTCGTTCGCGACGGCGAAGGCTCGCGTGCACTATGCAACGAGCGGCACCCACGCGCCGGCGCTCGCGTCGGCGCGGCCGGACGGCGTGCCCGACACGGTCGCCTTCGCGGCGACGACGGCGGAGGATGCGCTCACGCGCTTCGCCGCGCTCGGCTTCCGTGCGCTGCCGAGCGACGCGGCGTGTCCGTCGAACGGCGGTGACGAGAAGGTCGACGTGTACCTCGTACGCTTCTCCGGGGCCGACGGCGCGACGATCACCGAGTCGTGCACCGGCTCTGCATGCGCGAGCTTCGTGCTCGTCGACGCGACGTTCGCGGGCCGTGGCTATGCGACGCCGAACGAGGGCTTCGCGACGGTCGTGACCCACGAGCTGTTCCACGGGGTCCAGAACGCGTACGACGCGCAGCTCGATCGCTTCTGGGCGGAAGGCACCGCGCAGTGGGCGATGAAGACGCTCCACCCCGAGCTCGCCGACTTCGAGCGGCAGCTACCGCCGTACTTCGCGGAGCCGAAGCGCTCGCTCGACAGCCCGCCCTCCGGTGTGACCGCCGGCTTCCTCTACGGCTCGGCGGTCTTTCCGCTCTACCTCGAGCTGTCCCGCGGCGAAGGTTTCGTCCGCGAGGTGCTCGAGGCGGAGGGGGGCGGGCAGAAGACGGTCCCTGCGATCGAGTCGGTGCTCACGAAGCGCGGGAGCTCGCTCGCCGAGGCGTATCCGCTCTTCGCCGCGTGGAACGCGGCGACGAAGGACCGCGCGGGTACCGGCGGCTACCCCGACGCCGCGAAGTACCCGGGCGTGAAGGCCGAGGCGCTCGTCGACGGTGCGTCCGGCATCACCGCCGGGCTCGGCTATGCGGTCTACACCGGGACGCTCGAAGCTCCGTCGAAGGTGACGCTCGAGACGGACGCGACGCGGAACGGCGGCGTGCTCGTCCCGCTCGAAGGCGGGAAGGCGCGGCTCGATCGCGCGACGAAGCTCCCCGCGAGCGCGGAGGGCGAGGTGCTCGTCGTCGTCGCCGGGATCACCTCGAAGAAGACGGATGCCCCGTTCACGATCCGGATCGGTCCCGACGACGGGCCGACCGGTGGGTCGTCGAGCGGCGGAACGAGCGGTGCCCCAGCGGGCGACGACGGCGGCTGCGCGGTTGCGTCGACGCCCGGAGACGACCCTCTTCGCGCGGGGTTGTCGGCGATCGCGCTCGTCGGGTTCGTCGCTGCGGCACGACGGTATTCCCGTACCAGCTACCGGCGCAGCCGCATGCAGGTTCGTTAGTTCAGAACTGCCTTTTGCGGTCGACGAACGGCGCCCGTCGCGTAGGCTGCGCGCGACCGAGGCAGCCGTGAGTGTGGACGAGCTCGACGACGCGACGCGCACACGATCCGCAAGCTTGTTCGCGGCGCTCCGTGCCGTTCGTCGCGAGCTGCGCGAGATCCGCGACGAGCGCTCCATGTTCGAGCGCACGTGCCGCCACGCGGTCTCGCTCGCCGGTTTCCGGTTCGCGTGGATCGGCGTGGTCGAAGGCGCGCGCGTCGTGCCAGTCGCGAGCGCAGGCGAGGGCGGCACGTACCTCGACGCGCTCCACGTGACGATCGACGCGTCGCCACTCGGCGCGGGGCCGACCGGCACCGCCGTACGTGAGGCACGCGCCGTGTTCTGCCCCGACATCGAGGCCGACCCGATCATGACGCCGTGGCGCGAGCACGCACTCGCGCACGGCTTCCGCTCCTCGGGCGCGATCCCGGTGAAGCACGACGGCCACGTCCGCGCCGTCCTCAACCTCTATCGCGAGCGCGTCGGCTTCGCCGACTCGCTCGAGAAGGCGATCGCCGAGAGCCTCGCCGAGGACCTCGGGCTCGCGCTCGAGGGCCTCGCGATCGAAGCGCAGCGAGCGCGGGTCGAAGAGGAGCTCCGCGCCAGCGAGCAGCGCTATCGCTCGCTGTTCGAGAACGCGACCGACGGCATCTTCGTCGCCGACGCGAGCCGGCGGTACGTCGACGTCAACCCGGCCGGCTGCCGAATGCTCGGCTACACGCGCGAGGAGCTCCTCGCGATGCAATTCGACGAGGTGCTCGATCCGCTCGAGCTCGGGGTCCGCCCGTCGACGCCCGAGGCATGGCCGCTCCAGCAGCCGTTCACGAGCGAGCGTCGCGCGATTCGCAAGGACGGGCAGCGGATCGACATCGAGATCCACGGCGTCCGCCTGCCGGACGGACGCTACTACTCCGTCACGCGCGACGTCTCGGAGCGGAAACGCATCGCCGCCGAGGAAGCCGCCAACGAGCGGATCCTCTCGCTCGGGCGACTCGCGCAGGGGGTCGGTCACGAGATCAACAACCCGCTCTCGTACGTCATGCTCAACCTCGAAGCGCTGCGCGCGCGCGTCCGCCATCTCCTCCCCGAGGACGGCCGCCAGACCTTCGAGGAGCCGGTCCTTGCCGCGCTCGACGGTGCGAAACGAATCGCGCACATCGTGCGGTCGCTCTCGTCGTTCGGGCGCGCCGACTCGGAGTCGATCGGCCCCGTCGATCCGGCACGCGTCGTCGCCGCCGCCGTGAGCCTGACGCGGAACCGGCTCGCGCACGTGGCGCCGCTCACGATCGAGGAGGCGGCGCTCCCGCCCGTCCTCGCGAACGAGTTCGGCCTCACCCAGGTGCTCGTCAACCTGCTCCTCAATGCCGCCGACGCGCTCGAGGACGCGGCCGGCGAGCATCGGATTCGTCTCGTCGAGCGTGCGTCGGAGGACGGCCGGATCGCGCTCGAAGTCATCGACGACGGTCCCGGGATCCCGCTGAGCGCGCTCGAGCGGATCTTCGATCCGTTCTTCACGACGAAGGCGCCGGGCCGCGGGACCGGCCTCGGTCTCGCGATCTCGCGTGCGATCGTGTCGCGCTTCGGCGGCACGCTCGAGGCGGAGAACGTCGCCGGCGGTGGAGCCCTCTTCCGCGTCGTGCTTCCCGTCGCGCGCATCGGCGAGCAGCCGGGGACTCCGAGCCCGCGGCGCGCGCACGACACGAGCGCGCGGAAGCGCATCCTCGTCGTCGACGACGAACCGCTCGTACGGAAGTCGATCGTGCTCCTCCTCGGGCGGCACGAGGTCGAGGAGTGCGGAGACATCGCGAGCGCCCGCGAGCTGTGCCGGCGCTCTCCGCCCGACTGCATCCTGTGCGACCTCATGATGCCGGGCGAGCCGGGCAGCGCGCTCTACGAGACGCTCATGAACGAGAACCCACTGCTCGCGCGACGCATGGTGTTCATCACCGGCGGAGCCTTCACGAGCGCGGCGCAGTCCTTCCTCGATGCCGTCGACAACGTCCGTCTCTTCAAGCCCTTCACGCACGTCGAGCTCGAGCAGGCGATCGAAGCGGCCGTCGCACGCTGATCGGCCTGCTATCATCGTCTTCGATGCGTTCTCGCGGATTCGTCGGGATCGTGCTCGCCGCGGGTGCTGCGGCGTGCTCCGTGGCCGTGCCGGAGCGCACGGGGACGACGCGTCAGGCAATCGTCAACGGCACGGAGTCGGATGCTTCGCAGGACTCCGTCGTCCTCCTCGTCCGTTACGACCCGTCGCTGCCGGGAGGAATGGCCGCGGACTGCAGCGGCACGCTGCTGTCGCCGCGGATCGTGCTGACCGCACGGCACTGCGTGTCGATGACCGACGAGAGCGCGGCGTGCAACGAGGAAGGGAAGGCGGACCTCGGCGGCAAGGTGCTCGCCGACTTCAAGCCGCGTTCGGTGTTCGTGTTCTCGGGCACGAAACGCCCCGACATCCTCGAGGGCACGGGGGGCGCCGTGCGTGCGTCGGAGATCCTGACGAACGGCGCGCAGTCGATCTGTGACAACGACATCGCGGTGGTGGTGCTCGAGCAGCCGATCGCGAACGCGAAGATCTCGCCCGTGCGCCTCGAGGGGACCGCGACGAAGGGCGAGAAGGTCACCCTCGTCGGCTGGGGCGTGACGGAGAACGGACCGCAGCCCGATACGCGCAAGCAGCGTGCGGGCGTCGAGATCGAGGAGGTCGGACCCGCGCCGTCGCTCGGGCCGAAGGAGATCCGCATCGGCGAGGGCTCGTGCTCCGGCGACAGCGGCGGACCAATCTTCTCCGAGGGGTCGGGGGCGCTCGTCGGCGTGCTCTCGCGCGGCGGCAACGGGATCGACACCGTCGTGCCCGCGGCGTGCCTCGGCGCGATCAACGTCTACACGTCGTCCGGCGCCCACGCGGCGCTCGTCCGCTCGGCATTCGAGAAGACGGGCGAGAAGCCGTGGCTCGAAGGCGAGCCGGACCCGACGAAGCCGGCGCCGGAGGACGAAGGCGGGTGCTCGGTAGGAAGCCGCGGAGGTGGGCGCGGCGAGATGCTGCTCGGCGTGGCGATCGCGGTCGTGGCGCTCGGTCGGCGGCGGCGCCGGCGGCGCTGACGCCCTCGCCGGATCGAGAGAGAACGGGGAACAGGGAACGGGCAACCGGCAACTGGCAATGAAGGCGTGGCGACGGTGACTCGCCTCCGATCATTCCCTGTTGCGCGTTCCCTGTTCCCTGTTCCCCGTTTTCATTCTCTTCATCACGGCGCGGGCCCGACTCGGGTAGAACGGGCTCATGGCGGCGAAGAAGACGACGACGACGACGAAGGCGAAGGCCGAGTACGAGCTCTATTACTGGCCGACGATCCAGGGACGCGGGGAATTCGTGCGGCTCGCGCTCGAGGAGGGCGGCGCGGAGTACGTCGACGTCGCGCGGACGCCGAAGTCGAAGGGCGGCGGCATCGACGCGATCATGCGCGCGCTCCGCGGCGAGCTCGGCGGTGCACTCCCGTTCGCGCCGCCGATCCTGCGCGCGGGTGACGTCGTCGTCGCGCAGACGGCGGCGATCCTGTCGTTCCTCGGGCCGCGCCTCGGCCTCGTCCCGAAGGGCGACGCCCAGCGCCTCGAAGTGCACCAGCACCAGCTCACGATCGCGGACGCGGTCGCCGAAGTGCACGACACGCACCATCCGATCGCCGTGTCGCTCTACTACGAGGATCAGAAGGCGGCGGCGAAGAAGCGCGCCACGTCGTTCCGGACGGAGCGGATGACGAAGTTCCTCCGCTACTTCGAGCGCGTCGTCGAGGCCAACACGGCGAGCCGCAGCCGCTGGCTCGTCGGCCGGGAGCGCACGTACGCGGACCTCTCGCTGTTCCAGCTGCTCGAGGGGCTCGCCTACGCGTTCCCGCGCAGCTTCGAGAAGCTCGCGCCGGAGGTGCCGCGCCTGATGGAGCTGCACCTCCGCGTCGCTTCGCTCCCGCGCGTCGCGGCGTACCTCGGCTCCGAGCGCCGGATCGCCTTCAACGAAGACGGCATCTTCCGGCGCTACAAGGAGCTCGATCGCTGACGGTTCACTTGTACCGCATGCAGCGTCCGCCGCTGTAGCCGGCGCGGTACTCGGGGTAGGTCAGGTTGCCGGTCGTCGTGTTGCCGCCCGCGCGCGCGCTGGAGTAGCCGATGCCGCGGTACTTCAACGCGAACTTGCCGGTGAAGGTGGCGCCGGTCACGTCGAGCGCGACCTCGTGCACGTTGCCGGCGAGGTCCATCCACGGCTCGTCGTTCGCGTTGATGCGGACGACGTCGGCGGCGACGCGACCGGGCGGCGCGATCCGCGCCGTGCCTTCGCTCGTGACCGCGTCGTCGAAGTACGGGTAGTTGTAGTTTGCAGCCGTGACGGTGCCGGAGTCCGAGCTGATGTTGATCCCGCTCGTCGCGCAGCGCGTGCCGCAGCCGGCATTGCTGCCGAGCGAGGCCGGCGCGTTCGTCACGAAGTCGAGCACCTCGTCGGTCGCGAGCTGGCCGCCGTCCCACTGGCAGAACGCCGCCAGCATGTAGTTCGGGATGCAGGTCGCCGACTTCACGTCGAGGTAGTCCTTCGCGAGGATCACGTTGCCGTCGCCGTCGAACGCGTTGGCGCGCTCGAGGCTGCCGTTCGCCATCTGGACGTCCTTCGGATACCAGTACGTCGGGAAGCCGTAGGAGCCCGCCTCGTTCCCGCAGTTGTGCCCGTGCACGTAGACGAACAGCTGCTGGTTGAACGTGAAGTTCGTGCCGACGTTACGGAACCACGGCGCCGTCTCCGTGCCGTTCGTCGGCTTGTGCGGCACCGAGATCGTCTCGGTCGTCGACGACGTCGCGAGCCACTGGTTCCAGTCGGCCTGCCAGATCGCGGGCTGGTTCGCCGCCACCC
Organism: Polyangiaceae bacterium; assembly: GCA_039809485.1. Taxonomy (GTDB): domain Bacteria; phylum Myxococcota_A; class Polyangia; order Polyangiales; family Polyangiaceae; genus Labilithrix. The sequence goes on along the minus strand of JBDHVE010000014.1, from coordinate 23,474 downwards.
AGGTCTTCAGGTTGCCGGCGTTCTTCGCCGCGAGCATCTCGATGAATGCGCGGATTCGGCCAGAGGTGATCTCGTACTTGTCGAGGTAGACCTTCTTCCCCGGCTTCGCGGCGTCGGTGAAGCCCGGGACCTCGAGCGTACGGCAGCAGCTCTCGTGGCCCGGCAGCGGGTTGCCGTTCTTGTCGACCTCGCCTGCGCCGCACGTCGCGCCGCCCAGCTTCGGCTTGCAGCTCGGCGCATCGACGCACGTGTTGTCGAAGCGGCACGCGCCGGTGCAGTCGCCGTCGACGACGCACTTCTTCGTCTCGGCGCACTTCACGCCGCTCTGCCCGCCGCAGTCGACGTCGGTCTCGGTGCCGTTCTGCACGCCGTCGTCGGCGCGCGGCGCGATGCACTGCTTCTTCTCGGGGTGGCACCACCCGGTCTTGCAGTCGGTGTCGGCGTCGCAGGCCTTTCCGTCGTCGCACTGGGGCGCGTTCGCGCCGCCGCAGTCGACGTCGGTCTCGCCGTTGTTCTTCTTGCCGTCGTTCGGGCCGGGCGGGATCGGCGTGCCGTCGGGCGACTTCGGGACCGAGCACTTCGCGTCCTGGCAGAGGCCGGAGGTGCAGTCGGCGTCGAGCTCGCACGACTGGCCGTCGGCGCATTGGCCGCCGACGCCGACGCCGCAGGGCTTGCCTGCCTTCGCGGCGCACGAGCCCGCGTTGCACTTGGCGCTCGCGCATTCCGCGTCGGTCGTGCAGGTCGCGCCGGTGCAGCCCGTCCCGCAGGAGCCGCCGCAGTCGACGCCGATCTCGTCGCCGTCGCGCGTTCCGTTCGTGCAGTCGGGACCCGCGCCGGCATCCGTGCTGCAGCCTTCGACTCCAGCCAGCGTCGAGAACACGAGGACGAGCCCACCGAGGGCAGCAGACAGGCGCTTCATCGGACCTCCGAGGACGGCATTCGCAGTGCGCACATCATGCCAGGTGGTCGGCCCGGAAAAGGCATCGTTTCGCGGAAAGTTGCGCTGAGGCTGGCCCGAAGCTGGGCCGCCCGCGATCCATCAGGGGCGGTGTGGGCCGCCCTTCAGCGGTGCGCCGCGAGCGTTCCGCGATCACCGGTGCAGGCGCCCGCGTTCGCGGTGAAGTAGGTGCCGTTCATCTGGGTGGCCGAGAGCGTCGCCCGCATCTCGACGCGGATGTCGCCGGCGCGGAGGACGCCGTCGAGCTCGTCGCCGTCGATGCGCCCCTCGTAGCGGCCACCGGCGAAGCACGGCGAGCCGGTGAAGGAGACCTCGCCGGTCACGGTGTCTCCCGTTCGCGTGAAGGTCGCGACGAAGCTGCCGGAGACGGTCGTCTCACTCGTCCACGTCCCGCTCCAGCGGTCCGCGGTCGCGTCGCCGGACGGTGCGGTCGGGGACGGCTCGGATGCCGGGTCGATCGGCCCGCCGGCGCCGCCGGAACAGCCTCCGTTCGCAGCGGAGACGAGCGCGGCAATGGTGAGCGCGGCGAGGCGAAGCACGGAAGCGAGGAGTGGACGGTCCGTCATGGCCCGTGGGTGGAAGCGGGGCGGCGGGTTTCTGATCGAAAACGGGCCGACCCTCGCACTAGGATGCGCGGGTCATGAAGAACGCCCTCGACGTCGCTCGCCGTTGCCTGGTCCTCGAGCTGCTCTCGCAGCGGGAGGTCCTCGAGGCGGACGAGGAGACGCCCCTCGCCGATCGCGAGAAGGGGCGTGCGGCGTGGGTCGCACGCGAGGCGGATCTCGGCGTCGCGTCGGTCGTCACCGCCGAGGAGCGCGCGCTCCTCGACAAGCCGGTCGGAGCGCTGACGGAAGAGGACCGCGACGACGCGCACGGCCGCGGCCTCGGCGCGACCGTCCTGCTCTGGGCGCTCGGGCGTGCGACGGCGCGGCCGACGTTCGCGGACGCCGAGGACATGATCGCCGACCACGGTCTCCTCGGCGACGGCTCGGTCGCGAAGGCGCGCGCGTCGGCGGAGAGCGCGACGCTGCGGAGCGAGAAGGAGCTCGACGAAGCGCTCGGCGCCTACCTGAGGCTCCGCGGCAAGGCGAAGGAGGTCGACGATCCCGAGCGCCTCTTCGCCGGCCTCGCCGCCCACCACCTCACGTGGGTGATGGACGACGCGATGGGCTTCGACGACGACCTCGAGGATTGAGCGACGCTACTGCTCGAAGCAGTAGAGCGCGGCCCGGAACCCGCACTGGTTCGCCTGGCTGCAGACGCTCGACCACCACGAGCTCGTCTCGCTCGCGTTGCCGAACGTGACCTTCGCGGTCGGGTCGGAGGTCGTCCAGTCCGAGCAGGTGTAGCCCGCGTTCGCGTCCCCTCTCGAGTCGGTGCCCGTCCAGACCGCGTTCGGCGTGTTGCACGACGTGACCGCATTCACGGGTGGGCCGCCGGTCTCCGTCTTGTCGATCGCGTGGAGCAGGCGCCCGCTCGTGAGGCCGAGCCAGCCGCTCGCGACGGTGGTGCCGTCGACGAGGACGTAGTCGCCGAAGAAGTGCGCGAAGCGCCGCGTCGGAGAGGTCGTGCTGTCCGAGATCCACGCGAGGAACACGCCCGGGAGGTTCGCCGCCGCGGCCGCCGTCGCGCAGCGAGCGTCGGCGTCGGCGATGCTCGTCGGCCGGTTTGCGAGCTTGCTCGTGACGAACACGAGCCGCGTCGAGCCACCGTCGCGAGGGGTGACGGCGGCATCGGGTCGCGCGCAACCGGCGCATGCGTCCACCTCGACGTCTGCGCCGTTCGTCGTGCCCCCGTCGCGCGGCGCAGGCTCGGGCTCGCCCGTGGTCTCGGACGCGTCCGCTGGCAAGGTGCCGTCGACGCCGCCGTCCGGAGATCGGAGCTTGTCGTCGAACTCGAAGCCGAAGAGGGCACTGCAGCTCGGAGTCAGCAGAGCGAGCACGAGGAGGAGGGAACGGCGCATCGGTGGCGAGGACGTCGGGGCTAGCATGCGAGCTCGGAGCGCGCACTGCGTGACGACGCGCGCAACGTCGAGACACGAACGCGCCCGCGTCGTCGCAACACCATCGACGTGCGGACTCGGGTCCGCTGCGGGTCAGTCGCGGAGGAGCGGTTCGCGCCCACGGACGAAGGCGGCGATCATGGCGCGCGCGTCGTCGGGGAGCGCGGTGATCCGTGCGCCGAAACCCGCGGGCGAGGACTCGCCCAGGTCGTCCTGCGTCCACGCGACGACGCCGGCGGCCTCGAAGCGGACGCCGCCCGGCATCTCGATCCCGAGGACGACGGGCGTGCCGAGCGCGGGGAGCTTCGCGTACGTCGCGACGAACACGCCGCCGTGCACGATCACGTCGGGCCCGTCGAGCCCGCGGTAGAAGTTCGACGCGCTCGAGGCGTCGAGCGTGACGTCGAAGCGCGCCACGTGGCCAGCGCTGCCCGCCGCCGCGAGCCGGTGCTCGAGGCGGCGGACGAGGCCGACGAGCTCGTCGAGCCGCGCCACGAGCGGCGGCGGCATCTGCGGGACGTGCGGCGGAGCGTGCTGCCCCGCGTGCGGGGGATACGTGCCGGGCGGCGGCGGATAGGTGCCGGGGCGCGGCGGGACGAGGGGCGCGCCCTGCTGCGGCGGATGGACCTGCGGCGCGCCACGCGCGATCGCGGCGATCGCGGAGACGACCTGCTCCATCGCCTTCGCGTGCTCGCGCATGATCGCGACGACCGGGTCGTGGCCGTTGCCCTGCGGGTCGATCCGGAGCTCGATCTTCGGCGACGGCGAGGCGACGTGGACGGTGGGCGTTGGTGTCGTGGGCGGCGGCTTGTCGGTGACGCGCTCGATCGTCTCGCGGATCCGGACGAGCTGCTCGTCGACGCCGCCGAGCGCGCCGGTGACGCGCGCGACCGGATCGTCGCCCTTCCCGCCGGAGCGCTTCTGCCGGACGTAGGCTTCCTTGATCTGCGTCCAGCGCGCGCGTTGCTCCTCCGTCATCCGCCTGCGGAGCTCGGCGAGCTTGAGGAGGTTCTGCTCGGCGCCGGTCGTGAGCGTCTGCGCCTCGCTCTGGTAGTGGTCGGAGACGAGCTGCTCGCGCTCGTCCTCGTTCATCGCGGCGACGACCTTCTCCGCGAGCTTGTTCATGTTGCGGTAGCTGCCCTGCAGCTTGAACGGAGGCTCGGTACGGAACGCCTCTTCCTGCGCAGCGGACAGGATGTACTCGCGGTTCACCGTGAGGAGCACCTTCTGCACGGCGAGGAGGTGGCGGAGCACGCGCGTGATCTCGTCCACCTCCGCCGCCGAGTAGCCGTGCGCGAGCTCGGTGAGGGGCACGTCCTCGCCGCGCGCCATCCGGACGAGCTTGTGCACGTCGGCCGGGTCGCGCGTCGCGAGCGGCGCGAGGACGCTGTTCGACGTGAGCGCGTTCTCGATGTAGCTCGACGCGAAGAGCTCCTCCTGCCCGCCGAGGATGTCGCCGAGGTTGTACGTGTCGGCGCGGTTCGCGAGCATGTCGGGGATCTGGAAGCGCGCGCCGGTCTCCGTGTACGGGTTGCCCGCCATGACGACGCAGAACTTCTTCCCGCGGAGATCGTAGGTGCGGGACCGGCCCTTCCAGACGCCTTCGACCTTCCGCTGCGCGTCGCAGAGGGAGATGAACTTCTGGAGCAGCTCGGTCGACACGTGCTGGATGTCGTCGAGGTAGAGCATCACGTTCGAGCGCATCTCGAACGCGAGGTTGATCTTCTCGATCTCCTGGCGCGCGGTGGCGGTCTTCGCGTCGGCCGGGTCGAGCGAGGTCACCTCGTGGCCGATCGCGGGGCCGTTCACCTTCACGAACACGAGCCCGAGCTTGCTCGCGACGTACTCCATCAGGGTCGTCTTGCCGTAGCCCGGCGGCGAGACGAGGAGGAGCATGCCCATCAGGTCGGTGCGCTTCTTCGCGCCGACCGCGCCGATCTGCTTCGCGAGGTTCGCGCCGACGAGCGGGAGGTAGACGTCGTCGATCAAGCGGTTTCGCACGAACGACGTGAGCACCCGCGGGACGAGCTCGTCGATCCGGAGCCGCTGCCGCTCGCGGAGGGCGATGTCCGCCTTCAGCTTGCGGAAGCTCCGGAACCGCGGCGCGTCCTCGTTCACGTAGGGGACGAGGCGGCCGAGGAGCTCGTCGATGGCGAGCTTCATCGTGCGGCTCTGGATGCGCGCGTGGGCGCCGAGGAGCCCTTCGACGTCGGTCGACACCGTCGCGGCGCTCGGCTCGCGGTCCACCTTGCGCTCCGTGACGAGCATCACGGCCGCCTCGCGCGCGTACGGACGCGCGTGGGCGACGTTCCTCTTCGCGACGAACGCCTCGACGTACGCGAGGGCGACCGCGAAGCGCTCGGCGGGATGCTCGCGGAGCATCTCGAGCTCGTCCTCGAAGGCGCGCCGCGCGCCTTCCTCGTCGAGGAACGAGAGGAGGCCGCGGCACAAGCTGTCCGCCGTCGCGCTCGCGGTGAAGCGCACGCGATCGGACGAGAGCTCCTGCACGAGGTAGCGCGCGGCGGACGTGACCTCACCGGGCGTGAGCGCCGAGGCGAGCCCGAACGCGCGCGCCCGCGCCTCGAGCGGCTCTTCGAGCTCGCGCGCGAGCTCCGCCTGCGCCGCGGCGTAGGAGACGCGCTCGCGGAGGCGTCCGAGCGACCGCGCGCGCGCGTGGAGGACGCGACGCGCGGGCTCCTCGAGGCTCGCCCAGTGGAGGACGGCGATCGCGCGTGCCGACGCCGCGTAGCGGAGGAGGCCCGCCGAGGACCGGAGCGCGAGGAGCTTCTCCAGGATCCGCGCCGCGTCGGCGTCGTGGATCCCGCGTTCGTAGCCCTCGTCGAGGCGGTCCTGCGCGTAGGCGCGGACGCGCTCGACGAGCGTGTTCGCATCGCGTGCCGCGTCGGAGAGCGCCTCGATCGTCAGGCCGGAGCGTCCGTCCTCCGCGTCCAAGAGCATCGAGGCGGCGAGGAACTCGCCGCGGTAGACGGTGGCCGACTCGCTCGGGAGCGTCTGCTCCCAGAGGTCCTTCGCGAGGTCGAGGGCCGCGTCCTCGAGCGGCTCGAAGAGCTCCGTCCCCGCGAGATGGAGCATCATGCGTCCGTCCTTCGGGACGAGCACGAGCTCGAGGGGCTGATTGTGGACGGTGAAGCGGTGCTCGCCGAGCTTGATCGACTCGCCGTCGAAGAGCTCCGTCTTGTCGCGGAGCGCGCGGAGCGCGTCCTGCTTCGCGGACTTCACGCGCGAGGCGACGTCCTCGGCGCGGACGGTGTCGCCGAGCGACGCGATCTGCGCCTGGATGTCCCCGAGCTTGAGGACCATCGCATCCGACGCGAAGTACGCGTTCAGCTCGTCGGTCGTCGTGAACGTGCGCGCGCGGCGTCCGACGCCGGACAGGATGCGGTCCGCGGCGGTCATCAAGGACTGCGCGCGCCGCTGCCGCTCGTCGAGGAGCTGCTGGCGGCGGGCGCCGATTGCGTCGACGACCTCTTCGCGCTTCTGCGCGAGGTCGGAGGTGAGCTCCTCGAGCTCGCCGAACTTGCCCTCGAGCTCCTCGAGCGCGAGGAGCAGCTTCGAGAGCTGCTCGTCGCACGCCTCGGGCGTGTCGCAGAGGGCGAGCGCGCCGGTGACGGCCTGCCCGAAGAGGCGGAACTGCGCGGCGAACTCGGCGCGGCCTTCGCGCGTCCCGAGCTCCTTCTTCCGCGCCTGCCAGATCGCGCGCGCGCGGTTCTGCTGCGCGAAGGCGGCGGAGACGCCTTCGAGGATCCGCGTCCGCGCCGTCGCGTCGTCGATCGCGAGCGAGCCGATCACTTCGGCGAGGAGCGTGAGCCCTTGCTGGACGAGATCGAGCTCCTCGGCGAACGGCTTCAGCTCAGTGGCCTTCTCCGTCTTCTCGACGGCGGCGACGACCGCGTCGAGCCGGGCGAGGAGAGGGGCGAACGCGTCGTCCTTCAGGAAGAAGGTGACGCACGCGCGGCTCACGTCGTCGAAGTGCGCGACGATCTCCTTCTCGAGCTTCGCGACGGCGTGGACGTCGACGCCGCGGAGGTCCTTCAGGCTGATGAGCGCGCCCCGCTGGTGGCGGAGCGTCGTCAGCGCGCGGAGGTAGTCCTCGACGGCCCGGAGATCGTCGACGCGGGCGCGCGTGAGGAGCTCCTTCTGCGCCGCCTCCGCCTTCGCGAGCTCCTCGCGCGCCTTCTTCTCGATTGCTTCGACCTTGTCGAACTCGTCGAGGACGAGCCCTGCGGTCTTCTTCATCGCGTGGAGCGTCGATGCGAGGTCGAACGCTTCCGCGTTCCCGAGCCAGTAGTGCGCGTCGACGGCGCGCCCGATCGCAGCGACGAGGTCCTCGTAGGTCGTCCGCGTGGGCTGCTCGGTGCTCGCGAGCCGCTTCAAGGAGAGGGCGTCGCTGATCCCGCGGACGAGGTCGGCGTTGCCCACCTTCGCGAGGTAGCCGGTCGCCTTCGGCTGGCTCGCGGCGTGCTCTACGGTCGCGAACGGCGTCCGCCAGATCTGGAGCGGATGCACGCGCGTCGGCTCGGAGACGGCGCGGAAGACGGCGAGCGAGCCGTCGGGGAAGAGCGTGAAGCCGTGACAGCGGAGGGTCTGGGACACCTCCTTCTTGATCATGTTGTAGGGGAGGAGCAGGTACGCGCCCTCTTCCGGCTGGTGGTAGACGAAGAGCACGTCTTCGCCGTTCGGCGCGCGCACGACGCGCTCGAACTGCATCCCGGCCGCATCGGCGTCGAACACCTTGTGCTCGCCGCTCTGGAGGTAGTAGCCGCCGGGGAAGACGATCCCGTGGTCCTCCGGCAGCTCGTGGCACGACTGCCCGATCGCGTCGATGCGGACGACCTTCTGCGTCCGGCTGTCGAACACGAGGTAGCGGTAGTCCTGCTCGCGGAACGGCTTGATCCGGAGGAGGACGAGGTTCCCGACCTTCGCGTAGGAGACGTCGGCGTCGTCGAGCGTCTGGTTCGAGTCCTCGACCGGCTCGCGGTAGATCCCGCGGCCGTCTTTCGTGTTGTTCTCGACCTTGATCGTGAGGTCGCCGCCGATCGTCTCGACGAAGACGGTGTCGAGCACGTTGATGTGCGGGTGCGGTCCCGCGACCTGGTCCTCGCGGCGCGTCTGCGTCCACGTGAAGTCGTGCTGCCGCGGCGGGACGGCGTCCTCGTCGCCGCGCGCGTCCATGTACGTGACGCGGCTCGCGGCGTCGATCGCCCAGCGGAACACCTTCACGTCGCGGAGCGTCGCGCCGACCTGCACGACGGCGAGGAGGCGCGTGTCCGTCCGCTTCAGGCGGAGGAGGCGCGCGTCCTTCATGTACCGGAACGTATCGCGGAGCTCCTTCGTGAACGCGTCCTCGGCGAGGAACGCGCTCGGCGTCCCCGCCGCCACCGGCAGCTGGGAGAGGTCCCAGTCACCGTCGCCGGACTCGGGCCGCGCGAACTTGTAGAATGCAAAGACGTCGTTCACCCCCGTCTCCGCCTTCAGGCCCATGAAGACCTGGAAGCCGAAGAGGAGGTGACCGCCGACGGAGACGAGGTCGCGCGCGACGGCGTTGTGCTCGGTGCGAACGCGCTCGTTGGCGACGAGCGCGAGCTCGGCGCCCCCGAAGACCTTCTTCCGCTCGACGTTCAGCGCCTCGGCGCGCCGCGCGAGCTCGGCGGCCTGCTCGAGGAGGCGCCGGCGGATGACGTCGTAGCTGCCGCCTTCGAGCTGCGCGGCGGACGCCCCGGCGTCGTCGGTCTTCGCAGGCGCACCCGTCCCGGGCGGAGGCGCGGGTGCGCCTGCCGCCGGGGGGACCTGAGGTGTCGTGCTCACTCGCCGGCCGAGGACGGCGCGCCGGGCGCTCCCGGACGCAGCTTGGAGAGGATCGCCTTCGCCGCGGGATCGCTCGCGAGGAGCTTCTGCACGACGTCGAGGGCGGCTTCGTCACCCGGCTGCATCGCCTTGTCGACGAGCGCCTTCACGTTCGGCGACGAGTCCATCACGCCGTCGATCGCCTGACCGACGCTGACGGCCTTCACGAACCGATCGAAGAACTGACCGTCGCCGCCGACGATGTTGAACTTCGCGTTGGTGAACGCCTGGGCGAGGATCTGCGCCTGCGCGGACGCGACGTCCTTCTTCGCGTGGATCGTCTCGAGCTCGATCGTCTTCTCCTTGTCGAGCTTGAGCCGGAACTCCTCGTGACCGCGGCCCGCCTCGTCGAGCGCCTTCATGCTGGCGGCCTTCTCGGCGATGCCGGAGGCCTCGGCCGCGAGCCGCTCGCGGAGCGACGCGGCTTCGGCGAAGCCGAGCTTCTGCACCGCCTCCGCTTCGGCGTTCCGCACCGTCATCCGCGCGAGGCCCTGCTTCTCCTCGCCGGCGGCAGCGGCCTGCATCTTCTCGAGCGTGACGCGCGCTTCGACGAGGCCCTGCTTCTCGAGGGCGACGGCGTCGGCTTCCTTCACGCGCACCTTCGCGAGGCCTTCGGCGGCCGCTTCGGCCTGGACGCCCTCGGCGATCCGGATCTTCGCGCGCGCGAGCTTGTCCGCGGTCTCGAGCTCCGCCTCGGCGGTGATCGATTTCTGACGGGCCGCGTGCTTCGCGACCTCCTCGGCCGCCTCCGCCGCCTTGACCTGCTTGACGAGCGCGGTCTGCGCCTCGGCCTCCGCCTTGATCCGCATCGCGTCGCGATCGCGGTTCGCGGTGGCGATCGCGCGGACGTCCTTGATCGTCTCCTCCTCCTGCGCCACCGTCTTCTCGACGGCGATGCGGGCGCGGACGACGTCGGCGATCTCCTTCTTCTGGACCTCGATCTCCTTGTCGCGCGCGATCCCGACGAGGGAGACCTCGCGCTCGCGTCCGATGACCTCGAGCTGACGCGCCTTCTCGACGCGCTCGGTCTCGACCGCGATCTCGCGCTCCTTGTTCTTCTGCGCGATGGCAACGCCGCGCTCCTTCGCCTGCTCGGCGACGAGCACTTCCTCGTGGTTCTTCTGCTGGAGGAGCGCGGTCTTCTTCGCCTCCTCGTTCTGGATCCGCTGCGCTTCGTTCTGCTCGCGGGCCTGGGCGACGGCGACGTCCTTGTTCTTCTTCGCCTCCGCCTCGGCGCGGCGCTGGTCGAACCGGAACACGGCTTCGTCCGCGTTCAGGTTCTGGCTGCCCATCTCCATCCGCTCCTTCTGCCGGAGCTCGTTCGTCTGCACGTTGTGCTGGACGGTGATCTCCGTGATCTTGCGGATGCCGTCGGCATCCATGATGTTGTCCTTGTCGAGCGCCTCGAGCGGGGTCTGCTCGAGGTAGTCGATCGCCGCGTCGTCGAGGATGAAGCCGTTCAGGTCCTGCCCGATCACCTCGATGATCTTGTCCTTGAACGCATCGCGCTTCGTGTAGAGTTCCTCGAAGTTGAAGTGCTTGCCGACGGTCTTGAGCGCCTCGGCGAACTTCGCGGTGAAGAGCTCGTTCAGCGTCGCGTGGTCGCTCGCGCGCGCGCAGCCGATCGACTGCGCCACCTTCAGGACGTCCTCACGCGTCTTGTTCACGCGCACGAAGAACGTGACGTTGATGTCGGCGCGGATGTTGTCGTTGCAGATCAGGCCTTCCTTGCCGCGCCGATCGATCTCGATCGTCTTCACGGAGAGGTCCATCGTCTCGGCCTTGTTGATGACCGGCCAGATGAACGCGCCCGTGAAGGCGACGGTCGGCTCGTTCCGCGACGTGTTCACGATCAGCGCGCGTCCCTGCTCCACCTGGCGGTAGAAGCGCGCGATCAGCGCAAGGAAACCGAGACCGATGACGAGGATCAGCCCGATGGCGATCCCGACCAAGATGAGCGACTCGTGCATGATTCTCCCCTCAGGCGGCCGGGAGCGTCGCACGCCCGTTCGCGAGAAGGGAGCGCTATTTCGAGTCTCGCGTGCGCGACGCGAGCACCTCATCCGCGGCCGAGAGCGGCGCCACGGTGAACTCCTGTCGCTGCTCGTCGTACCCGACGATGACGGCCTGCTCACCGCGCGAGAGCGTCTCGCCGGTCGCGACGCGGACGCGCACGACGACGCCCGCGCCGCCGTCCTCGAGCGTCGCCTCGCCGAACCGCTCGGTCACCGTGCCGGTGCGCACGGTGCAGACCCTGCCGACGAGGTCAGCGTGGGCGGCCGCGCGCGGCACGGCGAAAATCGGCGCGAGCGGCCGGAGCACGAGCGACGTCGGGAGCAGCGCGAGCAGGGGCGCGAGCACGAGCAGGGAGGCGCGCGCGACGCCGGCGAGGGACGCGGGCACCGCGGACTCGACCACGAGGAGGCCGAGCATCGTGAGGACCCACGAGAAGAGGACGAGGCTGCTCAGCACGACCGTCGCCGGTGCGGATCGGAGCTTGAGCGCGGCGAGCAGGCCCGAGAGCGCGCCGTGGCCGTGCCCGACGTCGAGCGCGTCGTGCCCGACGTCGAGGTCGCCGCCGGCGTGATCGCCGAGCGCCGCGTCGGCGGCACCTTCTCCGAGCGCATCGACCTGCGCGGCGCCGGCGATGACGAGCAGCCAGTAGAGGAGGGCCACGCCGAGCAGCACCGTGAAGATCACGGCCGGAAAGGAGAGAGCGAGCCCGAGGAGGTGCACGTCGGATCGAGCGTATCGTCTATTTCCACCCGCGTCAGAGTGGAACGGCGTTCGTCGTCGGTCGCGCGTGGGTACGCACCCACCGCGCGCCGAACCACGCGAGGCCGGAGGCGATCGCGAGGACGACGAGGAGCACGACCACGATGCCCGAACGCCGCGACGGCGGCACGTGCACCGAAGGCGGGACGGGCGGCACCGCGAACGAAGCGCTCGGAAGGCTCGGCACGCTCGGAGCGCTCGGCGCCGCCGATGGGACCGACGACCGCGGCGCGTGCGAGCTCCGCGCCGGGATGGGGGCCATCACCGCGGTCGAGACGCGGGCCCCTTCGCGCATCTTGGCCGTGGCGACGAACCCCTTCGGCGGCTCCGGCGCGATGCCGACGGTCGGCGGCGGCTCGTCCGGCGCGACGCTCGTGCTCGAGATGCGCTCGGCCGCGAAGGGCGCGATCGCCGCGAGCATCTCCCCTGCGTCGCGGAAACGTCCTTCCGGGTCCTTCGCGAGCGCGCGCGCGACCGCCTCGGAGAGCGCCGCCGGCACGCTCGGCATCAGGTCGGAGACGCGGTCGGGGACACGCGCGACGATCTCCGCGAACACCTCCGGCCCCGTCCCCTGCCAGATGCGCTTGCCGGTCAGCATCTCCCAGAGCACGACGCCCACGGCGTGGAGGTCGCTCCGCGGATCGGGCGGCTGGTGGTAGATCTGCTCCGGCGCGAGGTACGCGCGCGTACCGAGGAGGCGTCCCGAGCGCGCGGTGATCCCGACGCCGTCCTCCACGTTCTTCACCAGCCCGAAGTCGAGGAGCTTCACGAGCTCGCCCGCCATCGTCGGGACGAGCCACACGTTCGCGGGTTTCACGTCGCGGTGGACGAGCCCGACGCGGTGCGCGGCGGCGAGGCCGTCGAGGATCTGACACGCGAGCCGGCACGCGCGAGGGAAGGGGAGCGCTCCTTCGTCCGCCATCACGTCGGCGAGCGCCTGGCCGGAGAGCAGCTCCATCACGAGGAACGGCGGCTCGCCCTCTTCCCAGTGGAAGTCGAAGACGGTGACGACGTGCGGCGAGTGCACCGCGCTCGCCCCGAGCGCTTCGCGACGAAGGCGCTCGTACGACTCGCCTCCGCTGTTCAGGACGAGCTTGATCGCGACCCTCCGACGGAGCTCGATCTGCTCCGCTTCGTAGATCGCGCCCATGCCGCCGGCGCCGATCGGATCGAGGATCCGGTATCGCCCGGCGAGCACGGTCCCGGGCGCGAGATCGTGGATCGGCGACGCGCGGAGGTCGCGGAGGGTGGCCTTGTCGTCGGCGGGCGGGTCGCTCACGGACGTCAGGCGGGATGCGGAGTCTCGAGCGCCTTCGCGAGGCGGTCGAGGCGCGCGATCAGCTCGGCGTGCGCTTCGCGGTCTGCTTCGGCGGACGACGGCGCTTCGAAGATCTTCGCCGCCATCGCGGGCCCGAACGTCATGAGCGCGCTGCCGATGCTCTTGCCGGCCGGCGTCATCGCAAAGATATCGCAGTAGCCCACGGAGAGGTTCGTCGAGACGTAGACGAGCGCGTCGTAGAAGCTCGTGACCTTCGGGTTGTGGCCGACCTCGGCGCGATAGAAGAGGTACGAGCCGACGACGACCGTCGTGAGCACCGATCCCATCGGGTCGCCCGCGAACCGTCGCCGCACGTCGTCCTTGAAGCCCTCGATCGTCTCGGCCCCGAGATCGGGCGAGGTCGCCGCGGCGAGGGCGGCGAGAGCGAGGAGGGGACGCGCGTTCATTCCCGCTCGGATGCTACGCGGCCCGTCGTCGCGCGGCCAGCGTTGCTCGCGGGCGCGCATCGCGCTTGCAGCGGGTTCTCGACGAAGAAGAACCCGATGTCCCTTCCGAACCGTCAGGAGGAACCGCGGCTGACGCGCCGCGTAAGAACTCCTTGCCGCACGGTCGGGACGAGCCCTAAGGTGTAGACAGTGGAGCTTCGTACGTTTTCCGCCAACGGGGTCCAGATGCGTTACGCCGACTACGGCGGCTCTGGGCCGCCGATCGTGCTCGTGCACGGTCTCGGCGGCATCCACCTCAATTACATGCGGATCGCGCCGGGGCTGACCAAGTTCGGCCGCGTGCTCGTGCCGGATCTGCCGGGGTTCGGCGGCTCGCATCCGCTCCCGAAGAGCACCACCGTCTCCGGTCTCGAGGAGGCGCTGACGTCGTTCCTCGACGCGGTAGCGCCCGGCCCGCTCACGCTCGGCGGCAACTCGCTCGGCGGCGTGCTCACGCTCCTCGTCGCCGCGCGGCATCCCGACCGCGTGCGGCGCGTCCTGCTCTTCTCCCCGGCCGTCCCGCACGCGTACTTCGAGCCGTTCGACTTGCGTGCATTCTTCACGATGGGCGCAGCGATGCTGCCCTACGTGGGGCCTTCTGGCGTCCAGGCTCGACCGCAGCGGCTCGGGCCGGAGCGGCTCGTGAAGGAGATGATGTACTTCATGACGCATGATCGCCGGCGGATCCCGCGCGACGTGCTCGACGCGCACATCGAGGACGCTCGCGCTCGTATGGAGCGCCCGTGGATCGGCACCGTCTTCAGCGATGCGCTCCGATCGCTGTCGTGGGTGCTCCTGAACCGACTCCACTTCAATTCGATCGTGCGCTCGATCGACGTGCCGACGATGGTCTTCGCCGGCGAGCGCGATCGGCTCGTGAGAGCGCGCTCGATCCGCCGGATCTGCGAGATGAACCCCCGCTTCGAGATCCGGACGTGGTCCGACGTCGGCCACGTCCCGCAGCTCGAGGTGCCCGAGCGCGTCCTCCACGAGATCGAGCGCTTCTTCACGGTGCATCCGCTCGACACGGGCGCGCGCGCGGCGTGATCACCGCCCGAAGCACCTGACGACACCTTTCATGCTCCGCCCGTCGAACGTGTAGCCGATGCACGAGCGGCCCGGCGGGCCCGCGTAGACGTCGACGGCGTGGCTGTCGAACTCGCAGTCGTCGAGGACGCCGTCCATCGGTTCGCCCGTGCCCACGTCGAAGCCCTTGCACGGTGTCGCGTAGCGCGGGACGGCCCTCCGCTGTCGCGCGCAGCCTGCCGCCGACGTCGGCGCGGATGCGCAGAGGCGCATCGTCGACTCTCGCTCGCGGCACCAGCACAGGAGGCGGGACGAGGGCGCCGGCGCGAGCCGCGAGTTGTTCGGCTGGATCTGATCTCCCGAGCTCGGCATGCAGCTGCAGCGACCGCGTGGAGGCGGCGCGATCGGCGTGCTCGCCACCGCCACCGGTTCGCTCGCGGCAGCGTCTTCCTCCGGCGGAGGCGGAGCAGGCTCGCCCGCGTCGAAGCTCGCCACGACCGGCGGGATCGGCGCCGCTGCCGGTTCGGGTGCGCGCCTCCTCCACGCCAACCCGACCCCCGCTGCGACGAACGACAGGCCGAGCACGCTCGCGCCGAGGCTGCGGAGGAAGATGCGCCGGCGTCTCGTGCGCGGTCGTCGCGGCGTCGCCGGTTCGGCGGCCCCGGAGACGCGCACGGGCTCCACGATCGTCGTCGCGACCTCGATCGGCTGCGGTCTCGCGTCGAGCGCGGACGCGAACGCCACGGCAGAATCGAAGCGTTGGCTCGGAGCCTTCGCGAGCGCCTTCGCGATCGCGTCCGCGACGTGCTCCGGCACCTCCGGACGGAGCTCGTCGACTCGCGCCGGCACGTCCATGATCACGCGACGCATGGTCTCGATCGCGTCGCCGCTCGCGAACGGCTTCGTGCCGGTGAGCATCGTGTAGAGGCACAGGCCGACGGCGTGGACGTCGGTGCGCTCGTCGACCGGGCTCGCGCTCGCCTGCTCGGGAGCCATGAACGCAGGCGTGCCGAGCACGGTCCCTTCCGTCGTCGGCTTTCGTCGTCGGTCCTCGTCGCGCAGCTTCGCGAGCCCGAAGTCGACGATCTTCACCGTCTCGCCGCGGTGGAGGAGGAGGTTCGCCGGCTTGACGTCGCGATGGATGATCCCGCGCGCGTGCGCGGCGGCGAGGCCCGCGAGCGTCTGCTTCGCGATGTCGATCGCGACGTCGACGGCGAGCTTCCCCTCACGGGCGAGTCGCGCGTGGAGCGTCTCGCCGTCGACGAGCTCCATGACCATGTACGCGTCACCGTCGCCCACGTGGAAGTCGAGGACCTCGACGATGTTCGGGTGTTGGAGCGCGGCGAGCGAGAAGGCCTCGTCGCGGAAGCGCTCGAGCTCGGAGGAGTCGGCGGCCATCACCTTGATCGCGACGCGGCGACCGAGGCTCGTGTCGAGCGCGAGGTAGACGGACCCCATCCCGCCCGCGCCGAGGAGGCGCTCGACGCGGTAGCGCTCGCCGAAGTTGCGCTCAGGGCCACCGGACATTCGCGGGTTGCTCCGTACGATGCGTGATCGCGCCGTCGATCATACCTGGACGGGAGAGCTCGCGATGGTAAGCGGCGCGCCATGTTCGGTCAGCGTGCGCGCGTCCTCGGGGCGCTCGTCGTGCTCGGCGGCTCGGCGGTGGGCTGCTCGTCGCTCCTCGGCGTCGACTTCGATCGCGAGGCGCGGACGACGGCCGGGGAGGACGCGTCGGCCTCCACCGCCGATCCGGCGGAGGACGACCCCACGCCGACGAAGGACATCGGAGCGGACGCGAGCGCCGCCGATGCCGCGAGCAGCGGCGGCGCGCTCTTCACGCCGTCGAACGCGTCCGCCTTCGGCGCGCTCCCCGAGCAGGGCAAGGTCGTCGACATCCCGTCCGGGTCGATGCCCTACGCCTTCGACACCGACAGCTGCACGTCGCCGTTCCTCGGTGACTGCGCGCCCGTCGTCCAGCCGAGCGGGCCGGCCGCGTGCGTGTGCCGTGCCGAGTCGTACGCCATCCGCTCCGACTTCGTCGTCTCCGGCACGCGCGCGCTCGTGATCCTCGCGCACACGGACGTGCGGCTCGAAGCGGAGATGTCGGTCGCGTCGCGCGGCGGAAATCCGGCGCCAGGCGCGAGGGCGCCGGGCGTCGAGCCCGCGACCGACGCGCTGACGCCGCTCGTCGGCGGTGGCAGCGAGAGCGGCTCGCTCGCAGGCGGGGGTGGCGGCGCGATCCAGATCTCCGCCGGCCGCAAGGTGTGGCTCACGCCGAAGGGCCGCGTGCAGGCGGGCGGCGGGCGCGGCTGGCCCGCGATCGGACAGGGCGGCGCCGGCGGGCAGGGCGGCAGCATCCTCCTCGAGGCGCCGGAGGTGGTCGTCGAAGGCGAGCTGCTCGCGAACGGCGGCGGCGGCGCGGGCGGGGGGAACACGAGCACGCAGATCGGGTTCGCCGGGACGGACGCGACGGACTCGGGCCGCGCGCCTGCGCCGGGCGGCGCCTCGCGCGAAGGCGAAGGCTGCACGGCCTACGGCTACACGAGCGGCGGGCGCGGCGGAGCCGGCGGGACGAAGGACGCGGCGCCCGGTGTCGGGCAGCCCGGCGACTCGAAGCGTTGCGTCTACAGCCCGACCGTCGCGCCCGGCGCGAACGGCGGCGCGGTCGGCAGGATCCGCGTCAACGCGCGCCGGCCGGGCGACTTCGTGACGACGCCGTCGGGCTACACGAGCCCGGTCCCGACGACGGGGACGATCGCGAAGTGATGCTATAAGCGCGGCGTCATGCCGGTATCGCGTGCTCGCGCTCTCTTCGTCCTCGCGCTCGTCACCTCCAGCCTCGCCGCTTGCGGAGGCGGCGAGCCTCCCGCGAACGCGCCGGCTCCGCGCGCGTCGGCGCCGCCGTCCGCGCCGCTCGCGATGTTCGAGGAGAAGCACTTCGCCGAGGTCCGCCAGCTCACGGCGGGCGGCGAGAACGCGGAAGCGTACTGGTCCTTCGACGGCAAGGAGCTGATCCTCCAGGCGCGGAAGGGCGACAACGACTGCGACCGCATCTACCGGATGCCGCTCGCAGGCTTCCTCGGCGACGCGCCGCCGAAGCCGGGGACGATGCCGCTAGTGCTCCCGGTCTCGAGCGGGGAGGGCGTCACGACGTGCTCGTACTTCTTTCCGGGGAACAAGGACGTGCTCTACGCCTCCACGCACCTCGGTGGCGCCGCGTGCCCGCCGAAGCCGGATCACTCGCTTGGCTACGTCTGGCCGCTCTACGACACCTACGACATCTTCAAGACCGATCTCGAGGGCAAGAACCCGGTCCGCCTCACGGATCAGAAGGGCTACGACGCGGAGGCGACCGTCTGCGCGAAGGACGGCTCGATCGTCTTCACGTCGGTGCGCGACGGCGACATCGATCTCTATCGGATGGACAAGGACGGCAAGAACGTCGTCCGGCTCACGAGCACGCCGGGCTACGACGGCGGCGCGTTCTTCAACGCGGACTGCTCGAAGATCGTCTGGCGCGCCTCGCGCCCGAAGCCGGGGCCCGAGCTCGACGACTTCAAGCGCCTCCTCGGCCAGAACCTCGTTCGCCCCTCGAAGCTCGAGCTCTACGTGGCGAACGCGGACGGCTCCGACGCGCGGCAGATCACGTACCTGAACGCCGCCTCCTTCGCGCCGTTCTGGCATCCGTCGCAGAAACGGATCCTCTTCTCGAGCAACTACGGCGACCCGAAGGGCCGCGAGTTCGACATCTGGGCAGTCGACATCGACGGCGCGAACCTCGAGCGGATCACGTGGTCGAAGGGCTTCGACGGGTTCCCGATGTTCTCGCCCGACGGCAAGTGGCTCGCGTTCGCGTCGAACCGTGCGACCGCGCAGGGCAAGCACGACACGAACGTGTTCCTCGCGAAGTGGGTCGAGGACGTCCGCTCCTCGAAGAAGGAGGAGAGCCCCGCCGACCGCGTGAAGGACGACATCACCTGGCTCGCCGATCCGGCGCGCGAAGGGCGCGGGATCGGCACGCAGGGGCTCGACGCCGCCGGGACGTACCTCGAGACGCGGATGCGCACCCTGGCGCTCCAGCCGGCGGGCGACGGCGCGTCGTACCGTCAGGCGTTCCCGGTCACGACCAGCCTGAAGAGCGACGAGTCGACCCTCGCGATCGACAAGCAGCCCGTCGCGAAGGACGATTACGTCGTCCTCGGCTACTCGCCCGCCAAGGTCGACGTGACCGGCGACGCGGTCTTCGCCGAGTACGGGATCGTCGCGAAGGAGCTCGGCGTCGACGAGTACGGGAAGCTCGACGTGAAGGGCAAGGTCGTCGTCGTCCGCCGCTTCGTCCCCGACGCGCCGAAGCTCCAGACGACGGAGGCGCAGCGGAGGTACGGCGACATCCGTAGGAAGGCGTGGACCGCGCGCGAGAAGGGCGCGAAGGCGCTCGTCGTCGTCGACCTGCCCGCGAAGCCGGAAGGCGCGAAGGCCGACTGGAAGATGCCCGACGAGGCGAAGATGCCGCCGCTCCAACCCGAGGGCTACTCGGACGCGGGGCTCCCCGTCGTCGTCGTGAAGCGCGCGGCGGGCAAGGCCCTTGTCGAGAAGCTCCAGAAGAAGCAGAAGGCGAGCGTCCGGATCGCGTCGACCCTCACGCCGGTCACGTCGAGCGCGTTCAACGTCGTCGGTCGCCTCGTCGCCGAGCCGACCGACGGGCGGAAGCTGCCCGGCGTGGTCGTCGTCGGCGCGCACTACGATCACCTCGGGAAGGGCGGCCGCCACTCGCTCGCGCCGATGTCGGAGGAGCCGCACGTCGGCGCCGACGACAACGCGTCGGGCACCGCGGCGCTCCTCGAGGTCGCGCGCGAGCTCTCCGCGCGGAAGAAGGACATCCGGCGCGACGTCCTCTTCGTCGCGTTCTCGGGCGAGGAGTCGGGCGTGCTCGGCTCCGCCCACCTGGTCCACGTGATGAAGGGGCCTGCGCCGAAGCTCGACGGCGTCGTCGCGATGCTGAACATGGACATGGTCGGCCGCATGCGGGACAACCGCCTGCAGGTCCTCGGCGCCGAGACGGCGAGCGAATGGAGCGATCTGCTCACGAGCTCGTGCGCGGCGCACCGCGTCGAGTGTGCCGGCTCCGGCGACGGCTACGGGCCGAGCGATCAGATCAGCTTCTACACCGCCGGCGTCCCCGTCCTGCACTTCTTCACGGGCACGCACGGCGACTACCACAAGCCGTCCGACACGGCGGACAAGATCAACGCCGCCGGCGCGGCGCAGACCGGTCGGATCGTGAGCACCCTCGCGCTCGCCGTCGCGCAGCGCGACGTGCCGCTCTCGTACAAGGGCGGGCTCGAGGGCCCGGCGCCGCGCGGCGACATGCGGAGCTTCAACGCATCGCTCGGCACGATCCCCGACTACGGCGGCCCCGGCGCCGGGAAGAAGGGCGTCCTCCTCGCCGGCGTGCGGCCGGGTGGCGGCGCCGACAAGGGCGGGATGAAGAAGGGCGACGTGCTCGTCCGGCTCGGCAAGAGCGAGATCGGCAGCGTCGAGGACCTCATGTTCGTGCTGAACGCGAGCAAGCCGGGCGAGACCGTCCCGGCCGTCGTCCTCCGCGAAGGCAAGGAAGTGAAGCTCGAGGTCACGTTCCAGGAGAGCCAGCGCCCGAAGTGAGCGCGACGGCGCCCGAGTCTCGGGTATCCTCTCCTCCGGGCATGAGGATCCTCCTCGCGACGACGGCGATCGCGCTCTTCGCGGTGGCGACGCCCGCGTGGGCCGGGCCCGGCGCGCCGGCGGCGCAGACGTCCGCGGACGACGCCGTCGCGCGCGCGGCGAAGCAGTTCGTCGAGGGGCAGAAGGCGTTCGGCGCCGGCGACTACCGGCGTGCCGCGGCGCTCTTCGAGGGCGCGTATCGCGACAAGCCGCACCACTCCGCGCTGTGGAATGCGGCGCGCTCGTGGCAGCGCGCGGGCGAGGAGATCCACGCCGCGAACCTCTACGCGCGCTTCCTCTCCGAAGCTCCGTCGAATGCGCCGGACCGCGACCAGGCGAACATCGCGCTGAAGGAGCTCGCGACCCGGATGGGGCGGATCGAGCTCCACGGCGCAGAGGGCGTGTCGAACCTGCGCCTCGACGCGCAGGCGTTCGACGTGCCGCTCCTCTACGTCGCGCCGGGCGAGCACCTCGCGGAGGCCGACTCGGCGAAGGGCGCGATCCGGAAGACCGTGAAGGTCGATGCCGGGCAGACCGTCAGCGTCACCCTCGAGCCGCCGCCGGATCCGGCGCCGCCTCCGCCCGTCGCGCCGCCGGTGGAGACGCCGCGTCCGGGCGGGCTCCCGCCCGTCGTCTTCATCACCGGCGCGGCGCTCTCTGCGGTGGGTGGTGGTCTCGTCATCGCGTCCGGGCTCGACACCGTGTCGAAGCGCGACGCGTTCCTCGCCGAGCCGACGCAGGACAACCTCGATGCCGGCAACGCGAGCCAGGCGCGCACGAACGTCGCGATCGGTGTCACGGTGGGGGTCGCGGTCGTGACGGCGGCGATCGGCCTCTTCTTCACCGACTGGGGTGGACGTGAGACGACGTCTCCGCCGCGTGCTGTGCGTCGGCTCGGGCCGGGAGGGCTCGCGTTCTGATGCGTCGCCTCTCGCGCCGTCTCGCGGTCGTGCCGCTCGCCTTCGGTCTCGTCGCCGGAGCGGCGGTGTTCCACGGCTGCACGATCATGAACGGGCTCACGGTGCCGGAGCGGGACGCGGGCCCCGACGTGGAGGGCGACGGGTACGTCGACCCGTGCGACCACGCCTATGCGCCGTTCGATCCGCCGCAGCTCGTCGAGGACGGGACGATCTCGTTCGTCACCGCGATCCGCAGCATCGACCTCGACTTCGCGAAGGCCGACGCCGGCGTCGACGGCGGGCCGGAGTTCGCCGGCTTCGATCTCGACCGCACGTGCACGTGCCCGGCGCCACCTTCCTGCACGCGCACCGTCGCGGGCGTCGAGTGCGACGACGATCGCGGCCGCGACAACGCCTTCGTCACGCTCGTCCGCGGCCTCGACGCGAAGGGCGTCGACATCCAATCGCGCTCGGTCGACGGCTTCCAGAAGGGCGCGAACGCCGTCCTCATCATCGTCGACGGGTACAACGGTCAGAAGGACGACCCGAAGGTGCAGGTGAAGCTGACCGGCTCTCCCGGCCTGCGCGACGTCTTCCCGGACGGAGGCCTCTCGCAGAAGAAGAAGCCCACCTTCACGACGGCGGACCCGTGGCTCCTCGACAAGCAGGAGTTCAACGCGATCGGCTCCGTCATCCAGGGGAAGAACCTCCAAGAGGGGTACGTCAAGGACGGTCGGCTCGTCGTGAAGCTCGAGAAGGGGAGCATTACGCTCGGCGAGGAGGGGCTCAGCGTGCAGCTCACGACCGGGTTCATCGTCGGCGAGATCGCCACCGATCCGTCGGGCGCTTTCTACGTCGCGAACGGCGAGCTCGGCGGCCGCTGGTCGACGCGCGACGCGCTCGCGAGCGCACGCGAGGTGAAGCCGACCCCGGAGCTTCCGCCGCTCTGCAAGCTGGGCGGGACGCTCTTCGAGGACGTGAAGACGATCGTGTGCGGAGCGGTCGACATCTCGTCCGACCCGGCACGGGACAACAAGGGCGCGGCATGCGACGCCATCTCCGTGTCCCTCCGCTTCCAGGGAGCGGCCGGCGGGCGAGGCGAGCTCTACGATCGCCCGCGTGCGAGCGAGTGCCCGGACGCCGCCCCGGGCGAGGCGGAATGTTCGCCCTGACGTGATAGGCTAGAGGACGCATGTCGTCCGGTCTGGCCGTCAAGGACACATCGTTCGCCCCGGGGGCCGGCGAGATCCTCGCCGGTCACTACCGGGTCGAGCGCGTCCTCGGGACGGGCGGCATGGGCGTCGTACTCGAGGCGGCCGACCTGCGGAACGGCGAGCACGTCGCGATCAAGCTCCTCCGGGCGGCGGAGGAGCAGCGCGCGGTCGACCGCTTCTTCCGCGAGGCGCGCGCGATGAGCCGCCTCTCGACCGAGCACGTCGTGCGCGTCCACGAGGCGGGCTTCGCCGAGAACAACCGCCCCTACCTCGTGATGGAGCGCCTCGACGGGAAGGACTTCGCCGAGCAGGCGCGCGGCGGACGCCGGCTCCCGATGCGCGACGTCGTCGATGCCACGATCCAGGCGTGCGAAGCGCTCTCGCACGCGCACCGCGCGGGGATCGTCCACCGCGACCTCAAGCCGTCGAACCTGTTCCTCCACGTCCTCCCCGACGGGCGACAGGTCGTGAAGCTCCTCGACTTCGGCATCTCGAAGGTGAAGTCGAAGGACGAGTGGGAGAAGACGCTCACCGCGACGAACGACGGCGGCGTGCTCGGCTCGCCGCCGTACATGTCCCCGGAGCAGGTCCGCGATCCGAAGAAGGTCGACGCGCGCTCCGACGTCTGGGCGCTCGGCATCGTCATGTACAAGCTCCTCGCCGGGAAGCTGCCGTTCGACGGCGACTCCGTCGGCGAGGTCTTCGCGCGCGTGCTGGAGCGGCCGTATCCGTCGCTCCGGACGTGGGGCGGCGTCGATGTGCCGCCGGAGCTCGACGCGATCGTCGGCAAGTGCCTCGCGAAGGACCGCAGGGATCGGTTCCAGCACACGGGCGAGCTCGCGCTTGCGCTCTCGGTGTTCGCGTCGCCTCCGTGGGCGGAGCTCGCGCATCGCGTTGCGCTGCGGTTGAAGGACGACCCGCCGACGGTGGAGGAGGCGGGCGAGCAGGCCGTCTCGAACGGGCCGCCGTCGGAGCCGAGCACGCTGACGCTCGAGGACAGTCTGTCCGGTTACTCCGGCGTACCCGCGCCGGTGGCGCCGACGCCGTTCGAGATGACGCCGCAGTCGCTCGTCGCGGCGATGCCCCATCCGCCGATCGGTGTCGGGACGCCGGGGAGCGGCGTCACCGCGCTCGGACCGTTCGTGAATCCGCGGCCAGGCAACGTGCCGAGCGCGTCGATGACGTTCGGGCCGGCGGTGATGGATCCGCAGCTGCGCGCCGAGGGGGCGACGAAGCGGCCGTCGAGGGCGGCGGCGATCGCGGCGGGG
>JBDHVE010000013.1:0-89438 GCA_039809485.1 Polyangiaceae bacterium | reverse complement strand
ACGACGCGTTCGAGCAGGTCCTGAAGCGGGCGCTCTATCCGTCGGCGCGCGACCTCGTCAGCCGCTGCCGGGACCAGGGCCACGACGTGGTCCTCATCTCCGGCGCGCTCGACTTCCTCATGCACCGCCTCGCCGACCACCTCGGCGCGACGCACGTGATCGCGAACCGCCTCGAGATCAAGGACGGCTATGCGACCGGGCGCCTGCTCCGGCCGGTCGTCGCCGGCCCCGAGAAGGCGCGCCTCATCCGCGATCACGCGCGCGAGCACGCCCACGACCTCGACGAGTGCTTCGGCTACTCGGACAGCTACTCCGACGTGCCGATGCTGAGCGTCGTCGGTCACCCCGCGGCGGTGAACCCCGACGCGAAGCTCGCGCGCCTCGCCCGCACCTACGGGTGGCCGGTCCTGTCGCTCGACAAGCCGAACTGATTCAGCGGACGTTGCCGCTCGGGTCGACGCCGCCGGCGGGCACCGCGGTCGCGCACCCGAAGATGATGTCGAGCTTCGCGCCGACCGACTTCTGGGCGGTGTCGCAGCTCGAGGCGCAGAGGATGACCTGCGTGGGGCTCGTCGTGCTGTCGTAGTGCCAGCCGTTCGGGTTCGAGCAGTCCGCGCTGTACGGGAGCGTCGTGGCCGCGCCGCCGGAGGGCGTGAAGTTCACGTTCACCGCGTTCACGTCGAGCGTCTGTCCGCTCGGCGGCGTCGGCAGGCCGTAGGTGCAGCCGAGGAGCGACGACGCGATCTGGTTCACGGCCGCGATCAGGTCGGCGCTCACCTGCGCGGTGTTGTTCGTCGGGATCATGATCGCCGATCCGCTGCCGCCCTTCTGCGCGAACGAGTTCAGGTTGCCCGTGTTCGGTCCGACGCCGATGACGTAGGTCTTGATCCCGTCGGCGAGGCCCGCCGCGGCGACGTTCTCGACCGCGGTGACCGTCGAGCTGCAGTCGTTCGGCGCGCCGTCGGTCGCGAGGACGACCGCCACGTTCTTGCCGAGCGCCTTCACGTCCTTCGCCGCCGCGATGGCGCCCTGGAGCGCGGGCGCCGTCGGCGTACCGCCGCTGGGGCTCGTCGCGGCGAAGGCGGCCTGGAAGGGCGCCGCGTTCGGCAGCTGCGTCATCGGCACGATCTGCTGCTGGTAGCTCGCCGCGCTGCAGTCGGAGTCGACGCTCTGGCAGAGGTTGTTCACGCACGACTGCCCTCGGCTGCAGTCGTTGTTCTTCTGGCAGCTCTTCGTCGTCACCGTCGTCTTCTCGATCGAGAAGAAGGCGAGCGACGCGGACACGTTCGACGAATTGGCGTCACCGAAGAAGGTCGTGAGGCCGCTCACGACCGGCTGCCAGCGGACCGCGAGCGTCGAGCCGCCGTCGTTCGCCATGCTGCCGGAGCGATCGATCATGAAGACGAGGCTGATCGGCGCGAGCGTCGCGCCCGCGTTGGAGCTCGCGCATGCCGCGTTCGGATCGACGTTCACGACCGTCCCGACGCCGCCGCCGGAGCTGCTGCTCGTGCTGCTCGCGCCGCCCGGGCCACCGCCCGGCTGGAACCCGCCGGTGCCGTCTCCCCCCGCGCCGGTGAGGTTCCCTTCGCCGTCGAACGTGCTGTCGTTCGCGCTGCCGCACGCGGCGAGCGCGGCCACGAGGAGAGCGGTGACGGAAAGAGAGATCGAGGCGTGGTGACGGTGAAGGCGCATGGTCGAGAACCTCCTGGTCGCTCGTGAAGCCAGTGGTCGGATCATGCGCCGGAATCGGAATCGACCACCTGAGATTCTTTTGAGACGTGCGAAATAAGTAGGAGGAGTCCGCCGCGCGCTGACACCTGCCCTCAAAGGCCGAAGCCGACGCCGAGCCCGCCGGAGGCATACGGCTTACCTCCGACCACCATCGGCTCGGCGTAGATCTCCACGTGATTGAGGAGGAGGAGCGGCATCGCGAGCGCGAACGCCATCGCCTTGCCCTGGCCGTCCCCACCGGAGCCCTCGGAAGCCTTCTCGAACATTTTCGGGAACGTCGCGCCGAGCGTGACGCGCCCGCCGACGGCGACCGCGCGCTCGCCGTGGGCGCGGAGCGGCTCGCTCCCGACGAAGGGTGTGACCGCCACCTCGAGCCGCTCTTCCGGGATCGTCCACGCCGACGCCTTGTCCTTCACGCGTCCGGTGCGGAGCGTGGGCCCGAAGGACCATCCGACGGGGCAGACGCGGTCCTTCGTCTCGCGCGCGATCTCGCGCGTGCAGCCGATCTGCTCGGACGGCGCGTACGCGCGGACGAGCGCGGTCCCGCCGAACGACGTGAACCGCCGCGAGCCGGACGGGCGAACCGGACCGAGCTTCTGGCTGCCGAGGGTGAGGCCGAAGCTGCCGTGGAACGCGCGATTGCCGCCGGCGAGCGCCGCATGCGTGACGAACGTCGCATCCCACGGCTTCGGCGTCGGTGGCTCGGGGGCGACGACCGGCTTCCTCCACCAGTACGCCTCGGCGTCGTCCTTCTTCTCCGGGACCTCGGCGGCGGCTTCGGGCGCGGTCTCCTCGGCCCGCGCGGACGACGCGGCGAGCAGGAGCGCGGGGACGAGGAGGGCGACGTGCTTCTGGAACGACATGGCCGCGCCGTCGAGCAACAGCTGGACCGCGGCCGCAACCCGGGCTTTTCCGGCGGGTGCGGTGGCCTCTGCGAACGGCCGGGAACGCCGCGCTCCCAACGGCCGTTCGCGTCACGACCGGTTCGCAGGGTGCGTAACGGAGCGCGCACGGCGGGGCTCGCGAAGTCCCAGGAGCGCCGCGGTTTTGCGCGAGGCGCGGCCCGTGGTAGAGCCCGGCCCCGCCATGTCGCACCCCCTCGTCGTGACCCTCGATCGGAAGAGCGCGCCCCGCACGATCTTCAGCGGAGACCGCCTCGTCGAAGTCGATATGCCGCCCGGCACGCGGTGCATCTACCCGCGTGCGCCGCTCGCACCGCTGAAGGACGTCGAGGCCGCGATCCGCTACGCGATCAACCATCCCTACAACTCGGAGCCCCTCCACGCGAAGCTCCGTCCGGGGATGAAGGTCGTCATCGCGATCGACGACATCTCCCTCCCGCTTCCGCCGATGAAGCGGCCCGACGTGCGCGAGCGCGTCCTCACGGTGGTCCTCCAGATGCTCGCGGATCACGGCGTCGAGGACGTCCGGATGATCATCGCGACGAGCTTCCACCGCCGGATGACGGGCGAGGAGATCCGCTGGATCGTCGGAGACAAGATCTACAACGCCTACTACCCCGACCGGCTCTACAACCACGACGCCGAAGACCTCGCCAACATGGTCGAGATCGGCACGACGGATCACGGCGAGGTCGTCGAGCTCAATCGCCAGGCGGTCGAGAGCGATCTCCTCATCTACGTGAACCTGAACCTCGTCCCGATGGACGGCGGTCACAAGTCAGTCGCGGTCGGCCTCTGCGGGTACAAGAGCCTCAAGGCCCACCACAACCCGAAGACGATGCGCGACTGCTGGTCCTACATGGACCCGAACAAGTCGGCGCTCGCGACGAGCGTCGAGCGGATGGGTCGTCTCACGAACAAGAAGCTCAACGTCTTCACGATCGAGACGACGATCAACAACCGGATGTTCGACAAGCCGCTCGAGTTCCTCCACAAGAACGAGGACGACCTCTCGGGCATGGAGCGGACGGCGCTGAAGGCGCTCACGATGACGCTCTCGAACGTGCCGCAGCCGGCGCGGCAGGCGATCTTCCAGAAGGTGCCCTCGCCCTACGGCGTCACCGGCGTCTTCGCGGGCGAGACCGAGGAAGCGCACAAGCACACGCTCGCGCGCTGCTACGAGCAGTACCTCGTGCCGATCAAAGGACAGGCCGACATCCTCGTCACCGGCGTCCCGTACATCAGCCCGTACAACGTGAACTCGTTCCTGAACCCGCTCCTCGTCCAGGTGATGGTGAACGGGTACCTGTTCAACATGTACAAGGGCGTCCCGCTCCTGAAGAAGGGCGGCACGATGATCGTCACGCACCCGTGCACCGATCAGTTCGACAAGGAGCACCACGCTCCGTACATCGAGTTCGTGCACAACATCCTCCCCGAGACGCGGGACGCGATGGAGCTCCACAAGCGCTACGAGGCGAAGTTCGCCTCGAACCCGGCGTACATCCAGGCGTACCGCACCGGGCACGCGTACCACCCGGCTCACCCGTTCTTCATGTGGTACTGGGGCGAGGCCGGCCGTCAGCACACCGGGCGTGTCATCGTCGTCGGCGCCGACAACGAGTACATCCCGAAGCTGATGGGCTGGGAGACCGCGCGCACGATGCACGAAGCGCTCGAGATGGCGAAGGACACCGCGCCGCCGGATCCGGACATCGTCATGACGCACATGCCGCCGATCGTGATGGCGGACGTCACGGCCTGACGGCGTCCTCGAGGAGATCCCGCTCGACGACGGCGCGTCCCACGAGCTCCCGCACGTGGGGCGCGTGCACCGACGTCGGCCGCCTCGCGAGGAAGCTCCTCCCCGCGCGCGCGACCGCCTCGCGGTCGCCGCGCGCCGCGAGCGCCTCGACCTCGAGCGCCTCGACCTCTTCGAGCAGCGCACCCGACGGGTGTGCCGCGCGGTAGCGGGCGATGCCGACGAGCGCGAGGACCGGATCGGACGCGACGCCGTCGCGGATCGCAGAGAGCGCCGTGAGCTCCTCGGCGAGCGGGCGCGGCGAGGCCGCCGGGCGCGACGACGCCGCGGCGCGCGGCGCGTCTTTCGGGAGCGAAGGCCGTTGCCCCGGCACCTCGGCGACGACGACGGGCGCAGGCAGCGCCGTCGCGGCAAAGGCCGCGCCGAGCTCCTCCGCGCGCCGCGCGATGCGCGGACGGCGATCGACGGGCGCCGGCGCGACCGACGCCGAGAGCGCGACTTGGGGCGGAGGCCGCGACGCATGCTCGACTCCGACGACGACGACGGCGCTCGATGCGGCGACCGCGAGTGCGACGCTCCACTTCGCAAGCGCCATCGTCGCAACGCCCTTCGCGCCGGCGGCGCTCGTGCTCGTCGCAACGCCCGCCCCCGCCGCACTGCCGACGACCGACGCCCCCGCCGCCTTCGTCGCGACGACGACCGACGCGCCGGCGGCGGCCGCGAGCGCCGCGCGGAGAGCGCGGTCGCCTGCGCCCGGCGGCGGTGCGTCGTCACGCGCGCTCGCGAGCGCGTCGCGGACGATGTCGAGGTCCGACGTGACCGACAGCCTGCGGGTCATCTCGCTCCTCCGGTACGCGCGCGCCTGGCCTGGACGCGGCGGGCGGCGTTCTCGAACAGCTCGTGCGCGCGGCGCAGGCGCGATGCCGCCGTTCCGCGCGGGACGCCGAGCACCTCCGCGATCTGCGTGACGGTGAGCTCTTCGAGCTCGAAGAGGACGAAGACGGTGCGATGCTCTTCGTCGAGCTCGTCGAGCAGCTCGTCGAGCAGAGCGCGCCGACGGCGCTGATCGACGAGGTCGTCGGGTCGCAATCCGTCGCTCGCGGTCTCGAGCACGGCGTCGAGCGGCTCCGCGCGCGGCGCCCGGGCGCGCGCGCGACGATGATCGCTCGCGACCCGCGCCGCGGTCTGGAACACGAACGATCGCTCGGCGCCGTACGCGATGTCGTCGAGCCGCCGCGCGACGACGAGGAGCACGGCCTGCGCCGCGTCGTCGACGCTCGCCTCGTCGACCCCCAACCGACGCAGCGACCGCCAGAGGAAAGGGTAGTACATGTCCACGATCTCGCGCAGGCGCGCTTCTCCCTCGCGCGGCGCATGCACTTCGACCTCGGTCGACGGCACGAGCTCGGGCGCGGAGAGCGTGACAGCCATTCAGAACGCGCGGACTCCGAGGCCGAGGCTCGCGACCGCGCCGATCGGCGGCGTGACGTAGACCATCTCGGATGTGTCGAGCGTCAGGGTGTTGCGGGTGACGGCGACCTGGATCCCGCCTCCGACGTCGACGAAGAACGCGGACGTGAGGCCGACGCGCGCCCGCGCCGCCGCGACGGCGGCGAGCCACGGAACGGTCTTGCCCCAGGTCTGCACGTCGTAGATCCCGCTCGGGACGAGCTCGCGCATGCCGGCAGTGATCCCGACGCACCCCCGCACATGCGCACGCTCGGGGCCGAGCGCAGGGGAGCAGCCCTCCGCCGAGCCGAGATAGCGCCTCTCGTGGACGTTCGTGAGGCTGCCGTGGACGACCTGGTCGAGCGCGCCGACGGACGCGCGGACGCTCGGACCGCGGAGCTCGCCGACGTCGAGGAACGCGCTGCCGCCGAAGAGGCCCTTCCCCTCCGACGCGAGCCCGTCGCCGATGTCGAACGTCGCACCGACGTGCAGGCGGATGCCTTCGGAGCGATCGTTCTTCGCGGTCGAGTGCGGGCGGTCCTCGCCCGCGATCGGCTCGCGTGGGCCCACGACCTCGACCGCGGAAGCCGCTTCGGCGGAGTCACCTTCGTGGCGTGCGATGTCTCGCAGCGCGAGCGCGCCGATCACCGAGAGCGCTCGCGCGACGTCCTCGCACGTCGTGCCGCGGAGGACGCGCGCGCTCGACTGGCCGTCGTCGTCGCCGACGCGGAGCGTGCCTTCGTACGGGGCCGCCGTGATCTCGAGGTGCAGCGTCTTCTTCGCGATCGGAAGCCCGCGCGCCTCCGTCGCGACCCACGCCGCGACGACGTCCCGCCGCGGGCACTCCGCCGGCGCGCGGAGGTCGAGATCGATCGCATCGCCCGCCCACGCGTCGCGAGAGACGGCGAGGAGCAGACACGCGAGCGCGAACCGGACGAGCGTCGAGCTCATCGGTCTCGGCGGACGAGCGTGGCCGTCCCCTCGTAATAGACGTGGTGCTCGTCGAGCGACAAGGCTCCGTTCCGCACGGCATCCGTCACCGCCACGAGCGGGTGGAACGCGGTGTCGCCGAGCGCCGCCCGCGCGAGCGCGGTCGGCCCGAGCGCGAACACCTCGCCTCGGTCGGCCGCGATGGCGAACGTGCCCTCGGGCAGACCGGAGACGCTCCGCCGCGTCCCCGTGTGCGTCTGGACCCCGAGGACGGCGCCGTCCCCGCTCCGCTCGACCCAGTAGATCGCCTTCTCGTCGATCGCAGCGAGGACGACGCCCTCGGCGAGCTTCACCGGCGCGCCGCCGAGGCCGAGCCGCGCCGCGTAGAGCGCCGGGCCGTGCTCCGCGGTGCCGGTGCTGATCCAGGCGAGGCGTTCGCTGGCGGCGCCGATCCACGACGGCAGCGAGCGCGAGTCGTCGGCGAAGATCGTCTCCTCGTCCGTCATCGTGCTCCGTGCGACGACGACGCCGCCCGCGACCGCGCCGGTCTCGTCCTTCGCGCTCCGGCCGAAGAACACGAAGTCCTCGCTCACCGCGAACGCGCGCCCGCTCACCTCGACCTCGGGCGCGAGCACGCGAACGCTTCGCAGGTCCTTCGCCACTTCGACGACGTTGCGCTTCCCCGCGAGCGAGGGGTCGTCGGAGCGCTGCAGCGCGACGAAGCCGCTCGACCGCGGCGCAACGGCGTCGAGCTCGACGTCCTCGAGGCACACCGTGGTTCCGCCGCTCGCGCACCGCGCGCAGAGCTTGGCCGAGAGCCCGGCGTGACGCGGGCCGTAGATGATCAGATCGTCGTCGACGAAGAGGAACGCGGCGGCGGCGTCCGGGATCTCCTCGCGACCGAGGAGGTAGCTCGGCGTCGTCGTGCCGCCAGGGCTGTAGGTCTCGGCCTCGCAGCGGCCGGGACGCCCGGCCTGCCACGTCGTGCTGTCGGCACCGCTCGAGCTCGACGACGAGCTCGGCTCGCGGTCTTGCTCCACGCCCGTGTCCCGATAGCCGACCCACGCCGTGTCGTCGCACGCGGCCAGCGTGACGATCAGACCGAGCGCGCACGCGCCCGGTCGGCCCCACCGTCGTCCAACCATGGCCGTACAATGGTCGAACGACGCGCGTTCGGATCACCAAATCGATCGGCACGATCCATCTGATCACGATCGACGTCGGATCGCGCCGAGGGGCGAACGATTCGATCGTGGTCTCAGCCGCGCACGAGCGTCACCGCGAGCGCCACGATCAAGAGCGCGAGCAGCATCGTGATCCGTCCCATGTAGGACGCGATCTTCCGCGAGCGCTCGCGCGCGGCGCCGTTCGGATCCGCGAGCGCGATCTTCGTCGCGCGAGGACCGAGCCAGAAGTCGTGCGCCGCGCCGAGGACGAGGACGATCAGCACGAGCGTCAGCTTCATCGCGAGGTTGTGACCCCACGGACCGCGGAACACTTCGCCGTTCAGGATCTGGAGGAAGGTGAAGCCGCGGAAGAGGATGTTCGTCGTGCCGGTCACGACCAGCGTGACGAGCGCGACCCAGCCCACGGTGCGGAAGCGGAGGCCGAGCGTGTGGAACAGCTCGGCGGCGCGCTCGCGGAGCTCCGGCTTCCGGAGCATCGGGACGACGACGGTGACGAGGAAGAGCATGCCGCCCATCCACGTCATCGCCGCGATGATGTGGAGCCAGACGGAGACGAGATAGAGGGTGTGCATGGCTCAGAAGTCGTCGTCGAGGATGGGGCGCCGCTCGGACGAGGTCCGCACGGCGAGAAGGGCGCGATCGAGCTCGCGACGATACACCTTCGTCTTCGAGACGACCGCGTCGAGTCGTGCGCGCTGCGCGTCGGTCGCCTCGCTCCGCGCGTTCCATATGTCCTCGAACATCGCCTCCGTCGCGCTGACGGCGAGCGACGGGAACGCGCCGTCCTCGACCTCGCCGATGCCGACGACGAGGAGCCGCTGCCACAGCGCCCTCATCGCGTGGGTGAACACGCGCTCGTAGGGCTTGCCGCGAAGGCCTGCCTCGGCGCGGAGCTCCTTCGTCGAGAGCGGAGAGCGCTCGCGGAGCAGCTCGAGGATGTCCCGCGCTTCGTGCGGGAGACCGGCGAGGACGTCGCCTGCCTCGGCCAGCGTCGCGAGGAGCGCGTGGAAGACGTCGAGCGAGAAGAAGGTCGCGCGCCCGCGGAACCACTTCGCGTACGCGACGTCGCCGGTCGCGGCGAGCTCGTTCTTGAGGTGCCACAGCTCGACCACGCGACCGTCGGCGTCGGCGTCCCAGTCCCAGCGCATCGGCGTGCGCGGGTGGAGCTCGGACCACAGCGACGGAGGCTCCTTCGCGTTCGTGATCGGGTAGACGAGGACGATCCCGACCTTGTCGATGATCTTCTTCGCGCGCGCGACCGTGACGGCCATGGGCACGAACATTCAACCCGACCGCGCGTTCGTCCAGCACCTTCGAACGCGCTATGGTGCCGCGGCTCGATGCGACGAGGACCGAAACGCATGGTGACCACGCTCACGGTGCTCGTGCTGCTCTACGGTGGCGTCTGCGTCTTCGCGCGCGTCACGTACCCGCACGTCCTCTTCCCCGCGCCGCGACTCGTCGCTCCGCCGGCCGAGGTCGCCGAGCGGATCGCGCGCGGGCGTGCCGAGATGCTCTCGCTCCCGCAGCCGGACGGGCGCGCGACGGTCGCGCTCTACGTGCCGCCGGCGGACGCGGCGGGGCGGGTCGTCGTCATGCTCCACGGCAACGGCGAGACGATGTTCGATCGGCTCGAGCTCGCCGACGCGCTCGCGCGGAGCGGGCTCGGCGTCGTGCTCGTCGAGTACCGCGGCTACGGGCTCACGCACGGACCGCCGCCGGCGGAGGCCGATCTCTACGAGGACGTCGCGCGTGTGCTCGACGAGCTCGCCGCGCGGGGGATCGGTCCTTCGCGGATCGCGCTGTGGGGAACGTCGCTCGGCACCGGCCCCGCCGCGGAGATGGCGCGACAAGGGCGCGCGTCGTCGCTCGTCCTCGTCACGCCGTACACGTCCATCGTCGCGATCGCGTCGCGGATCGCGCCGTTCCTCCCGGTCCGCCTCCTGATGAAGCACCGTTTCGACACGATGGCGAAGGCGGCCGAGATCCACGTCCCTACCCTCGTGGTGCACGGAGATCAGGACGAGGTCGTCCCGTTCGACATGGGCGAGACGGTGGCGCGCGCGATCGAAGGCGCCACGTTCGTCCGGGTCCCGGGCGGCCACCACAACGACCTGTTCTGGGACGGGCGCACGAATGCGCCGGATGCACGCGCGCTCCTCGAGCGCGTGATCGCGCACGTCGCGCGGCCCTGACGCTTCACTTCCGCGTCGCGGTCTTCGGCGGCGGCAGCGGGAGCATCGACGTCCGCGCGTTCGGATCGAGCCCGAGCTCGAGCATGCGCTTCCGCATCGCCTCGACCGCCGCGTCGTGCGCCGGCGACGCGAGATGATCGGGACGCGTGCCCCCCTCGCCGGGGACGAGTCGATAGACGCCCGGCGCCACGGCGTCGCCGAGGTCCATCGCGATCGTGGTCATCCCGTGGTCCGGGATGGCGCCCTCGATCCACACCGGAGGCTCGAGCGAGCCCTCCGACGAATGCCCGCTCGCTTCGTCGGCGAGCGGCGCACGGATCATCGTCGGACTGTCCGACGACGGCGGGATCTCGGGGAACGTCTCGGTCGCCGCCGGAGCGACGACGACGGTCGGCTTGCTCTCCCGCTCCTTGCGGATCGTCTGCCGGAAGTCCTCGCACTGCGTGCGGTCGCCCATCGACGACGGCGGGAACGCGTGGATGTCGTCCGACTCGGGCGCGAACGGATGGCCAGAGGCCGCCGACTGCGCCGCGTACGGATTCGTCTGCGGGACGCGCGCGACGAACCCCGAAGCGCGCATCGCGGGGACCGACGGCGACCGCATCACCGGCACGCTGCCGGAGTCGCCCCGCGGCTGCATCTGCGTCGGCGCGACCTGCGCGGCCTGGAAGGTGGCGCTCGGGAACCGGCGTTCGACGGCGGAAGCTTCGACCGCCGCTTCGACGCGACCGAGGAGCAGCCGGAGCGCGTTCTCGAGCGACGTCGCACGGTGCGCCCGCGACACGAGCGCGCTCTTCTGCGCGACGAGGAGGCGGAGGAGGCGTCCGTCGAGCGACGTCGGCGTCCTTCCCGCCACGACGAGCTCGGCGATCTGGTCGATCTCCGGCTCGGCGAGGCGACGATGCTCCGAGAGCGCCACGACCGCGCTCTCGCCGACGCGTGCGTCCTGATCCGAGAGCATCGAGACGAGCTGCGCGCGCGCTTCGGCAGCGTCGATCTTCCGGAGCGCGACGGCCGCGGCGGCCCGGACCTGCGGCTCGGGGTCGTTCGCCGCCCGCACGATCGCGGGGAGGTCGGTCATCAGCCCGGCATTGCCGAGCGCGAGGACGAGCGCGCGGCGCTCGCTGGGTTTCGCGACGAGGAACAGATCACGACGAACCATCTCGGTCGCGCGGACCGCCGCGTCCTCGTCACCACAGAGGAACGCGTGCCCCGCGCAGGTGCCGAGGGCGTAGGCGCACGCGGCGCGGACGTCCTCCGGCTCGCCGCGCGCTTCGGCGTAGACGCTCATCAGGTACCGGAGCGTCGGGCCGTCCGGCTCCTCGAGGAGACCGAGGCGCTGGACGAACGAGACGAACGTGCGGTTGCTCCGGCGCGCGATCGCGAGCGAGAGCAGGCGCCGCATGATCGCCTGCACCTCGAAGGTGCCGGCCCCCGCGAAGAGGTCGAGGACGAGGAGCCGCGTGTCGTCACGCGTCGTCTCGTCCTCGAACACCTCGGCGAGGATCGAAGCCTCCTTCGGGTTCAGACGGAGCAGCATGAGCGCCGCGCCGCGCCAGACTTCCGACGGGCTCGTGCCCACGGGCAGTGCGCGAATGGTCTGCGCGACGGAGCCTTGCTGGACGTGCCGGGGGAGCGGAGGGGGCGGCGAACTGCGCATCTACGATTTGACCTGCGTGTTTCGACGAGTCGTAGAAAGCTAGTGCGGTTCCGGCTTCGAGCCAGTCATCAGGACGGGGACGTACTTCTTTCCTACGTGAGCGGACGCGTACACCTTCCCGTGCTGTCTCGAGCCCGCAATTCCGGGCACTTGGTGCGCGCCGGGCGCCGCGTCGACCCCGCACCTGTGACCCCGACGACGCAACGTGTGCCGTCCGCCCCTCGACCAGGCACCCGAATCATGGTCGCTCCGGCGACCGCCAGGAGGAAGTGGCGTGGATCCGAGCAGCTCCCGAGCGGCACGACGCTTGCGAAGGGGCAGTGGCATGAACGCTCCGCGCCACGTCGGGATCGCCCTGCTCGCAACCGCCGTCCTCGCGATCGTCGCCTGCAGCGGAGGCTCGGGCGACGTCGGCGCACCGCTCGGAGTTCCGGCCGAGCACGACGACGGAGGAAGCGGCGACGCCGGCACGGACGCGCGTGTGTCGACGAGCGGAGGCAACGCGTGCGCCCGCGCCGGAGGCACGTGCCTCTCGAGCGCAGGCGCATCGTGTGCGAGCGGGCAGGTGTCGGATCCGAGCGCGAGCTGCGAGCCTGCGAACGGCGGCGACGGCCCGAACACGCCGTGCTGCATCCCCTTCGATCCGAGCCGCGCGTGTCAGGGGCTCTCCGCGACCGCCGTGAAACCCCCGACGAAGTGCGGTGACGCGACGTGCGGGGCGGGGACGACGCACTGCGAGACGGTCGTCCCCGGCGTCCCCGGCGGCAGCTCCACGACGACGTGCGCAGCACGTGAGGCGTGCGCGGCTTGTCTCTCGTGTGCGTGCATCCTGCGCTTCGACGATTCGAAGAGCTGCTCGTGCACCGAGTCGAACGGCGTCGTCTCGCTGACGTGCAACGCCTCGTGAAGCTCAGCGCGCGATGCCGGTCGGGCCCGCCGCGACGCCGCTCGTGATCGACTGGCCCGAGAGCTGCGCGGCCTTGCGCACGAGGCCGAGGAGCTCGACGCGCTCCTGCCGCCCCGCGGCCGACGTCGAGGCGATGCGCTCGACGTCCGCGAAGCGCCACTCGGCGGCGGAGGGGCTCCGGCGGAGGATCTCGGCGAAGCCGGCCACCGCGGTCGCGAAGCGGAAGCTCTCGGGCGCGTCGTCGAACGACTTCGCGATCGCTTCCTTCGGCATCACGAACGCGCTCTCGGCGGCGACGTCGGAGCCGCCGTGCAGCTTGTTCTTCGCCGGCTTGTGGCGGAGGCGGACCGTGAGCGGCGACTTGTCCGTCCGGAGCAGCTCGATGTCGTAGAGCGCCGTCACGGAGTGCCCCGCGCCGACCTCGCCGGCGTCGACCTTGTCGTTCCGGAAGTCCTTGTCCTTGATGTCGCGGTTCTCGTAGCCGATGAGGCGGTAGCGCGCGACGACGCTCGGATCGAGCTCCACCTGGATCTTCACGTCACGCGCGACGACCTGGAGGAGACCGTCGATCTGCTCGGTGAAGACCTTCTTCGCCTGCCGCTCGCTGTCGATGTACGTGTAGTTGCCGTCGCCCTCGTCGGCGAGCCGCTCCATCATCGTGTCCTTGTAGTTGCCGGACCCGAAGCCCACGGTGCTGAGGGTGATGCCGCGGTCCTTGTACTTGCGGATCGACTCGAGCACCTGCTCGTGCGTCGTGTTCCCGATGTTCGCGTCGCCGTCGGAGAGGACGACGACGCGGTTCACGTGGCCCTTCACGAGGGTCTTGCTCGCGAGGTCGTACGCATTCTGGATGCCGGAGCCCATCGACGTGCCGCCGCCCGTGCTCAGCGAGCGGATCGCGGCGAGGATGTCGGCCTTCCGATCGATCCCCGTCGGCGTGAGCACGGTTCGGACGTTTCCGGCATAGGTGCAGATCGCGACCGTGTCGTTGCCCTTCAGCGTGTCGGTCAGCATCTCGAGGCTCTTCTTCGCGAGCTCGATCCGATCGCGTCCGCCCATCGAGCCGGAGACGTCGACGAGGTAGACGAGATGCACCGGCATCCGCTCGGCGGCCGAGATGCGCTTCGCCTGGATGCCGACGCGGACGAGGTGGTGCCCCTTCGTGAACGGCGAAGGCGCCGCGTTCATGTGGACGCGGAACGGGCGCGCATCGCTCGCGTCGGGCCCCTCGTAGCCGTAGTCGAACGAGTTCAGGTACTCCTCGGCACGAACGGACGCGAACGGCGGGAGCGAGCCCTCGTTCAGCTTGCGCCGGGAGATCGCGTACGAAGCGGTGTCGACGTCGATCGAGAACGTCGAGAGGCGATCCGCCTTCGTGTCGACGAAGGGGTTCACGCCGTAGTCCTTGTAGTGCTCGGTGCCCGTCGGCTCCTCGCCCGGCTGGGCGACCGCGACCTTCTGCTCGACGCGCGGCGCGGGCTGCTGCGCGATCGGCGCGCCGCCCGGCGGCGGCGGCGGCGCGGGGGCCACCGAGATCGGCGCGGCCTCCGCCTTCTTCGGAGGCGAGCTCGCGATCCGCGACGGAGCTTCCGTCGCGACCGACTCCTCCGCATCCGCGGCGACGCCTGCTGGCGCAGCGCCGCCGGAGGACGCCGGCGCGCGCGCGGACTCCTTGTAGGCCCCGCCGCAGGCAACGAGGGCGAGGGTGAGAGCGACCAGCGGCGAGCGGCGGGCGAGCATCATGAGCGGGTTCTCCTCCGTCCGAAGACGAGGGGATAACGCGCTCCGCCGGGCGGCCTTACACCCTCACTTGCCGAGGCACGCCGTCAGCTGCGCCGTCTTCCGGAAGCCGCACTTGCCGTCGGCGCCGCGCTCGCACACGGCCGACTTGTAGCAGGCGTACTCCGGCCGGAATTCGCACGTGGAGAACATGTGGCCGTCGGCGCAGATCTGGCCCGAGCAGCCCGTGCGCACGCAGGGCGCGGCGTTCGACGGCGTGGGCGCGCTGAGCTCCTCGAGCAGCGCGACGAGCTCGGAGAGGCCCGACTTCACCGCGATCGAGCCGCCGCCGCAGGCCGCGCGCTGGTCGACGTAACGGGTCTCCGACTTCGCACGCTTCACGGAGAGCGAGCTCACCGGCATGTCGGTCGGGCACGCGGCCGGCTTCGACGTCGTCCTGACGTCGCGGACGGCAGCGCGGATGCGCTCGGCGTCGTCTTCGGAGAGGACCTTGTCGATCCCGTTCGGCTTCTGATCGAGGCACGCGTTCCCGGTGAGCTGACGCGTCTCGAAGTCGAATGTCCACGCGCCCGAGGGCCAGCACTTGCCAGGCTGCGGCGGCGGTCGGAACCCGGCGCTGCGGTTCACGCGGATCGACTGGATGCCGGCCGTCCGGAGGTCGTCCTCGCCCGTGGCCTCGTCGCCTGCGGGCGCGTCCGAGAGGTCCGTCTCGCCCGCGCACGCGACCGCACCGAGACCGAGGAACGCGAAGCCGAAGAGCGCAGCGAGCTTGTTCATGGCCGTGCTCTAGCACCGAAAGGAGCACACGCAACCACACGCAGGACCTGATTCAGAACGTGCCGCCGAGGCCGACCCCGGCTCCGGTCGGGGTCGCGATCGGCAGCACGCTCACGGAGCGCTTCTTCTTCTCGGGCTTCTCGAGCCCGACGATCCCGACGACGAGGGCGGTGAGCCCGCCGGCTTGGATCGCGCTGTCGAGGACCGCGGCGCCGATGCCGAGGATGCACGCGGTCTTCGCGAACACGGCGAAGTCCCCGTGATCTCCCCAGACGTCGCTGCAGAAGCGGATCGACGCGACCGGCGGCGCGACGATCGGCACGTAGGAGAGGCCCTCGCTCGGCTTCGGCCGGAGCGCGAGGACCTGGAGCCCGTACCCGACGCCGAACACGCCCGCGCCGAGACCGATCAACGCCGGCTCCGGCTCCCACCCGGACGCCGTGCTGGCGGGACCGGCCGTCTCCTCGGCCCGCGCGGCGGACGGCAGCCAGAGCGACAAGAGCACGACAATGCAGAGAAAACGAACAGGACGCATGGAAGGCCTCGG
The DNA here is from genome assembly GCA_039809485.1 of Polyangiaceae bacterium. Classification (GTDB taxonomy): domain Bacteria; phylum Myxococcota_A; class Polyangia; order Polyangiales; family Polyangiaceae; genus Labilithrix. Next base: position 73,651 of record JBDHVE010000013.1, on the reverse strand, counting down.
CGGCAAGCGGAAGAATTGGTTGAACCAGTCAACCTTCTAACCACATCCGTACGGCCCGCAAGGGCGGGTCGGAGCCGTTCGCGGACCGGACCACGATCACCCCACCACACCGAGATCACGCCCATTTTCTCGGCCTCCGCAGGCCTTGCCGCATCGCGGGTCGTGGGGTAACCAAGGCCCCCTCCCATGCCTCACCCGCACTCGTCGCACGGCCACCACGGAACGAACGGCAGCTCGGCCCCCGCTGCGCCCATCCCGCCGCTCGACGTGAAGGCCCAGCTCGACGGCGCTCGCCTCCTCATCCTCGGCGGCACCGGATTCCTCGGGAAGATCTTCTGGATCATGCTGCTCGCGCGGTACCCCGAGGTCGGCAAGATCTTCCTCCTCGTCCGCAAGTCGAAGACGAAGACGAGCGAAGAGCGCTTCTGGAGCGAGATCGCGACGAGCGAGGCGATGAAGCCCCTGCGCGATCAGCACGGCGACGCGTTCGATGCGTTCCTCGAGGAGAAGATCGTCCCGATCGACGGCGACGTCGGCCTTCCGCTCTGCGGGATCGACGGGAACCTCGTGAAGGACCTGCGCGGCACCGTCGACGCCGTCGTCAACGTCGCCGGCGTCGTCGACTTCAACCCGCCGCTCGACGAGGCGCTCGACACGAACGCGTTCGGCGCCCAGAACCTGATCGAGCTCGCGAAGGCGCTCGGCAACGCGCCCTTGATGCACACGTCGACGTGCTACGTCGTCGGCAACCGCAAGGGCCTCATCCTCGAGGAGATGCCGGGCGACCGATACCCCTTCCCGCGCGCCGACGAGCTCGGACGCGAGCTCTGGGATCCGGAGCGCGAGATCACGGACTGCCTCGACCTCATCAAGCAGGCGAAGAGCCGCTGCGAGGACGCCTTCCGCCAGAGCGAGTTCCTCGAGAAGGCGACGAAGAACCTGAAGCGCAAGGGCGAGCCGACGACGGGCAAGCCGCTCGACGACGAGCTCCGCGCCGTGAAGCGCCGCTGGGTCTCGGACCGCCTCGTCGAAGCGGGCCTCGAGCGCGCGACGCACTGGGGCTGGCCGAACATCTACACGTACACGAAGAGCATCGGCGAGCAGATCATCGCGCGCTCCGGCCTTCCCTTCACGATCGCGCGACCCGCGTGCTGCGAGAGCACGATGGAGTTCCCCTTCCCGGGCTGGAACGAGGGCATCGGCACGAGCGCGCCGATCATCTTCCTCGCGATGAAGGGGCACCACCAGGTGCCGCTCGGCAAGGGCGTGCTCGACTTCGTCCCGTCCGACCTCGTCTGCGCCGGCATGATCATCACGCTCGCGGAGCTCCTCGAGGGCACCGCGAAGCCGGTCTACCAGTACGGCGCGAGCGACGTGAACCCGCTCACCGCGGAGCGCAGCGGCGAGCTGACCGCGCTCTACAAGCGCAAGTACTACCAGCGTCGCGGCAAGGGGAACCCGTTCGTGAACCTGCTCCAGCAGTACATGGAGCCGGCGGCCGTCACGATGGATCGCTACGACATGTTCGGGCCGGGCGCGATCGCGAAGACCGCGCGCGGGATCGCCGACGTGCTCCGGATGGCGCCGGGACCGGCGGCGGCGGTCGGCCGTCCTGCCGCCCACGTCCTCGAGAGCGCCGCCCGCCAGGAAGAGCGGATCGATCACATCCTCCGCCTCTTCGCGCCGTTCACGATCGAAGCGAAGGGCCCCTTCTCCTGCGCCAACACGCGCGCCGCGTTCGCGCGCATGCCCCAGGAGGATCGCCAGAAGCTGCCGTGGTGGCCGGAGAAGATCGACTTCTGCGACTACTGGATGAACCAGCACATGCCCGCGATGGAGAAGCGGGTCATCCCCTGGCTCGAGGAGCGTTACAAGAAGGAGCTCGCGCCGCTCAAGGCGCACGCGACGCTCGCCTCGCTCGTCGATCAGATGGCGGAGCGCCACGACCACGCGCTCGCGTTCGGCCGTCTCGAAGAGGACGGCATCGCGCGCACCACGTTCCGTGACGTCCAGGAGCGCGCGAACGCGGTCGCCGCACGCCTCGCGAAGGCCGGCGTGAAGAAGGGCGACCGCGTCGTCCTCTCCGGCCACAACCACCCCGACTGGCCGATCGCGTTCTTCGGGATCGTGCGCGCGGGCGCGACGGCGGTGCCGGTCGACCCCGCGATCGAGCCGAGCCTGTTCGTCAACGTCGTCCGCGAGAGCGAGGCGAAGGTCGTCCTCTGGGACGAGAAGGTCGAAGAGGCGTGCAAGGCGAAGCTCCTCGCCGAGCCGTTCGCCGCGGATCTCGCGACGAAGCTGCTCGGGACGATGACGCCCGCGCGCAGCGAGGCGGACGTCGCCGAAGGCCTCGCGCGTCCCGAGGTCGACGTCTACGAGGACGACGTCGCGAGCCTCATCTACACGAGCGGGACGACCGGCAAGCCGAAGGGCGTCAAGCTCACGCACGGGAACTTCACCGCGCTGATCGCCTCGCTCGCGCCGCTCTTCCCGCTCTCGTCGGGCGACCGCGTGCTCTCGGTCCTGCCGCTCCACCACACCTTCGAGTTCACGTGCGGCATGCTCCTGCCGTTCTCGCGCGGCGCGCGCGTCGTGTACCTCGACGAGCTGAAGGGCGAGCGCGTCGCGAAGGGCCTCGAGCTCTCGCGTGCGACGGCGATGGTCGGCGTCCCGGCGGTGTGGCAGCTCCTCGAGCGCCGCATCCTCTCGCAGGTGAAGGCCCGCGGCCCCGTCGCCGAGAAGGTCTTCGAGGTCGGCACCGATCTCAATCGCATGCTCGGCAAGTCGACCGGGATCGACCTCGGCAAGCTGCTCTTCGGCCCCGTCCACCAGGCGCTCGGTGGCAACATCAAGTACCTCATCTCCGGTGGCGCCGCGCTCCCGCCCGACACGCAGAAGCTGTTCTCCGGGCTCGGCTTCAAGCTGACGGAAGGCTACGGCCTCACCGAGGCCGCGCCGGTGCTCACGGTCGCGAAGGCGGGCTCGCCGGCCGGCCAGGTCGGCAAGGCGATCCCCGGCGTGCAGATCAAGATCGACTCGCCCGACGACCAGGGCGTCGGCGAGGTCCTCGCCAAGGGCCCGAACGTGATGGCGGGCTACACCGACGAGGAAGCCACCAAGATGGTCATGGGCGAGGACGGCTGGCTCCACACCGGCGACCTCGGCAAGCTCGACAAGAACGGTCGGCTCGTCCTCGTCGGCCGCGTGAAGGACGTGATCGTCACTGCGACGGGAGAGAACGTGTACCCCGACGACGTCGAGCGGAAGCTCGGCAAGGTCGCGCACGTCGAGGAGCTCGCGGTCGTCGGCGTGACGGGCCGGAGCGGCGGTGAGCGCGTCGGGTGCATCGCGGTCCCGGAGGCGGACGACGCGGTCGACCGCAAGACGCGGATGGACCGCGCGATGAAGTCGCTCCGCGAAGCGATCGCGAAGCTGCCGTACGTGCAGCAGCCGACGATCCTCCACTTCTACGACGCGCCGCTCCCGCGCACTGCGACGAAGAAGGTGAAGCGCATCGAGGCGCGCAAGCTCCTCGAACGCATGATCCGCGCGACCTCGCGGCCGGAGAGCAGCGAGGGCGAGACGCCGACGAACCCGGTCCGGATCGCGATCGCGGCGGTGAAGGGCCGGAGCCCGTCCGACATCCACGGCGACATGACGATGGGCGACGACCTCGCCTTCGACTCGCTCGCGCTGACCGAGCTGCTCGTCGCGCTCGAGGCGAAGTACGGAACGATCGACCCGAAGCAGCTCCAGGGCTGCCGGACGGTGGCGGACGTCGAGCACCTCGTCGGGACCGAGCGCGCGAGCCTCCGCCCCGCGGCGAAGACGGCGTCGCGTTACAGGATCGAGGGCCGCGAGGCGGAGAAGAAGGACGTCGACGTCACGCTGCCCGAGCCGGTCCAGGAGACGGGCAAGCGCCTCATCGGCAAGATGCAGGACATGTTCTACGGCGGGCTGATGAAGTCCACCGTGAGCGGCCGCGCGTTCATCCCGCACAACCGCAACACGATCGTGTGCGCGAACCACGGCAGCCACCTCGACATGGGCTTCGCGCGCCACGCGCTCGGCACCTACGGCGAGGACATCGTCACGCTCGCCGCGCAGGACTACTTCTTCGAGAAGAACAGCATCCAGCGCACGTTCTTCGAGAACTTCACGAACCTGAAGGCGATCGATCGGAAGAGCGGGCTCCGCGCGAGCGAGCGCCAGGCCGGCGAGATCCTGATGCAGGGCAGGACGACCCTCATCTTCCCGGAGGGCACGCGCTCGACGGACGGCGAGGTGAAGGAGTTCAAGCCGCTGCTCGGTCACCTCGCGCTGACCTACGGCGTCGACATCCTCCCGCTCTACCTGGGCGGCACGCGCGAGGCGATGCCGAAGGGGTCGAAGGTGCCGCTGAAGCGCGATCTCTACGCGCGGATCGGGCCGCCGATCACGGTGACCGACATGCGGCGCCTCACGAAGGGCCTCTCTGCCGCCGACGCCGCGCGCGAGGTCGCGAAGCTCGCGCACCGTGCCGTCGTCGCGCTGAAGAACGGCGAGATCCTCGACGTCGCGCGGATCGAGTCGCTCGAGGAGAGCAAGGGTGCTCCGAAGGCCCACCCGCTCGTCGTCCTCTTCGCGGACCTCGCGAAGAAGTTCGACAAGAACGCCGTCGACAAGCCGGTCTCCTTCTACTTCACGCTCGGCAACGACGAGAACGCGAAGTGGACCGTTCGCGTCGACAAGGACGGCTGCGTCGTGAAGCCCGGGAAGCCCGATGGCGGCACCGCCGACTGCGTGCTCAAGACGAGCCCGGAGATCTTCACGCGCATCGTCCGTGAGGCGTACACGCCGAGCCCGACGGAGTTCATGACCGGCGCGATCAAGTCGAACGACGTCGGCCTCCTCCTCACGTTCCAGAAGGTCTTCCAGCTCTCCTGAGACCGGTCACGGCGTTCGCGCCTGACCGCGGAACACCTCGACGAGAACCGATGCCGGCTCACGCGAGAAGGTGACCCAGCGGGGGGCGTCCGTCTTGGCCTTGCTCGCAGGCCACGCCGCGAACCCCCAGGTCGTCCAGGACGACGGTCCGTCCATGTTCGGACGGAGCGTGAAGAAGCCGACACGGACGACCTTCTCGTCGAGGTCGAGCGCACGCTGAAGCGATCGGACGTCCTGCGCCACGTACTCGATCGCGTACACGCGCTCGGCGAAACCGTCCATGCGCGGCATCGCGTAGACGCCCTGCACCCCCTGGTGACGGTCGAAGTTGCGCTCGAGATACGCCTGCGCGCTCGGAGGGATGCTCGCCGGCGCGAGGCCGACGGCGCCTTCGTACGCCGTCCGGATCGTGGTGAGCTTCGCGACGAGCGCCGGATCCGCGTCGGCCTCGGTTCCGCGTGCCTCCGAAGGGGGGCTCCGGAGCGCGCCGTCGTCCTCGCCGACGTCCTCGGAGGTCGGCGCCGCGCACGCCGTGGCGAGCGCCAAGAGGAGAGAAGTTCCGATCGCCTGGAGGGGTCTCGTCGCCATGCGAGAGTGGTCGAGCAACGCGCGTGCCCTGCCGATTTCCGCGTTGCCCCGCGCGAAACCGTGGAATGCGGTGCCGACGCTGCGGTGGCCTCGACCACCGTGCGGCGCTCACTCGTCGTCGCCGAAGAGCCCGAGCTGGCGGACCGGCGGCCGGTCGGGCTTCGCTTCCACCTGTGCGCGCGGAGCACGCACGCGTGGCGCTTCGCCGAGGAGCTGGCGCACGAGGCTCGACTCGCGGCGGAAGAAGCCGACGGTGTGGAAGCTGTCGGGGAGACCGAGCAGCGTCACGTCGAGGTGATGACCGAGCTCGTGCACGAACGTGCGGAGGAACGTCCGGAACTTCACGACGTCCTCACGCGCTCCCGTGCGCATCCAGACCTCGAGGAGCGGCGTCTTGCCGTCTTCCCACGTGTAGAGGCCGTGGAGCTCCGCGCCTTCGAGCTGCGGGCGCACTTCACGGACGCGCACCTTCACGAGCGGGACGCCGAGCTGCACGCACAGGACGTCGGCGAGCGCCTGCGCGGTCTTCCCGACGCGCACGCGCTTGCCGGACGCGAGCGCTTCCTCGAGCGCCTCCACGATCGGCCGCACCGAGACGGCGTCGGGGAGGAGCGGAGACTTCGCCTCGTCGCTCCTCCGGTAGACGGCTTTGTCCTTCGCGGAGAGGCGCGCGTAGTACGGGAAACGCTTCGGCTTCCGCTCGCCGGGGTCGCGCTCGCCTGCCACCCGCGAGACCTTACTGCGCGGCTGCGACGTGTGCCATCGTATCGGGGGCAGTTTCCCCCGGAAAAACGCGCACCTCCTCCGGTCGTGCGGCGCCCTTGGCAAGGCCCTCCCCAACGACTACCAATCGGCCCCGTGAGCCGTTACCTCGTCACCGGAGCCACGGGCTTCCTCGGTCGTCACCTCGTCGCCCAGCTCGCGTCGCGCGGGCACCATGTCGTCGCGCTCGTGCGCAAGACCGGAGCGGACCTCGGCCTCGACGAAGCGCAGGCGAAGAACGTCGAGCAGGTCGTCGGCGACGTCCTCGACCGCGAGAGCGTCGAGCGCGCGGCGGACGAGTGCGAGGGCGTCTTCCACTGCGCGGGGAAGGTCTCGCGCAAGCCGGAGGACGCCGAGGAGCTCCATCGCCTCCACGTCGTCGGCACGCGGACGGTGCTCGACGCGTGCATCGCGAAGGGCGTCCGGCGCGCCGTGGTCGCGTCGACGAGCGGCGTCGTCGCCGTCAGCGACGACGCCGACAAGATCTCGACCGAAGAGGACGAGACCCCGATCGCGCTCGTCAACCGCTGGCCGTACTACCGCTCGAAGCTCTTCGCCGAGAAGGCCGCGTTCGAGCGCAACGGCGTCGCGCTGCCGGAAAATGGCGGGCTCTTCGAAGTCGTCTGCGTGAACCCGACGCTGCTGCTCGGGCCCGGCGACGTGAACGGCTCGTCGACCGAGGACGTCCGCCTCTTCCTCGAGCGGCGGATCCCAGCGATTCCACCGGGCGGGCTCTCCTACGTCGACGTCCGCGACGCGGCGGCGGGCATGATCCTCGCGATGGAGCGCGGAACCGCCGGCAAGCGCTACCTCCTCGGCGCGTGCAACCTGACGCTCCGCGAGTTCTTCGCTCGCCTCGAGCGCGTGTCGGGCGTCCGCGGTCCGGTCATTCCGATGCCGCGCGCGACCGAGATCGCGAAGACGGGCGCGCAGCTCCTCGAGCGCATGACGGCGCGTCTCGGCCTGTCCTTGCCGGTCGACCCGGTCAGCTTGGACATGGCCCACCACACCTGGTACCTCGACGCGAGCCTCGCCGAACGCGAGCTCGGATGGACCCCACGCGATCCGACCGAGACGCTCGCCGACACCGTCGCCGACCTCGAAGGACGCGGCGTCGTGTGGCCGGCCGACCTCGGCGCGAGCAACGTGATCACGACCGCCGGCACCGTGCTGTCGACCTTGCGTCGCAAGGTGACGGACATCGGCGGAAACGCCTCGTGAAGCCGCTCCTCGTCGTCAACCCGCAGTCGGGCGGCGGCGCGACGGGCCGGACCTTCGCCGCGATGCGCGGCGCGATCGAGCGCGCCCTCGGCCCGGTCGAGGTCGCGATGACGGAGCGCACAGGGCATGGCGCCGACCTCGCGCGCGAAGGCGCGCTCGCCGGTCATCCGCTCGTCGTCGCCGTGGGCGGTGACGGCACGCTCCACGAGGTGGTCTGCGGTCTGATGCAGGCGAAGAAGACGGGCGGCGCGGAAGGGGTACAGGTCGGTCTCATCGCGCAGGGCACCGGCGGCGACTTCCGCAAGTCGCTCGGCATCGAGCACCGGCTCGATCGCTATCTCGAGGCGCTGAAGAGCGGCCGCGAGCGCCCCCTCGACGTCGGCCGCTTCATGGGCGCCGGCAAGGACGAGCACTGGTTCGTCAACATCCTCTCGGTGGGGATGGGCGGGCTCGTCGATCGCTACGTGTCGACGGCTTCCCGTGCGCTCGGCGGGACGGCGGCGTACTTCGGCGCTTCGCTGAAGGCGCTCGTGACCTCGCGGCTCGGCAACGTCCGGATCAAGGTGACGCACGAAGGCGAGACGAAGGAGCACCTCGTCCGCTCCTACATGATTGCCGTCTGCAACGGCTGCTGGTTCGGCAGCGGCATGCACGTCGCGCCGATGGCGAAGATCGACGACGGCGTCTTCGAGCTCGTCGCGCTCGGTGCGACGAGCAAGCTCGGGTTCGCGCTCTCGTCGTCGTCGATCTACTCCGGCGCGCACATGCGGCAGCCCGAGACGGTCCACTTGCGAGGGCAACGCTTCGAGCTCGAGCTCGCGAACGACGACGCGCGCGACGTCTTCCTCGCCGACGTGGACGGCGAGCCGATGGGCGGTCTCCCGCTCCGGATCGACCTCGTGCCGAAGGCGCTCGTCCTCCGCGCGTGAGCGCGACTCACTCGACCTTGCAGTCGAGCGTCTGGTGCACGCCGTAGCCGGCGAGGTCGCGCGAGTACGAGAGGCCGATGCTGAACGAGCTCCCGGCGCGGCTGTTCTCGAGGACGGACTTCTTCAGCGCGAACGAGACCTCGTTGTTGCCGCTGTCCTTGCCCTCGAACCCCATGTAGTCCTCGACGCCGGTGCTGCCGGTGTACGCGATCGCGAACGAGCCGACGTTCGGCGTCGCGTTGTCGGCCCCCGGCAGGCGCTTGTCGGCGCGGAGGGTGCCGCGGCGACGGCCGTTCTGATCGAGACGGAGCGTGCCCTCCCAGAAGCGCGCCTTGCAAGAGGCGACGAAGGAGCTCGTGTCGGCCGGCGGCTGCGCGGCGCGCTCGAGGGTGTAGGCCTGGCCCTCGATCGGCGAGAACGAGAGGCGACCGCCGTCGATCGCGATCTCGACGTCGATGTCGGGCGCGCCGACGTCCGCCCCCTCGAAGGACACGCGCTGGCCGTGCGCTTCGTAGAGGAAGTAGGTCCCCTTGACGGAGATCTTCTCCTCCTTCCGCGCCGGGACCGGGATCCACGGATTGAAGACCCACGGCTCCGTCGTCTCGCGGACGCGCACGTACTCGAGCTCGAACTTCTTGCCGGCCGAGAGCGTGATCGAGCTCACGTACGAGCCGCGCGAGGGCGCGCGCGTGACCGCGTAGTGGCCGGTCGGGAGCGCGCTCAGCGCCTCCTCCGACGAGGCGGCGCCTTCGTCGCCCGAGGGCGCGGCGCAGCCGGCGAGACAGAGCGAGGCGAGCGAGAGGACGATCGCGAGCCGGAGAATCATGTGGGGCGAGGTAGCAGATTCGCCCCCTCGCGCTAGCCGATTCACGTTCGCGGCGAATTCGTCCGCGATTTCAAGCGCCGTGCGGCTCGGTCAGGGTGTAGAGCTCACGCAGCAGGGGGAGCCCGCTCGTCCGCTTCTTCTCCGCGAGCGCCCAGACCAGCTCGCGCGCCTTCGCGTTCACCGGGACCGGGATCCCGTGGCGCTCGGCGCGCGTGACGACCTCGCCGTTCAGGAAGTCGACGGCCGGGGTGCGACCGCGCTCGATCGCCGAGAGCATCGAGCTCCGCATCCGACGAAACCGAAGGCCGACCGCGAGGAGGAGACCGTGCTTCGCGACGAGGCTCGGGGAGCCCGCGACGAGACGCTCCTCTGTGGTGAGCGAGATCCACGCGAGATCGATCGTGCCGCTCACCTTCTCGAGGAGGACGTTCTCCTTCCGCGCGACGGCGGTGACCTCGGTGAAGATCTCGAGCGCGAGCCGGCGCACGAAGCGATGAGGCATGAGCGCTCCGAGACGGTCGCCGCCGAGCGTACCGAGCGTCGAGATCGCGCTGTTGATCGCGAGCTTGCTCCAGCGCTTGCCGCGGAGGTTCTGGGTCGTCTCGACCGGACCGACCGCTTCGAGCGCGCGCACGAAGGCGTCGTGCCGCGACGCAATCGGCTCGCCCGAGAGCGTGCCGAGCGTGAACCCTCCCGGCGCGGTGCGCTCGTAGACGCCGGGCTCCGGCATCGTCGCGCCCCAGCCGACGACGCCGCCGATCACACGCTCCTCGCCGACGATCGCCGCGACGCGCTCCTCGCACAGGCCGTTCTGGAGCACGAGCATCGCGCCGTCCTCCGCCAGCACCGGCGCGGCCGTGCGTGCGGCCTCCTCGACCTGCGGCGGCTGGGTCGCGAGCACCACGATGTCGAAGGTGCCCTGATCGCGAGGCACGCCGTGCGCGACCTTCACCTTCACGCGGCGGGTCGTGCCGGCATCGCTGACCTCGACCCCACGGTCGCGAACAGCTTGGAAGATGCCCTCGTTCGTGGTCGAGGCGGTGACGTCCTGGCCCGCTTCGGCGAGACACGCCGTCGTGATGCCGCCGATCCCCCCGCAGCCCATCACGAGGATGCGCGGCCGCGGGCCGGGCAGGGTGGAACCGCGACCGCTCGCGGGCGCCGTGCTGTCGAGACCTTCGTTCATGGCGAAGCTTCGTCCCCCGGGGAAACAGGGCGGAAGCTAGCAGAAGGCGCCGCATCTTCCGAGGCCCCGTGCACGATCGGCACGGGGCGAGCCGCCACGATCGTGGCGACGAGGGCAATGATCGGTGATCCCACGCCGGCGGGCGGCGACAGGCATGCGCGGACGGGCGGCGCGCACGGGGGAACGTCCGTTGCACTGCGGCCCCGACTCGAATCGCGAAGGAGACGACATGCGCCCGTACGACCGCGAAGGCTTCCGCCACCTGACCGACAGCGAACGGTACCGCGACATCGATTACCTCGCCGACGACGCCTACGTCGGCCCGAACGAGCGCCTTGCCTACGGCATGACGCGCGACGACCTCCCGCCGTGGTCGACCTACGGCGACTGGGAGACGCGTGCGTTCGCGGGGCAGCGCTCGTGGGACGAGGACCGCGGACAGGGCCGGCAGTACGGCGCGGACATGGGCCTCGGTTATGGCCGGCCATATGACGAGAGCACGATCGAGCGCTCGCGGAACGATCCGTACGAGCGCCGCGCGGACCTGCCGCAGGACCGCCCCCATCCCCTCCGTCATGCGTACGACCATCGCGGGGACTGGACCGGTCACGCGATCGGGCGTGGCGGCGTCTACACCGACCGCGGCCCCACGAGCGGCCGCGAGGAAGAGCAGGAGCGAAGTCGCTTCGGCGCCATCGGCGGCATCGCCTCGGAGGTCGCGGCGAACCTGCGGAGGCCCGGACAGCTCCTCGAGAAGGCGAAAGGACTCTTCCGCGGCAAGGGGCCGAAGAACTGGTCACGCTCCGACGAGCGCATCCGCGACGAGGTCTGCGAGCGGCTCTCGATGAGCCCCGACGTCGACGCGAGCGACATCGAAGTGAACGTGAAGGACGGCGAGGTCACGCTCTTCGGCGAGGTCGAGGACCGGCGGCTCCGCTACCTCGTCGAGGACATCGCCGGCGACGTCCTCGGCGTCCACGACGTGCACAACCGACTCCGGATCCGCGGTGCGCTCGGCACGACGACGGCGACGCGCACCGAGAGCGTCGGCGGCGCGAACGTCTCGAGCCACGGCGGCGTCCGCCGCTGACGGTTCAGAACCAGCACTCCCACGTGCCCGCCGCGAACGCGACGTGGCACGTGGCCGAGATCCGGTCACGCGCGCCGGCGAACGGCTGGATCTGGTGGAGGCGGTAGCTGTCGATCACGGCGAGGTCACCGGCGCCGTAGTGAACGGTGACCGCTTCGCGCTCGAGGTCCTCGTCTTCGTACGCCTCCGTGCCGGCGTACCGGGCGTCCCAGACGCGGAGGCCGCCGCCTTCGACCGGCGGCTGGAGCATGAGGACGAGCGTGAACGCGGGCGCGCGCTCGGCGGCGTGCGCCGGCGCGAGCCCTTCGCTGTCGAAGTGGATGTCCCCTCCCCTCGTCGCGACGTGTGCGCCGGCAGGGAACACGTGCACGCCCGGTCCGCACCACCCCGCGCGCGGCACGACGTCGACGCCGAGCGCACGCGACGCGAGCTCGCGCATCGTGCGCTGGAGACCGGGGCAAGCCCGCTCGACCGTCGCGTCCGACCCCGCGGGGTCGCGGAAGTACGCCGCCGACCGATCCTGCTCGAGATGCGTGTACCATGCACGACCGAGGCTGAACTGCTGGCCGTCGAAGTCGCTCACCCACGCGGCGCGCGCGGCAACGACCCCGCGGGCCCACGCGGCGGCGCGGGATCCGGGGACGGCGCCGGCGACGTGGACGGCGAGGGCGTCGCCCTCGAGGCTCGGCACGAACGCCTCGTCGAACGACGCCGGGAGCTCGAGGAGGCGGCTCACGTCGCGTTCGGCGCCGCGCTCAAATCGCGGAGAGGCGCGTCATCAGGCGACCGCACAGGTCGGACGCGGCGTTTCGTTCGCGCTCGAGCGTGAGCCCCTCGCGGAACATGTTCGAAGCCGCCTGGTCGTTGCCGATCATGAGGTGGCAGAGCCCGAGCATCTCGTAGTCCTCCGGCTCGCCGTGGGTGGAGACGAGCTCGGTGAGCGCCGGGATGCATGCGCGATAGGCCTCGACGAGCTTCTCGGACGCCTTGCCGGGCCGCTTCGCGAGCACGAACAGACGGAGCGCCTGCCGCTGATCCTCGGGCTTGTTCTGCATGAACCGGGGATCCGAGAACAGCTCGCGGTAGCCGTCGAAGGACGCTTCGGTGTCTCCGGCGCGAGCGGTCGCCATGACTTGCTTCACCGAGGAGACCAGGAACTCCTTGCTCATAGAGCCACCATATCAAGCGCCGATCGATGCTGCTATCGTCACTCGGTGTCGGGCGCACGCATCTCCATCTCGCTTCCGTCCGGCCTCGCCAGGTCGGCGCGCGCCTTCGTCCTCGGGGGCGCGCTCGGGGCGTGCGGCAGCGAAGGCCCCGCGGCCGCCCCGGAGGACGCCGGCGGCGCGCCCGACAGCGCGGCCGCGGAGGACGGCGGGACGGCCGATGCCGCGGATGCGGGAACGTCCCGGCCGGAGGCGGGGACGTCCGCGCGATTCTGCGCGTCGAAGGGCGCCGTCGCCTTCTGCGACGACTTCGACGACGGTGATCTCGAGAACGACTGGACGACGACGACGGCGGTTCCACCCGAAAGGACGCTGCTCGACCTCGCCCTCGAGCACGTGAGCCCGCCGTACGCGATGTATGCCGGCATCGGTGCGCTCGGAAAGGGCGTGCAGGCCAACGCGAACGTGCGGAGGACAGTGCCGGGCGCGTTCTCGCGCGCGACGCTCTCGTTCTCGATCAAGCTGTCGGCGACGGACATGGGAGAGGGCTCGCTCGCGCTCGCGACGATCGACGTCTCGGACAGCCACTTCTTCACGCTCCACCTCCGCGACACGGATCCGAACGCCCCGGGGCCGTCCCTCGAGGAGACACGCGGCGCGCAGAACGTCCGGAACAGGCTGAGCGCGGTGCCGGCCGAAGGCGTGTGGACCCGGATCGCGATCGACGTGGACCTCGCCGGCGGCAAGGCATCGGTGAGCTTCGACGGCAAGAAGGTGCTCGACGCGGCACCGATCGTCGTCGACCCCGGCACCGAGGCGACGGTCCGCGTCGGCGGCCTCTACGCGATCGGGCCGACGCCGAAGCTCGAGATCCTCGTCGACGACGTCCTGCTCGAGACCTCGAAGTAGGTCAGCGCGCGTACTTCACGCCGCAGCCGTAGGCTTTCGTCTCCGGCGTCGCGACCCGGCGCCCCGCGGCGACGTCGGCGAGCGCGGCGTCGACATAGCTCACGAGCTTCCCGTTCTCGGCGCTCTCCCCTTCGCCGTCCGGCGAGTTGTCGACGGCGCCGCGGTAGACGAGCGTGCCCTTGTCGTCGATCACGTAGAGGTGCGGGGTGTTCGTCGCACCGTACGCCTTGCCGACCGCGCCCGACTCGTCGAGCAGGATCGGATGGGTCATGCCGAACGTCTTCGCGCCCTCGCGGTTCGCTTCCGCGCCGTGCCCCTGCTTACCGGCGGCGTTCGAGTTCACGGCGAGCCAGACGACGCCGTTCTTCGTGTGGCGCTGCGCGGCGTCCCTCAACGAGCCCTTCGTGTGCGAGTTCTTCACGAACGGACAGCCGGGGTTGAACCACTCGAGGACGACGACCTTGCCCTTGAACGACGCGAGGTGGACGTCCTTGCCGTCGAGGTCCTTCAGCGTGAAGTCCGGAGCCGGCTTGCCGACCTCGGCGCGGGCGCCCTCCGCGATGACCGACGCGGGCGCCGCCTGCGCGGCGGACGGAGACGCGGGCGCACCGGTCGTCTGCGCCGGCGCCGTGCTCGGCTCCTTGCTGCAGGCGACGGTGAGGAGGACGAAGGAGGCGAGGACGAGGCTCGAGCGCATGCTCAGAGCGTAGCGCGGAACGCTCGGTCTTCCTCGCCGAGCCCGCGGATCACGTCGAGCGTGTGCTCGCTGATGCGCTTGTGGAGCCGCGGGCTCGGGGGCTTGTCGAGCATGTCGCCGAACTCGACGGGCGCGCCGAACACGACAGTGACCTTCTCGCCGGTGCCGGTGAAGTTCCCGCCGACCTGCTTGACGATGTCGTTGCCGAGGCCGTTCACGAAGACGGGGATGACCGTGGCGCGCGACGCCTGGATGATGCGGCCGACGCCGCTCTGCGCGGGCAGGAGATCGTACGGATCGCCTTCCTTCTTCCGCTGCCCCTCGGGGTGGAGGCCGACGAAGGTGCCGCCCTGCTTCGCGAGGCGCACGACCTCGTCGAGGCTCGCGAGGTTCAGCGCGGCGCGCTGCCGATCACGGAAGATCGGCGGGTACATCGCGAAGAAGCTCATGAGGCCGTTCACGGCGAGCCCGAGCGGTGCGTCGTAGAAGAAGTTCGACCGCACCGGGAAGAGGAGGCGGTGCGGGAGCCCGCGCTTCACGAGGTACGCCGTCACGACGTAGAGGTCGAAGAAGCTGCGGTGATTCGAGACGCAGATGTAGCTCTTGCCCGGGTCGAACGTGGGCAGGCGCTCGAGACCGCGCACGTGACGGAGGTTGCGGATCGACATCTCGATCCAGTTCGCGCCGATGTGCCGCTGCGCCATCCGCACGACGCGGTCGACCGGACCGGGGCGGAACGTGTTCCGGACGAACGCGATCTGACGGCGTTCGGTCTTGGTCAGCTGCCCGTCACCGAGCTCGAGCAGGTCGCGCGGCGCATCCGGCACCGCACGCGGACGCGCGCGGGGCTCGCTGGCCGGCGGGGAATCGGAGAGGCGATCAGGCTCCACCCGGGCCTCTTCGCGCGTCCACGGCCGCGCCGCAAGCCCCTTCGCGGCGCGAAGTCACTCCTTCGTCGCGACGTTGCCGGCCGGAGGCGGTTGGGCCTGCTTTTCCCGGGCGATCTCCTCACGGATGGCCTTCATGTCGAGAGCCTTCAGCTGGCCGATGAGCTCGTCCAGAGCGGAGCCGGGCAGCATCCCGGCCTCCTTGAACAGGAGCACGCCGTCGCGGAAGGCCGCGAGGGTCGGGATCGCGCGGATCCGGAACGCGCCGGCGATGGCCGGCTCCGCCTCGGTGTCCACCTTCCCGAAGACGACGTCGGGGTGGCGCGCCGCCGCCGCCTCGTAGATCGGCGCGAAAGCGCGGCAGGGGCCGCACCACGACGCCCAGAAGTCGACGAGGACGATGCCCTCCTGCTCGACGAGGGAGGCGAAATCATTGGTCGTGAGATCGACGGGCTTCATGACGGTGGGAGCCGGGGAGGGCCGGAAAGGGTTCGCTGTGCTAACCCGGAGCGCATGGAGGCCTCTCCCGAGCTGCTCGAGCGTGCACGCACCGGCGACAAGAGCGCGATGGAGACCGTCCTCGCGTCCGTCGCGCCCTCGGTCCACCGCTTCGCCCTGCGGATGTGCCGGAACGCGGCGGATGCGGACGACGTCCTCCAGGACGCGCTCCTCGCCGTCGCGACGCACTTGAAGGAGTTCGAGGGTCGGTCGTCGCTCTCGAGCTGGGCGTTCATGCTCACGCGCACCGCCTGCTCGCGGCGGCGTCGCGGCTTCGAGAACAAGCCGAAGCAGAGCGACGAAGCGCTCGCGCACGAGCACGACGACGCGCCGGGCCCCGAAGAGCACACCGCCTCACGCGAGCTCGGTGCGAAGGTCGAGGTCGCGCTCGGCGCGCTCCCGGAGGACTACCGCGAGGTGCTCCTGCTCCGGGACGCGGAAGGTCTCACCGCTCCGGAGGCGGCCGGCGTCCTCGGCGTCTCGGTCGACGCCGTGAAGAGCCGCCTCCACCGTGCGCGCGCCGCGCTCCGCGACGCGCTCCGCCCCGTCCTCGAGCCGGGCGCGGGGCCGCGTCACGCTGGTTGCCCCGACGTGGTGCTCGCCCTCTCGAAGAAGCTCGAGGACGATCTCGACGCGAACGCCTGCGCCGAGATGGAGAAGCACGTCTCGACCTGCCCTTCGTGCGGACGCACGTGCGATGCGCTCCGGGACGCGCTCCGTGCCTGCCGCGAGTCCGAAGGCCCCGCGCTCACGCCCGAGATCGAAGCGCGCGTGCGCGATGCGGTCTCGGCATGGGTGAACGCGTCGCGGTGATCAGCAGGCCTTGTGGCCCGTCGGGAAGATCTTCCCCGGGTTCAGGAGGCCTCGCGGATCGAAGACGCGCTTCAGAGCCTGCTGGACCGCGATGAGCTCCGGCGCCTGCTCGATCGGCAGGTACGCCGCCTTGCTCACGCCGATGCCGTGCTCGCCGGAGAGCGTCCCGCCGAGCGCGACGGTCGCGCGCATGAGCCGCTCGATCGCCGCGTCGACACGGACGCGCTCGTCCTCGTGATCCCAGAGGAAGTTCACGTGCATGTTGCCGTCACCGGCATGGCCGTAGGTGAGGTACTTCACCTGCGTCGCCTCACCGATGCGGTCCACCTCGTCGAGGAGCGCGACGAGCCGTGAGCGTGGGACGACGACGTCCTCCGAGAGCTTGTACTTTGCAAGTTTGCGGGTCGCTCGCGAGAGCGCGCTCCGCGCCTCCCACAGGCGTGCGCGCTGCGCGGCGTCCTGCGCGGCGACGACGTCGATCGTGCAGCCCCCCTCGAGGAACACCTCGCCGAGGTGGGCGAGCTCGGCGTCGAGTGCCCCGGCGCGGCCGTCCACTTCGGCGAGGAGGAGCGCGCCCGCGCGGGGGTCGATCGCGACGCCCTGGAGGCGGAGCGCTTCGAGCGTGAGGCGGTCCATCACCTCGAGGCAACGCGGGACGAGGCCGGCGGCGACGACGCGCTGGACGGCATCGGCCGCCGCGCGCACGTCCGCAAAGAGGCCGAGGACGGTCGCGACCTCCGGCGGCTTCGGCACGAGCGAGAGGGTGACCTCGGTGAAGACGCCGAGCGTTCCCTCGCTCCCGACGAAGAGGCTCGTGACATCGTAGCCGGTCACGCCCTTGACCGTGCGCCGCCCGGTCCGGAGGACGCGGCCGCCCATCAGGCACACCTCGAGCCCGAGCACGTAGTCGCGCGTGACGCCGTACTTGAACGCGCGCGGGCCACCGGCGTTCTCGGCGACGTTGCCGCCGATCATGCAGTCCTTCCACGAGTTCGGATCCGGCGGGTAGAAGAGCCCCTCGGCCTCGACCGCCTCGTAGAGGGCACCGGTGACGAGCCCGGGCTGGACGACCGCGACGAGATCACGCCGGTCGATGTCGACGAGCTTCGCGAGCGACGCGGTCGCGAGCACGATCCCACCGGCGACGGGGACCGCGCCGCCGGTGCGCCCGGTCCCGGCCGCACGCGGCGTGACCGGGATCCCGTGGCGCTCGGCGATCTCGAGCGTCGCGGCGACCTCGGAGGCGGACGTCGCATGGACGACGGCCGCCGGGACGCGCCCTTCGGCCTCGCTCTCGTCGCGGGCATGGCGCGTCGTGCCCGCTTCCGACGTGTCGACGACCGAGCTGCCGAGCCGGCGGTCCAGCTCGCCGAGCGCGCGCTCGATCGCGGCGGCTGACGGGAGCGGGACGTCGGGGAGCGGGATCAGCACCGCTTCTTCGTAGCATTTTCGCCGGCGAGGCTGCCGGCGGAGCTTTTCGCGCAACCGTGCCGGCCGGCGGCCGAGAGGGGCACGTGCTCCTCCCCCGCGTCCGCACCGCCCTCGCCTTCTGCCTGGTCGTCCTCGCCCTCGTCGTCCCGCGCACGGCCCGCGCGGAGCGCGACCTCATCGTGCCCTTCCAGGAGGGCGGCCGCCTCGTCCTCGACCAGCTCTCGGGCATGCGGGTCAACGCCGCGAACGGCGTCTCCTATGCCGGGCCTCTCGGCGTCGCGTTCCACGCGTCGAAGGCCGAGGGCCTCACGCCCGGCGCGGCGGCGGATCAGACGAAGACGACGACGCTGTGGCTCGCGCCGTCGGCCGACGTGTTCGTCACCGAGCATCTCTCGCTCGGCGGCACGATCGAAGTGAGCCACACGTTCGGCAGCACGTCGGTGAACGGACAGGACGTGTCGCTCCCGGGGACGACCTCGATGACCTTCGTCCCGCGCGTCGGCTTCTACGTGCCGATCGGCGACCGCTTCGGCGTCTGGCCGCGGCTCGGGCTCGGCTATGCGCGCACCCAGAGCGCCGCGTTCGCCGCGCAGGGCGGCACGCCGGTCCGCGAGACGTTCCAGTCGATGCTCCTCGAGGCCGACCTCGCGCTCGTCTACCGCTTCGACGAGACGTTCTTCCTCCGCGCCGGGCCCGCGGTGAGCCTCACGATCGGCGGTCGCCGCGAGCAGGAGGCGGGCGGGGTCCAGGCAGCGGCCGACGCGAGCGTCCTCTCCTTCTCCGGCGTCGTCGGCTTCGGTGTGAACCTGGATCCGTGAAGCGCGGAATCGACTAGGGTGGGCCCCATGCGTCCGCTCGCGTTCGTCCTCCTCGTCCTCGCGTCGTCCGGCTGTGTCATCGGCGACGGCAGCGGGACGTCGACGTCCTCGTCTTCTTCCTCGTCGTCGGGCGGCTCGTCTTCTGGCGGCGCTTCGAGCGGCAATCCCGATGTCGATGCCCTCTTCGCGACGCTCGCGAAGGCGACGCCCGGCAAGCTCGCCGGCGTGTGGAGCACGACGGCGAAGAGCGAGTCCGGCGACGCCGAGATCCGCTTCCGCTTCGGCCCCGGAAAGATCATCGGCGGCGTGAAGTGCACGTATCCTTCGCAGGGGAACGCGACGCTCTCGGCCGGCGCGACGACGACGCTCACGACGACGGACCTCGACGGGAGCGCAGGCCAGTTCCGCATCGGAGACACGCTCTCGTTCCAGAAGACGTCGGGCCAGCTCCAGTGCGCGGGCCGCCTCGACAACCTCTCCTACACGTTCCAGATCGACGGGACCGTGATGCTCCTCGGCGCGACCGAAGCGGCCGCGACCGCGTCGTTCACGAAGGTCGGCGACTGAAGCGAAGCACGCGCGCGCGTGCTATCCGTGGGGGCGGATGAGCGACTTCACCCGGTTCCACGGCACGCCGACCTATCTCACCAACGACGCGCTCGAGGCCGCGGTCAACGCTGCGCTCGCGCTCGAGAAGCCGCTGCTCGTACGCGGCGAGCCCGGGACCGGCAAGACGCTGCTCGCGGAGGCCGTCGCCGAGGCGATGGGTGCAGAGCTCATCCACTGGCCGGTCAAGTCGACGACGCGTGCGCAGGACGGGCTCTACGTCTACGACACGGTCCAGCGCCTCTACGACTCGCGCTTCGGCGACGGCGACGTGAAGGACATCCGGCACTACATCAAGCTCGGGCCGCTCGGACGTGCCTTCGCGTCCGACAAGCGCGTCGTGCTCCTCATCGACGAGGTCGACAAGGCCGACCTCGAGTTCCCGAACGATCTCCTCCACGAGCTCGACCGGATGCGGTTCGTCGTCAACGAGACGGGCGACGAGGTCGTCGCGAAACAGCGCCCCGTCGTCGTCATCACGTCGAACAACGAGAAGGAGCTTCCCGACCCGTTCCTGCGCCGCTGCGTCTTCCACTTCATCGACTTCCCCGATCCGGAGCTGATGAAGCGCATCGTGCAGGTCCACCACCCGAACATCGATCGCGACCTGGTCGATCAGGCCGTCGTGACGTTCTACGAGCTCCGCCAGCTGCCGCGCATCCGCAAGCGCCCCACGACGAGCGAGCTCGTCGACTGGATCGCCGTGCTCCGCCGCGCCGGCATCGGCGAACAGCGCTTCATCCGCGAGCTCCCGTTCCTCGGCGTCCTCCTCAAGAAGGAGCAAGACGTCGACCTCGTCGCGACCGCGAAGAAGAGCGGGACGTTCCGCAACTAGACCGATTGCGCTTCGCGCGCAGGTGGCCCGTCCGCGCGGCGCCGCGACTGCGCAAGACGCGCAATCGCGCTGGATTCTCCGGCGATTCCTCGTCGGCACCGGCGTTGCAGTCGCGTCCTCCGAAGCTGGAGGACGACATGACGAAGCGATGGATCGCGGGGGTTCTCCTCGCCTCGCTCCAGGCGGGAGCGTGCACGGGCTCGGACGCCGTCGAGAGCCAGGTGGTGGTGGCGGGCGTCGCGCTCGAGAGCACGTCGATCTCGGAGAACCCGCTCACCGCCGGACACACCCAGCGCATCGCGGTGACGCTCCGGTCGGGCACGGGCCACTCGAGCCTGCTCGTCGAGATCGGCGTCTACGATCGGGCGAGCCAGCTCGTGGCGACGAAGGCCTTCGAGTCGGTCGAGATCGCGGCGGGCGGCTCGGTCACGCTCCCCTTCGACTTCGCGTCGCCGAGCAGCATGGCGGAGGGATCGTACGAGATCCGCATCGGCGTCCGCGACGCGTCGAGGAGCACGCTCCTCGACGCGACGGTGAAGACGTTCGACGTCGTCTCGGCAGGAGATTCGTCCGCCGCCCCGAGCACGACACCTCCGCGCGCGAGCGCGGGAGCCGTCGCGGCGGCCCTTCCCGCGAGGGTGGTCGGCGGCTACCTGACGACGTGGGACGTCCGCAACGGCGTCACGCTGCGCTCGATCGTCGACAACACGAGCTACAACCTCGTCTACGTCGCGTTCGCGACCGGCACGAGCGCGTCGTCCGGGAGCTTGAAGCTCGATCTCCCGCCGGGGGCCACCAGCGCGGCCGACTTCAAGAGCCAGGTCGCGTACGCGAGGTCGAAGGGGCGCAAGGTCATCGTCTCCGTCGGCGGCTACTACGACCTCGGCGGCTTCTCGAGCGGTTACGTCCTCGACTCCACTGCGAAGGTCGATCAGCTCATGGCCTCGATGCGCACGCTGCGCGACGACTGGGGCTTCGACGGCATGGACTGGGACCTCGAGCACGGCGAACGCGCGGACGTCGCCGGCATCGTCGACGCGTCACGACGGATGAAGGCGGAGTTCGGCTCCTCGTGGATCATCGCCGCCGCGCCGGGCGCGAACGTGCAGTCCTGGGTCGGCCCGAACGGCGTCTTCGACCAGCTCGGCCCGAACGGCTGGGACGCCGTCGGCGAGCAGATCTACGACTGGGGGATCGCCGAGTCGGCGTACGCGACGCTCATCGTCGATCGCATGACCGCGCTCTCGAACAAGTACGGCGTCGACAAGGTGATCCTCGGCAACGCCTACAAGACGGACACCGCGAGCAGCAGCGTCGCCGACGCGCAGAACCGCTGGGTGGACATCGCGACGACGAAGGGCGCGCTCGCGGCGCTCCGCGCGAAGGGCATCAACATCCGAGGCGCGTTCACGTGGACGATCCAAGCCGACTCGGACACGGGCTATCTCTGGCAGGCGACGAGCGGCGTCGGCGGCGACGTCCTCAGCCATCCGTAACGCGTACGCGTCACGCGCTTGCGGCCGCGGGTCGGCGCTGTCCGCGCGTCGGCGCTCAGCCGCCGCCGGCGCACGGGCACGTTCACGGGCACGGGGCGAGACACCGGGGCCAGCGTGCGCCGTCCCCGGTGGCCGGCCGCCCGCGCGGAGCGCGGGTTCGCCGAAGGCGAGTAGGGGGAGGACTCCGCGCTTCGCGCGGAGGGGGACGAAGTCCCCACATGAAAAAGAATTTCTGACGTGCAAGCCGCGTGACGGCGCCTTCACGACGACGTCAGCAAGCCCGCGAGGTGCTCGCAGGCGCCGGCGCGCGGATTGCTGTCAGAAAGTGCCCGCCCCCCCGTTCGCGCACGCGACGCACTGCGGATCCGTCGGATTCGCGCCGCCGCGGCACTTCGCCGGACAGTACTGGATGCGGTTGAACACCAGCGAGTTGCCCGCTCCGTCGTCGATCGCGTCGCAGCGGACGGACAGCCCCTTGACGCTCATCTCGCCGTAACCGCCGTTGGCGTTCCACTTCTGGATGCACGTGTCGGCTGCGGAGCCCACCGCGCCGCCGATCGCCCAGGTGCCGAGATCCGGAAACGCCTGCTCGACACCTGCCTCCTTGTAGAGGGTCTTCGGAAGGCAGACCTTCGCGAGCGAGCAGTCGCCCGGCTGCGGGTTCTTCGCGTCGCCGGCCTTGAGCTCGTAGCAGAGCTCGAACTCACCGGCGCAGTCCGCCTTGATCGTGTCGCTCGTCCACGTGCCGGCCGGAACCGGCTGCGGGTTCGCGACGGCGGGGCACTTGATCGTGTTGCCCTCGAGCGTCGACGACGTCGCCGACCGGTACGTCACCGTCGCGGGGACGCAGCGCTGCTTGCCCGGACGATCGGGATCGTCCTCGAGCGTGGTGCACTGCTCGAGGAAGCACGGCGCGAGGTTCGCGAGCTTCCACTCGCCCATCGAGAAGCACCGGCAGGCCGCCGCTCCCTTCGCGCCCTGGACGGGAAGGACCTCGCCGACGCACTCGCTCCAGCCCTTGCGCGTCTCGTTGAGCTGGACGCACGTCGCGACGCCGTCCTTGCAGTCACCGAGATTGCGGTTCGCGCGGAGACCGGTCCAGCAGGGCGCCGTCTCACCGGCCGTCGTGCAGCCGCAGCCCGGCTTGTTCTTGTCGTCGGGGCACTCGATCGTGCCGCCCGGCTGCGGAGGCGCGGGCTGGTCCGTCGGCCCGCACCACTTCGGCGGCGGGTCGTTCGCGTAGAGGTCGCCTGCGTCCGGCTTGCCCTGGTTGAACGAGCCGTCGGTGTCGAACTGACCGCTGCTCGATCCGTTCGGATCGGTGAACGTGCTGTCGTTGCTCGACCCGCAGGCGAGCACGACGAACGCTGCAGCAGACGACGACGCCAGCGCCACGAGGATCGACTTCGTGAACGAGTGCATGGCTCCTCCGAATTCCAAGTATCGCACGCCCAGGAATTCCGACCAGATGGAGCGATTCCGATCCAGGCGGCCGTTGCACTCTCACTACGCGTTTACTCTCTGGTGGGATCGCTCGCTTCGCTCACTTGGTGACCGGAAGTCTCCGCTTGCCGCCGGCGCCACCGCTGCGGTCGATCAAGGGACCACCCCCGCCGTCGTCTCCGCCGAGCTCGTCGGCCTTCGCGTTGACGACCTCGACGAGCGCTTCAGCGACCTTGCCGAACGCCTTCGCGATCTCGCTGTCGGGCGCGGCCTGGACGACGGGCGTTCCCTTGTCGCCCCACTCGCGGATGCTCTGATCGATCGGGACCTGACCGAGCAGCGGTGCCTTCGCGAAGTCGGCGACGGCCTGACCGCCACCGCGTCCGAAGAGCTCGTGGCGAACGCCGGCGGTGTCGACGAAGAAGCTCATGTTCTCGACGACGCCGAGGACGGGGATGTTCACCTTCTGGCACATCGAGACGCTCTTGAAGACGTCGTCGGTCGCGACGTTCTGCGGCGTCGTCACGATCACGGCGCCCGACGTGCTCGCGCGCTGCGAGAGCGTGAGCGCGACGTCGCCCGTTCCCGGCGGGAGATCGAGGACGAGGAAGTCGAGATCGCCCCACGCGACGTCCTTCAGGAACTGCTGGAGCGCCCCGTGCAGCATCGGACCGCGCCAGATCACGGCGGACTTCGGGTCCTCGAGGAGGAAGCCGATCGACATCAGCTTCACGCCGAAGCGCTCGAGCGGCTCGATCGTCTTGCCGTCGGTCGACACGGGTCGACCCGAGACACCGAGCATCGTCGGGAGCGAGGGACCGTAGATGTCCGCGTCGAGCAAGCCCGTGCGGAATCCCTGGCGTTGCAGCGAGAGCGCGAGGTTCGTCGCGGTGGTGCTCTTGCCGACGCCACCCTTGCCGCTCATGACGAGCACGACGTGCTTCACGCCGGGGATCGGATCTTCGGTACCGATGACGCGGCTCGCGCCCTGAGCGTGGTCGGACATGATGCCGCCGTACGTAGGCCGCGCCGGTCGAGCCGTCAACCGAGTAGGATGCGTTCCCGCGTGGCGCCCCCCGACACCTGCTTCGCGGACCTCTCGAGCTCGCTCCTCCAGGCGACGAGCCGCACGTTCGCGCTGACGATCCCGCTCCTTCCCGAACCGGTCGCGTCGCAGGTCGCCGTCGCCTACCTCCTCTACCGCCTCGCGGACACACTCGAGGACGCCGAGCTCTGGGGCCGCGACGAACGTGCGGCCGCGCTCGCGTCCTTCGCGCGGTGGGTCGCCGTGGGTGACGACGACGCATGGATCCGCGCCGCGCACGCGTCACCGCCCACCTCCCATGCAGGCTACATGGACTTGGTCGCGCATGCCGCCGACGTCCGCGCCGAGCTCGCCGCCATGCCTCCGGCAGCCGGCGCGGCGATCCGCGACGGCGTCGTCGACACCACGCGCAGGATGGGCGGCTTCGTGGCGGGGCAGGACGCCCGCGGCGCGCTCGTCCTCGACACGGCCGAGGAGCTCCGCGCGTACTGCTACGCGGTGGCGGGGATCGTCGGCCAGGTGCTCACGCGCCTGTTCGTCGCCGCCGCGCCCGCTCTCGCGAAGTTCACGCCGGAGCTCGAACGTCACGCGGCGGCGTTCGGCGAGGGCCTCCAGCTCGTGAACATCCTGAAGGACGCCGCGAGCGACGCACGCGAGGGGCGCGTCTACATCCCCGCCGCGATGTCGCGTGACGAGGCCGCGGCGCTCGCCGCCCGCGACCTCGACGAAGCCGACCTCTACGTGGCGACCCTCGAACGCGGCGGCGCGCCCGACGGCTTCGTCGCCTTCTGTGCCCTTCCCGTCGCGCTCGCCCGTGCGACGCTCGCCGCGCTGGCACGCGGCGAGGCGAAGGTGTCGCGCGAAGAGGCACTGCAGATCGTCGCCGCGGTCACTTCACGGTCGCGACGAGCGACGCGCTGACGTCGACGCTCGCGCCGATCTTCGCGAGCGACTTGCCGCTCGCCTCGACGAGGGTCGGGATGCAGACGGCCTTGATGTCGCCGAAGCCGTCGATGTTCGCGCTGACCGTGGCGCCGATGTCCTTCGCGCCCTCGAGCCGCGCCGCGGCGCGGAAGACGAGCGGGAGGTTCGCCTCGAGCGTCGCGACGACGGCAGCGGCGTTCGCAGCGCCGCTGACCGTGACGGCGACGCGCGGAGGCGTGCACGCGGCGCTCGCCTTGAGGCTCGCGTCGCAGTTGGCATCGCACTTCGCGTCGACCTGACAGCCGCCTTCGAGCTTGCCGTCGACGCACTGGATCGGCTCCGCGTCGACGCTGCAGCTGCCGCTGCACTTCGCCGCGACGCCGCCTTCGGCCGAGCACGTGCCGGTGCACTCGCCCTGACACGAGCCCTCGCACTCCACACCGGCCGAGCCGGGGGTGACCTCGCACGTGCCGTTGCAGCGGCCGTTGCACGTGCCGTCCGCCTGGATGCCGGTTCCGCCGGCCTCCGCGTCCGCGGTGCAGGTGCCGTTGCACTTGCCCTCGCACTTCACCGTCGGCGCCGTCGCCGTCGCCGCGCATCGTCCGGTGCAGCTCGCGGCGCACTTGCCCTCGCAGCGGATGCTCGGCTGCTCGGCCGTGACGCTGCACTCGCCGTTGCACGAGACCTCGAGCTTGCCGGTGCACTTCGGCGGGTTCGCCTTCACGTTGCACTCACCGTTCGCAGAGCACTGCGCCTGGCAGTTCGCCTTCGCCTGCACGGACGCGGTGCACTTCGGCGCTTCGGCGACGACCGAGATCGTGGCCGATGCCTTGACGGTGCCGATCGCGGCGATCGCGAGATTGCACCATGCACGCATCGCCTCCTCGTCGGTCTTCTTCTCGGCCTCCGCACGCGCGTTGGCGTCCGCACCGAGGTCGACCGCGATGTTGCGGCACGCGGCGGTGAGGTCGCCCATCGTCGCTTCGGCGAGGCCGGCGAAGTCGGCGACCGCCTGCGCGGCGACACGCGCCTGCGCATTGCCGCTGATCTCCGCCTTCACCTGCCCGCCCGCTTCGAACTCCGTGCAGCAGAGCTCGTCCTTGCAGCCGACCAGGACGGGTACGACCGCGAGGCACGCGAGGAGCACACGACCGGCGACGACGTTGCCACGAAGCTTCATGCGAAGGATCTCCTTTACGGGGGCGGAGCACGCCCGCACGGAGTCTTGGCCCCGTGCCGGCGTGCCGATCACGAAATCGACATCCACAAAGCGCGAAGCGCGCCGCCGGCGAACCGGCGACGCGCTCCGTGCGTCACGAAGGACGTGTCAGGCGATCAGGAGCCGCCGACCGAGCCGACGACCTGGCCGCTGACCGAGACGGTCTCGCCGAGCTGCGTGACCGACTTGGCCGCCGCCTCCGCGAGGACCGGGATGCAGGCCGGCTTGATGTCGGCGAAGCCGCTGATGTTGCCCGAGACGGTGCCGCCGATTTCGGCAGCGCCCTCGAGGCGGGCCTTCACGCGGAAGACGAGCGGGAGGTTCGCCTCGAGCGTGTCGATGATCAGCTGCGCGTTGCTCGCGCCGGTGACCTTGACCGCGATGCGCGGCGGCGAGCACTCGGCCTTCGCCTTGACGCTCGCGTTGCAGTTCGCGTCGCACTTCGCGTCGACCTGGCAGCCACCTTCGAGCTTGCCGCCCTCGCAGGAGATCGGCTCGAAGTCGGCGTCGCACTTGCCGTCGCACTTGACCGTCGCGTTCGCCTCGGCCTTGCACGCCGCGTCGCACTGGCCGCTGCAGGAGCCCTCGCACTTCACGCCCGGCGGCGTGACGGAGCAGGTGCCCTTGCAGGTGCCCTTGCACGTGCCGTCGGCCTGGATGCCAGAGCCCGTGCCGCCCTGCGCGCTCGCCTCGCAGGTGCCTTCGCAGCGACCGTTGCACTCGACGCCACCCTGCGCGGTGCAGGAGCCGGTGCAGCCGCCCGTGCACGTTCCGGTGCACGAAACGCTCGCGCCCGCTTCCGCGGTGCAGGAGCCCTTGCAGGCGACCTGGAGCTTGCCGCCCGTGCACTTCGGCGGGTTCGCCTTGATGTCACACTTGCCGCTCACATCGCACTTCGCCTGGCAGTTCGCCTTGGCGCTGACCGACGCTTCGCAGCGCGGCGGCTCCGCGACGATCGAGATCGTCGCCGACGCCTTCACGGTGCCGATCGCCTTCACGGCGAGGTCACACCACGCCTTCATCGCGGCGGTGCCCGTCTGGGTCTCCGCCGCATCGCGGGCCGCCTTGTCGGCGTTCAGGTCCGTCGCGATGTTGCGGCAGGCGTTGGTGAGGTCACCGACGGCGGCCGTCGCGAGGCCCGAGAGGTCCGCGACCGCCTGGGCGGCGACCTGCGCCTGGACGTTGCCCGAGATCTTGACGTCGATTTCGCCGCCGGCCTTGAACTCCGTGCAGCAAAGCGGGTTGTCCTCGGAGGAACAGCCCTGGACGAGAACCGGGATCGCCACGATGGCGGCGGCGAGCACCGTTCCGAACAAGCGGTTAGACGACATGCGAAGCTCTCCTTTGTACACACGAGGCGACGAGGATTCGGCTCTTCGCCGATGACGCCCCCAAAACGCATGGACGGACGAATCGATGGATCAGTGCAAGCGCTCTTCCGTCCTAGACCGCCGGTCCCTCGTCCGACGGCGAACGTACGGTACACGAATTTCGCCGCTTGGAAGAAGAACCGTCGTTCGCCGAAAAATTGACGGCACGAGCCTTTTTCCGGGGCAGTGTTGCAAGAGCGTCACGGCGCCGAGGTACGACCACGACAGCAATGTCATGGGGCGCGTCGCGGGACCACGCGCGTTGCGCAGAGCGTCGTCGACGTTCAGCGACGCGCGCGGGCGACGGCTTCCTTGATGGAAGCAACGCCGGCGCGGATGCGCTCCGGGCTCGTCGCATAGCTGAAACGGACGTAGCCCGGCGCGCCGAAGGCGCCGCCCGGCACGGCCGCGACGTGGGCTTCCTCGAGGAGGAAGAAGGCGACTTCCTCGTCGGTCGCGATCGGCTTTCCCTTGTACGGGATGCCGTAGAGGCCACGGCAGTCGGCGAACGCGTAGAAGGCGCCGTCGGGCGTGCGGCAGGAGACGCCAGGGATCGTGTTCAGCTCCGTGACCATCACGGAGCGGCGCTCCTTGAACGCGTCGCGCATCTTCGCGACTTCGTCCTGTGGCCCGGTCAGCGCGGCGAGCGCAGCCTGCTGGGCAACGGCGGTCGCGTTCGTCGTGCTCTGGCCCTGCACCGTGTCGAGCGCCTTCGCGATGCGCTCGGGCGCGATGCTCCAGCCGATTCGCCAGCCGGTCATCGCGTACGACTTGGACACGCCGTCGACGATGATGATGCGGTCACGCGCTTCGGGGGCGAGCGCGGCGACCGACGCGTGGGGGAAGTCGTAGAGGAGGTCGGCGTAGATCTCGTCGACGATCAGATACGCGTCGCTCTTCGTCTTCCACACCTCGACGAGCGCCCGGAGCTCCGCTTCCGTGTAGGCCGATCCGGTCGGGTTCGACGGGGTGCACAGGATCACCGCCTTCGTCTTCGGCGAGAGCGACTTGCCGAACGCCTCGGGCGTCATCTTGAAGCCCTGCGCCTCCGTCGTCGCGACGTGCACCGGCTCGGCGCCGAACATCTTCACCTGCTCCGGGTAGCTGACCCAGTACGGAGCGGGGATGACGACCTGGTCGCCCGGCTCGTAGAGCGCGAGGGCGAGGTTGAAGAGCGCGTGCTTCGCGCCGACGGTGACCGTCACCTGCGACGGCTTCGGGGTCCAGCCGCGGGTCGCCGCCGTCTTCTTGCAGATCGCTTCCTTGAGCGGCGCGATGCCGGTCACGGCGGTGTACTTCGAGACGCCCGGCTTCGCGCCCGGCGCGAGCGACGCACGCGCCGCCTCGAGGACGAACGACGGCGGATCGAAGTCGGGCTCGCCGACGCCGAACGCGAACACGTCCACGCCTGTCGCGCGGAGCTCCGCAGCTCGCGCGTTCATCGCGAGGGTCACACTGGGCTGGACGACGTCGAGGCGCTTGGCGAGGGAGAGTGACACGGCGCGTAGCCTACTCAGACGGCCGCGCGCACGCGAGCGGATCGTGAGCGCGAGACGAGGTCTCGTGGGCCTCGTCACATTCGGCCCCGCTCGCGCGACGAACGGGTGAGCTCGGCGCCGCGGGCCCGGTTCTCCGGGGTCCCGCATGACGTGCGCCGCTCGGGGACCACCTCATGCTCGCGCGCTCGTCTGCGCGAGAGCGGACGCACGCCGTGTGTCTCGCGCTCGCGCTCGTCTGTTCGCTCGCCCTCGTCCTGCTCGCGCACGCCGCCGTCCGCGCGCGCCGCGCGAACGCGGGTCCGGAGCCCCGGCGCGGGAGGATGCGCGACCTCGATGCGACGCCGCTCTCCGTCGCGTCCTCGGGCGTGAAGTCCTCGCTCGCATGGCCGTCGCCCGACCTCGCGACCTACCCGCGCACGTCCTCCCGCGCGGCGCCGATCGTGTACCTCCACGGGATCCACGGTCGTCCCGAGAACGGGTGCCCGTGGATGCGTGGCGCCGGCGCTCCCGTCCTCTGTCCCCGCGCGGACACCCGCCATGCGGACGGCACCGCTTCGTGGAGCGGAACGTCGACCGCTGCCGTCGTGACGCGCGCGCTCCTCGCCGCGAACGAGACCGAGCGGGCCCCGGTCGTCGTCGGCTTCTCCCAGGGCGCGTACGAGGTCGATGCGCTCGTCCGGGCCGGCATGTTGCGGGCGCGCGCGATCGTGCTCCTCGGCGCGCACGTCGCGCCCGACGCTCGCGCGATTCGCGCCTCCGGCATCGTGCGTGTCGTCCTCGGTGCCGGCGAGCTCGATGCGACGTACCCCGGGCTCGCCCGCGAGGCGGCGCGCCTGGCGCACGACGGGATCGAGGTCCGGCTCGTGTCGCTCGGGCACGTCGGTCACGTGTATGTTGCAGATGATCCCGAGGTCCTCCGCGGCGCAATCGCGTGGGCGGCAGGAGAGAGGGACAGCGCAGCCGCGACGGGCTCCTGAGGTCCCGTGGACTGCGCGCGAGAGTCGCACGCAGGCGGCACCGGGCCGTGTCGCGCTTGACGTCGGGCCGGCCGCGGCGGAGAACGACAGTCATGCGCGCGTCCTCTCTCGCCCTCCTCGCCGTGCTCGCGGGCTGCGCGCACTCCGGGCCTCCGTCGAACGAGACGTCGCCCGCGCCGGCGAGCGCGCCACCCCCGAGCGCGACCGCCGAGGCTCCGCGCGCCGAGGCGAGCGCCGCTCCGGCCACCACGCCCGCGAAGAACGAGCTCGCCACGCCGGCGACGCCGCCTCCTGAAGCCAGCGCCGCCGGTCCGACGCCACTCCCGCCCGGAGCGGTGGCTCCGACCGAGGCGAGCACCACCGCCGACGTCCGCGCTGGCAACGGGGTCGCGCTCGCGATGTACTCGCGGGCCCGCCGGGTGCCCGGCAACGTTTGTCTGAGCGGAACGAGCCTTCGTCATGCGCTCGGCGTCGCGTACCTCGGCGCGAAGGGCGAGACGGCAAAGGAGATGGCGAAGGCGCTCGCCCTTCCGTCACCGGAAGCAGCGGCAGGGCTCGGCGCACAGGAGCTCGACGAGTGGCGGAAGGCGAAGCCTGCCGGCGGCGACCTCAGCATCGCCACGCGCGTCTGGATCGACGACACCGTCGCCGTCGCGCCATCGTACCTCGGCCTCGCGATCGCCTACGGCGCGCCGGCGGAGCGCATCGCGCTCGCGTCCGACCCCGAGAAGGCGCGCTCCACGATGAACGCCTGGGTCAGCGACCGGACCGGCGGCAAGATCACCGACCTGCTCGGCAAGGGCACGCTCGACGCGCGGACGCGCATGCTCGTGACGAATGCCGTCTACATGAAGGCGCGGTGGGCCGAGCCGTTCCCGAAGGACGCGACGAAGAACGAGTCGTTCCGCGTCGAGGGCCGCACGCCCGCGCAGGTGCCGACGATGCACCTCACCGCACAGCTCCGTTACGCCGCCGCGGACGCGAACAAGCTCGTCGAGCTCCGCTACGACGGCACGCCGCTCGCGATGCTGCTCGTCGTCCCCGACGACCCCGCCGGGGTCGCCCGCGCCGAGCAGGCGCTCTCGGTCGACACGCTCGAGAAGTGGACGAAGGGACTCACGCAGCGGAAGGTGGCGCTGTCGATGCCGCGCTTCTCCTTCACCGCGGGCGGCTCGCTGAACGACACACTGCGCGACATGGGGATCCGCACCGCGTTCTCCGATCGCGCAGACTTCGGCGGGATCGTCGCCGGCGAGAAGGCTCAGAAGCTCAACGTGAGCCAGGTCGTGCAGCGTACGTTCCTCGCCGTCGACGAAGTCGGCACCGAGGCGGCGGCCGCGACCGGCGTCGTGATGCGCACGACGAGCCTCGACATGTCCGCCCCCGTCGACGTGAAGATCGATCGCCCGTTCTTGTTCGTCCTCCGCGACGTGACGCGGGGCCGGATCCTCTTCGTCGGGCGCGTCAGCGATCCGCGCTGACGAGAACCTTCAGTCTTCAGCCTCGCGCTGCCGCCGGACGCGCGGGGGCCTGATCGTCTCTCTGTCGCTCGCCCGGCCTGGCGCGGGGAACGGAGAGGACGCCTCGCCGTGAGGAGGCAGCGCGTACGGAAGACGGAAGACGGAGACGCCCCTCAGGCTTCTTCCGCCGCTTCCTTCTCCTTCGCGGCTTCCTTGCGCGCAGACTTCTCGACGCGCTCGGCCTTCGCATCCTTCTTCGCAGCGGCCTCTTCGTCCTCGGACGCTTCTCGCAGGCCCTGCTTGAAGTTCTTGATGCCCTGGCCGAGGCCCTTCCCGATGTCCGCGATTCGCCCTGCTCCGAAGAGGAGCAACGCGACGACCACGATGACGATCAGCTCCGGTGCGCCGAGGTTAGGCATCTCGTGTCTCCTCCCCACGTCGTACCAGCCGGTACGCCGGCGAGCAAGCTCACGTCGGTCCGTGTCGCCGTCGTTCGCGCAGCGCACGTTCCGTTCCGGCGCGCTCGAGCCGCGCCGAGACCGCGCCCGCAATCACGGAGCCGAGCACGACCATCCCCACCGCGAGCACCGGGACAGCCACGAGTAGAAAAATCCACCCGATCCCGAGGCCGCCCTGCTCCGGCATGCGGAGCTCGAGCGCGCGGAGCGCGCCGAGCGCGCTCGTGGGACCGACGGCGCCGAGCGCCGCGGCGACGACGAAGCCCATCCCTCGGCGCGCGCGGAGGAGGACCACGACCGCCGCCGTCGCCGCGCCGGCGCCCGCGAGGACGATCAAGAACGCGCGCAGCCACGGCGCGAGCGGAGACGCGATCGCGAACGGCGCGAGCCCGCGGAGCGTGAGCGTTCCGACGTGGACGTGGACCGTCGGCGCAGCGGCGCCGCCGGCGAGCGCGATCCGCGCGTCCTCGAGCTCGACGCGGCGGAGGTCGTGGCTCACGCCGGCAGCGCCGGCCGTGAACACGATTCCGCCGATCGGGGAGCGGCCGACGAGCCGCGGTCCGCTCGCTCCACAGAGCCAGGTCGCGGAGACGAACGGGACCGTGCTCGTCGTCGGCGACGTCGCCCGCGCGCACGCGGAGCGACCTTCGCGGAGGAGCGCATCGACGACGCGGCCGGGTGCGGCAGACGTACGGCCGAGCGAGAACGACGTCAGTGCCAGCACGATCGCGAACGCAACGCCTTGCGGAGCGAGTCGTGTCGCCGTACGGACGGGCGACTCGCCGAGCGACGCGAGGACGCGGGCTTCACCGCGATCGACCAGTCTCTGCGCCGCGAGCGCCCACCCGACGGACCACCCCGTGACGAGAGCGACCTCGACGGCGATGACAGCGAGGCTCTCGGCGAACGGAGCGAGCGTCTCCTTCCCGATCCTCGGATCGAGGATCCACGGCAAGAGGCGCACCGAGGCGCCGACGGCCGCCGCCACGAGCACGAGCCCCGTCGCGAGCGCCGCGAAGCGCAGCGCGGCGGGCGCGATCGGGTCCACGGCGCGCTCGTCCCCTGCCACTTCCGCGGCAGGCTACACGATCGTCCCGCCGGCCGCGCCGCCGACCACGCGATACGGAAGCGCTCTTCCGAGGGACATGAACGTCGTGATAGCGTCACGCCACCAACCGGAGAGCTTGCCAATGCGCACCCCGTTCGAGACCTGCGCCGACGTGAAGCGCCGTCCCACCGCCCGCAAGGCGTCTGCCCTCGCGCTCGCGTTCCTCACGGCCGCGACCACGCTGGCGCCGCGGACCGCGCACGCGGAAGAAGTGTCTCCGACCGGCAAGGGCATCGCGGGTACCGCGCTGCTCGGCGCCGAGCTCGTCGTCTTCGGCGAGGCGATCTTCGGCGTGCAGTCCGGCACCGCCTACATCGTCGGTGCGGCAGGCGGCGCCGTCGCAGGTGGCGTCGGCGGTTACTTCATCGAGCAGGCCGTCGACGACGGGCGCATCCCTGCCTACCTGCTCGCGGGCGGCCTCGCGCTGACCATCCCGGCGATCGTCGTCGCGCTCGACGCGACCCGCTATCGCCCGACCGAAGGCGCGCGCGAGGACAAGCCGTCCGCGTTCCCCGCGTCGGACCCCGGAAAGCCTGGCGGCAGCGCGGTCATCGGCGCCGAGCCGCCGGCCACGACGCCGCCGCCCGCAACCGGCCCGACCGGCACCCCACCGAGCGGGACCGCGCCCGCGCCCGAAGGCGGCGGCGGTGGCGGGACGAAGGCGCCGGTGCGCGCGCCGCTCTCGCTCTTCGACGTGCGCGAAGGTGCGTTCCGGGTCGGCGTGCCCCTCCCCGACGTGAAGCCGCTCATCGGCTCCGCCGAGCGGAAGGCGTTCGGCGTCCAGAACACGGGGAGTGAAGTGCGCTTCCCGGTGTTCAAGGCGACGTTCTGACGTCGGGCTGCAGGCTACAGGCTCCAGCCGGTCTCGCTGCCCTCGCCGTCAGGTGGGGGATCGGGTTCCGTGCGCCTCGTTCGAGATCGCTGGGCACGGGCAGGCGAGATTCGAGATCGCCAGGCACGGTCCCGGACACGGGAGAGAAGAGAGAGACGCGGCCCGATGCGGACGGGACGGGCTCGGTCGAGGTTGCGAGCGCGAGGGAGAGCGCCTGTAGCCTGAAGCCTCTCTCCCGAAGGCCGTAGCCTCGCTCAACGCTGTAGCCTTGGTTGCCGCGCCGCTGTACCCTCCTGGATTATTCGTGGCTTCGCTGCGTCCTGCGTCCGTCGCGGGTGGTCGCGGAGTCGGTGTTCGATCGCAAGGGAAGGCACCTTGGTGAACAGCACGCGCAGTGTGACGAAGCCGCAGGATCCGATGCTCGGACGCGTCGTGGCCGGCCGATACCGGCTCGAAGCGCGCGCCGGCGAAGGCGGCATGGGCGTGGTCTACCGCGCGCGGCACGTGCTCATCGACCGCGTGGTGGCGCTGAAGCTGATCCGGCCCGACCTCCGCGGCGAGACCCATCTCCGCGCGTGGATGCTCCGCGAAGCACGCGCCGCCAACCGCGTCGATCACGCGCACATCATCGACATCCACGACATCGGCGAGACGGAAGAGGGCGAGCTCTACCTCGTCATGGAGTACCTCGTCGGCACGTCGCTCTCGAGCGAGCTCGCGAAGGGGCCGATGCCGCTCGCGCGCGCCGTCGACATCCTCGAGCAGATGTGCGCCGCGCTCGCGCGCGCCCACGACCTCGGCGTCGTGCACCGCGACCTGAAGAGCGACAACATCCTCCTGTCGTCGCGCGGCGGTCGGAAGGACTTCGTGAAGATCCTCGACTTCGGTCTCGCGCACCTCGCGATGGACCCGCGCCTCGCGCCGAAGGGCGCCGTCTTCGGGACGCCCGAGTACATGTCGCCCGAGCAGGCGCGCGGCGAGGAAGCGGGACCGCCGAGCGATCTCTACGCGCTCGGCGTCCTCTTCTTCGAGATGCTGACGGGCCAGCTCCCCTTCCGCTCGAACGATCGCGACACGCTGCTCGAGATGCAGCGGACGGCCCCGCCGCCGAAGCCGAGCGGGATCAAGCCGGACACGCTCCCCGCCGCCGAAGGGATCGTCCTCAAGCTCCTCGAGAAAGAGCGCCGCAAGCGGTACCAGGACGCGCACCATCTCCACGAGGAGCTGAAGGCACTCCAGCGCTCGCTCCCCGCGACGCCGTGGGAAGTGCAGTCGAGCCCGGAGAACGCGGCGCCTCCACCTCCGCCGCCTCCGCAGTCGCCCGGCGTCATCGAGTGGGCGAACCGCGCCGCGCTCTTCTCGCGCATGGTCTCCCGCGTCTATCCGACCGGGAACATCCCGCCCGAGATCCAGACCGGGCTCGTCCAGGCGTGGGACCTCGCGTCCCGCGCGACGCGGCTCGAGGGCGAGGTCGCGAGCCACACGCGCAAGCTCGAGTCGCTCGAGCGGCGCGGTCGTGCGCTCCGCGCCGAGATCGGTCGCAAGGTCGAGGAGCTCGCGCACGAGGAATCGCGCGCGCTCCGTGACGCCGCGGCCGAGCAGCAGGAAGCGTCGAAGCTCCGCGAGCTCGTCCTCGTCGCCGAGCGCGCCGCCGCGACGGCGAAGGCGCAGGCCGATCAGGCGGCGAGCGCGAGCGGCACGACCCTCCGCACGATCTACGAGCGCGCGGGCGCGGCCTCGGCCTTGCTCGATGCGCGTCGCGAGGCCCTCGCCGAGCGCGAGTCGAAGGCGCAGGTGAAGGATCAGCAGGCGCGCGATCTGCGCCGGCAGATCGAGGAGCTCCGCGCCCAGCTCGCCCGCTACGCCGAGGCGCTCGAAGAAGACCTCGCCGCCGGACGCGAGAAGGTCGCGTCGCGCACGCGTGAAGGCCTGAACTTCGAGAAGGCGTTCAGCGACGTCTCGACGCTCCTCCTGAACCACCTCAAGACGAAGCCGGAAGCGCGCGACCTGATCCAGGAGCTCATGTCGAACATGCTCGCCGGAGTCCAGCAGGGCGCCGGCACGCGCCCGGGCGGCCAGGTCGGGCCCGAGAGCCGCGGACCGGCGGTCTGAAGGCCGGGAACTTTCGAGTCGGGGCGCCGTCCGTACCGAAGTGAGGCGCCTCGGACCCGTCGTCGCAGCTGCCCTCGTCGCGTGCGGAGCACCGGCGAGGCCCGCGCCCGTCGCGACGCGTGCTCCTTCGCCGCTCGCGGAGCCCGGAGCGAAGCCCGCAGCGAAACCGCCCGCCCCCGCGCCGTCGGCGCCGTCCGCCCCGAGCGGGCCGTGCACGCCGAAGACCCCGGCGCACGACGCGGCGCAAGCGGCGTTCGACGGGCTCGACAAGCGGATCGGGACGCTCGCGCCCGACGCCGATCCTGCCCCGGCGGCGAAGGCGATGAAGGACCTGCTCGCGACGCCGTGCTGGGCGCTCGCGGCGGGAGAGAACGAGGACGTCGCGTTCGACTCCGGCCTCTCGTTGAAGAGCTGGTGGGACGCGGGCGGCAGCTCGTGGGTCTCGCACTACCTCATGCTCGGCGCGCCCGGCCACCACCCGAACAACCCGAACTGGAGCATGGTCGCGCCGACGCCGCGGAAGACGCTCACGCGCGAGAGCGCGAAGGACTCGCCGCTCGCGTCGATCCTCTGTAGCGCGCGCGACGCGTCGTGCGGTCTCGAGACGCGAGGCTGGCTCACGCGCGCACGGCAGGCATTCGAGGCGCACGCGCGCGAGAAGCGCCGCGAACCGCGACCCTCCGATCCGCGTGCAGTCTGCACCGAACGCGCGAAGAACGCTCCCGCCGGCGACGGCTACGACACGTGGCGGAGGTGCCTCGACGATACTGCCGAGCGCAGCGACGCGCTCCCGCTCGGCCGCTTCCGGGCGCCGACCGACGGGTGGCTCGTCCTCCGCGGACGACGCGGACACTACGCGTTCTGCGACGAGGTCCGCGCCTACGACCTCGCGACAGGCTCCGCGTTCGTGTCCGGCACGTGCGGGGGTCTCGTGCTCCGCGATGGCGGGAGCGTCGACGGCCAGAAGACCGACGCCACGCGCAAGCTCCGCTCCGAGGTCGGCCGCCTCCCACTCGAGAACCTCCGCGAGGCAGCGCTCCTCACGCTGCTCGCGCCGCACGTCCAGCACGACGTGCTCGCCGAGGGCTTCGGCTGGGCGCTGCCCGACGATCTGCCGATCCAGTCGTCGACCGACGGCGTCTTCGGCGGACTCGCCTTGTCCGGCGGGTTCTCGAGCGGCCAGACGATCGTGGGATGGGCATGGGTTCGTTCCGGTCGTGCCGTCGCATCTGGGGAGCTGGTCTGGCCGGAGAACTACAACGACGCCGCGAGCGATCACGCCGTGAAGCTGCTGCACATCGCCGAGGCCGCGTTCGCGCCGAGCGAGTGCGTGCCCGCGGCACCTCCCTCTCCCCTCCCGAGCGGAGACAAGGCTCCCGGCGTCGCGAAGATCGACGGTCACCTCGATTCGCGCGTGTCCGGCCCGCATGCGCTCGACGCGCTCCGCGGCCGCGTGTGCCCTCCCGGCCACCACTGATCGAACGCGCCATGGCTGGCGCAGGCGCCTTGCGCCAGCCCTGACGCAAGGCAACGCGCACCCGCGGAAATAGCGCGTGATCGCGGCTGGCACGCTCCGCGCACCACCTGCTCGCGATGGTCCTCCGCTCCGTCGTCGTCGCCCTCGCTGCCCTCACCGCGTGCACGAACAGCACGGTCTCGTCGTCGAAGGGCGGGCTCGGCGGCGAGGCCGCCGGCAGCGAGCAAGGCGGCGCGGCCGACACGTCCGTCCTCGACGCGGACCCGACGCAGAACCAGCTCGTGCTCTCGTCGAAGGACGAAGAGCTCGTCGCGATCGATCCCGCGAACGGCACCGCGGCGCGCTTCTTCGCGTTCGACCGCTTCGTGTACCCGCGGAGCGCCGCCGTCGTCGGCGATGTCCTCTACGTGGGCGCGCAGGACAACTCGGTCAACGCGATCAGCCTCCAGACGAAGAAGCTCCTCTGGGACCTCCCGCTCGGGAAGTACGACACGTCTTCTCTCTCGCAGCCGATCGTCACCGTCGACGCGGGCGTCGGGTACACGGCCGGCCTCCCCGGCGTCCTCACCGCGTTCGATCTCGCGACCGGCAAAGCGCGCTGGCTCTACCCGGTGAACCCCTCCGGAGAGCTCGACGGCATCTACCCGAACGTCGGCCGCGCGCTCGTCGGCGAGAATCGCGTCTACGTCGGCACGACCGACAACCTCTTCGACAA
The DNA here is from genome assembly GCA_039809485.1 of Polyangiaceae bacterium. Classification (GTDB taxonomy): domain Bacteria; phylum Myxococcota_A; class Polyangia; order Polyangiales; family Polyangiaceae; genus Labilithrix. The sequence goes on along the minus strand of JBDHVE010000013.1, from coordinate 35,328 downwards.
CACGCTCCACGCCGTCGACAAGAAGACGGGCAAGCGGATCTGGCGCAAGGCGTTGCCGCACCGGGTGACCGGTGCGATGAAGCTCGCCGGGGACATGCTCCTCGTCCCCGCCGGTGATCTGTTCGCGCTCGACGCGACGACGGGCGACGTCCGCTGGCAGCTCGCGCAGGAGCCCCTCAGCCGCGGCGCCAGCACGGCGAGCGTCGCGGGCGATGCAGTCCTCGTCCAGGGCGCGGTCGACGTCGGGACCAAGGGCGGGAAGCTGTTCTGCCTCGACCTCGCCACTGGCACGGTGAGGTGGACGATCGAGGCCGGCAACGACTACGCGGGCGCGTGGTCACCGCTCGTCGTCGGCGGTCTCGTCTTCGGCGTCTTCGAGCGCGGCGGCGCGAACCTCGTCGGGAACGGCAAGCCGTTCGTCGCCGACATCGCGACCGGCGCGATCGTCTGGGCGAACGACCGCCTCTCGGTCGAGTCCGATCCGGTCTACGCGAACGGACGGCTCTTCTTCCACGGGCAGAACTTCGACGTGCGCCCGGTCGACGCTGCGGTCGGGCTCATGTCGCTCGACGCGAAGACGGGCCAGATCCTCTGGCTCCAGAACATGTTCCGCTATTCGAGGACGCTCTCGCCGATCGTCGTCGCGCAGAACGGCGTGTTCCGCAGGGCGCCGGCGACGCCGTGACTAGGCGAGCTTCGCGCTGAGGAAGGCCTTCAGCTTGATCAGCGTCTTCACGTCGCGCGTGAAGCTCGGCACCTGGTAGTCCTTCGCCCAGGCCGCGACCTCGTTCACGAACGACGTGCGCGTCGCCTCGTCGGTGAGGATGTCCTCCACCGTCCGCCCGCGGGCCGCGCCCTTCCGGAGGCCACGGACGTACGCGACGAGACGCGCGTAGTCCTCGCCGAGGAACTCCTCGACCTGCTTCGCGTCGTCCGCCAGCCGCCCGACGACGCCGTCCTTCGCCGAGGCATTCGCCTCGACGGCGAGCGCCGCTGCGACGCGGATCACGAACGCGTCGTCGCAGAAGCCGAGGTCGTCGATGCCGTCCGGGATCAGGTCGAGCGACTTGAAGATGTAGTTCAGGCCCGACGCGACGAAGCGCTTCGTGTCCTCGTCTCCACCGGTCGCGACCACTTCCCCGAGGGCGCCCGCGTCGTCGCCGAGCGTGCGCAGCCAGGAGGGGAACACGTCGAGGTAACGCGCGAGCGAGGCCGTATCGGTCGTCATGGCGTCCGCAGGCTATCCCAGGACGAGGCAGGAGAGAACCGTCAGCGGAGACGAGCCGACGCGAGGCCGAGAAGGAAGCCGGCCGCGAGCGCACCCACGACGAGGAGCGCCACGACCCAGGGCGCCACGCCTCGACGCGGCGCGCTGAGCATCGGCAGGTTCTCCGAAGGCAGCGTGCCGGAAGCCATCACGACCTTGGGCGGCGGATCGGTGACGAGCCGCCCTTTCGGGCTCGCGAGCGTGCCACTCGGGCCGGCGAGACCGGCGCCGTCCGTCGTGGGCGCCGGGGTGGTCATCGCAGGTGCCGGGACCGAAGGCGACGGCGGTGCCATCGACGGCGCGGCGAGGAACACGCTCGGCACGTCGGGCAGACGGCTGAGCGGCGTCGCGGGGAGCGCCGCCCCCGGCATCGTGCTCGGTCCCGCATGCGCCGCCGGCGACATCGCCGTGTCGGTACCGACCGCGGCGCCGAGCGCGCGCGCCATCTCGAGCGCGGACTGGAAGCGCTGCGTCCGGTCCTTCTGCATCGCGAGCTGGACGAACGCGGAGAGGCGCGCGAGGGACGGGTCGACCTGCTCGAGCGAAGGCGGCGTCGAATTGAGGACCGCCGCGAGGCGCGCGTATTCCGTCGGCGCGGGGAAAGCGATCCGCCCGGTCAGCATCTCGTAGAGCATCACGCCGGCGCTCCAGAGGTCGGCGCGTGCGTCGACGTCCTTCGCGTTCTTGATCTGCTCCGGGCTCATGTACGCGGGCGTGCCGAGCAGGGCGCCGGTCTTCGTCTTCTGCCCCATGCCGCCGGCCGCATCCATGACCTTGGCAATCCCGAAGTCGAGGATCTTGGCGCAGAACGATCCGTTCGGCTCGCGCGCGAGGAACACGTTCTCCGGCTTGAGGTCGCGGTGGACCACGCCTTGCGCGTGCGCGGCGCCGAGGCCGGCGAGGATGCCCTGCAGGATCGGCGCGGCTTGGTTCGTCGGAACGCGGACACCCGCGCGCGTGTACGCGCTGAGCGGCACGCCCTCGAGCTTCTCCATCACGATGTAGGGGCTGCCGTCCTCGGCCTCGCCCACGTCGAACACGCGAACGATGTTCGGGTGGATGAGGCGCTGGCACATCCGCCCTTCGTCGAGGAAGCGCGCCTTGATCTCGTCGTCGTGCAGCCAGTCGAGCGCGAGGATCTTGATCGCGAGCGAGCGGTTGTCGGCGAGGTCGTGCGCCTCGTAGACGGAGCCCATTCCGCCCGTCCCGATGAGACGGGCGAGCCGGTACCGGCGCGAGAGAATCGCGCCGGTCAGGTCTCCCGTCGGGCTCGGTAGAGCGGCCGTCACGGCCGACATCGTACTCGGGTTACGCCCGGAGCGTCGCGCCGAACCGCTCCGAGACGGCCTTCACGACGTTCGCGTGCGCGGCGTCCACGTCCGCGTCCGTGAGCGTGCGATCGGGCGCCCGGTACACGACGCGGATCGCGAGGCTCGAGTGGCCGGCGGGCACCTGGCCGCCGACGAAGCGATCGAAGAGGCGCACGTCCTCGGCGAGCGGCCCGGCCGCCGCACGGACCGCGGAGACGACGTCGCCGGCCGGGATCCCGTCCTTCACGACGAGCGCGACGTCGCGCGGGCTCGCGGGGAACTTCGGGATCGCGCTGAACGCCGGGAGCTTCGGCCCGGCGACGAACGGATCGAGCTCCATCTCGAGGACGAGGACCTCGCCGTCGAGCTCGAGGGCGGAGGCGGCGTCGGGGTGGAGGATGCCGAATGCGCCGACCTCCTGACCCGCGACGACGAGCTTCGCCGCGCCGCGCGGATGCAGGTGGCGCGGGATCGCGGCGCGATCGAACGCGGCGCTCTCGGCCGGCTGACCGGACAGACGCGACGCGAGCTCGATCGCGTAGCCCTTCATGTCCCAGACGTCGAAAGGCACCGGTCGGGTGAGCCACGCCGGACGCTCGCCCGCGAGGACGACCGCGAGGCGCAGCCGCTCGTCGGGGAGCGTCTCGTCGGCAGGACGCGCCGGCCTCTTGCCGTTCCGCGCGAGGAAGACGGGACCGATCGTGAACTCCTTCACGTCGCGCTCGCCGTGGCGGCGCGCGTTTCGGACCGCGTCGAGGAGGCCGGGCAGGAGCGACGTGCGCATCACGGCCTGGTGCTCGGCGAGCGGGTTCTTCAGGATCACGGTCGGCTCCGGCGCGCCGAGCGCCTCGAGCGTCGCGCGCGACGTGAAGCTGAACGTGATCGCCTCGGAGAGTCCGAGCGCGACGGCGGCCGTGCGCGCGCGGCTCGCGAGCTCCTCGCGGCCGCCGATGTCACGCGACGCGCGCACGGGCGGGAGCTCCGCCGGGACGTGATCGATGCCGTGGACGCGGAGGACCTCCTCGACGAGATCGACCTCGCGCCCGAGGTCGGGACGGTGCGTCGGGACGAGGACCTCGGCGCGGCCTTCCTCGCGCTTCGCGATCGTGCAGCCGAGACGCTCGAGGATCGAGAGCGCGTCGGCGAAGGGGATCCGGATCCCGAGGAGGCCTTCGATGCGCGCTTCGCGGAGGACGAGCGTCTTCCGCGAAGGCGGAGCCGCCTCGTCCGAGACGCGTGCACCTTGCACGTGGACTTGGCCCTTCGTCGCGGAGGCTCCGGCGAGCTCGCACGTGAGCGCGACGGCGCGTGCGAGGACGTGTGCGACGTCGCCAGGGTCGACGCCGCGCTCGAAGCGATGGCTCGACTCGGTGTGCATGCCGTGGCGGCGCGCCGAGCGGCGGACGCCGCGCGGGTCGAACCACGCGCACTCGAAGAGCACGCGCGTCGTGCCGACGTGGATTTCGCTCGTCGCGCCGCCCATCACGCCGGCGAGCGCGGTCGGGCCCTCGCCGTCGCAGATGAGGAGGTCGTCCTCGACGAGCATCCGCGTGACGCCGTCGAGGGTGACGATGCTCTCGCCCGCCTTCGCACGCCGGACGTGAATCCTCGGCGCGCTCGTGGGGCGCACGCGATCGAGGTCGAACGCGTGCATCGGGTGGCCCCACTCGAGCATCAGGATGTTCGTGATGTCGACGACGTTCGAGATCGAGCGGACGCCGAGCGCCTGGAGGCGATAACGGACCGACGGCGGCGAGGGCTGGACGACGACGTCGACCGCGCCGGCCGCGCCGTAGTGCGGGCAGCGCTCGGCGTCGTCGACCTGGATCGCGACGAGGTCCTTCGTCGCGACGTTCGCCTCACGGATCCTCGACGTGCCCGGCTCGCCCGCCGGCGAGCGATCTGCCTTCGGCAACGCGAACGGGAAGTTGTAGAGCGCGCAGATCTCGCGCGCGAGACCGATGTGACCGAGCCCGTCGGGCCGGTTCGGCGTGAGGCCGATCTCGAGCACGGTGTCGCGCGCGTTCGGCACCATCGCGACGAACGGCGTGCCCGGCTTCGCGTACGCGCTCGGGAAGACGAGGATGCCGCCCTCGTCGTCGCTCAGGCCGAGCTCCGACTCGCTGCAGAGCATGCCTTCGCTCTCGACGCCGCCGATCGCGCGCTTCGCGATCGTGAGGCCCGCTGCCGGCAGGTGCGCGCCGAGCGGCGCGAGGACCACCATCCCGCCCGGATCCGGGACGTTCGGCGCGCCGCAGACGACTTCCTGCTGGACCCCGCCGCGATCGACGGTGACGAGGCGGAGGCCGCTCTTCGTCGGGTGCGGACGGATCGCGACGACCGAGACGAGGAGGCACGCTTCGGCGCCCTCACCGTACTCGGTGAGCCCTTCGACCTCGAGCCCGGCGCCGGTCAGACGGGCGGCGAGCTCCTTCGGAGATGCGGTGAGCTGCGGAACGAGCTCGCGCAGCCACTTGTAGGAAGCCTTCATCGTTCTCTCTCGTGGCTCTCAGAACTGGGCGAGGAACCTCGGGTCATTTTCGAACAGCAGCTTGATGTTCGGGATCCCGTACCGGAGGATCGCGATCCGCTCGAGCCCCATCCCGAGCGCGAAGCCGGACCACTCGTCGGGGTCGATCCCGCAGTTCTCGAAGACGACGGGATGGATCATCCCGCAGCCGAGGATCTCGATCCAACCGGTGCGCTTGCACATGTTGCAACCTGCACGCGTTCCGTCGGGCTGCTTGCAGAAGACGCAACCGACGTCGACCTCGGCGCCCGGCTCGACGAACGGGAAGTAGCTCGGGCGGAGGCGCACCGGCGTGCCGGGGCCGTAGAGGCGCTCGGCGAACTCGGCGAGGACGCCCTTCAAGTGCGCGAGCGTCACGTTCTTGTCGACGAGGAACGCCTCGATCTGGTGGAACATCGGCGAGTGCGTCGCGTCGTCGTCGCGACGGTAGACGCTGCCCGGCGCGATGAAGGCCATCGGCGGCTTCATCGACGTCATCGCGCGGATCTGGATGTTCGACGTGTGCGTGCGGAGCAGGTGACCGCTCTCGGTCCAGAAGCTGTCCTGCATGTCGGTCGCCGGGTGGTCCGGCGGGAAGCCGAGCATCGAGAAGTTGTTCGCCTCGTGCTCGATGTCGGGCCCGTCGAAGACGGCGAAGCCGAGGCTGCGGAAGACGGCGACGACCTCCTCGCGTACGGCGGCGATCGGATGCCGGTGGCCGACGGTCACGGGCGTCCGCGCGGGGAGGGTCAGGTCGAAGGGCGGCGCGTCGAGCTCCGCCTGGCGCGCCTTCCTGCGGAGCTCGCCGAGGGCCGTCTGGAACCCGGCCTCGACGTCCTGCTTGAGCGCGTTGACCTTCTCGCCGATCGCCTTGCGGCTCTCGGGCGGGGCCTTGCCGAGCTCCTTCAGGACCGCCGTCAGCTCGCCCTTCTTGCCGAGGATCTTCGCGTTCTCGTCACGGAGGGCCTGCTCGGTGGCAGCCGCCCGGAAGCGGGGGAGGAAGCCCTCCCGGAGCTCGGACAGAGCGCGGTCGATCGCGGCGCTGACGGGATTTGCGTCACCGTTCGACATGGGCGCCTCTCTAGCACACCCCTGCCCTCGGCTGCGCCGCCGCGAGACGCGGAAGAAGCGTCGGAAGGGGCTCGGAGCAGGAGCGTTTCCCGGCTACGTTGTGGGCGTGGAGCCTGCCCGCCACTCGCCCCTTCTGCGGAGGTCGCGAACGTGACCTTCCCCGCCGAGCCGCCTGCGCTGCGCAGCCGCCCGCGCTTGTCGTGGACGGACCAGTCCGGCTCGCACACGCTCGATCTGGACGCCACCGTCGTCGTGGGCTCCGCGCCGCGCGTCGAGCTCGTCGTCGCGGATCGATCCGTGTCGCGCCTCCACGCCGAGCTCGCGCCGCGTGAGGACGGCCTCTGGGTGCGCGACCTCGGGAGCCGCAACGGAACGTACGTCGCGGGGGTGAAAGTCGAACGCGCGCGCATCCCGAGCGGCGCGATGATCCGGATCGGCACGACCGACATCTCCGTCGCCTACGGCACGCCCCGCGCGCCCGATCTGCTCTGGCCCGACACGACGTTCCAGGGCCTCGTCGCGCGCTCGGCGACGATGCGCGAAGTGTTCGCCACGGTCGCGCAGCTCGCCCGATCGGCCACGTCGGTCGTCCTCTTCGGGGAGGTGGGCACCGGCAAGCGTTCGCTCGCGCGCGCGATGCACGACGTGTCCGAGCAGCGGAGCCACCCGTTCGTCGTCGTCGACTGCGCGACGCTCCCCGCCGAGCCGGCGCGCGCCGCCGAGCAGCTCGACGAGGCGCTGCGGCTCGCCGAAGGCGGCACCCTCCTCCTCGACGAGCCGGCCGAGCTCTCGCCGGCGATCCAGCGCGAGCTCACGCCGCCGCTCGGCGCGGACGCATTCCGCACCATCGTCACGACGACGCGCGACCTCCGCGAGCTCGCGAACCAGGGCGCCTTCCGCGAGGAGCTCTACTTCCGGGTCGCGGGCGCGACCGTGCTCGTCCCCCCTCTCCGGCAGAGGCTCGTCGACCTCGACATCCTCCTCTCCCGCTTCCTCGGGGACGACGCGGCGCTCCTCAACCAGGACCTGGTCGCGGACCTCTCGCGCCTCCGCTGGACGGGCAACGTCCGCGAGCTGCAGTTGTTCGTCGAGCAACTGCGCGCCGGCGGCGACGTCGCGTCGAGCCGCGTGCCCGACACGGCGGCGTGGGACGTCGTCACCGACACGATGGACCTCCTCGATGGCCGGACGCAGGAGATCGCGGTCCTGCCCGATCCCAGCCTCGAGGGCTCCGTCCGCGCCCCGATGCCCGTCCCCGGCTCCGGCCCGCTCCAGACGGTGCTGCCGCCCGGCCTCGAGCCCTGGTTCGAGATCGGGTTCAAGGAGTTCCGCGAGAAGTGGATCGAGCTCGGCGAGAAGGAGTACCTGCGCCGCCTGATGCTCCGGACCCATAGGTCGAGCTCCTTGGCCAGCAGGGAGGCGGGATTGGAACGCACGTATCTCTATCGGCTCATCAAGAAGCACGGCGTGTGAGGTATTCTCCGGCTCATGTCCGGAAGCCCGACCGTCCAGGTGTCCGATCTCGAAGAAGCGCAGCCGCGTTCGAGCCCCCACCTCAGCTGGAGTGACAGCTCGGGCCCGCACGGGCTCGACCTCCGCGAACCGCGAACGCTCGGCTCCGCGCCGGGCCTCGGCGTCACCGTCGGCGACCGTGCGGTGTCGCGTCTGCACGCGGAGCTCGTCCCGAAGGAGGACGGCCTCTGGGTGCGCGACCTCGGCAGCCGGAACGGGACCTACGTCGCGGGCGTGAAGGTGCAGGATGCACGCGTCCCGAACGGGGCCGTGCTGCGCGTCGGCGCGACCGAGATCACGATCACCTACGGCTCGCCGCTCCGGCCGATGGACCTCTGGCCCGAGCCTTCGTTCCATCAGCTCGTCGGGCGCTCGGCGGTCATGCGCGAGCTCTTCGCGACGCTCGCGAAGCTCGCCCAGGCCGACACCGCCGTCTTCGTGACCGGCGAGCCGGGCACCGGCAAAGGCGCGGTCGCCCGCGCGCTCCACGATGCGTCGCCACGCGCGGACAAGCCGTTCGTCGTCGTCGACTGCGCGGCGTTCGCGGAGATCATGCTCGACGGTGAGCTGTTCGGTCACGCGACGGAGGAGCGCCTCGGCGCGATCGAGAACGCCGAAGGCGGCACGCTCTTCCTCGACGAAGTCGGCGAGCTCCCGCTCTCCGTCCAGCAGAAGCTCTCGCGCGTCCTCGAGTCGAAGTCCACGCAGCGCATCGGCGAGGCCGGAGAAGGGCGTCCGGTCGACGTGCGCCTCGTCGCGTCGTCGACGCGCGACCTCCGCGTGATGGTGAACCGCGGCTCGTTCCGCGAGGACCTCTACCTCCGCCTCGCCGGCGCGACGGTGACCGTCCCGCCGCTCCGCGAGCGGATGGCGGATCTGCCGCTCCTCGTCGATCGCTTCCTCGCCGGACAGCCCGCGGGGCCCGACCTCGCGACGGAGCTCGCGAAGCTCTCGTGGCCGGGCAACGTCCAGGAGCTGAAGCTCGTCGTCGAGCGCATGGGCGGCAAGAGCGTCCAGCTCCTCGGCGGCACGTCGGGCGGCGACGCGCTCACGATGGACGTCACGCAGCGCGGGATCCCGAGCGCGTCGTCGGCCGTCCCCGGGGCGCCGGTCGAGGGCGCTGCGCTGCCGGCGGGCTCCTCGGAGGAGCCGCTCCCGAAGTCGCTCGAGCCGTGGTTCGGCGCCGGCTACAAGGACTTCCGCGAGAAGTGGCAGGACCTCGGCGAGCGCGAGTACCTCCGCCGCCTGATGCTCCGGACGGGGCGCATCAGCTCCGTCGCGTCGCGCGAGAGCGGCCTGGACCGCACGTACCTCTACCGCCTTCTCAAGAAACACGGTGTCTGAACGAAGCAGTCTGAGCGCGGCCGTTGCGCGGCTCGAAGCGGCTCGACTGTACCTGGTCCGGCCATAGGTCGATCCTGCCCCACTGGGCGAGCGACCTCGCGACCTGTTAGTCGTGAGAGCATGAGAGGCGTCGTGCCTGTCGTCCTCGCGAGCGCGCTCGTTGCGCTCGCGCCGTCGATGGCTCTCGCAGACGAGCCGGTCCGCATCCACGGTGAGCTCGGCGCGTCGCACGCCATGACGGCGCCGCAGTCGCGCGAGCTCGGCTTCGGCGGCGCCGCCGCGGTGTCGCTCGAGCTGCCGTTCACGGCGCACGTCGGGCTCGAGGGGAAGCTCACCGGGATGATCCTCTCGGCGGGAGACCCGCCTCGCGATCCGTCGTTCGCGCCGCGCGGGACCGGGACGATCGGGCTCGCCTCGCTCGGCTTCCGCGCGCGTCCGTTCGGCGAGGTCGCCGGACCGTGGGCGTCGGCGTCGGTCGGCTACGTGCAGACGGGCTCCGCCGGGCGCTTCGGCTTCGACGCGAACGTCGGGTGGGACGTCCGCGTTCGCGGCGGGCGTTGGGACGTCGGCCCCTACCTCGGATGGATGCAGGTCGTGCAGCCGGAGGACACGCTCCGCCCCGAGGACGCGCGCATCGTCTCGCTCGGCATCCACGTCGGCCTGGGCCGGCCGGAGAAGGCGCCGGTCCGCGAGGAGCCGATCGCACCTCCGCGCGGAGACCGCGACCTCGACGGCGTCTTCGACGACGAGGACGCGTGCCCGGACGTCCCCGGGATCCGGACGAACGATCCGAAGACGAACGGATGCCCGCGGCCCGATCGCGACGGCGACGCGGTCTTCGACGACGAGGACGTCTGCCCCGACGTGCCCGGGATCCGGACGAACGATCCGAAGACGAACGGCTGCCCGCGCGCCGACCGAGACGGCGACACCGTCTTCGACGACGAGGACGCGTGCCCCGATCTCGCCGGCGTCCGCACGACCGACCCGAAGACGAACGGGTGCCCCGAAGCGCAGGGCGACATCCGCGCCGAGAACGAGCGCATCGTCCTCGACGACGTGATCCTCTTCGACGTCGACAGCCCACGTGTCCGCAGCCGGAGCTGGCCGCTCGTGCAGAGACTCGCGAAGTTCATCAAGACGAACCCCGACATCCTCGAGGTCAGCATCGAAGGGCACGCCGACGCGACCGGCACCGAGGAGCACAACCTGATGCTCTCGCGCGACCGTGCCGAGAGCGTGAAACGGCTGCTCGTCCGCTACGGCGTCGACGCCGGCCGCCTGAAGGCGGAGGCGTTCGGCCGGTCACGGCTCCGCGTCCAGACGCAGGCGCCCGAGGCGAAGAATCGACGCGTCGAGTTCTGGATCACGCGGACGAAGAGCAAGACCACGAACGGAGGAGCCCTCATCCCATGATGTTCCGGAGAGCGGCGACGAGCTTGGCGACGTTTGCGTTCACCTTCGTCGTGCTCGCGGTCGGCTGCGGCGACGACAACCGCGTCGTCGACGGCAGCTGCGCCGCGGGCTACGTCGCGTGCGACGGGAGATGCATTCCCGGCACGAGCTGCGAAGGCGACGGCTCGCTCCTCGGCGACGGTGCAGCGGAAGGCGGGAGCGGAACCGACGACGGCGCGACGACCGACGGCGCAACCCGCGACGGGAGCAGCACGGACGACGGCGCGTCCGGCGACGCGTGCCCGCCGCCTCCGTACGTGACGGCCGCCGCCTGCGGCTCGTGCTTCGTCCAGTGCGCCGCGCCGACCGACACCTGCCGGCTCGACGGGACGGGCGCGTACACGTGCCAGCTCCCCTGCCCTCCACCCGAGATCGCGTGCCACGGCGAGTGCATCGACGTCTCGAGCGATCCGACGAACTGCGGGGCCTGCGGGAAGGTCTGTGCATCGAACCTGTGCGTGAACGGCGTCTGCCAGGGGGCAACGCCGGGTGACGTCGTGGTCATCGGCCACGACTACCGCGCCGGGTCGCCCGGTTCGGCGCAAGCGCGCCTGCTCACGAACGCGGTGCTCATCCCGAGCTCGAACCCGCTCCGGATCCTCTCGTACGAACGCTACGCCGAGGCGCAGTCGGTCGCGAACGTGAAGCAGCTCGTGCAGAGCGCCGCGATGGGCCGCGTGCTGCAGTACACGGTCGCGAACGACGCGACGCTGCTCGCGTCACCGACGCTGGCGCAGAGCTACGACGTCGTGCTCGTCTACGACCAGCGCGACGGAGACGCCGCGACGCTCCAGGCCGAAGGCGCTTCGTGGAAGCCCCACCTCGCGACCTTCGCGGCCGCCGGCGGCGTCGTCGTCGCGCTCGACGGGAACGCGGGCCTCGGCAACATGCCCGCGCTCCTGACGAGCGCGGGCCTCCTCGACGTCGCCGCGCACACGAGCCTGACGCCCGGCTCGCGCGTCGCCGTCGTTGCCCCGGCAGACCGCGTCGGAACGCTCGTGGCGAGCCCGTACGGCACGTTCCAGCGCTCGGTGTCCTTCACGTCGAACGAGCCGAACGGCGGAGACGTCGTCTACGTCACGGCGGTCGATCTGAACCCGGGCGTCGGAGAGCCGGTGGTCGTGCACAAGGTGGTGCGCTGACGGGAGACGGAGACGGGAGTCTTCAGTCTTCAGCTCGAGAGGCGGGACGTGCGTCTACCGTCTTCCGTTCGAGACGAGAGCGGAAAAGAGAAGAGCCGGTCACCTCTCGCGAGGTGCCGGCTCTCTCCATCTTGCTTGAAGCCTGAAGCCTCGAGGCGCGGCCTCGATCAGGCCTTGGCGGTCTGGGCGACCTTCGCGAACGCGGCGGGATCCGCGACGGCGAGGTCGCTGAGGATCTTGCGGTCGATGGCGACCTTCGCGTTCTTGAGGCCGTGCATCAGGCGCGAGTACGACGTGCCGTTCGTGCGAGCGGCAGCGTTGATGCGCGTGATCCAGAGGCGGCGGAAGTCACGCTTCCGGCGGCGGCGATGGGCGTACGCGTACACCCAGGCCTTCATCACGACTTCCTTCGCGTAGGCGTACAGGCGCGAGCGCGCGCTGTGATAGCCGGAAGCGTGCTTGAGAATGCGGTTACGACGGCGGCGGGCCTTGAAGCCCTTCTTTGCGCGGGGCATCGGGGTACTCCAGGATCAATCGTAGGGGAGAAGGCGCCGGATCTTCTTCTGCAGCGTCTTCGGCACCATGTCGTTGTTCCGCAGGCGACGGAGCCGCTTGCGGTTCTTGTTGATCAATCCGTGGTTGCCGCCCGCCTTGGGGCGACGCACACGACCCGAGCCGCTGACCTTGAAACGCTTGGCCGCGGTCTTGTTGGTCTTCATCTTCGGCATGATTTGCCTGGCCTCTCGTGAGGACCGCTCCCTGTCTGGTAGGCCGCCCGGCGGATTCCGGATAGTTGTGTGCCTGGGGGATGCGGGGTGGCGGGTTATGGCGGACTGCGGACGGGATGTCAAGGCAGGCCTACGCCCGCGAGGCCCGCAGAGCCCTGAAAATCAGGGCACGTGGATGACCCCCTGACCTCCGCCGTGGCAGGTCGCGCCGTCGCAGTTCCCGTTCGCGATCGAAGCGACCATCGGCTTCGTGGACGTGGCGTCGCGCGCCGCCGTCCGGTTCGGGAAGGCGAGCCCGGCTGCGGTCGCGGTCGTCGCCCGGACGAAGAAGTTCCCGAGCGCGTCCGTGTGCGTGAGGACGGACTTCCCCGCCGCGTCGAGGAGGCGGATCTCGACGTTCGCGGCCGGCATCGTCGCAGCGAGGTCCTTGTAGACCGTGCCTCCCGCCGCGAACAGCGGACCGCCCCCGCCCCCGCCGTGGCAGCCCGTCGTGACGCAGGCGAGCTTCGCGGGGTTGCCGCCGTTTCCGTGCACGCCCTTCACCGTGCTCGGCCCTGCCGTGGCGACGAACGCCGGAGCGCCCGCGAAGGCGTCGTTCGCGGCCGGCTTCGCGCCCGCGTCCGCGGCCGAGGTCGCGCCGCCGTCCGCGGCCGCGGCCGGGCTCGTGCCGTCGTCTTCGCCGCCCGGCGGCTCCGTCGCGTTGGTGGACGTCCCGCTCGGCGGCGCGGCGCTCCCGCTCGAGCTCGAAGGCGCCTGCGTCGATCGCCCGGCGAGCGGGTCGCCGAGCTCGACGCCGTCGCTGCACGACGCAAGCGCGAGCACGGCCGCGAGGAGGAAGAGCGGAGAGCGGTTGATCCAGGTGTCGGGCTGCGGGGGCATGCGGCGCGTCGCTTCAGCACGGTGCGTGCCGCGACGACCGCGCGGACAAGCCGCGCTTCTCACGCGCACGCTCACGCGCACGCGCGCGGGCACCTCGCCTCAGTTGCTGAGGGGTCCCCCACGCACGCGCGCGAAGCGCGAGCGTACGCGCGAAGAGTCAGGACGACGGAACCGCGACCGCGACGAACGCGTCGGCGAGCGCCTTCATCACCGTCGTGGCGCGCTCCTGCGCCGACGCTAGGGTCTCGCCCTCCTTCATCGGCTCCCGCACGTCGAAGTAGAACTTCGCCTTGGGCTCCGTGCCGCTCGGCCGCGCGATGACGCGGCTGCCCGACGCGAGCTCGAAGGCGAGCACGTCGCTCTTCGGGAGGGACAGCGGGGACGTCTTGCCGTCCTTCGTGGTCGCGACCTGGGCCTGGTAGTCCCGGACGACGACGACCTCGTGCTCGCCGATCTGCCACGGCGGGTTCGCGCGGAGCTTCGCCATGATCGCGCGGAGCTCGGCGATCCCCGACGCGCCCTTGCGCGTGAGGTTCACCTGCGAGCTCACGAAGAGGCCGTAGCGGCGATAGAGGCCCTCGAGGTGCGCGAGCACCGTCGTGCCCTGCGCGCGGAGGACGGACGCGAGCTCCGCGAAGAGGAGCGCGGCGCTGACGCCGTCCTTGTCGCGAACGAGCTCGCCGACCGTGTAGCCCAGTGCCTCCTCGTACCCGAACACGAAGCGGAGGCCGTCCTCGCGCTTCAGGTCCGTCGCGCGGTTCGCGATCCACTTGAAGCCGGTGAGCGTCTCGTCGTAACGCGCACCGAGCTGCGCGGCGATGTGGCCGAGCATCGGCGACGACACGATCGAGGCGAGGACCACCGGCGCGCCGCGCGACGCGTCGGCCTTCTCGAGCGAGCGGAGCCCGCCCGTGAGCAGGTAGTGACCGAGGAGCACACCGACCTGGTTGCCGGTGAGCTGGAGGTATCCGCTCGGCGACGACGCTTCGGGGAGCGCGATCGCGAGCCGGTCCGCATCGGGATCGTTCGCGATGACGAGCTCCGCCTTCTTCTCGCGCGCGAGCGCGAAGGCGAGGTCCATCGCACCCTTCTCCTCCGGGTTCGGGAACTCCACCGTCGGGAAGGCGCCGTCCGGGTGCTGCTGCTCGGGGACGCTCGTCACGTTCGAGAAGCCGGCGCGCGCGAGGGCGAGCCGCGTGAGCTTGTCGCCGACGCCGTGCATCGGCGTGTACACGATCGGGAACGCGCGATGGCCTTCGTCGCGGACACCGAGCGCGAGGACCGCCTCGAGGTAGCGGGACTCGAGGTCGGCGCCGACGATCGTCACCTTGCCTTCGCGCTTCGCCGCCGCGATGTCGAGGCGCGGGACCTCGTTCGCCGGAGGCGCCTTCTCGATCGCGCGCGCGATGCCGACGTCGGTCGGCGGGATGATCTGCGCGCCGTTCCCCCAGTACGCTTTGTAGCCGTTGTACTCGGGCGGGTTGTGGCTCGCCGTGACCATCACCCCCGCGCTCGTCCCGAGCTGCGTGACGGCATAGGCGAGGAGCGGCGTCGGCACGACGTCCTCGAACAAGTAGGCACGGATCCCGGCGGCGGCGAGCACGCACGCGGTGTCCTCCGCGAACTCACGGCTCATGCGGCGGCCGTCGAAGCCGATGACGACGCTCTTCTCGCCCTTCGCGACCGTCTGCTCGATGTAGCGTGCGAGCCCCCACGTCGTCTTGAGGACGACGGCGCGGTTCATCCGGTTCGGGCCGCCGCCGATGACGCCGCGAAGCCCCGCGGTGCCGAACTCGAGCGAGCCCGCGAAGCGGTCGGCGAGATCGGTCTTCGAGAGATCGGGGGAAGCGAGCAGCGCTTCGATCTCCACACGCGTACCAGGGTCGGGGTCTTCCGCCGCCCAGGCGCGGGCGCGCTCGACGAGGCCTTCGGTTGTCATCCGACCTCGCTTACCACGAGGCCGTGCGGGGCGGGACAGGCGACGGGCCGCACGTCGTGCAGCAGGGCATGCCGCGACGCGCTACGCGACGCCGAGCCAGAGCGGCGAGACGAGCGAGGCGAGGTACCAGCGCCACTCGTGGCGCCGCTTGAACGTCGGCAGCGCATCCCACGTCTGCTTCGCGTGACCGATCGCGTCCTTCGCACCGGCGCCGTCGTCACGCTTCGCGCGCACGCGAGCGAGCTTCACGTAGGCGCCGACGGACGACTGGTTGTGATCGAGGAAGCGCTCGAGGGCATCCTCCGCCTCCTCCCAGCGACGCAGCTTCGCGAGCGCTTCGGCGGCGACGAGGTACGGGTCGCCGTAGGCGAGGTCGGGCGCGATCGCGACCGCCGCGACGAGCGAGTCGAGCGCCTTCTCGGGCTTGCCGGCGCGGAGGCGCGCGAGGCCGAGGAGGTAGAGGAGCTCGGCATCGTCACGCGATCCCTGCGGATGGCGCGTCGACTCGGCCATGCGCTCGCGGGTCTGCTCGAGGAGCGCGATCGCCTTCTTCGGACGCTTCGTGTCGACGTACATGCGCGCGAGGTCGCGCGTCGCGACCATGTTCGCCGGGTTCAGCGCGATGTCGCTGCGGAGCTTCTGGATCCGCCGGAACGTGCGGAGGAGGAGGACCGGATCCGGGAGGAACCCGCGGCACAGCCAGAAGACGACGGCGAGGACCGCCGCCTCCGGATACTGGGTGGCGTACGCGAGACCGAACGAGAGGAGGTAGTAGGTCCAGTAGCCCATGCGATGGAAGGAATCGGGGGTCGCCATCTACCATACGCGCCGTACGCGCCGACCTTCCTCCCGTTGCCTGTCCCCGAAGAGCCCGGGAGCGCGCGCGCGTCGCGCACTTTCGTCGTCAGTCGAGCGGCACGAACCCCGCCTCGCGGACGACGCTCTGGCCCGGGCCGAGCAGGAACTTCACGATTTCGTGGCTCTGGGGGGATGAATCGAGCCGGGTGTAGAGGAACAGGTCGCGCCGGAGCGGGTACGCCCCCGAGCGGATGGTCGCCGCGGAGGGCGGCACGGGGTTCACGCTCCCGGCGGTGAGCTTCAGCGATTTCGTCGGGCCGGTCGCGAGGAAGGTCACGTACCCGATCGCGTCCGGATCGAGCCGCACGCGCTCGGTGACGTCCTCCGTGCGCCGGACGACCTCCGCGCCTTCGGCGTACCCTTCGCCGCGATCGAGCACGGCCGTCTTGAGGACCTCGTGCGAGCCCTGCTCTTCGGGTCGGAGGAGCACGTTGATCCGCGATGGACGCCCACCGAGTTCGGACCAGGTCGTGATGCGTCCCGTCATGACGCCACGGAGCTGATCGAGCGTCATCGACGAGACCGGGTTGTCCGCGTTGACGATGACGGCGATCGCATCGCGCGCGACGACGTGCTCGACGAGCGGCTTGCCCGCGTGCTCGGCGGCGGCCTTCTCGGCTTCGGACGCGGGACGTGAGGACGCGGCGACGTCGATCTCCCCGCGGACGAGCGCACCGAGCCCGGCCCCGCTGCTCGTCGTCTCGTAACGGATGCCGAAATCGGGACGCGTCTGCCGGAGCGCGGCTCCGAGCGGACCGGCGAGCTCGCCGATCGTCGACGACCCGCGAACGACGACGACCGGTCGACCGGCAGCCGGCAGCGCACGGGCGATCGAGGGATGTTGCATCACTCCGATCGCGACTCCGCCGACGGCGAGAGTCACGCCGAAGCTGACGAGGAATCGGCGGAGGGAAGGCCTGAGCGCGGGCATGACCGGGTCACCTCTCCGCGGCTGCAAGGGCCGTTCCCTCTCGAATCCGCGCGGATCTCGCCGATGTGGGCTCGATGCCATGGACGACATGGACAAGGGAGGACCAGGGCAGCGGAACGAGCGAGGCGGCGCGTCCGCAGCTCCGTCGCCCGCGCGAGGCCGACGAGCCTCGTCCTAGCTCGCCTGACGCATGCCCGGCGCTTCGCGGCCGGTCGCGGCGACGTACTCGTCGTACGGCCCGCCGTAGACGTGCGGGCGCGCGCCCGGCGAAAGCTCGATGACGCGCGTGGCGATCGCGCGGAGGAACGCGCGATCGTGGGACACGAACACGATCGTCCCCTCGTAGTCGGAGAGCGCCTTCACGAGCGCCCGCTTCGTCACGAGATCGAGGTGGTTCGTCGGCTCGTCGAGGACGAGGAGGTTCGGCGCGTCGAACAGGATCTTCGCGAGCGCGAGCCGCGCCTTCTCTCCTCCGGAGAGGACCTTGATCGGCTTCTCGTGGTCGTCGCCGTGGAACCCGAAGGCGCCGGCGAGGCTCCGGAGCGTCCCGAGGTTCGTCGTCGGCGCGTGCGCGACGAGCTCCTCGATGACGGTGCGGCTCGCATCGAGCTGCTCGAGCTGGTGCTGGGCGAAGTAGCCCATCGTGACCGAGGCGCCGATGCTCACGTTGCCGGCGTCGGGCCGGAGCACGCCCGCCATCATCTTGAGGAGCGTCGTCTTGCCCGCGCCGTTCTCGCCCATCACCGCCCAGCGCTCGTTGCGCCGGATGAGGAGGCTCAGCTCGTCGTGGATCACGCGGCTGCCGTACTGCTTGCCGACCTTCTCGACCTTGATGACGTCGTCGCCCGAGCGAGGCGCCTTCCGGAAGTCGAACGTCTTCTCGATGATCCGACGCGGGGGCTCGACCTTCTCGATCTTCTCGAGCTTCTTCACGCGCGACTGGACCTGCGCGGCGTGGCTCGCGCGCGCCTTGAAGCGAGCGATGAACGCCTCTTCCTTGGCGAGCATCGCCTGCTGCCGCTCGTACTGCGCCTGCTGCTGGGCGGACGCGAGCGCGCGCTGCTGTTCGTAGAATTCGTAGTCGCCGGAGTAGCTCTTGATGTCGCCGGCGTCGATCTCGACGATCTTCCCGACGACGCGGTTCATCACGTCCCGATCGTGGCACGTCATGAGGACCGACCCCGAGTAGTCGCGGAGAAACGCCTCGAGCCAGATGATCGACTCGATGTCGAGGTAGTTGGTCGGCTCGTCGAGGAGGAGGACGTCGGGGCGCGCGAGGAGGATCTGCGCGAGCGCGACGCGCATCTTCCAGCCGCCGGAGAGCGCGCCGACGTCGCCGGCGATGAGCTCGGGCGCGAAGCCGAGGCCCGCCAGGATCGCCTGCGCGCGCGCTTCGAGGTCGTAGCCGCCGAGCTCCTGGTAGCGCGCCTGCACTTCGCCGAAGCGCTCGACGAGCTCGCCCATGTCCTCGTCGCCCGGGTCGGAGAGCTTCGCCTCGAGGACGGCGAGCTCCTCACCGAGCTTCCCCGCTTCGCCGGCGCCGGACATCGTCTCCGCGAGCACGCTGCGCCCCTTCAGATCGCCGACGTCCTGCCGGAAGTAGCCGAGGCTGAGGCGCTTCGGCCGGTCGACGACGCCGTCGTCCGGGTGCTCTTCGCCGGTGATGAGGCGGAAGATGGTGCTCTTGCCGGCCCCGTTGGGGCCGACCAAGCCGACCTTCTCGCCGGTGCCGAGGTGGAAGGACGCATCGACGAACAGGATCTGGCCGCCGTACTGCTTCGAGACGTTCGAGAACGAGATCATCAGGACTTCTTGCGTGGCGCGCGGAGGACCGCGCGGGACACGGCTCTTTAGCATGCCGCGGCCCGCGCGCTTATAGTGGCTGCGCGATGCTCGCGTTCGCGATCCGGCGCGCGGTCTGGGCGCTCCCGACCCTGTTCGGGGTCAGCCTGGTCGTGTTCCTCCTGACGACGCTCCTGCCGGATCCGGCCGGGGCGGACGTCGACGCGTCCGACGTCGTGATGCGCGAGCGCATGGACGAGCTCAGGCGCGCGCGTTTCCTCGATCTTCCGCGCTTCGTGAACACCGCGCCCCGCGACGTGTCCTCGCGCGTCGAGGAGTGCGTCCCCCACGTGGCGGCCGCGAACGCGGAGGCGGCCTACTGCGCGCTCCGGCTCGTCCAGATGGGCGGCGCAGCGCTGCCGTGGCTCCTGCCGAAGCTCGACCACCTCGGACCGGTCGAGCGCGGACGCGTCGCGGTCGCGCTCGCGCCGATCGCGCGACGGATGGGGATCGGCGACGAACGCGACGTGGCAAACCCCGAGCGTGCCGCGCTCTTCTGGGAGCGGTTCTGGGACGACCGCTCCGTCGACTTCACCGAGCCGGCCGTCCGCCGCGGCGTGCAACGGCTCGTCCAGCGCGGGACCGAGCTCCGCGAGCAGGATCTCGTGCTCGTCGACACGTTCGCCCTCCGGCAGGTCGTCGAGGCGATGCGCCGGACGCGCGACCGCGAAGCGCTCGTCCGCCTGTCGCGCATCGCGCAGCACGTGACCGGTCGCGGCCGGGTCGTCCCCACCGATGCGACGCCCGACGAAGCGCGCGCGATCGTCTCCGCGTGGTCGTCGTGGTGGTTCGTCCACGAGACCGACTACGTGAACCTGCGCGGCGGCGAGAAGGTCGCCGCGAGCATCGTCCAGAC
Source organism: Polyangiaceae bacterium (assembly GCA_039809485.1). Taxonomy (GTDB): domain Bacteria; phylum Myxococcota_A; class Polyangia; order Polyangiales; family Polyangiaceae; genus Labilithrix. Next base: position 15,685 of record JBDHVE010000013.1, on the reverse strand, counting down.
GCGGTACGCGAAGTGGATGCTCGGCGCGGCGACGGGGCAGCTCGGTCTCAGCACGCGAGACGGGCTCCCGCTCCTCGACAAGCTCCTCTCGCGCGCGCCCATCACGCTCGGCATCTCGCTGCTCGCGCTGCTCGTCGCGCTCGCGGTCGCGGTGCCGCTCGGCGTGCTCGCTGCATGGCAGCGCGGACACACGATCGATCACGTCACCGGCGGTGTGATGCTCATCCTCTACGCGCTGCCGACGTTCCTCGTCGCCGAGATCCTCCGCGTCCGCGCCGGCGGGCTCCTCGTCTCCGGCGTCATCCTGCCCGTCGTCGCGCTCGCGACGGTGGCCGTCGCGGCGACGACGCAGCAGCAGCGCGCGGCGATGATCGAGGCGCTCGCGCAGGACTACGTCCGCGTCGCGCGAGCGAAAGGGGCACGCACGCTGCGCGTCGCGACCGTGCACGCGCTCCGCAACGCGCTCGTGCCGACCGTGACGCTCGCCGGCGTGCAGTTCCCGGCGCTGCTCGGCGGCGCGTTCGTGGTCGAGGAGGTCTTCGACATCCACGGGATGGGCTGGGAGACGCTGCGGGCGATCGAAGCTCGCGACGTCGCGTGGATCGTCGGCGTCACCTTGCTCTGTGCCCTCGTGACGACGGCCGGCCTCGTCGCGAGCGACGTCGCCTACGGCTTGCTCGATCCGCGCGTCCGCGAAGCGCAGACGAGGACGCGACGCGCATGAGCGACCACGAGAGCGAGCCCGTCACCCCGCTGGCGCGTCCGTCGACGAAGCCGCGGATCATCGCGCCGCGTCGGCCGGTCACGCCTCGCGCGGCGCCGTCGATACCGCGGAAGCCGAGCCGGTTCCGGAGCGCGCTCGGTCGCGCGGTGAGCACGCGGCTCGGCGGCGCCGGGATCCTGCTCGTCACGATGCTGCTCCTCGTCGCCGTCTTCGCCGACATCCTCGCGAGCGACCTGCCGCTCGCGTGTCGCGTCGGCGGCACGCTCTACGTCCTGCCGAACGTGACGCGGCCGGCGACGCTCGAGGGGAAGGACTCGGCGCGGATCGCGAGCGAGGCGACGTGGGCGATCTTCCCGCTCGTCGCGCACGGCCCGCAACGCGCCCCGGCCGCGCAGGAGCAGCCGGTGCTGTTCGCGGCGCCGCTGTCGGCGAAGGGGCATCCGTTCGGGACCGACCGCGGCGGCCGCGACGTCTTCGCGCGCGTCGTCCACGGGACGAGGAGCTATCTCGTGTTCGCCCTCGGCGCGGTCGCGGCGTCGATCGCGCTCGGCGCCGCCGTCGGCGCATTCGCAGGGCTCTACGGCGGCACGTTCGACGCGCTCCTCGGCCGTGCGATCGAGACCGTGAGCGCGTTCCCGCCGCTCGTCCTCGTGATGGGTATCCAGGCAGCGGTCCCGCGCGCGACGCTCGCGACGCTCTTCTTCGCGATCGCGCTCACCCGGTGGCCGGAGGTCGCGCGCCTCGTCCGCGGCGAGGTCATGCTCGTCGCGACGCGGGACTACGTGCTCGCAGCGAGGGCGCTCGGCGCGAGCCCGTGGCGCGTCCTCGTCCGCCACATCGCGCCGAACGTGCGGGCGCCGCTGGTCGTGTCGATCGTCGTCGGGATCTCGGCGGTGGTGCTCACCGAGGCGTCGCTCGACTTCCTCCACGTCGGCACGCCCCAGGCCGGCGCGTCGTGGGGCGAGACGATGAGCCAGTTCCGTGACGCGCCGTACGCGTGGTGGTTGCTCGTCTTCCCGGGCGTGCTCTTGTTCGCGACCGTGATCGGGCACAACCTCAGCGCGGAGGCGCTGCGAGAGGCGCTCGACCCGCGCGCACGGTGACCGGTGGGACACTGCGACCCTTTCGCATCTTGTCGCCCCGCTCGCCCGGCCGCACCTTCGTGCCGCGATGGCAGACCCGTTCGAGTCCCTCCGCCGTGACGTGAGCGAGCTCGGGCGGCTCCTCGGTGAGACCCTCGTCGAGCAGGAAGGTGCCGCGCTCCTCGAGCTCGAAGAAGCGATCCGTGCGCTCGCGAAGGAGCGCCGGCGCGGAACGCACGAAGGCAGGCGTACCGCCGCGCGGCGGATGCAAGCGGCGATCGCCGCGCTCGACACGAAGACCGCCGCGAAGGTGGCGCGCGCGTTCACCCACTACTTCCAGCTCGTGAACCTCGCCGAGCAGCACCATCGCGTCCGGCGCCTGCGGGAGCGGAGCCGGCAAGGCGGAGCTTCGCCGGGATCGTTCGAGGACGAGATCGCCGGGATCGCGAAGACGACCTCGGCCGACGCCCTCGCGACGGCCCTCGCGCGCGCGAGCCTCACGCTGGTCTTCACCGCCCACCCGAGCGAGGCGCAGCGGCGGACGGTGCTCGCGAAGCACCGGCGGATCGCCGACCTCCTCGCGCGTCGCGAGCGCGAGGACCTGGTGCCCGCCGAACGTGAGAACGTCGAGCTCGCGATCCGGGAAGAGATCGCCGAGCTCTGGCAGACGGACGAGATCCGCGTCGAGAAACCCCGGGTCGGCGACGAGGTGAAGAGCACGCTCTACTACCTCGAGCACGTCCTCTACCCGCTCGTCCCCCGCTTCTACGCGTCGCTCGAGCGCGCGGTCCGCCGCGTCTACGGACGTGACGTCCCGGTCTCCACGTTCCTCCACTTCGGGTCGTGGGTCGGCGCCGACATGGATGGAAATCCGAACGTCACCCCCGAGGTCGCGGTCGACACCGCGCTCGCGCAGGCCGCACGCATCCTCGCCCTCCACCATCGCGAGGTGGAGAAGCTCGGCGACACGCTCTCGCAGAGCACGCGACGCGTCTCGATCGCGGCGGACCTCGCCACTTCGACCGAGCGCGACGCCGAGGCGATGCCCTTCCTCGCCGCGCAGCTCGATCAGACGACGAAGGACGAGCCGTACCGCAAGAAGCTCCGCTTCGTCGAGGCGAGGCTCGAGGCGACGCGCGAAGCGATGCTCGCCGCCCGCCGCACACCTGGTCACGAGGTCGCGCTGCCGGCCCATGCGTACGCGTCGCCCGCCGACCTCGTCGCGGATCTCGAGCTCGTCGCGCAGTCGCTCGCCGCGCATCGCGGCGCACGCGCGGGTGAGCGCCGCGTGCGCGCGCTCGTTCGTCAGGTCGAGACCTTCGGGTTCCACCTCGCGCGCCTCGACGTGCGCGTCCCGGCCGCGTGGGTCCGCGAAGCCGCGTGCAATGCGCTCTGGCTGCCGAAGGGCGCGCCCCTCGAAGGCGCCGCGCTCGATCGTGCGCTCGGCGACGACCGCGTCCCGCCGCGCCCCGACAGCCAAGGGATGCACGCGATGGAAGCGGTCGCGAAGATCCGGCGCGTGACGGCGGGGCGCGGGGCAGAGTCGTTCATCCTGAGCATGGCGCGCGGCCGCGAGGACATGCTCGCCTCCCTCGTCCTCGCGCGCGTCGCCGGCCTCTATGCGCCGGAGCGCGGCGTCGCGGACGTCGCGATCGTGCCGCTCTTCGAGACGCTCGACGACCTCGAGCGCTGCGCGGAGGAGGTCGCGCGCGCAGCGGAGCATCCCGCGTATCGGCGCTACCTCTCGCTCCGTGGGGACCTCCAGGAGGTCATGATCGGCTACTCCGACTCGAACAAGGACGCGGGCATCCTCGCTTCGAGCTTCGCGCTCTACCGCGCGCAGGAGCGGCTCGTCCGCGTCGGGAAGGAGCGCGGGATCCGCCTCGAGATCTTCCACGGACGCGGCGGCTCGATCGGCCGTGGCGGCGGCCCTTCCCAGCGCGCGATCCAGAGCCTTCCGCCGGGCTCGATCGACGGTCGCTTCAAGCTGACCGAGCAGGGCGAGGTCGTCGGATGGAAGTACCTCCTGCCCGACATCGCCGAGCGCAATCTCGAGCTCACCGCGAGCGGCGTCCTTCGCGCTTCGCTCTCCCCCGCCCCTCCGCCCGATCCCGCGTTCGAGGCCGCGTTCGCCGAGATGGCCGAGGAGAGCCTCCACGCCTATCGCGCGCTCGTCCACGATCCGGACTTCCTCGCGTACTACGAGGGATCGACGCCGCTCGCCGAGATCGCGCTCCTCAACATCGGCTCGCGCCCGGCGCGCCGGTCCGGCACGGCGACGCGGAGCCTCGACGACCTCCGCGCGATCCCGTGGGTCTTCGCCTGGACCCAGTCGCGCCAGATCGTGCCGGGCTGGTTCGGTGCCGGCCGCGCGCTCTCGCATCTGGTCCGGACGCGCGGCGTCGCGTTCGCGCGCGCGATGCGCGAGAAGTGGCCGTTCTTCGCGTCGACGCTCGACGCCGTCGCCGTCGCGGTCGCGACCGCCGACATGGAGATCGCCGCCCGCTACGCCGCGCTCGTCCGCGATCAGCGGATCGCGCGGAGGCTCTTCTCGCGGATCGCGCTCGACCACGGACGCGCCGCCCGCGCGATCGCCGCCGTCGCGGGACGACCGACCGTGCTCGCGCCGGACGCGACACTCGCGCGGTCGATCGATCTCCGGAACCCGTACGTCGATCCCCTCAGTTTCCTCCAAATGGAGCTCCTCGCCCGGAAGCGGGAGCTCGCGACCGAGACCGTCCCGCCCGAGCTCGACCGCGCGATCCTCCTCACCATCAACGGCGTCGCGCTCGGCCTCCGTAACACCGGCTGAGAAATCGTCCGCAACCGGAGCGCGCGCCAGGCCGAACGGGGCTCGTGCGTCCCATCCGATATCTGCTTCGCCTCGCCGCAGGCGCGAGCTCCACCACCGACCTCGTCCTCCGCGCAGGACAGCCCCAGCCCGTCCTCACCGTCGGCGCGGAGGGCACGTGGCGCGTGAGGGCGGACGCCGTCACGGCCGTCCACGTCCTCCTCGCCTTCAACGGTACGGACCTGTGGGTCGCGGGGTCGCCGTCCGCGCCCGCGTTCCTCGACGGCAAGCGGCTCGAGCCCCGCTGGATCCCGGTCCGCAGGACGGCTCAGCTCGAGATCGGGCGCGCGCGGATCGCGATCCTCCCGCGGGTGGTGCGCGTCGCCGCGGTGGAGGACGCGGGAACCGACATCCCGACGCAGGCGCGGACGCGCCCCACGCCGAACCGCGCCGTCACGCGCCTCGCGCGTCCTCCCCGCGAGGAAGCGACCGCGCTCGCCGACCCCGAGGTCGTCGAGCAGCTCCGCGCCGCGCTGCGGGGCCCCTTGGTTCCGCCCGCCGGATGAGTTACGGATGCTCCGCGATGCACATCTTCGGTGGCTCGCGTCCGGGTGCGCCCGGAGGCGGGAACAAGGACTCGGGCAGTGTCCCCTACGTGACGGAACGTGACTTCGAGCAGCAGGTCCTGCTCGCGGAAGTGCCCGTCCTCGTCGAGTTCACGGCCGACTGGTGCCAGCCCTGTCACGCGATCGCGCCCGAGGTCGAGGCGTTCGCGAAGGAGATGCAGGGGAAGTGCAACGTCGTGAAGGTCGACATCGACAAGTCGCAGATGCTCGCGAAGCAGCTGCGGATCCAGTCGGTCCCCACGTTCATGCTCTTCGTCGACCAGCGCCTCGGTGACGCGCAGGTCGGCGCCCTGAACCGCAAGCAGATGCGCGCGATGGTGGAGCCGTTCCTCCCCCGTCAGGAAGGGGCGCTCAAGGCACGCGAGCTCGCCGAGCTGATCCGTCGCGGCGGCGTCGCGCCCGTCGACGTGCGCGACGCCCAGGCCTTCGGTCGTGCCCACCTGCCGGGCGCGACGAACCTCCCGGCCGACGACATCGAGGGGCGTCTCGCCGAGCTCTTCATGCTGCCCGGCCAGCCCGTCCTCTACGACCGCGCCGGAGAGAGGACGAAGGAGCTCGCGGCGAAGCTCGCCGAGCAGGGCGCGCCGGTCGCGTTCCTCGAGGGCGGCATCCTCGCCTGGGAGGCGGAAGGCCTCCCCGTCGAGCGTCCCTGAGCTCACGCCGAACGCGCTGTCCTCCTCGCCATCAGGAGCCGTTCCGGACGGTTGCGTCTTGACGGCTCGCGGGGAGGGCGCGACATGTCTACGAGTGCGGAGAGAGACCGACGCGACTTCCGTCCGGAGCACGTGGTGAGCACGAAGCAGGCACACGATCACGGTGATCACGCGCCGGACTCGCGACGCCCCTCGGCGAATCTCGAGCATTTCCGCACGCTGCTCCAGGACCACATGGCGAAGCGCGGGCTCCGCTCGACGGACCAGCGCCGTCTGATCGTGGAGACGTTCTTCCAGGCGCCGAACCACATCAGCATCGAAGAGCTGCTCGCCCAGGTCCGCCAGCAGGACAGCCGCGTCGGCTACGCGACCGTTTACCGGACACTGAAGCTCCTCACCGAGTGCGGCGTCGCCTTCGAGCGCAAGTTCGGCGACGGCCTCACGCGCTACGAGCTCGCCGACGAGGAGTCGCACCACGACCACCTCATCTGCGTCGAGTGCGGCAAGATCATCGAATTCGGCGAGCCTCGGATCGAGGCGCTCCAGGAGGAGGTGGCCGAGCGCCACGGGTTCCTGCTGAAGAGCCACAAGCTCGAGATGTACGGAACGTGCCCCGAGTGCCAGGAGAAGGCGGGGCGAGGGGCGCGGAAGCCAGCCAGGAACTGACACGTCGCGGTCGAGACCACGCCTCGCGAGCGACACGAGGCGTCAGCCCGCGAAGACCTCACGCGCGTCCGTCACGACCCACTTGCAGCGCACGTCCGTCTCCGTGAACGGCACCTCGGCGAGGAGCTGCCAGTCGTAGGCGACGATGATCGAGACCGCGGGCGGCGCGAACCGCGGCAGGGTCCGATCGTAGTAGCCGGCGCCGTAGCCGATGCGGTGCCCGCTCGGGTCGACGCCGATCGCGGGGACGACCACCACGTCGAGCGCCGCCGCCTCCGGAGCGCCCGGCGGCGGCTCCGAGAAGCCGTAGCCGGCTTCGTCCATCTGCGCCGGATCGGCGACGAAGCGGAAGGTCATGTCGCCGCTCTCGGGATCGATCGCGGGATAGGCGATCTCGACGCCGCGCGCGCGCAGCGACGCATCGAGGGCGCGGAGGTCGACCTCGTGACGCGCCGCGATCGGCCAGAAGAGCGCGACCTTCTTCGCGGCGACCACCGCCGGATGCGCTTCGAGCCGCGCGACGATCGCACGCGAGCGCTCGGCGCACGCTTCGGCCGGCGTCGTCTTCCGCACGCCGCGGAGCCGCTTCCGGAGCTCCGCCTTCACCTTCACCCGGATGAACGCCTCCGGCGCGAGCTCGTGCGAGTGCGGCTCGGCCTGCCAGTCCTTCCTCATGATGCGCGGCTCCTCTTCGAAGAACGTGGCTTGGGAGGCGACGCCTTCGCGACGCGGAACGCGTCGTCGTACGTCGTGACCACGAGCTCGGCGACCTCGCCGCGCTTCGTCGGATCGGAGTTGATCGACCGCCGCGCCTGGATCGTCGTCATGTGGAGCCCGTACTTCGCGTAGAGCTCACGGACCTGCGCCGATTCGCCGTTCGAGAGCATCGCGCGGACGCCGCGCTCGCGGAGCTCCGCCATCGTCCGCGCGAGCCGCTCCTGTTCTTCCCAGCCGAAACCGTCCGCGGCGTACGCGGTGAAGCTCGCCGTCTTCGACACCGGGATGTACGGCGGGTCGAAGTAGACGAAGTCCTCCGCCCCGAGCCCTTCGAGGACGGTCTCGAAGTCCTCGTTCACGATCTCGGCGTGCTGGAGCGCGCGATGAGCGGCGCGGAGCGCTTCCTCGTCGAGAATCCGCGGCTTCTCGTAACGGCCGAACGGCACGTTGAAGACACCCTTCGAGTTCACGCGCCAGAGCCCGTTGAAGCAGGTCTTGTTCAGGAAGAGGAGACGCGCGGCGCGATCGACGGCGCGCATCTGCTTCGTCTGCTTCTGGCGCATCTCGTAGAAGAACGCGCTCCGCGCTTCTTCATCCATCCGTGCGTAGTCGGACGCGATCGCGCGGAGGCGATCGACGAGCGCGTCGACGTCGGACTTGATCGCCTTGTAGAGAGCGACGAGCTCCTCGTTCTTGTCGGAGAGACGCGCGCGGTCGAAGCGCCTCTCGTCCGCGAGCGAGAAGAACATCGCGGCTCCGCCGGCGAACGGCTCGGCGTAGGTGCCGAAGCGCCCCTGCGGGATCCGCGGGGCGAGGCGCTCGAGGAGCTTCCACTTCCCGCCGGCCCACTTCACGACCGGACGCGGAGCGGCCGTCGCCACTGCCTCGGCAGTGGGCCTCGACCTGGTCCGGGGCGCGCGCTCCACGATGGGCGTGGTTAACGCGACCCGGCGTCGCGCGCAACTCCGGCGTCGGCAGGGCCCGCCCCGCCATCGCTCTTTTCCGCGCCGGAGGTGCCGAGGAACGGGGCGAGCCGCGCGTCCGGGACCGCGAACGCGGCCAGAACGCCGGTCGTCGTACAGGCATGGCGCGCGCCGAAGCCGCCCGGCGGAGGGGACGTCGGCGCACACCGGACGAGCCGCGGAGCCCCGGCGTCGGCGACGGAGACCTCGAGCTCGACGTCGGGCGTCCCCACGGCGCGGAGCGCGTCCTTGCCGACCGCAAGCACGGACTCGGCGTAGAGGCCGGCGAGGGCTTCGCGGGCCGCCTCCGGCGAAGGCGTCGTCTTCGCCTTCACGACACGCACGCGCGAGACGAGCGAAGGCTCCGGACGGAGTGCGGCGCGGCTCACGTAGATCGTCGAGGCCAGATCGCGGAGCGCGAGCGGCGCGAGGAAGACGCCAGGCCGCCCCTCGATCGCGCCGTAGACGCCGCCCTCGCCCTCGGCCCCGAGCACGATCGTCTTCGGGTTGTTCCCGTCCTCGAAGCCGAGCACGACGCGGCAGGTGCTCTTGGCGAGGCCGAACGAGCCGTCGTCCTCGTCCGCGACCCAACGCTCGACCTTCCCCTTCGCGAACGCCTCCGCGAGCGAGACGACGGCGCCGTCCGTCTCGAAGCCGCTCGGCTCCACGAGCTTCAGGCCCTCGCCCTTGTCGACGAGCTCCTGCGGCGTCCCGCAGCGGAGCACGATCCGGGTCACGCGGCGTGGCTCTTCGAGGAGCGCGCGGCTCCGGGTGATCGTTTCGCGCGGCATGAGCCGCCGCGCGAGCGCGGGCGAGACCTCGAGCCGCGCCATGTCGAAGAGGCGCCGGACCGGCACGACGCCTTCGGCGTTCGGCGCCCCGACCTCCACCTTCTCCTCGTGCTCTCCGGCGCGCACGATCGCGCGCGCGACGACGTCGAGCTCCTTCAGCTTGTGGTCTCGCTTGATCACGGGCGCCGGGGACGCGGCGATCTTCGAGACCAGCTCGCTGACGGCGTCGGCTTCGTCCGGCGCGAGATCGCGATCCTGCGTCCGCGACCTCCAGCCGGTTCCCTTGCGGGCGAGATCGACCTTCTCGGGGCCGCGTCCGCTCCCCGCGCGCTCGAAGCGGATCTCCTCGATCTCGTCGGCGTCGAGGAAGAACGGCCTCCGCTCGATCAGCTGCGCGGGCGCGACGCGCAGGGTGTCGACGACACCCCTCGGCGCACACGCCGCCACGCGGGTCGGCTTCTTCCGGAGCACGACGACGTCGTCGGGATGACCGGGGCACGCGTCGCCGAACACGATCTCCGCCGGCGGCCGCCCGTCGCTCGGCACGAGGCGCATCGTGAGGACCGGCTTCGCGGTGAGCTTGTCGACGTCGGCCTCCTTCGGGAACGCCTCGGCGCGGAGCTCGGCGAGGGCGGACCACACCCGATCGGCCCCGGCTCGGCTCGCGGCGACGCCTTCCTGCGCGACGCGGAAGAAGCGACCGGTGATGTGCTCCAGCGTGAGGCCGCCCCCTTCGTACGTCACCGAGAGCTCCGCCAGCTCGAGCGAGAGATACGGGACGACGGTGCGATCGCGGTACGTGTCGGACGACGCGAGGAGCGTCTTCGTGAAGTCGCGCGAGACGACGATCGGCGGCTCGTCGTTCACGCGGAAGTAGCTCGAGCCCTCCGGCCGCGGCGACTCCGCGCCGAGCACGAAGCGGTAGACGAGGCCCCCCATCTTCACCGAGCCGAACGCGCGTGGCGTCTCGAAGCCGAGCGCGCCGCCCTCGGTCGCCTTCCGCTGCACGATCGCGAGCTCGAAGGTCTGGAGGAGCCGCTCGACGGCTTGCTGATCGGCGCGCTCCTGGCGCGGAGCCGTCATCCGCCACGGCGTGTCGCCCTTCACGTCGCGCTCGAGCACGATCGTCTCGGCGTCCTCGCCGCCCGCATGACCGAGCTCGATCCGCGAGAGCTCCTCGCGCCGCCAGGCGGTGAAGACGTTGTTCTCGCGGCCGCGCCTCTCGCCCTCGGTCACGCGGTCCTTGTCGATCCAGAGCCAGACTGCGAGGAGCCCGGCGACGAGGACCAGCACGATCGTCGTCGCGTGCTTCTTCACGACGACCTCTTCCTGCGCTCGTTCTTCTTCCCCTCCCCCGCGCGCCGCACGAGCGCGACGACGACGCCGGCGAGCGCGAACGCGCCCGGCATGAAGACGAGCACGTAACGGCGGATGTCGGAGCGGGAGTCGTCGGTGATCCGCATCCCGGCCGCGACCGCGCTCTTCTCCGGGATGTCGAGGACCTGCGGCTTCGCCGCGAGCCACGAGATCGCGCTCTCGACGAGGATCGCGCCGCCACGCACGGGGAGCGGCTCGCGGAACTGCGTCGCGGTGAGCGCGCTCGGGGTCCCGAGGACGAACACGCGGGGACCGTGCGGCGCGTCGGGCGAGGTCTTCGGTCGCTCGGATGCCATCGCGAGGACGAGCGGCCCGCCGAGATCGCCGGGCCGCTTCGTCGGCGTGTCCTTCCAGTCGGCGGCGCCGACGAGGTTCACGAGGCCGAACGCCTTCGGCGACGACACGAGGACGTCCTGCGGCGTCGCGCTGCCCTCGCTCTGCACGCGCCGCATCGACCGCGTGAAGTGGAGGACCACGCGCGGCACGTCGCGCTGCGTGTCGCTCTTCACCAGAGTCGCCGTCGTCGGATGCGGCCTCGGCTCGGCGACGAAGCGGATCCCGCCCGTGCCCGCGAACGCGCGCTCCTCGTCGCCTTCGACGACGAGGTCCTCGTCGAGCGCGACCCCGAACGGCGCGAGCACGCGATCGAGACCGGCCGGGACGAGGCCGGTGGCGGTGTCACCAGGGATCGGGCTCGCGGCGAGGAGCAGGTTCCCGCCGCCGAGGAGCCAGGTCCGGAGGCGCTCGACCTCGTCGGTCGTGAACGCGGCGCGCATCCCGGCGACGACGGTGACCGCGCAGCCCTCGAACGGCTTCGCGTTGCCGGGAGCGGACGCGTCGACCGTCTCGACCTCGTAGTTGTCCTTCTCGAGGACATCGCGGAGCACGCCGATCCCGCGCTCGCCCGCGTCCTGCACGCTCATCTCGCCGTGCCCGGAGGTGAAGCAGAGCTTCGTCTTCGTGCCGCCGAGCACGTTCCGGATCGCGCTCGTGACGGCCTGCTCCTCCTTCGGCTTCACGCGCGTGTCGTCGCCGTTGGAGACCTCGATCAGGTCGGCCGGCGTGAGGAACCAGTGCTTGTCGCCGCGCGCGACGACGACGACGGCGTCGGCGACGACGTGGCCCTGCTCGGTGCGACCGGTCTCGATCCGGAACCGCTTCCGGACGTCCTCGAGCGCGACGACGTCCTTGTCGGGATCGACGAAGCGCACGTCGAGCTTCGTCGTCTCGGCCTGGTAGGCGACGAGGAGCTGCTTCACGCTCTGCTCGAGCGGATCGGCGGGACCGAGGAGGACCCAGACCTGGACGCCGTCCGGCAGCGTGCGGAGCGTCTCGATCGTCGGCGTCGAGAGGGAGTAGCGCTTGTTGGCCGTCCAGTCCCAGCGCGAGTAGCGCGTCGAGACGAGCACGTTCGCGAGGACGACGACGACCACTGCCGCGAGGATCGAGACGAGCTGAGAGACCTGCGCCGGCTCGAGCTGCGGCAGCTCCTTGCCGAAGACCTTACGCGCCATCAGCTCCACCTCCACGCGTCGACGGCGCGCACCGTCGTGAAGAGGCAGAGCCCCGAGACGGAGAGGTAGAACACCAGGCGGCGCGAGTCGACGATCCCCGAGGCGAAGTCGTTCATGTGCGCCCAGACCGACACGTGCGCGCAGATCGCGTGCATGAGCGTGCCCTCCTTCGTGACGAACTCTCCGACGCCGAGGATGAAGAGGGCGAGGACGAGGAGCGCGGTGAGGACGAGCGCGAGGAACTGGCTCTTCGTGATCGCGCTCATCAGCAGACCGATCGCGAGATAGGTCGCGCCGACGAGGAGGACGCCGAGATAGGCGGAGGCGGCGACGTGCAGGTCGACGTCCCCGGTCTGCCGTAGGATGACGAGGTAGAGCGCGGTCGGCGCCCACATCGCGAGGTACGTCGTCAGGACCGCGCCGTACTTCGCGAGGACGACGGCGACGCTCGAGACCGGCGCCGTCATCAGCGACTCGATCGTCCCGCTCCGCCGCTCCTCGGCGAAGAGGCGCATCGTCATCGGCGGAACGAGGAGGAAGAGGACGACGTAGAGGAGGACGGTGTTGCCGAAGAAGGCCTGGAGCGGGGTCTGATCGCTCGCCGCCTGCCCGACGCTCGCGAAGTGATCGACGAGGAGGAAGAAGTGCATCCCCTGCACGAGCAGGAAGACGGTGATGAGCACCCACGCGAGCGGCGTCACGAAGAACGCGAAGAGCTCACGCTTGAAGATCGGCCAGAAGCTGCTCACGACGCTTCCTCCGCCGCGGCGCGCTCACCTGCGGTGAGCTCGGCGAACACTTCCTCGAGCGAGCTCCGGCGTGCACGCACCTCGCGCACCGCGAGGCCGGCGCTCACGAGGGCGGCGACGACCTGCTCCACCGCGCGCGAGACGGCGTCGTCGGCGAGCTTCTTCCCCCAACCGCAGCGGAGCTCGTGGACGCCGGGCTCGCGGTGACTCACGGCCGTCTCGACGACCTCCACCTTCGAGATGCCCTCCACACCGCGCGCGGCGGTGAGCGCCGGCTCGAGCGCACCGCGGACGACGACGGTGAGACCGGCCGGCCGCCGCTTCTTCTGCAGCTCCTCCATCGTGCCCTGCGCGACGAGCTTCCCCTTCGCGATGACGACGACGCGCGAGCAGCTCGCCTCGACCTCGCTCAGGATGTGCGTCGAGAGCAGCACCGTCTGCTCCTTGCCGAGGTTCTTGATGACCTCGCGGACCTCGCGGATCTGGTTCGGGTCGAGGCCGGCGGTCGGCTCGTCGAGGACGAGGAGCGGCGGACGTGCGACGAGCGCATCGGCGAGGCCGACGCGCTGCCGGTACCCCTTCGAGAGGTGGCCGATGAGGACGTTCGCGACGTCGTCGACGTTCGCCTTCTTCATCGCGTCCTCGACGAACGCGGTGCGGTCGCGTCGCGGAACGCGCTTCAGCTCGGCGCGGAACGCGAGGTACTCGACGACGCGCATCTCGGTGTAGAGCGGGACGGCCTCCGGCATGTAGCCGATCTTCTGGCGCGCCTCGAAGCTCTCGGCCTGGATGTCGTGGCCGGCGACGACGACCTTGCCGCTCGTGAGGCCGAGGAACCCGGCGAGGATGCGGAGCGTCGTGCTCTTGCCGGCCCCGTTCGGTCCGAGGAAGCCGACGACCTCGCCGCGGTCGACCTCGAACGAGACGCCGTCGACCGCGACCTTGCTGCCGTAGCGTTTGACGAGGTTCTGGACGGAGATCATGGGCTCGCGAGGCCGAGAACAGCCCGCGCCTCCTCTATCATCCTGTCGCGGGCGCGAGAAGGTCGCGCGCGAACCAGCTCCGGAGCTTCTCGTAGACCGCTTTGCTCGCGAGCAGGTCGAGATGGCTCGTCCCTGCGGCGATCCAGCGGTTCTCTTCCGGGAAGCGCAGCGAGAGGTCACGACGACGGTGGAGCCCGAGCGCGCTCTCGACCGGGACGAGGCCGTCGCCGGGCAGCCGCGCCGGCGAGGTGCCCTCGGGGACGGTCGGTGCACGCGTCGCGGCGATCGCGAAGCACGCGACCCCCTCCGGGAGCGAGAGGTCCTTCCGCGCATCGCGCGCGAGCTCGAAGCGCTCGCGGCCGTGCCAGTCCTCGTCGGTCACGTTCCCGTACCGCATGTCCGTCACGCCGGCGCTCCGGATCTTCCCGAGCTTCACGAGCGGCGCGCTGTAGGCGCTCACGTCGAGAAGCGCGTCGATCCAGCTCCCACCGCGCTCGAGCGGCGATCCGTGGTGGGGAGAGCCGAGGCACACGAGCCGGCGGAGCTTCGATCGCCACGAGAGGCCTTCGACTTCAGCGACGCGGCACGCGCTCCGCGCGACGAGGCCGCCCATGCTGTGGCCGAGGACGGAGATCTCATCGACCTCCGTCGGCCACGCTCGGACGAGCTGCTCGAGCAGCTCCGCGAACGCCCGGCCGTTCGTCGAGATGTGGAGGCCGCTGTTGTAGACGAGGTACACCGGTGTGAGGCCGAGCTCCTTCGCGAGGGCCGCGCCGTGATCGTGGCCGCCCCGCAGCCACTGCCGGTCCGTCATCGAGGAGCCGTGGACGAGGACGAGCAGTTTCCGGCGCGCGTCCGGCAATGCCGCGCGGAGGGCCTCCGGCTCGAGCGGCAGCGACCTCCCGTCCTGCCGGAACGCCATCTTGATTGCGAGCGGGCTCCCGCTCGCGAGGAGATGGTCGCCGAGGACGCCGTTCAACGCAGCGAGGACCGCTTCGCGCTCGGGCCCCGGCGTGCTCGCGCCGAGGAAGGGCGACAGATGCGAGAGCGCGGCGTCGATACCGGTGCCGACGAGATCCGTCACGCGCTCGACGTGGCCGTAGACGAGCCCGGTGACGAGGTCGACCGGACGCGCGAGCGGGCGTCCGAGGACGGCCGGGCCGCTCGCGATCGTCCGGTGCATCTCGCGCACGATCCGCGTGATCGCGCGGGTCGCGTCGACCGCCAGCTTCGAGGCGGCGCGCAGGTCGTCGGCGTGGCGGCGCGTGGCTTCGTCGGGCATGGCCGGAGAGGAGCACACTCCGCCGCGTGCCGCGAGGCGGGCATGTGACGCGGCTCTGCCCGTGCTACGTCGCGGGCATGAGCCTCGTCGAGGAGCGTTCCGTCGCGTGCCCTTCGTGTGGGAAGCCGGTCGTCGCGCGCGTGCACCGGTCGGTGGACGCGACGCGCGAGCCCGAGCTCGAAGAGCAGCTCCTCGACGGTCGGTTGTTCCGCTTCGCATGCCCTGCCTGCGGCCACGTGACGCGCGTCGTCGATCCCGAGCTGGTCTACCGCGATGCGAAGCGCGAGCTCGTCGTGCAGCTCGATGCGCTCGGGAAGGTCGAGGCGACGAAGAACCCCGCCGAAGCGAAGACCACACGCGTCGTCCGCGACAGCAATGCACTGATCGAGAAGGTGAAGATCGCGCGGGCCGGTCTCGATGATCGCGTCGTCGAAGCGCTCAAGCTCGTCGCACGCCAGACCCTCGGCCCCGATGCCGAGGGCAAACGCCTCCTCTTCGAAGCGCTCGACGGCGATGGCGAGGCGGCGCGGCTCCGGTTCGTCCTCATCGGCGCCGAGGGCGTCTCCGGCGTCGCGTTCCCGCGCGCGACCTACGATCGCCTCGCGGCGAAGCTCGGCGAGGGAATGCCGGACGCGGGCCCGTGGGCCGTCGTCGACGAGGCGTTCGCCCGCGTCCTCTTCGGGGGCTAGCGAGAATTTTCCTTCGCGGCCTTGCCGAGGCAAGATTGGAGAGCGTGTCGCGTGTCGTGCCGTTGTCGTTCGTCCTCGT